>JBDTEO010000030.1:0-55415 GCA_039922495.1 Candidatus Dormiibacter sp.
ATTTCCCATCCGCGACAGCGCGTACGTGAACACCGTCGGAGAGCCGTGTGCGGGAAAACCGCATGCACGGTTCGATGAGGGGCGGCTGGCGAGGCATCTCGCCGGACCAGTCGCCTACTCTACCAGCCCCAGCGATGCTGTTGAAGATGGTCTTCATTTTCGCCCTGTAGGGCGGCAAAAGTCCGTCCGACCCTGGGCAACGCGCTTTGCCCCTCCGAGCTTCAGAGTGTTGGCTTCTAACAGGGCGCCCTTAGGCACATACATATAGGATGGGCCCGCGCCCGACCAGGGATGGCGAACGGCTGTTCAGTTAAGCGCTTCCAGCGAGACCGGTGTTGATGCGTCCCTGGCCAGGCCGTCTGCGGGCGTTGCAACAGATGGTATCGCGTGGACTCTGGGTGGTATTCAGCTATCTGCTGGGCTGGCCGTCTGGATTGGATCGACTTTTGCCCTCCTCACCCTCAAGCGCGAGCTCGACCAACACCTCGCCTACGACAACTGGGCGCGTGCGCACCGGGCGGCTGACCAAGGGCCGGCCACCCGGCGAGGTCGTTTATGGTGCCCGGAAGATGCTCCCGAGATGAGGCCGACGTGTCGGCGCAACTCGTGGGCGGTTCTTTCTAGTAGACGCCGCCCCTACTTCTCGACCGGCAGCCCTTTCGCCGACCAGTCGTTGTAGCCACCGGCCATCGAGCTCACATTCTTGAAGCCCAAGCGCTGCAGAGACTGCGCGGCCAGCAGCGAGCGGCCGCCCGACGCGCAATGGATGACGACGTTCTTCTCACGCGCCTCAGCCAGCTGGGCTTTGTGGTTGGCATAGGTGCGATCGGCGTACCATTCGATCATGCTGCGGGGCGCGTGCAGCGCCCCGGGGATGTGGCCGGCCTCCCACTCGTTCGGTTCGCGGACGTCGACGATGAGGTCGACCTCATGGCGGTCGAGCTTGGCCTTGGCCTCCTCGGAGCTGATTTCGGGAACGGTCTTGCGGGCTTCGGTCAAGAGGTCGGCGGGTGTCTCGGGCACGGCCAGAATGCTAGCAGGCTGCTGAAAAAACTGGCCAGCGCTCGGGCAGCCTCTAAGACTCCCTGTCTGCGGGATTCGGCGGTCGCTGCGGATTCCGACGGAATCCGATCACCCGTTCCGATCGAATCCGATCACCTGTTCCGATGTTTTCGATCACCCCGGTGAGGGAGGCGGCAAGGGCAGCGGCGTGAGGTGAGGAAGGGCAGGCAATCTGGCCTCGAACAGTCACAGCACACGTTCGAGGAGAGACCCGAATCCTCATGCGCAAGATTCGAGAGGTACGCGACTCAGCCTTGGCGAGGGCTTGAGCCGCCGCCAGGTGGGAGCCGCAGTGCGGCTTCCGTACACCACCGTCGCGGGCTACGTGGAGCGGGCCGGCCATACGTTCGAGTTCATAGGGAGCTGTCCGCAGATTTTGGTCTGCGACAAGCTCCGCGCCGGTGTGACGCGGTCCCATCGCTACGAGCCCGACATCAACGCCACCTACCTGGAGATGGCGACCCATGAGTGGAAGCCGCACTCAGCGCAGACTCAGACAGATGCAGGCTTTGACGGCAACGGTGACGGCAACGCCGGTGAACTCTGGCGAACTATGGGCAGAGGCCTGCAAAACCTGTGCTTGTCGGTGATCGGCTCCGAAGTCAGGCCCCCTTTTTCACACACACCGGTCGCGGCATTTCCGGGCTGGAGGTTACGGCATTTCCGAAAACAGGGTTCCCTTGAAGGGGAGTTGAAGACCAGCCGAAGCCCCCTTCAAGTCGAATTGAAGTTGGCGAGCTGACGAGCCTTACAATGAGGCGGTTTTCGGGGTCGGCACTGGAAATACTGGAGACAGAGTTGAAGTTCCGTTAAGGTCGCGTTGAAGTTCCGGCGAAGTTAAAGCGAAGTTCAGCTCAACTGCGAGTCCACAAGCGTCACTCTATGTGGGACGCTTGGGCCTAGCCCGCAGACCGTCACGGGGGAAGACGATACCTATGGCACGACGCTAGAGCGACCTCCCCTCGTTGCGAGCCGTGGCTTCGCGCAGGTCAGAGAATAGTTGCTCCACCAGTTGCGAGAGACTCAGCCCGTGGCTGGCTGCATACCCTTTGGCAAAGTCGCGAAGGTCTTTCTCGACCTCGACCAGCAGCCGGTCCTTAGTCATCTGCCAATCGTAGCCCTGGTGCAGGACTACTGACGGGCCCGCGAGCTCGTCCCCTTCCCGGTCGCAGCTCTTGTCCGACTTTTGCCCTCCTACAGGTGATCTGGGGTCGGCGGGTTGTGTTGTGCGCGTGTTCAATAGGCACGACTGAAACGGACCGGACCGGTCGTGGTCACGTCGTGACCCCGCAGCCTGAAGTCTCAACCGCCGCGGGGGTCACGACGCCACCTACAACGCGATCCATACGGCTGTGCTCGACGGTACTTATCCACGGGCGCATCTGGATGCATCCGTGCGGAAGCTGCTGAGCGCCCGGCTGAAATTCATGCCCTGACACCGCCACGGCACCCTGAGGTCAGTGTCAGGTACAGGCGCGATTACTTCTGCCTGGCGTACTCCGGCGAACCCTTGAAGTCGAGCAAGATCACCGTTTCGTTGCCGACCGTCCAGGCATCGTGTCCTGGCGGGATGACAAAGCCGTCGCCGGCTTTGATCTCCTCCTCCGAGCCGTCCCGACCGACGATTTTCATGACCCCTTGAACGACGTATCCGACATGGTGGACCTCGCAGCGATCGGTCTTCGCGATCGGCTTGACATGCTCAGACCACTTCCAGCCAGGCTCATGGTGCGAGCGGCCGACGGTCACGCCGCCGACGTTGACGACCTCCAGCTTGCCCTTGCCGAATGGGCGCGTTTCGTCGGGCGAGTGAAGGCTCTTCTTGTGAACCGCGGCCTTCTTCTCGGTAGTGGGCGCATCTGCCATCGCGACCTCCTTGCTAAACCGACTCGGTGGCAATCGTCCCGTGGCAATCTCCAGTATGCGCGTTATGGTTTTGCCTCTCGCACCAGCTCTGCGCCCACATACATACCCTTAGGCACATACATATAGGATGAGCTGGCGCCTGCCCCGGATGGCGAACGGTTGTCGGTCAGGCGCTTCCAGGGGAAACGAGGAGGTGGAGGAACCGCCAAGTCGCCTCCGGCACATGCATCAGCCTAGCCGCCTAGCCTCACCCAGCCAGAAAGAGACAAACCGGCCTGCCAGCGAACAACTTACTCCCATTTGAACGTGGCACCGGCCGCGACGACGCTAAGGAGTGACCAGGCAAGGAGAGTCGCCGCCTCTGCTACCGGGAAGGCCTGGCCGTGCTGGATCACGCCCCGGAGTCCTCCGGCCAGGGCTCCTGCCGGGAGCAGGCTTAGGACGGCCGCCGCCGGCGCCGGAAACTTATCGAGGGGAACCACCACCCCGCCGCCCACAAGCAACAGGAGGAAGATCAGGTTCGCTCCGGCCAGGGTCGCTTCGGCGCGGAGGGTGCCCGCCATCAGCAGCCCAAGCCCAGAAAACGCGGCCGTGCCCAAGGCAAGGAGCAGAGCCACGTCGAGGAAGGATCCCCTTGGTGTCCATCCGAGAACGAACCCGATCACCAAGAGGAGGAGCACCTGGACGAGCTCAACCAGCACTACGGATCCCGTCTTTGCGACGATGAAGCCCCACCGCGGCAATGGCGTCGCAGCGAGGCGCTTCAGGACCCCGTAGCGGCGCTCGAAACCTGTAGTAATGGCCTGCCCGGTGAACGCGGTCGACATGACGGCGATCGCGAGGACGCCAGGCAGCACGTAGTTGACGCGACGGTCGCTGCCGAGGGCGACAACGTTGACCGTGCTGAACAGGACTAGCACGAGCGTTGGGATGGCGATCACTAGCAGTAACTGCTCGCCGTTCAGGAGCAGCAGGCGAGTCTCCATCATCGTTTGGGCCATGAGTATTTTTAAGATGGGTGCCGCCCCAGGACGAGGCTCGAAGGTGCGACTGCTCACTGCCTCATCTCGTGGCCGGTCAGTTCGAGGAAGACATCCTCGAGCGTGCGCCGGTCGGTCCGGAGTCCCTCCGGCATCACATCACGCGCTGCGCACCAGGCAGCGATCGCAGCAAGCAGGCGTGGACCGCCATCGCCGTGCACCACGTACGTGCCCGCAGAGACCTCGCGAGCCTCAGATGCCGGCGGCAGCTGGGTCAGCATCGACTCCAGATCGAGGCCCGGAGGGCCCTCAAACCTGAGCGACCCTACCGCCTTGCTGGCCGTGAGCTCATGCGGGGAGCCTGCGGCGACCACGCGGCCGTGGTCGATGATGATCACCTGATCGGCGAGCTGCTCTGCCTCATCCATCAGGTGAGTAGTGAGAACGACCGTCACGCCGTCGTCCTTGAGTTCCCGGACCAGCTCCCAAGTCGCCCGTCGGGCTTGCGGGTCCAGGCCCGAAGTCGGCTCGTCAAGGAATACGAGCTCGGGCCTTCCGACCACCGCCATCGCCAGTGAGAGGCGCTGCTGCTGGCCTCCCGAAAGGCGGCGGAAGGGCGTTCTCAGTGCGGCCCGGAGGCCCAGCCGTTCCACGAGCATCGTGGGGTCCAGGGGAGTCGCATAGAGCCGGGCCATGTGCCTGAGGATTTCTCCCGCACGGACGCTTGGGTAGGTGCCACCCGCCTGTAGCATCACTCCGATGCGAGAGTGGAGCGTCGCGGCATCCCGCGACGGGTCCAGGCCGAGTACCCGGATGCTGCCCGCGTCAGGCCGCCGGTAGCCTTCGCAACACTCCATGGCGGTGGTCTTGCCGGCACCGTTCGGGCCCAGGATGGCTGTTACGGAGTGCCTCAAAACGGCGAGGGTCAGTCTGTCCACGGCCATGACAGGACCGTATCGCTTCACCAGCCCATGGATTTCTACCGCGACCTCGCCCATCCGGGATCAAGGGTACGCGAGGCTGTGGGCGGGTATGAGTTCACGCGGCTCTCGCGTCCACATGAGGAGGCCTCCAAGAACTAGCCCGGAGTCGATCGCTCCCCAGGAGGCACCCGGCCGCGGTGTTGGCGGCTGCAGGTCTAAGCTTCGATGAGGCCGATCGAGGTTGCAGTACGCGGAGAGCGGCCCATAGCCAGGTCGCGGCATTTCCTGGCGGGAGGCTACGGCATTTCCCAAAACAAGGTTCCGTTGAAGACCAGTCGAAGATCAGGCGAAGTCGGGTTCAAGTCGAATTGAGACTAAGCAGCGGCCAGTGCTCAAAATGAGGCTGTTGATACAGTCGGCACTGGAAATGCCGTAACCGGCGCAAGCTGGTTCGCGAGTTCGAATCTCGCCCGCTCCGCCATCAGCTCACCCGGCCGAGATGGACAACCCGCGATGTCTTGCCCAGTCCGGCGCCAGACGACAAGAGCCCGGGGCACTGGACGCTCTCGCGGCTGGTTGTGAGCGGACGGTCCTCCTGACAACCCGGCGGGTCGAGGCGGAAATCGTCGCCGATGCGCAGGCGATCCGATTTTTCCCCTCGTCCAGCCTTCCCGACGGACGCGGCGTTGGTTCGGCGACGCAGACGGTGGTGTCTGGCTCTGGACAGCGGGCAACGGCCTCATGATGGTCGGACAGGTGCCCAATCCTGGCAGCGCGGCCCCAGGTCTTAGCCCCTGAAGTAGTCGAAGGCAAGCTTCGCGCCGATCACGACCAGGACCAGGCCGGCAACCGGCTTCAGCCACGTGAACCGCGTCACGAGCACGGAGCCGACGAGCGTGAAGGCCAGCAGGCTGAGCGCGGCCAGCAGCACGCCCCCGGCCAGGACCGGGAGCCGGTACTGGCCCGGCACCTGCGACGCGACGCTCGAGATGGCGATCGCATTGTCGAGCTGCAGACTGATGTCGGTAAAGGCGATGAGCAGGATCGGGATGAGAATCTGGCGGGCCAGGGTGCTATTCATGCTTGTCCTCCATTCGGGCCTGTGAACTTGTTTTTGATGCGATTAGCGCGGTTTTTTGCCTTGATCAGTAGGACCTCGGCCCAAGCGAACTCTGTCGCCAGCAGCGCGAGCGCGAGCAGGATGACGACGATGCCCGGCCCGGGAAGGACCAGCATCAAGACACCGGCCACCAGTAGCGTTGTGCCGAAGGTCCCAATGAGAATCCGGCGGATGGGACGGGGGAGCGGCGCGAGCCAACGGTTGAGTCGGGTTTTCAAAACGATCACCTCCATGCGGAATTCCGCATAGAGGTCTTGCCGCGAGTGCCGACTCGCCGCGGCCCCGGACGCTCGGCGTCGTGTTGACGGGGTTCCCGCTCGGGAGGCTACTCCCCTCTAGCTGCTGCCAATATTAGCAGCGTGGGAGGTGGCTGATGGCAGATCCAGATGTGGTTCCGATGATCGCGTACGAGGATGGACCGGCTGCGCTCGACTGGCTCGCGAAAGCCTTTGGATTCCAGGAGCGGACTCGAATGACCGATAAAAGCGGGCGGCTGACCCACGGAGAGATGGTTGCCGGCAGCGGCCTGATCATGTTGGCGACCCCGACACCGGAGTACCGCGGGCCGGCTCACCACCGCGACGAGTGCGCGCGGGCGCGTGCCTGGTCGCAGGTGCCGTACGTCATCGATGGAGTCCTGGTGTACGTCGACGACGTCAAGCTACATGCGAGCAAGGCGAAGGCGGCGGGAGCGAAGATCCTGTCGGAGCCGGAGTCGACGGAGAACGGGGTTCGCTACCGCGTCGAAGATCTGGAGGGCCATCGCTGGATGTTCGTGCAGAGGTCTACCGGCTAGGTCGAGGCTTTTTCGTTTCGGATTCGCTTCGGGCGGTCGAACTGACCGGAGCGATCGGGACCGGTGTACCCGGCCCAGGGATCGTAGTCGACCTCCAGCGCTTCCTGCGCCGGCCGGTCCGCTTCGGGCACGTTGCGCAGGTTGACCCGGATGCGGGTCCAGGTGGTGTTGCGGCCCCGCATCGAATCGACCATCACGTCGGCCGGCTCCAGCCTGGAGGCGACTGTCGGGTGTCGCGCGCGCCAGCGATCGAGGCCCGCCCTGGCCTGATCCTTGGTCGCCGCCCGGGCGATCTCGATCAGGGGCGCCGTCGTTCGCCGCCTGCCGGTGGGTCCGACCGTTTTCCCGGGCGCCGGGACCGGCACGACGCCCTTCGGGCTGGATGCCGGATCGGCCATGCGTCGCTTGGACGGCTGCACGCGAGGTGGCTCACCTTCCTGTTTGGCGAAATGCGGCGGCCACGGGGCGTCCCCCTGGCCGGCGGCCTCCTGGTCGGCTGACAACTGGAGGAGCATCTCGAGGGACCCAGCCGCTTCGTCGATGCCCTTGGATGGATCCCCGATCCGAGCGAATCGCTCCGGAACGGTCGTGATCGTGAAGGCCTCCAGCTCGCAGGTCGGGACCTCGTCCCACGTCAGGGGCGCCGAGACGCGGGCGTCGGCGGTCGGCCGCACCGAGTACGCCGAGGCGATCGTTCGGTCCTTGGCGTTCTGGTTGTAGTCGAGAAAGACGCCCTGCCGTTCCTCCTTCCACCACTTGCTGGTCGCGATCCCCGGCGCGCGGCGCTCGACCTCACGCGCGACCGCCAGGGCGGCTCGCCGGACCTGGGGAAAGGTCCATCGCGGTTGGATGCGGCAATAGATGTGGATGCCGCGCGACCCCGAGGTCTTCGGCCAGCCGGTCATGTCGTAGTCGCCCAAAACCTCGCGGGTGACCATCGCCACGTCGCGCATCTGCGACCAGGGGATGCCGGGCATTGGGTCAAGGTCGACGCGGAGTTCATCCGGATGGTCGAGATCGGTGGCACGGACCGGATGTGGATTCAGATCGATGCAGCCAAGGTTGATGACCCAGAGCAATTGGGAGGCGTCGTTCACGACGACTTCCTCCGCGACGCGCCCGGACGGGAAGGAGAGCTCCACCGTTTGGATCCATTCCGGACGCGACGTCGGGGCGCGCTTCTGGAAGAAGAAGTCGCCCTCGGCCCCATTGACGAAGCGCTTCAGGGCCATCGGCCGGTTGGCCACGCCTCGAACCGCGCCCTCGGCGACCGCCTGGTAATAGCGGACCAGATCGAGCTTGGTGTGACCGGTCCTGGAGAAGAAGACCTTGTCCGGGTTGGTGATGATGACCTCGCGCCCGGCGACCTGGATCACTTCGTCCTTGCGCTCAGCCATCCGTCCACCATAAACGGACGCCGGCGCGCACGTGGGCCGGCTAGAGGCCGCCGATCGCCTTGAGGCCGGCCTCGGCGCAGTCGAGATCCTGTTCCGGCCGTCCGCCGCTGACCCCGATCGCGCCGACGGTCCGGTCGTCGCGCTTGACCAGCACCGAGCCAAGACCGGGGATAAGCGGTCGGCGGCTCAGCTCAGAGACGGCGTCAAAGAAGCCCGGTCGCTTCTCATACATCTCGGCGAGGGCGTCGCCAGGCCGACCAAGGGCAGCGGCGCCGGTTGCCTTGGCCTCGGCGATCTCTGGAGTCAGGGGCGCCGCCCCATCCATCCGGCTCAAATGCATCAGGTGTCCACCGGCGTCGACAACGGCCACCGAGACGCGGATGCCCAGGTCGCCGGCTCGCCGCTGCGCCGCGAGCGTCGCCGCGCTCGCCTGCTCGAGGCTAAGGCTGCTCATCGCAGATCATCCTACTTCCTTTCGCTGATCTCGAAGAGGTGGCCGTCCGGATCCCGAAAGAAGCAGCGGACCTCGCCCGGCCACTCGTGGGGAGGGGTCAAAAACCTGGCGCCGCGGGCGACCAGGACCTCGTACACGGCCTGGCAATCGGCGACGCGGATGGTAATGCTATGACTGACGCGCGACGGATCGGGCAGGGGCTCGAAGACGGTGCCGGGCTTGTCCTGTGTCTCGCCGCCGCCGGTGACAAGCAGCAGCCACCCACCGGAGAAATTGAAAACGGCCGATGTTCCGCCATACTCGCCGGTCAGGGTTGCGCCCAGGACATCGCGGTACCAGCGGACGGACCGTCGTAATTCGTTGACCACCAGGATGTGGGTGATCGCCATGCCATCGGTCGGGAAGGCCGCGGCGCTCACGACCTCGTGTCCCGACCGCGAAGCAAGGAGACGCGAAACGGCCGCAGTTCCCCCCGGGCGTAGCCGCCGGCGACGACCGGGTCCTCGGTCATGACCTTCCTGGCGCTGACCTCATCAGGCGCCTCGAAGATGGCGATGCCAATGTTTACCTCGCCCAGGGTCGGGCCGACGAGAACGATGACGCCATCGGCCAGCAGGCGTTGGAACCGTGCGAAGTGCTGCTGCCAGACGCCCTTTTCCTCATCGGTCATGGTCTCGGCGAAGTTGGTTCGGGGCGGATGAAGAAAATAGATCCATTCCGACACTCTTAGGCGCTCCTTATCAAACGCTCATACGAAGCTAATCCGGGCGATGTCTAATCGTAAGCACCGCCAGATTCCAGAGGAGGATTTCATGCTCGATCGTCCGCCCCAACCCGCCCCGGAGTCGCCGTTTACGGCCGGCCGGACGCCCCAGGAGTACGCGGCGCGGGTGCCGGCGCCGATTGAACAGATCCTCTTCGAAGTCAAGCGCCTGATCGTGGGGCAGGACCGCCTCCTCGAGCGGCTGCTGATCGCGCTCCTCTCGGGCGGGCATGTCCTGCTCGAAGGCGTCCCCGGGCTGGCCAAGACGGTCACGGTGAAAGCTTTTGCCCAGGTGATCGGGGGAACCCCCGGTCGGATCCAGTTCACACCCGATCTCGTGCCCGCCGACCTGATCGGGACCCGCATCTACAATCCCTCCAAGGGCGCGTTCACGACCGAGCTCGGCCCCGTTTTCTGCAACCTGCTGCTCGCGGACGAGATCAACCGCGCCCCCGCCAAGGTGCAGTCGGCTCTGCTGGAAGCGATGCAGGAGCGGCAGGTCACGATCGGCAAAGACAGCCACGCCCTGCCGGACCCATTCGTGGTCCTGGCGACGGAGAACCCGATCGAGACCGATGGGACCTACCCATTGCCCGAGGCCCAGCTCGACCGCTTCATGCTGAAGGTCGTGGTCGACTACCCCTCCTTCTCCGAGGAGGTCGTCATCGTCGAGCGCATCACCGGGCCGGCGATCGAGCTCCGGCAGGTGGTGACCGTCGAACAGCTGCGCGCGATGCAGCAGAAGGTGACCGAGGTCTACGTCGACCCGGCGGTCCGCAAGTACGCCGCCACCCTGGCCTTTGCCAGCCGGCCGGGCAAGGTCAAGGGGCTCGAGGACATGGCTCCGAACATCGCCTTTGGGGCAAGCCCGCGCGCCTCGATCAACATGGTCAGCGCCGCCAGGGCGCTGGCCTTCATGCGAGGCCGGCAGTACGTGCTCCCGCACGACGTCAGTGAGATCGCGCCCGAGGTGCTACGCCACCGCATCGTGCTCACCTACGAGGGGATCGCCGCCGGCGTCACGGCGGAGTCGATCGTCAAGCGCTTACTGGATTCCTTCCCGGCTCCACGCATCGACCTCGGAGACCGATTTGCTTCCTGATCCCCAGGTCGGGCTCTCGGTCGGAGAATTGCTCCGACGGTCCCGCTGGCCCGTGCTCCAGCGCCTGGGCCTGCACCCCGGCGGTGATGAGCGCTCGCGCCTTCGCGGCGCCGGCCTCGAATACAGCGACGTCCGCGAGTACCAGGCCGGCGACGACCCCCGAATGATCGAGTGGACCATCACGGCCCGCTCGGATCGCCCCTATGTTCGTGAATCGTTCCCCGACCGCGGCCTGGATGCCTGGTTGCTCGTCGATGTCACCCGGTCGCTCGATTGGGGAACGGCCCGCGTCCTCAAGCGGCAGCTCGCCGTCCAGGTGGCGGTGCTCACCAGCCAGCTCTTGAGCGGGCGGGGCAACCGGGTCGGGGCGCTGCTCTTTGGTCAGCGCGTGCACAGCGTCACGCGCCCGGCCGCAGGCCGGACGGCGATGATGCAACTCATCACGCGGATCGAGCGGGCCGGGGCCGCCACCGTCGAGGGCGAGACCGACCTCGGCCAGGCCCTGATGGATGCCGGTCGCCTGATCCGTCGCGCATCGCTGTTGATCCTGATCAGCGACTTCATGACGCCGGATGGTTGGCAGAAACCGTTGAGCTCGCTTGGTATGCGCCACGAGGTGGTCTCGATCTGGATCACCGATCCACGCGAGGCAGCCATCCCCGACATCGGCATCGTCACCTTCGAGGATCCCGAGAATGGGAAGCAGGTGCTGGTCGATACCGGGAATGCCCGCTTGCGCCAGCGCTTCCAGGCGGCGGCTGAAACCGAGCGGCGACGGATCAACAACGACCTGGTCAAGGCGCGCACGGCCGTCGCCGAGTTCAGCACCGGCGACGAGGCCGTCCCGCAACTCGTCCGGTTCTTGAAACAGCGGGAGGCACAGCGCGGCCGCCGGATGGCGCCAGCGACGGGATGAGCTTCCAATCGCCGCTTCTGCTGCTCGGCTTGCTGGCGGTGCCGCTGCTGGTCGGCTTCTACCTCAGCCAGCAAGGCCGGCGCCGCGCCTATGCCGTTCGGTTCACCAACCTCGCCCTGCTCAACCAGGTCATGGGCAAAGGGCCCGGTTTCCGCCGTCACCTGCCGGCCGCGCTCTTTCTGTTCGGCATCTTCGGCCTGCTGCTCGCGCTGGCCCGGCCGCAGGCGACCCTGCGCGTACCCAAGGATCAGACTAGCGTGATCCTGGTCGTGGATGTGTCCGGGTCGATGGCGGCGGGCGATGTCCAGCCGACCCGCATGCAGGCCGCCGTTCACGCCGGCCAGACGCTGATCGATAAGCTGCCGGGCCAGGCGCAGGTGGGCCTGGTGATCTTCAACTCATCCGTCTCGGTGGTGTCGCCGCTGACCACGGACCACGGCTCGGTCAAGGACGCGCTTGACCAGCTGACGCCCGGCGGCGGAACGGCCATCGGCGATGCCATCCAGGTGTCGGTCGCGCAATTGGCGAACGTCCTCGACGCCAAGGTCAAGACGCAAAGCCATGCCGTGGTCGTGCTGCTAACCGACGGGACCTCGAACACGGGGATGGACCCCGCCCAGGCGGCCGGGCAGGCCAAGCAGGCGGGCGTTCCGATCGACACGGTGGGGATCGGGCAGCGCAACCAGACGACGCTGCTCGGCGGCCGGCTGGTCGACGGTGTCGATGAGCAGGCGCTCCAGGCGATTGCCACCGCGACAGGCGGCCACTACTTCTTTGCCGCCGACGAGAGCCAGCTGAACAGGATCTACAGCGACCTGGGGACGCGGATCGGCTTCACGACCACGAAAGTCGACCTGACGATCCCGGTCCTGGCGCTGGGGACCCTCATCCTCATCGTGGGTGGGCTCTTCAGCCTTCGCTGGTTCCGCCTGCTGCCCTAGAGCCCTCGAGTTTCTGCCGGAGCTTCATGACATCGAGCGACAGCTCACCGTTCCGGTACCGCTCCCGACGCTGGCGCTCGACATCGCGGAGCGCTGCCGCGGCATTGAGAACCCCCTCGGCCTGACCCGCCGGAACCACGACGGCACCGTCGCCGTCGAGGACCACGATATCGGCCGGCCTCACGGTCGTCCCACCGAGCACGATCGGAACATCGAGCTCGCCGGCGGTCTCCTTGGCCGCCTGCGTGACTCGGATCCATCGTGCCCAGATCGGCAGACCGAGGGCGCGGAGATCGTCGGTATCGCGGACCGCCGCGTCGACGAGGATTGCCGCGGCTCCATGCCGCGCCGCCTGGGTCGCCAGCAATTCCCCCAGGAGTGCGACGGGCGCCGGCGTCGGCATCGTGATGACGAGGACATCGCCAGGCTGGAGCCGCTCCATCGCGGCATGCACCATCAGGTTGTCATCCTGGGCGCACCGGACGGTTCGGGCGGGACCGGCGACCCGCGTCCCGGGAATGAGCTGGTTCAAGTCCAGGTCGATCAGTCCCTTGTATCCCGCGGCCATGTACGTGGTCGCCACGCCAAAGTAGGCAAAGTCGCCACGGACCTCCATCCGCCGAATCTTATCCAGCGCGACCACAAGGTCGGACTGGGACGTGCCACACTGATCAGCGCGACCGATGGCGAATGTCACCTCGTTACTTCGCGGCGCGGACGACGACGTTGCCCTGCGCGTGCCCGGTGGCGTGAGCCTCACCTATCGACGGGTCGGAGAATTAGTGGCGGAGACCGCCGAACGCCTCGCCAGCCTCGGGGTCGCGCCCGGGGCCCGCGTGGCGATGGCCTACCCCAACTCGCCCGAAGCGATCGTCCTGTTTCTCGGCGCCGCGGCGGTTGCGACAGCCTGCCCCCTGAACCCGGCCTACACCGAAACCGAATTCCGCTTCTACTTCGAAGACACCGGCGCGGAATTTCTTCTGCTGCCGCCTGGCGATGCTGCCGCCGCGCGCAACGCCGTGCACCCCACGATGCGTCTCCTCGAGGCCCGGATTGCCGGCGACGGCCGGTTGCAGATGACCAATGGCGCTAGCGCCACGGTGCATGCGAGCGCCGACCCGGCGGATGATGATGTGGCGCTTGTTCTCCACACGAGCGGGACCACGAGCCGGCCCAAGCGGGTTCCCCTTCGGCATCGGAACCTCGCGGCATCGGTCGCGAACATCGTGGCCCACTATCAGCTCACCAGCCGCGATGTGTCGCTCTGCATCATGCCGCTCTTCCACGTCCACGGCCTGGTGGCCTCTGCGCTGGCGACGTTCGCCTCGGGCGGCACCGTCGTCGTTCCTGAGAAATTCGCGCCACTCGGTTTCTGGCCGATTGCCCGCGAGGTGCGGCCGACCTGGTTCAGCGCCTCTCCGACGCCGCACCAGCTGATCCTGATGAGGAGCCAGGACGACCGTCCGCCGGGTACCGAGCGCCTTCGATTCGTCCGGTCGTGCAGCGCCGCGCTGGCGCCGGCCACGATGGCATCGATGGAACGCCGCTTTGGCGTGCCGGTCCTGGAAGCCTATGGCATGACCGAAGCGAGCCACCAGATGTCGTCGAATCCATTGCCGCCTGGCCAACGCTATCCGGGCTCGGTCGGCATCGGCACCGGCGTCCAGATCGCCGTCGTGGACGACCACGGCCGGTCGTTGCTCCCTGGCGCGATCGGCCAGGTCGGCATCCGCGGGCCAAACGTGATCGATGGGTACGAAAACAACCCTGAGGCCAACGCCGCATCGTTTGCGAACAGGTGGTTTCTGACCGGCGACCAGGGGACGTTAGATGCGGATGGCTATTTGCGACTGCTCGGCCGGATCAAGGAGTTGATCAACCGCGGCGGCGAAAAGATCGCGCCGAGGGAGATCGATGAGGTGCTCGAACAGCATCCGCGCGTGAAAGAGGCGGTCGCTTTTGGCGTGCCCCACCCGACCTGGGGTGAGGAAGTGGCCGCGGCCGTGGTCGTCGACGGGCCGGTGACCGAAAAGGATCTGCAGGCACATTGCCGCCAGACGCTGGCGGACTACAAGGTGCCGCGACATATCTACATCGTCCATGCGATCCCGCGAACCCCAACGGGCAAAGTGCAACGCCGCTTCGTCGCCGAGCAGGTCTTGAGGAAATGAAGCTCGCCATCCTCGGTGCCGGGGCGATCGGCGGATTTCTCGGTGCCCGTTTGACGCGCGCGGGCGAAGACGTAACCCTCATCGCCCGCGGTCCGCACCTCGAGGCGATGCGGCGCGACGGCCTACGCGTCATCGAACCGAGTGAGGAGTACACGGTGCATCCCGCCTGTACCGATGACTTTGGCGTGATCAGGCAGGCGGATGCCGTCTTCATCACGCTCAAGGCGCACAGTCTGCCGCCGGTTGTCTCCCGCCTGGCATCGGCCCTGGGCGAGCGCACCGCTGTGGTCAGTGCGCAAAACGGGATTCCCTGGTGGTACTTCCAGCGCCATGGCGGCGAGTTCGAGGGTCTCCACCTGGAAAGCGTCGATCCCGGCGCCATCATCGCGACCACCATCGACCCGAACCGCGTGATCGCCTGCGTCGTGTACCCGGCGACCGATCTAATCGCTCCCGGCGCCATCCGGCATGTCGAGGGTGATCGCTTTTCGCTCGGCGAGCTCGACGGCAGCCAGAGCGAGCGCTGCGTTGCCGTCAGCGCGACGCTTACCCGTGCCGGCCTGAAGGCCCCCGTCCAGGCGAAGATCCGCGACGAGCTCTGGGTCAAGCTCCTGGGCAACGCCGTCTTCAACCCGATGAGCGCGCTGACCCGGGCAACGCTGGTCGATCTCGCGGAATCGCCGCTTACCGCCAGAGTGGTTCGCGCGGCGATGGGGGAGGTCGAGGCGGTGGCGCAACGCCTGGACGTCGAGATGGCGGTCAGCATCGACCGCCGGATTCGTGGCGCCGCCAGGGTAGGCGCGCACAAGACCTCGATGCTTCAGGATCTCGAGGCGGGCAGGCCCCTGGAGATCGATGCGCTCGTGGGCTCAGTCGTGGAGCTGGCCGACCGGCTCGCGATCGAGGTTCCACACCTGCGGACCCTCTACGCCTGCGTCAAGCTGCTCGAAACTCAGCGCGGCCGCCAGCCGGCCTGACGGCGGTTGGTTTCGATTGCCCATTTCAGGGTCTCGACCACGTGGCTGAGATGCTGCGTCATGGCCCGCTCGCTCGCCTCCGGGTCTCGAGCACTGAGCGCCTCGACGATGGCGCGATGCTCCTCCAGCGATCGCTCCGTGCGTCCCGGACGCAGGATCGTCCGAAACTGAAAGCGAAGGCTCTGCGACTTGAGGGTCGCCAGCAGCTTGGTGGCCGTCTCGTGCTCCGCGATCGCCCAGATCCGTTGGTGGAAGCGGGCATTCAGTTCCGAGTAGCCGAGCGGGTCACCCTGGTCGAGCCGCTTGCGCATCTCCAGGAGGTCGACCCGCAGGTCTTCGAGGTCCGCCGGAGACACTTTCTCGGCGGCGTAGCGGACGATCAAGATCTCCAGCGCAATCCGAACCTGCTCGATCTCAATCGCCTCCCGATCGGAAACCAGCCGCACGCGGGCGCCCCGGTTGGGTTCGCGAGCGACCAGGCCCTCCTGGTCGAGCCGGACCAGAGCCGCCCGAATCGAGGTCCGGCCCGTATTCAGGCGGCGGGCGAGGTCGACCTCGACGAGGCGCTCGTTCGGCTGGAACTCGCCGCTGACGATCGCCTCGCGCAATTGACGGTAGACGTCGGCCGGCGCCTCGGTAAGCGGCGTTGCCTTGGTCGCCACCTCAGTCTTGACCATTCGCATCCCAAGAACATTATCGGCGTAAGATTGTCGACAATCCGGCATGCAATCCCTGAAGGGAGAGGAAGAGTGATGCATCCAGGCGCCCTTTTGCGTTCGCGTCGATTGCTCGCGGTGCCCTCGGTGGCCCTGGTCCTCGTGCTCGCGGCCTGCGGTAATAGCCCCTCGAGTAGCAACGGCGGCGGCCTGGGGAGCGGCTCGCTGCTCGTCGGCGTGATCGCGCCGTTCACCGGCGCCGACGCCGGCCTCGGCCCGGCCTACTATGCTGCGTGCCTCCCGGCTGCCTTGACCATCAACAACAACGGCGGCGTGGGCGGGCGTCAGGTCAGCTGCCAGCAGTTCGATACCCGTGGCGAGCCGGCCGATGCGGTTCCGGCCGCGCGCCAGATGGTGGCCAGCCATTCCAACCTGATGGCGACGGTCGGCTGCACTTCGGACGAAGCCTCCAGCGTGGCACCGATCATCAACGGCGCGCACATCCCGATGTTCTGCATGACCGGGCAATCCGAGTTCAACAAGACCACGCTGCCCTATTTCCACCGGCTCGTGCCACCTGACCAGTTCGACGCCTACGCGATGGTGGGCAACGCCATGTACCAGAATCACTGGACCAAGATCGCCCTCGTCTTCGGCAACGACATCGGGTCGCAGGCGTTCGTGAAGCCGGCCACGACGGCAATCCAGAAGCTCGGGGGAACCGTCGTCATCAGCCAGGCGATCGCCCTCGGCCAGCCCTCCTACCGGACAGAAGTGACGCAATTGCTGGCGAAGCAGCCACAGGTGATCCTGACTGAAGCGCTTGGCCAGCCGCCGAGCGACGCCACCTATCTTGCCGAAGTCAAGCAGCTCAACGGCGGCAAGGTCATTCCCTTCATCGGCACCGCCGCGACCGTCGATCCGCAGTGGTTTGCCGCGGTCAAAGGCGCCATCGGGCTGCAGGATCTGGTTGACAACTACCAGGGCGTTGACATCGGTACCACCTTCAGCGGTCCGGGCTACGAGGAGTTCCTCACCCAACTGAATGCGTCGGCCTCCAAGTTCGCCGATGCGCCCAAGTACAAGCAGCGGGGTTCGACCCTCCACCTCTATGACGGGATCATCATGACTGCGCTGGCGATGACGGCGGCCAACAGTGCCGACCCGACCGTCTACAACGCCAAGATCAAGGAGATCGGCAACGGCGTCAGCGGGGCGACCGTGGTGCACACCTACAAAGAAGGTGTCGACGCCATCAAGGCGGGCAAGTCGGTCCGCTTCGTGGGCGCGGGCGGCCCGACCAACTTCAACCAGTACAACAACTCGCAGCAGGGCTACATCCTGGTCAAGTTCGACAACACGGGCGGCGAGGTTACGGTCGCGACCCTCTCCGAGGCACAGACCGCGAAGATCATCGCGGCGGGTGGTGGTTGATCGAGCGCGCTGACTAGCAGAGCGAGGTAGCCGTGGATCTCTTCGTCGCCGCGTTCGGCTTCGGCCTGGTGACCCTGTCGGTGATCGCCATCGCGGCAGTTGGGTTCACCATGCAGTTCGGGATCACGAACATGATCAACCTGGCGTTCGGCCAGATCATGATCGTGTCCGCCTATGCCACCTACGCGGTGAACCGGATGGGCGTCAGCATCTGGATCAGCATGATCGCGGGGGCGCTCTTCGGCGCCCTGTTCTCCTTCCTCCTCAACCGGCTGCTCTACGCCCCGTTTCTGCGCCGGGGCGCCTCGCTGATCACGATGGTGATCATCTCGCTGGCCGCGGCGCTGATGATCTCCAATGTCATGCTCGCCGTCGTCGGATACTTCAGCGTCTCCTATAGCCAGAACCCCGGTGCGACGCTCCGGGCGGGCTCCTTTGTGCTGACGACCTCCCAGGTGCTGATCATCGGACTGGCGGTGCTCCTGATGTTTGCGATCCACGCGCTCCTGACCTTCACGCGGCTCGGCAAAGCGATGCGGGCGACGGCGGCGAACCCGTCGCTGGCCCGGAACTGCGGTATCCCAACGCAGCGGGTCGTCGACCTGGTCTGGCTGATCACCGGCGCGCTCTGCGGAATCGCGGGGACCGTCGCCGCGATGAACTCGCAGTCCTTTGCCGTGGCCAGTGGCGCCACCTACCTGATCACGATCATCGCCGCGGTCGTGCTGGGCGGCGCCGGCCAGCCCTACGGGGCGATGATCGGGGCCATCATCATCGGCGAGATGACGGAGCTGAGTGCCGCGGCCATCTCGCCGCAGTTCAAAGAGGTGATCGCCTTTGTCGTCCTCGTGCTGGTCATGATTTTCCGTCCGGGAGGCCTCCTCGCCAGGCGAGGCGCCATGGCGGCCGCGGGATGAGGTACTACGTCACCACGCTGCTGATCTACGCGGGCGTCGACATCATCGCCTGCCTCGCGCTCAACCTCCAGTTCGGCCTCTCCGGGATCGTCAACTTCAGCTTCATCATCTTCCAGGCGGCCGGCGCCTATGCCGCCGCCGTCCTCTCGATGCCGCCTTCCTCCCAGATCGGCGGCGAGCAGATTTACGTTCTAGGCCTTCAGCTGCCGTTTCCGCTGCCGTGGATCGGCGCCGCCCTGGTCGGTGGTGTGCTCGCGCTTCCGGTCGGCCTGGTTCTCTTACGCCGTTTGCGCAGCGACTACCAGGCGATCGCGATGCTGGTCCTCTCGGTCATCGCCACCACCATCATTACCAACGTCCGGCCATTTCTGAACGGCGCGGCCGGCCTCTCGCTGATCCCGGCGCCCCTTTCCGAGCGTCTCAATCCCTACACGACCGAGTACGCCTACCTCTACGTCGGGATCACCCTGATCTGCCTCCTCCTCGTCCTCTTCCTCTGCAATCGGATCGTCAACTCCCCCTACGGGCGGACGCTCCGCGCCATGCGCGAGCACGAGCTGGCGGCGACGGCGCTGGGTAAGAATCCGGTCGCCCTGAAGATGACGATCTTCGTCGCCGGGGGTGTCATCGCTGGGCTCAGCGGCGGCATCCTGGTCGGCTTCATCGGGACCTGGGCTCCGTCGGTGTGGCTCTACCCGGAGACGCTCATCCTGTTCGCCGCCGTCATCGTTGGTGGACGCGGCAACAATCTGGGGGCGATCGTCGGCGCGCTGCTGGTCCCGGTCGGGTTCGAGGAGGCGACCCGGTTCATTCCCAGCCGGTTCGGGACCTTCGAGCTGCCAGTCGGCTTCGTCCCGGCGCTCGAGTGGGTCGTGATCGGGCTCCTGATCATCGGCTTCCTGTGGTTCCGGCCTCGCGGTGTGCTGCCCGAGCCGCGCCACACGTTCGCCGGCGGTCCCGCCGAGGAGACGCACTGGGTCCAGAGCACGCGTGGGACCTGACGTGCCCGGCACCGAAGTGATTGCCCCGGACCGGACGCGAGGCGAAGCCGGGAACGGCCAGGCGCCGATGCTCGTCGCCCGTGACGTGCACAGGCACTTCGAGGGGATGCATGCCGTCGACGGCGTGTCGATGGACGTCCTGCCCGGGCGTATCACCGGTCTGATCGGTCCCAACGGCGCCGGCAAATCGACCTTCATGGCGGTGCTGGCGGGCACGCTGCCCGCAAGTTCCGGCACCATCGTCTTCGACGGCCAGGACATCACCAACCTCCCCGCCTACAAGCGAGCCCGCCTCGGCCTCGTCCGCACCTTCCAGCTCCCGTCCGAGTTCGCGCGACTGACCGTGCTCGAGAACCTGCTGGTCGCCGCACCGCATCACCGCGGTGAAACGCTGTACGGCGCCCTGCTCGGCAAGCGCTACTGGGGCGGTGACGAGGAACGCCTGGTCGGCGAGGCCCGCGGTCTGCTCAAGCGGTTCGGCATGACCCCCAAGGAATCGGATTACGCCGGGGACATGAGCGGTGGGCAAAAGCGCCTGATCGAGATCATGCGCGCCCTGATGCTCCATCCGCGCCTGCTCCTGCTCGACGAGCCGATGTCAGGCGTCCATCCGTCGATCGTCGGCGAGATCGCGTTGTACCTCGAGGCCCTGCGCGACGAGGGCCTGACGATTTGCATGGTCGAGCACGAATTGCACATGGTGGACCGCCTCTGTGACCCCGTAGTCGTGATGGCGCAGGGTCGCGTGATCGGACGTGGCTCGATGAGCGAGCTGAGGCAGCAGCGAGACGTTGTCGACGCGTACCTTGTCGGCTGAGGTCCAAGCGGTGACGGCGCGGCCGGCGCCGACGCTTCGCGCCGAGCGGATCACCTCGGGGTACGGCGGCGTCCCCGTGGTCCGTGACGTCTCGATCGACGTTGGGCCAGGCGAGGTCGTCGCCATCATCGGACCGAACGGTGCGGGAAAGAGCACCCTGCTCAAGAGCCTCGTTGGCATCCTTCGTGTCACCGACGGGCGGATCCTGCTGGGCGCGGACGACGTCACGAACCACCCGCCGGAGGAGCTTGCCCGACGCGGGGTCGGCTACGTGCCGCAGGTCAACGACATCTTCGAGCCGCTGACCGTCTACGAAAACCTTGAGATGGGCGGCTACCTGCTGAAACGCGAGCAGATCAGGTCGCGTGCCGACGAGGTGATGGCGGTCTTCCCGCAGCTCCCGCCCATGCTGAAGCGCCGCGCGGATAAGTTGAGCGGCGGCGAGCGCAAGATGCTCGCCATCGCGCGGGTCCTGATGCTTGACCCGAAGGTCCTGATCCTTGACGAGCCGACCGCCAACCTTTCGCCGAAGCTGGCGGACGCGCTCCTACGCGATCAGGTGCGGCGATTGGCCAATCTCGGGAAGGCGGTGTTGTTAGTCGAGCAGCGGGCCCGCGCAGCGATGGAGGTGGCGGCCTGGACGATGGTCCTCGTCTCCGGTTCCACCAGGCTGGAAGGTCGCCCGGGCGAACTCCTCGGGCGCCAGGATTTCGAGGGACTGTTTTTGGGAGCCGCAACGGGCCATGGCGCGCCCGGAGGCTCGGAGGAGGTAACGACGTCATGAAGCTGCTGATGTTCCGCGAGGGCAACGAACGCCATCTGGGAGTGCTGCGTGACGGCAGCACGGATGAGGTCATCGATGTGAGCCGGCTCGCCAAAGGGAATGGGTCGTCCGTCGTACCCGCCGACATCCTCGGGCTGATCGAGAGCGGTGACGAGGGGCTCAAGCGTCTGCGCGACCTCGTGGCCGCGAAGGGCTCGAGTGAGGCCCGCAAGCTCAAGGACCTGAAGGTCCTGTCGCCGCTGGACCCGCCGAGGGGCAACATGCTGGCCATCGGCCGCAACTATGAGAAGCATGCCGCCGAGAGCGCCCGTGCCTGGGGCGAACAGATCAAGCCGCCCACGGTCTTCACGAAGGCGCAGACCTCGATCACCGGGCCCTATGACGACATCGCGATCGACCCCGCGATCAGCGACAAGATCGACTGGGAGGTCGAGCTGGGCGTCGTCATCGGCACGCGGGGCGCCAACATCAAGTTGGGCGATGCGATGAGTCACGTCTTCGGCTACACCGTGGTCAACGACATTAGCGCTCGCGATATCCAGAACGGCTGGGGTGGCCAGTTCTTCAAGGGCAAGAGCCTGGACGCCTCATCGCCCGTTGGGCCGTGGGTGGTGACAGCCGACGAGATTCCGGATGTGCAGAATCTGCGCGTCTCCCTGCGGGTCAATGGCGAAACCAAGCAGGATGGCAACACCCGCGACATGATCAACTCGGTCGCGCAGCTGGTCGCCTGGCTGTCGGTCGGCATGACCCTCCTGCCAGGAAGCCTGATCGCCACCGGGACGCCCGACGGCGTCGGCTTTGCGCGGACGCCCCCCGAATTCCTGAAAGCGGGCGACGTACTCGAGACCGAGGTGGAAAAGGTCGGCTTGTTGCGGAATCGCATGGTCGCCGCGACGGTGCTTGCCGGGCGTTAAGCCCGGGCCCGGTTAGTCGATGGCGCGGCGGCGGAAGCCCCGCACGCCCACGTAGGTGAAAGCGACCAGGGCGCCTGTCAGCAAGACGAGGGCGACCCAGGTGGTCATATGCGGCCCCTTGGGCAGCAGCGAGGCACGCAGGCCCTCGCTGACATAGGTGATCGGGTTGAAGAGGGTCACGACCTGGAACCATGGCAGGTGACTCAGGGACGGCCACGGATACTGCGTGCAGCCGGTGAAGATGAGAGGCGTCAGGACGAGCGCGAACATGATGTTGATCCGGCTCGGCGGAGTCAGGGTCCCGAGCGTCAGGCCGAGCGCGCCCCCGGCGAGCGCGCCAAGAACAAAGAACAAGGCGAGCAACGGGAACCGTCCCAGGGCGAAGGGGACACGGCCCAGTACGAGAAACCCAACCGGAAACATCACGAGGCCGGCGATCCATGCCCGGATCGCCGCAAAAACGACCTTTTCGATCGCCACGAGCGAGGTGGGAATTGGCGCCAGCAGACGGTCTTCGATCTCCTTGGTGAAGGAGAACTCGAAGACCAGCGGAAAGGCCACCGCCTGGACCGCCGTGATCATCAGCGTCATGGCGACGATTCCGGGAAAGAGCTGCTCGGCATAGCCCGCGCGGGTGAAGCCAAGGTCGGCAAGGACGCGACCAAAGACGAAGAGCATGAAGAGCGGCTGCAGGATCACCTGCGCCATGAAGGCCGGAAGCTCGCGCAGGGTGACCGTGATATCTCGATTCAGGATGGCCGCAAACACGGACAGGTAGTTCACCGGCGCCGTCCGATCGAGCGTGAGCGCCGCCATTAGCGGAGCGCCCGCCCGGTCAGGTGGATGAAGACGTCCTCAAGCGATGGCTTCCCGATGGCCAGCTCCTGGAGCTCCGCTCCGGCATCAGTCACGACGCGCGCGACCGGGGCGACGACTGAGGGCGCCTCGACGTTGAGATAGAGGCGGAGACGCAGCGGTCCGCTCGTATCGGGACCGGGCATCACGGGCGCCGGGCCAGCCCCGGTCGGAGGCCCGCCCATCATCGCACCCCACGGCCCGCCCACCCCCGCCGGTCCACCGCCGCCGGTCTTGGTGACGTGCTCGAACTTTTCCACGCCGGCCAGGCTGCCCAGCATCGCGATAAGCTTCTCGCGATCGGCCTGGTTGGTCTTGATGCCAACCTCCAGCGTGTTCTTGCCTGGGACGGTGGCGGTGAGCGCGCCCGGGGTATCGAGCGCCAGGATCTTCCCGTGATCCATGATCCCGACCCGCTCGCAGAGCTCGGTCGCCTCGTCCATGTCGTGGGTGGTGAGGATGATGGTGACGCCGCGAGCGCGCAGGTCGCGAATCCGGTCCCAGACAAACAGGCGAGCCTGGGGGTCCAGCCCGGTCGTCGGCTCATCGAGGAACAGCACCTCGGGCTGGTGCATCAGGGCTCGTGCGATCATGATGCGCTGCGACTGGCCACCGGAGAAGAAATCCACCTTGTCGTCGGCCCGGTCGAGGAGCCCGAACTGCTCGAGGAGGGCCTGGGCACGCTGCCGTCGCTCCTCCGTCGGGATGCCGTGGTAGGCGGCATGGAACAGCAGGTTCTGGCGCGCCGAGAGCGAGCGGTCGAGGTTCGACCGCTGGGGCACGACCCCGAGCCGGCGCCGCGCGGCGACCGGATCCTGGATTACGTCGATGCCGGCAATCGTGGCGCGGCCACTGGTCGGCCGGACCCGTGTCGTCAGCACGCCAACGGTGGTCGTTTTGCCGGCGCCGTTGGGGCCCAGCAGGCCGAAAACCTCGCCGCGCTGGACGTCGAAGGAGACGCCATCGACCGCATTGACCGGCCGCTTCGGGTATCGCTTGACGAGGTTCTCGACCGCGACCGGCGCGGCCGCCGCGGAATGCCCCGTACGGGGCTCTGTCATCACCTGCATGCGCGAGGAGTCATCCTAGCCGGATCCGAGCCTTTCTGCCATGATGAACCCCATGTTTGGCCACTCGTGGGTCGTCATCGTGCTCCTGCTGATCATCGTGCTGATCATCTTTGGCCCCGGCAAACTGTCGCAGGTCGGTGGCGCGCTGGGCAAGTCGATCCGGGAATTCCGCAAGTCGTCGAGTTCTCCCGATGATTCGGCCGGCGCAGCCGAGAACGGGTCGTCGAAGCCCGGCAGCGGGCCGGCCTAGCCAACCTTCGGTTTGAAAGAGGTCCCCGGATCGACCCTGACGGTCGAGACCGTTGATTACCACACCGCGGGGGAGCCCTTTCGGATCGTGACGGCGGGCGTCGAACCCCTACGGGGACGGACCATCCTGGACAAGCGCCGCTACGCGCTGCAGCATCTCGATCACATTCGCGAGCTGCTGGTCTACGAGCCGCGCGGCCATGCCGATATGTACGGCTGTTTTCCGACCGAGCCCGAGGATGCCGGCGCCCAGCTGGGCGTCGTCTTTTTCCACAACGCCGGCTACAGCACCGCCTGCGGTCATGGCACGATCGCGCTGGTGACCTGGGCGATCGCCGAGGCGCGGATCCTCGCGGTTGAGCCGCAGACGCAGGTCGTGGTCGACGTCCCCTCCGGCCGGCTGAAGACAGTGGCGACGGTCGAGCATGGCAGGGTGCGGTCGGTCACGTTCCAGAACGTTCCCAGCTTCGTGCTGATCGACGACCTTCCGCTGCGAATCGGTCCGAGGTCGGTCAAGGTAGCCGTCGCCTATGGCGGCGCCTTCTACGCCATCCTTCCCTCGGAGGCGTTCGAGATCCCAGTCGAGCCCGCCTACCTGCCGCGGCTGATCGAGCTGGGTCGCGAGATCAAGGCGAAGGTCGAGGCGGTGAAAGAGGTAGTGCATCCGCTCAACGCGGAGCTGCGCGACATCTACGGCGTCATCTTTACGCAGGGCAATCGGAACGTGACGATCTTTGCCGACGGCGAGGTCGACCGCTCTCCGTGCGGCAGTGGAACGTCGGCGCGGCTCGCGCTGCTCGATTGGCGTGGCGAACTCGCCCGCGGCACGGCGCTGATGCATGAGAGCATCGTCGGGACCCAGTTCAGTGGCCGCGTCGTCGGCGATGCCCAGGTTGGCGAGGTCCCGGCCGTTATCACGGAGGTGGAAGGCAGTGCGCATTACACCGGCTCGCACCAGTTCGCGCTGATGGGGGATGACCCGATCGGGCCGGGGTTCCTCCTGCGATGACGACGAGCCTGGACACCATCGTTGCCGAGCTGCTCGCCGGTTCGTTGAATGACTTCACCGACCGGCGTAACGCGAAGGTGAAAGAGCTCAAAGCCGGCTATCCTGACCAGGCGGCGCAGGTCGCGTCTTTGAAGAAGCCGCCCGTCGCGCTCTGGGCGGTCAACCAGTTGCGCCGGAACAAGGCGGGGTTGGAGCGGCTGAGGAAAGCGGGCGCCTCGGTGGTCGAGGCGCAGAAGGGCGCTGCCTCCGGGCGCGGCGGGGCCCGCCAGCTGCGATCGGCCTCGGAGGTCCTGCAACGCGAGCTCGATGCGGCGGTGCGAGCCGCCGGCGACACGCTCCGGACCAGCGGACACTCGGTCGATGAAGCGACCTTGCGACGGCTGCAGGAGATCCTGCGGCTTGCCGCGGTGTCGGGCGGCGCGATGTGGGATCAACTACAGGCCGGTGCGTTGATCGAGGAACCCCACGCGGGAGAAGACATGCTGACCGCGGCGTTCGCGCTTGGCGGTGGTGGCCCTGCCCGGTCGGCGACGACGCCCGCGAAGCCGGACGCCACGGATGCCCGCGCCATGGCCCGGCAGGCCGCCGAGATGGAAAAACGGCTTGCGGCGGAACACGCCACCCGGACCGCGAAGCTGGACGATGAGGCAGCGCAGCAGGCACAACAGACTGCCAGTCGGCTCCGCGAGGAAGCGGACCGCGTCGCGGAGGATGCGAAGCGGGCGAACGCGAAGGCACGGGAAGCCGAAAAGGAGTCCGAGCGCGCCGCTGCAAAGGCAAAAGCCTCGCAAGACGCGGCTCGACGATTCGGACGCTAGCGGACGACGGCTCCCTTCTTGAGCTTTGCGCTCAACACGATTTTGGTGCCGGTCAGGGCCTTGGAAACGGGGCAGCCCTTCTCGGCTTCACTGGCGATCTGCTTAAAGGCAGTCTCGTCGATTCCGGGAACGACCCCTTCGGTGCTGAGCTCGATCCTGGTGATCGCCCAGCCCTTGTCGGTCTTCTCGAAATGCACCGTCGCGTCGGTCGAGATCTCCTGGGGTTGATGCCCGGCCGTGCCGAGCGCGCCGGCGAATGCCATGCTGAAGCAACCGGCCGAAGCCGCGCCTATCAGCTCTTCCGGATTGGTGCCGGCGCCATTCTCCATCCGCGACGAGAATGAATAAGCGCCCTCGAAGGCGCCGCTCCCGAGTCGCATCGTGCCGTTCCCGGTTGCAATCGCTCCTGTCCAACGAGCCTTTGCGGTGCGTGTTGGCATTGCTCTCCTCCTGATTCGACGAGTTGTCCTGCCCTTCGATGCTAAGCGCTAGCGGGGCGCGCTTGCCGCCACGATCTCGAGCGCCCGCAGCCGTTGCGCCTGGTCGCGGCCCTGGATCGCGGCGATCAGGATCGTCACGCCGGCCTTCGCGCAGGCGGCCAGGCGCTCCTTGATCAAGCTCGGCGGGCCTGCCAGGGTGATGGCATCAACGAGCGCATCGGGGACCCGCTTGATCGCCTCCAGCTTGCGTCCGGTCAGGTAGAGGTCCTGGATGGCGTCGGCGTCCTCGGCAAAGCCGTACTGGCTCACCGTTTGCTTGTAGTAATTCTTGGTGCGCGATCCCATGCCACCGACGTACAACGCGACCCATGGCCGGACCTCGTCGCGGGCGCGCGCCGGGTCGTCATCCACCAGCACGCGCATGAATGGCGCGACGTCGACCGCGTCGAGCGCGCGGCCAGCCGCCCGTGTCCCCGCCTGCAGATCGTTCAGGAAGAGGCTGCGGTGGTCCGGGGAAAAGAGGGTTGGGATCCAGCCATTCGCCACCTCGCCGGTGAGTCGCAGACCGGCGGGCGTCAGGGTCGCCAGGAAGATCGGAATCTCGGCTCGCATCGGGTGCATCTGCAACTTGAGACCCTGGGAGAGCTGAAAGACCTCGCCGTCGAATCGCAACGATTCGCGTCGGAGGATCGCGCGGATGATCGCGACCGTCTCGCGCATTCGCTGGACCGGCCGCTCGAAGGACAGGCCATGCCAGCCACTGATCACCTGGTGGCCGCTGGTGCCGAGGCCGAGGATGAAGCGGCCGCCCGAGATCAGGTCCATGGTCGCGGCGGTCTGCGCGATCAAGGCCGGCGTCCGGCTGAAGACATTGATGATGCCGGTGCCGAGCCGGATCCGGGTGGTCTGCGCCGCCAAACCGGCAAGGATCGAAATGGCGTCGGTGCCATAGGCTTCGGGCATCCAGGCGGAGTCGAAGCCGAGGTCCTCTGCCCGCCGGGTCAGCTCGAGCATCTCCGCGAATGCGAGGTTCGCCTCGTAAGGCAGCGCCAGCGCCAGCTTCACCGACGCATCTTAGAGCGTGGTCCAATTTGACCTGTGCCGACGCCATACGATCGTGAGGGGGTCATCGCGCTGCTCGCGAGCGCCGGCTTCGTCGCGGCCGCGGAGGAAGCCGAGCAGCTGCGTGCCCGTGCTGCTGACAATCCGGAACTGCTCGAGTCGATGGTTGCCCGTCGCCTTACCGGTGAGCCGCTGGCCTGGATCACCGGCAGGGCGAGCTTCTGCGGGCTCGATATTCGGGTCGAGCCGGGTGTCTACGTCCCGCGCTGGCAGACGGAGCAGCTGGCGCGGCGGGCCGTCGAGCGCCTGCCGGCCGACGGCGTGGCGATCGATCTCTGCACCGGTTCAGGCGCAATCGCCAAAAGCTTGATGATCAATCGCCCTCGCGCGCGGGTCGTGGCGTCCGACGTCGACGAGCGGGCCGTGGCGTGCGCCAGAGCGAATGGAGTCGAGGTCTACAAGGGAGACCTGTTCGTGCCGCTACCCCGAGATCTCGAAGGACGGGTGGACCTGGTAGTCGCCGTGGTGCCCTACGTGCCGACGCAAGAGTTGGCGCGACTCCAGCGTGACACCTTCACCTTTGAGTCGACCCTGGCGTACGACGGTGGGCCGGACGGCACCAGGTTTCTCCGGCGCGTGGTTCACGGCAGCCATCGATTCCTGCGGACGGGTGGAGCGCTGCTGCTCGAGCTGGGCGGCAAGCAGGCCGCCGCGCTCCGCGACCTTTTGACGTCTCTTGGCTTTGTTGACGTGGCCGAGCTGGTGGACGAAGAGGGCGATGGTCGCGGCCTCGAGGCTACTTTTGGGGGACGCATCGCGTAGAGGCGAAGTTGTACCTTAGCCCTATGGCAGAGAGCACCACGATCACAGCCGCCGCGGCAGGCACCATCGCCATTGGCGGCGATCTCCCAGTCAACCGATTTGGCTTCGGCGCGATGCGCATCACCGGCTCGGGCATCTGGGGAGAGCCCGCCGATCGCGAGGAATGCGTGCGCGTGCTACGCCGCGCGCTGGAACTCGGCGTCACGCTCATCGACACCGCCGACTCATATGGGCCGGAGGTGAGCGAACGCTTGATCGCCGAAGCCCTCTACCCCTATCCGAATGAGCTGGTCATCGCGACGAAGGGTGGGTTGCTGCGACCGGGCCCGGGGCAATGGGTCCCAGACGGGCGACCGCAGCATCTGCGGGAAGCCTGTGAAGGGAGCCTTCGCCGCCTCAAGGTCGACGCAATCGATGTCTATCAACTGCACCGGCCGGATCCCAATGTGCCCTACGACGAGTCGGTGGGCGCGCTCCTCGAGTTGAAGGACGAGGGGAAGATCCGCCACATCGGGGTTTCCAACGTGACCGTTGAGCAGTTGGAGCAGGCGGAGCGAATCACGCCGATCGTCTCGGTCCAGAATCGCTACAACCTGACCGACCGCAGCTCGGAAGCGGTCCTGGCGGCCTGCTCCCTCGAGAAGCTTGCCTTCATCCCCTGGGCACCCTTGCAGGTTGGCAAGATGCCGAAAGAGGTCGAGGCCATTGCCGACAAGCACCATGTGTCGACGAACCAGGTGCTGCTCGCGTGGCTGTTGCATCACTCGCCGGTGATGACGCCCATTCCCGGCACGTCCAAGGTCGCGCATCTCGAAGACAACGTCGCCGCCGCCAGTCTGTCGCTCGAGCCCGCCGAGTTGGAGGCCATCGACCAGACCAGCAAATGAGCGTCGTTGCCGCCGTCTTTTTTACGACCTTCCTGGCGTCGGCCGTGGAAGCGATTGAGATGGTGACGATCGTCGTCGGCGTCGGCGCCACGCGCGGCTGGCGCTCGACCCTGATCGGCGCGGTCAGTGGCTTCGCCGTGCTGGCGGTGGTCGTCGTGATTGCGGGTGCGGCGCTCCGGGCGGTCCCGATCGGCGCCTTGCGGTTGATCGTCGGTGCACTGCTGCTGGTCTTCGGCCTGCAGTGGTTTCGCAAAGGGATCATGCGGGTCGCTGCCCGCGGTTTGGCCGGGATGAAGGAGATGGAGTTCGACGCCGCCGAGCGCTGGCAGAAACCGGAGATGGACTGGACCGCGTTCGTGCTCAGCTTCAAGGGCGTCGTCCTCGAAGGGCTGGAAGTCGCCTTCATCGTCGTCTCCTTCGGCGCGAACGCCAATCAGATCGGGGTCGCGGCGGTTGGTGGCATCGCTGCGGTCGTCATCGTTGGTGGTATCGGCTTGTCCATCCACCATGTCGTGAACCGCATCCCTCGAAGCCTGCTCCAGCTCGTCGTTGGGATCATGCTGACCACGTTCGGGACCTTCTGGTCGCTGGAGGGCCTTGGGGTTGAATGGCCCGCCGGTGACGGCGCCATCCTCGGCTTGCTCGTGCTCTACACCGTGACCGGCGCAATCTACATCACGCTGGAGCGGGAGCGTCAGCTCGGCTTCAACCCGAGGAAGGCCGCGTGAGCCCACCGCTTTCGTGGATCGTCGGCTTCGGCCGCTTCTGGTACCACTTCATCATTGGGGACGACTGGACGATGGCGGCCGCGGTCGCCGTCGGCCTGGTCGTCACCGCGGTTTTGAACGCGCGAGGAATCGTCGCCTGGTGGTTGATCCCGCTGATCGTGACCTTCATGCTCGGACTCAGCCTGCGCCGGGCGAGCCGCTAATGGCATGAGCGAGTTTGCCGTTGTGGGCCTGGCGACGATGGGGGAGAACCTGGCTCGCAACCTGGCTAGCAAAGGGGTGGCGGTCTCCGTGTACAACCGGACGACAGCAAAGACCGAGGCGTTTCTCAAGGAGCACGGAAAAGAGGGAAAGATCACGGCGGCGCATACGGTCGAGGAACTGGTGCGACAACTGGCGCGCCCGCGGGCGATCCTGATGATGGTCAAGGCCGGCAAGCCGGTCGACGAGATGATTACACGCCTCTCGCCGCTGCTCGATCGCGGTGACATCCTGATCGACGGCGGCAACTCCTACTTTGCCGACACCGTCCGCCGCACGGCGGAGGCCGAACAGCGTGGCCTGCGATTCATTGGCACCGGCATCTCGGGTGGGGAAGAGGGGGCGCTCCATGGGCCCAGCATCATGCCCGGCGGAACCCGCGAAGCCTACGACCACGTCGAATCGATCCTGACCAGGATCAGCGCGCATGTCGACGGCGAGCCATGCTGCACCTACATCGGCCCCGGGGGCGCGGGGCACTACGTCAAGATGGTGCACAACGGCATCGAGTACGCCGATATCCAGCTGATCGCCGAGGCATATGACCTGCTGAGTCACGCCCTCGGGCTTGGGGCGGACAAGCTTGCCGAGATCTTTCGCCAGTGGAACGAGGGCGACCTCGAGTCCTATCTGATCCAGATCACCGCCGAGGTGCTGGCCAAGCGTGATGCGGCGACCGGCAAGCCACTGGTCGACGTCATCCTCGACGAGGCGGCCCAGAAGGGGACCGGGAAGTGGGCGTCGCAATCGGCGCTGGACCTCGGCATCCCGGTGACGGCGATCACGGAGGCGGTCTTTGCCCGGTTTCTCTCGGCGCTGAAGGCCGACCGCCAGGCCGCCGCGATGGTGTTGCGCGGTCCAAGCGGCGGCCGCGGTTCGGTGCCGCCGACACTGGTCGACGATGTCCGCGCCGCGCTGTACGCCTCAAAGGTCGTGGCCTACGCGCAGGGCTTCGAACAGATGCAGGCGGCCTCGAACGAAAACGACTGGAATCTCAACCTCGGTGCCATCGCGCGCATCTGGCGCGGCGGCTGCATCATCCGCGCCCGGTTTCTCAACCGGATCACCGAGGCGTACGCGGAGCAACCCGATTTGACAAATCTGTTGCTCGCCCCCTATTTCCGAGACGCCATCGGGCAGGCCCAGGACGCCTGGCGCCGCGTCATCACGCTCGCGGTCGAGGCCGGCATCCCGGTGCCCGCCTTCTCGTCATCGCTCGCCTACTATGACGCCTACCGCCGGGATCGCCTCCCGGCCAACCTGATCCAGGGACTGCGCGACTACTTTGGCGCGCACACCTATCACCGGATCGATCGGGAAGGCTCGTTCCACACCCGCTGGGGTCAGGACGGCAAAGAAGTCGAAGCCTAGGATCGTGGTTGCCGGACTGGTGGTAATTTTGCTCCTGAGCATTGCTTCGGCCATCGACTTTCTGGGTGGTGGCCTTTACCGGTCGCCGTCCGTGCTGCCACCGATCTGATAGGAACCCCCTTCCCATCCCTCGCCGCAAGGGGGAGGGATGATTACCGAGCTGGCCCAGTTCATAACGACGGGGCGGGGACTCGTCGCCAAGGTGGGCTATCCGGCGACGGCGACCTTTTCCTCGACGTCGTCAACCACCGGCTCGTCGAGTTGCGCTGGTAGGGTCGGGCGCCTCGCCCTGAGCGCGGCTACGGTGACGAACACCGGGGTGGCGAAAAGGAGGGCGGCGCCGGCGATGCGGATCGGCGGGAACGGGTTGCCGCTGAGCCAGACGCCGAAGAACACGGCCCACGCGGGCTCAGTGAGCAGCACAATGGCCGAGGTCGTGGCGGCCAGCTGACGCTGCGCCCAGACCTGGACGAAGAGACCCAGCGCGGTCGCCAGTGATGCCGTGATGGCGATGGCGACCAGCACCGACGGTGATGGCATCGGGAAGCCGCCACCCATCGGCGTGAGAGCAGCGATGATGAAGATGGCCAGGGCGCTGACCGTCTGACCGACGGTGAGCGACACGCTGTCGTGGTGATGCGAGAAGCGGGCGACCAGGATGATCTGAACCGCAAAGCCGAAGGCACTGAGGGCGACGAGCAGGTCGCCGAACGCCAATTGGCGCGGGAGCGCGCCAACGAGGAGGACCAGTCCGACGAGCGCCAGGCCGACCCCGACCAGCGTCGTGCGAGGGACGCGGACGCGATAGACAAGCCACTCGATGGCCGGGACGATGACCACGAAGAGTCCGGTGATCAGCCCGGCATCGCTGGCGAGCGTGACGTGCAGGCCGACCGTCTGGACGATGAAGGCAAGGCCCATGAAGACGCCGATCCACGATCCGGCCAGCACCGAACGCCAGCGAAGCTGCCGAAGGAAGGGAACCCATAGGGCCACGGCCAGCGCAAATCGGTAGGTGAGGAAGGCCGCCACGGGAAAGGCGGCGACCGCGTCCTTGACGACGACGAAGGTCCAGCCCCAGATGGCCGTGATCGCCAGGATGGCGACAAGTCGCGTCAGCGATGCCCGGGTCGTCATCGCGTCTCCTGGCGGCTGCGAAACCGTCGCACGCGCTCGCGGTTGCCGCAGGTGGCCGCGCCACACCACTGCCGGCTGTGGTTCTTCGAGTGATCGAGGAACAGCCAGTGGCACTGGTCGTTGGCGCACATCTTCAGCCGAGCCGCCTGGTCGCCCAGCTCGACGAGCGAGGGCAGAAGCCCCGTGATCAGCCCGTCCCAGTGGTCGCCGGCCGGATGCAGGCGGCCGTCGGCGTCGAGCCGGTAGACGGCATCGGCAAGCAAATGGGCGAGCTGGCGATGGGAGGAGGTCTGGCTTGCCAGCAGCGCGCGCGCCGCCGCCCGGACCCGCCGCAGACGCTCCAGCTGGCCGGCATCGGGCCGGCCGGTAACGCGGATGCCCATTCGGGAGAGGAACTCAACCGCCGCCTCCGCCGAGTCCAGGTGATCGTGCGCCGGGATCCAGTGGGCGCCCTCCGTCGACCCGACGTCGCGGGCTTCCGGCTCGTGGTAGCTGTTGGCCACCGCAAGCACGGCGTCGATCGGCAGGGCGGCTGTAATGGGCATAAGTGCCTTTGCATATTACCGCGGATCGAGGGTGATCCGCTGTGCTGAAGCGGTTTCAGAACGGTTTCGGTTTAGCTGGCCTGGCGGAGGCTGCTAAGCAGCGGCGAGCCGATCAGGACGTCCGCCGTCGCGAGGTTGGTGGCGAGGGGGACGTTGCAGACGTTGCAGATTCGAAGCAGCGTCTGGATGTCGGGCTCATGGGGATGCTTGTCGAGCGGGTCCACCAGGAAGAGCACGCCGTCGACCTCGCCCTGGACCACCCGGCTGGCGATCTGGACGTCGCCGCCAACGGGCCCGGATTCGAGGCATTCGACCTCGAGGCCAACCTTCCCGGCCAGCAGCCGGCCGGTGGACGAGGTGGCGATCAGTTCGAATTCGGCCAGGCGGTCTCGATTGAAGGTCGCGAAGGCCACCAGGTCGGCCTTCTTGCCGTCGTGGGCGATGATCGCAAGCCGCGGGGTTCTGGGCATCGGACAGGAGTGTACCCGCTGGCGCCAATCTAAACCAACGGATCGACGCCACGAAACTGGGCCGGTTTATGGTGCGCCAGGCACAAGGCTGAGGCAGCACCTGCCAGACTGATCGGGCATGTCAACTCGCCAGGCTGAGCGGCCCGCCCTGCTCTTCGATCTCGACGGCACCCTGGTCGACAGCGTCTACCAGCACGTGCTGGCCTGGCGGGATGCGCTCGAGCAAGCGAAGATCGAGCTCTCGGTTTGGCGCATCCACCGCCGGATCGGAATGAGCGGCGGCCTGTTCCTCAACGCGCTGACGCGCGAAACCGGCAAGCAACTGAGCGCCGAAGAGGCGGGTCGCCTTCGCGAGCTCCATGCCGAGGCCTTTGTGCAGCGGATGCGGCAGGTCCGCCCGCTTCCGGGGGCGACGCGCCTGCTGCGGCGGCTCACCGACCTCGGCGTCCCGTGGGCGATTGCCACCAGCGGAAGCGTCAAGACGGCGTCACCCGCGATTGCGATGCTCGACGTCAAGGTGCCAGTGGTGATCACGCGGGACGACGTTGCCCACGCCAAGCCTGACCCGGATCTCTTCCTCGCCGCGGCGGAGCGCCTCGGCGTGTCGATCACCCACTCGATCGTGGTCGGTGATAGCGTCTGGGACCTGCTCGCCGCGCAGCGTGCCCGCTCGCTGGGCGTCGGGCTGCTTTCCGGCGGCTACGGGCGCGAGGAGTTGCAGCAAGCCGGCGCTTACCGCGTCTATGACGATCCCGCCGATCTCGACCAGCACCTGGACGAGGTCGGCGTGCGAAGTTCCGCGGCCTGAGCCGGCGCGAGGCCACCGTGTTTCACTTCGTGACCCATGACCTGACCAATCTGTTGGCCACGTACGGTTACCTCGCGGTCTTTCTCTTTGTCGGGATCGAGAGCATTGGCATCCCGTTTCCTGGCGAGACCATGCTCGTCACCGCGGCCATCTACGCGGGCACGACCCACCGGCTGAGCATCATCGCGGTGATCGCGGCCGCGGCTGCCGGAGCGATCATCGGCGACAACATCGGCTATGCGATCGGTCGCGCCGGTGGCTACCGGCTCCTCCGCCGCCACGGGAAATACATCCGCCTGGAAGAGCCCAGGCTGAAGCTGGGCCAGTACCTCTTCCGGAAGCACGGGCCGAAAGTCGTCTTCTTTGGCCGCTTCGTCTCCATCCTGCGGACCTTTGCCGCCTTCCTGGCTGGGGTGAACCTGATGCACTGGCGCCGCTTCCTTGCGTACAACGCCGCAGGCGGCATCGTGTGGGCCACCATCTATGGACTTGGGGCCTACCTGCTCGGGAGCAAGCTCGCGACCTTTTCCACGCCCGTCAACATCACGCTCGGCACCATCGCCGTCGTGGCAGTTGTCGCCGGCATCCTGTTCCTGCGCGCCAACGAGGCGCGCCTCGTTCAGGAGGCTGAACGGGCGATGCCCGGCTCGCTCGATCGCTACCGGTAGGCTCCCGCCGCGCGATAATCAGGGACGATGCCGCAGGCGATCTGGAGTGGGACGATCAGTTTCGGCCTCGTCAGCGTGCCCGTCCGCCTGTTTCCCGCCACCCGCCGCAAGGATGTCCGCTTTCGCGAGATCGACCGGCAGAGCGGCCAGCGGATCCATCACGAGCGCGTCATCCAGGCGGAGCCACGGAGTGAGGCGGTCCCACCGGCCGCGTCTGAAGTCGAGCCCGTTGCCCAACTCGCCGCCCCACCCCGGGTCCCGGCATCCGAGGTGGTCCGGGGGTTCGAGGTGGCGCCCAATCGCTACGTGACGATCGAGCGGGAGGACCTTGCCGAGCTGGCCCCCGAGCAAACCCGCACCATCGACATCGAACAGTTCGTCGATGTCACCGCCGTCGACCTCATCTATTACGACCGCAGCTACTACGCGGTGCCCGGTCGCGACCATGCCCGACCGTACGCCCTGCTGACGGAGGCGATGCGGGAAACAAAGAAGGTGGCGATCTGCTGGTTCGTGCTGCGCCGGAAGCGGTACCTCGCGGCGGTGCGGGCGGAGGGAAATCTGATGATCCTGACCACCCTGTTCTTTGCCGACGAGGTGCTGCCGCGGGCCGAGCTGGAGCCACGGCCGGTGGCCGGTCTCACCAGGCGCGAGCGTGAGATGGCCGGGTTGCTGGTCAATACGCTGTCCGGCCCGTTCGAACCGGAGCGGTATCCGGACGAGTACCGCCAGCGCGTCCAGGCCCTGATCGCGGGGCGCGCGGAGACGGCCCGCCCCGCGTCAGCGGTGGCGCCGACCGGAGGATCGGCCGTCGAGGAATTGATGGCGGCGCTGCAGGCCAGCGTCAAGGCAGCCCGCGCATCGGCAAAATCGAAGCCGGCTCCCGCCGCGCGCAGGAAGCGAAAAACCGCCTAGAGGGCTCCGGCCCGATCAGGCAGCGGCTTCGGCAGCCTCCTGCCGTGGCTTGATCGCCGACCACTTGTCCGAAAGTTGGCCGACAATCACGAGGATGCAAGCCCAGCCGACGTACAGGATCGTCGTGCTGATGTAGGGACCGGCGGACCCTTGCTCTTCAAGGATGAACAGGGTGTTCGGCCAGGTATTGAGCGACGCGTGGAACAGCAAGATCACCAGCAAGCTCCGGTTGCTTCGGTTCCACAACCATCCCAGGATGATCGAGAGCGCTACCGTCCGGATGACAAAGACGGCAAGCGGCAGATGGCTCTGGGCGCTGCTGGGAATTAAGAACAGGGGCAGGTGCCAGATCGCCGAGGCGAACCCGATGATCAGGCACGCTGAGAGCATCCCCATCGTCGCTTGCAGCCTGGGCTGCATGAATCCTCGCCAGCCGAGCTCTTCCCCCAATGGGCCCCCGAGGACCAGCACGAACAGGAAGGTCAGCGGAAGCGCAAGCCAGTGGTCGAAATTAGTGACCCCGGCGATTGTTCCGCCCTTCAGCATGTGGACCCCGAGCACGCCGAGTCGGAGCATGACGGGGAGGACGAGAGCCGCCAGATACCAACGCAACGAGACGCGCCAGCGGAGCGCGTGGCCGAGCAGGGCCGGAATGCCGCGACGGCCCGAGGTTCGCGCCATCAGGGCCAGCGCCGCGAAGAGGGGCCCGAATGTCCCGACGATGATCAGCATGGTCGGCATTCCGGACGGAAGCACAATCAGGCCGTGATCGGCGGCCGCCACGGGGAGCCAGCAGCTCCAGGAGATGCCGATTGCCGTGAGGTAGAAGGACGCGGTGCCGCGCAGCGGCGAGAGGGTCCGGATCATCATCCTGACAGGGTGTAACGGCCGTATTGACCGAGGCTTGCCGGGCCGCTGCCCATTCGGGCTATTTCACTGGCAAGCTGTACGAGACCCAGGGCCCACGATGGCCGCCGTGGCGGTCGTAGAAGCGCTGGGCATCGAGGTTGTCGTCGGCCGTTACCCAATCGAGACGGACGTAGCCGGACTCTGCAGCGTAGGCCTTTGCCCCCGCCAGCAGGGCGGCTCCGTGGCCGGCCCCGCGAGCAGGCGGCGTCACGAACAGGTCGTTCATCACCAGGATGCGGTCGGCGACCAGGGTGTCGAGGCAGGCGTAGAGCGAGGCGAAGCCGACCAGCCGCCCGCCGTCCTCGGTCACCAGGTGGACGCCAAGCCTGGGATCGGCCTGGAGCGCGTCGAGGAGGATGCTCATCCTGTCGGCCCCGGGGTACGGCGTTCGATAGAAGTCGAAGTAGCCTTCGATGAGCGGGAGCAATTGCCGCCGGTCCGCCGCCGTGGCTACGCGGACAGTCATTCGGTCCTAAACGTGTGACCCGGCGGGCTTCATCTCATCAATCCAGCGGCTTCTTGGTTTCGGCCTTGCCTTCGGGCGGCAGTGCAGGGATGGCTTTCGGATGCCGATCCACAGGGATCGCCACCTGGTCAGGCGTCTGGCTCCCTGGCTTTCCCGAGAAGCGCGAACTGACAAGTTCGCGCCATTTGCTCGTTCGATCGACCGCAGTATGGGTGACGCCTGACAGTCGTCGACGAGCCGCTTGCCGCCGTGCCGTGCCACGGTCCGGGTCCACAAGGTATGCAACCGCCGCCCCGGCAGCTGCCGCAATCGGGAGCCATATCCGGCTCACACCAGTCTCTTTGCGCAAATCCTTGAGATCCTTTGGCTTCATCGCTTTCTCCTTTGAAATCCGGTCTCGCTAGCCTATCCCAAATTGGACCGCCGTTCGAGCGGCTAGGGATTTAGCAAAATCGATCAGGACTTTCGCGGAAGGCTGAGGCACAGCCCGCCGAGCAGAAGTAGTAGGTCTTGCCCTCGTGCTCCAGGTGCTGCGTGGTGGTTGCCGGGTCGACGGTCATTCCGCAAACGGGATCGGTCGCCATCGTCTTTTGGTCATGCGGATCGACCTCCATCATGCGGAGCATCTCCGGTCCCCCGGTCGTCAGGAATCGCCGGCCAAGAAGCGCCATGATCGCGAGAAAAATGATGTTGAGAACCGTCGTGTAGTTCCAGCTGGGATGGGATTCGAACACCGTGATGTTGCGATTGGTCGGGACGATTCCGACCAGTTGAAAGATGAGGGCGATCAGGAAGCCCGCCAACGCCATCGCCGCGTACGAGGTGACGAGTAAGTAGAGGCTCATGGGCCGGCCGTAATACTTCCGGTAGATATTCAGGATCGGAAGGATGATCAGGTCGGCAAAGATGAAGGCGATCACCCCACCGAAGCTGATGCCGCCCTTCCACAAGACCGCCGCCAACGGCACGTTCCCCACCGAGCAGACGAAGCTGACGACAGAAATGACTGGCCCGACGAGGGGCCCCCAGAAGAAGGCCAATGTCGGGTGACTGTTGAGAAAGAAGGCCCGCCAGAAGCTGTCTGGGACCCAGGCGGCGATGGCGCCGGCGATCAGGAGGCCCAGTCCAATGTCGGTCCAGACACTGACCACGTCCATCCAGAAGTTATGGCTGATGGCCGTCAAGGCGCGGCCTGAAAGCAGCCTGCGCATGAAGGGGCCATCGGTGATCGACATGTCCATGCCAGCGTGGCCCTCCATGCGTCCGGCCAGGCCGCGCTCGGCCTGCTCGCGTGCCTGGGCCACCAGCCGCTTTTTGAGCGTGAGCCGGAAGATGAAGGCAAGGATCACGATCATCAGCAGGCCGCCGCCGAACTCCGCCGCCAGGAATTGCCAGCCCAACAGAATGAGCAGGATCAGGCCAAGCTCAAAGACGAGATTGGTCGACGCGAACTCGAACACGATGGCGTTGGTAAAGCTGGCACCTTTCAGCAACAGGCTGCGCCCGATCGCGACAGACGCATAGGAGCAGGAGGACGAGGCCGCGCCGAGCCCTGTGGCGAGGGCGATCCCGCGTGGCGAGTCGCTGCCCAGGGCACTGGCTACCGCCTTTCGAGACACCAGCGTCTGGATGACGGCCGAGAGAAGGAACCCCAGTGCAAGGGGCCAGAGGATTTCCCAGAACATCGAGAAGGCGAGGAACAGGGCACGCCAGATGGCTTCAAGAAGGACCATCGACTATCCCCTGACAAACCGTTCGATCGTAGCCGTGATTTCCCGTATCTTCGCCGGGCCGTTTCCGCTCCGGACGGCTTCGGACACACATGAATGCATATGGTCCTCGAGGAGTTCGAGCGCCACACCCTCGAGCGCGGCCTTGACCGCGTTGACCTGGGTGAGCACGTCGATGCAGTACCGGTCGTCGGTCACCATCCGCTCGATCCCCCGGACCTGGTCCTCGATTCGCTTGAGCCGCGCGCCGATCTTCTGTTTGTCTTTCGCATACCCGACCATAGATCGGAACGATACCCCCATGGGGTATACCGTTTCAAGACGCCAAAACGGGGCAGTCGCACCGTAGACTGGCGCGATGGGCGCCGGCTACCCGCTGAAGAGTCCGCGCGGTCGTGGCCACAACGTGGTCACCGATGTGCTCGAACGCGTCGAGGACGGAATCTACGTCCTTGTCTCCATCCTGCTGGTAGTCGCCGGGACAGTCTTGCTCTTCAGCGCCATCTACGACTTCGTCCGTGATATCGGGCATAAAGACGCAACAACGATCTTGCTCAGCGTCCTGGACAAGGGCCTGATCCTTTTCATCATCGCGGAGCTGTTGCACACCGTCCGCGTCACCATCCAGGAGCGGACGTTGGTGGCCGAGCCGTTTCTGATCGTCGGCTTGATCGCCGGCATCCGCCGCATCCTGATCCTGACGGCGCAGACGACCGAGAGCCCGTTCAATGCCGGCTCGCAGGGAGTGGAGCTCGTTCTCCTGATCATGCTGGTGCTCGTCATGACCGGGGCCGTCATCCTCTACCGCCGCTTCTACATGGCGCGCGAACCGTAGTCCGGAGCAGAGCCCGACCTGAGCCATAGGTCGCCGTCCGCGCCGTTTGGATCTTCCCTGCGCCGGGATCGGCATGTTATACCGCCGATAGGCAGGAGGCCGCTCGCTCCGGCCTCCTGCCGTTTTTGTCAAACTGAGGGCATGTGCCGAAGCATTAAGGTCCTACGACAAAAGGACGGACGGCCGACCGAGCAGGAAATCCACGAGGCCTCCCTGCAGTTCGTGCGCAAGATCAGTGGCTATCGAGTGCCGTCGCGCAAGAACGCCGAGACGTTCGATGGCGCCGTGCACGACGTCAGTCGCGCGTCGCGTCGCCTGCTCGATTCGCTCGCCTGAGATCGGGCGCCGAGAGCAGAACGAGCGCGCCGAGGAAGGCGGCGAGCGCGGCCGTGACGAGCGCGGCGCGATCCCGAGCAGGGTGGCGCCCAACCCCCGCGGAGCGGGTGGCCGCGTTGATGCGCCCCAGCGCCCGGGCGGGCGCCACCCGTTGCCGAAGGCTCGACTGGTTGATCTCGTAGATGGTCGCGCCACTGTCGCCGATCACCTGCTGCCCGATAAGCAGCGCGAAGGCGGCCACCCCGGCACCATGCGCCAGCGGCAGCAACAAGATGCCGAGCCCGGCGCAGAGCAGCCCACCGACCATCGTGCGCCCGACGCCGACCGCCCGGCTGATGCGCCTGGCTAGCAGCGCCGCGAGCAGCGAGGAGACGCCGCCCACGGCAAAGACGAGGCCAGGCGGTCCCGGCGTGAAGCCAAGTTCGCGGAGCGCGTGCAGGCTGATGACGGTCCCCACGATGCCGAAGCCGAATTCGAGCGCCGCCAAACTGCCGGCAATCGCGCGGAGGGTCGGTCTCGCATCAGGATCTCAAGCCCCTCCCGAATGTCCCGCAGCATGCCGCGTCGCTCGTCAATCGCTGCCGCTCCCCGCTCTGGTGTGCGGATGGTGGCGATGAAGCCGGCGGAGACGGCGAAGGTGATGGCGTCGATCAGGATCGCGACCGGCGCGGTGAAGAGCTGCACCAGCCAGCCGGCGATGCCGAACGCCGACACCGCCGCGACCGACATGCTGGCGGCAACCTTGCTATTCGCTTCCACCAGCCGCGTGGGCGGCACCACCGCAGGGAGGTACGACTCGTAGCCGGCATCGAAGAAGACGGTCAGCACACTGGCGAGGAGCGCCACGATGTAGAGCTGCTCGATCCGGACGTGACCGGTGAATGCGACGAGGGGGATGCTGCCGAGGATGAGGGCGCGGCCCAGGTCCGCGGCGACGAGGACGTCCGGGCGCTTCAGAGGCTCACGAAGTCCTGGTTGCGCCAGAGGCTGTCGGCCTTCACATAGGGCAGGCTAGAAGAATAGGAAGTGTCGCCAGCGGCGAGCGGCCTGCACGCCCTCATCGATCGTTCGTTCGACCTGGCGAGCGACCCGCGAAACCGTGGTGGTGTCGAATCCCTCCGACGCCGGCAGGGGTGGGACGTTGACCGGCGCGTGAATCCGGATGATCCATTTCACCGGTAAGGGGAAAAGGCCAAGCGGACCGAGCCATGGCCAGAAGAGCGTGATCGGCAAGGCCTCGCCGCCCAGCTTGCGGCCGAGCCAGGCCCAGTTGGCCACGATCGGATAACTGTCCTCGGAGCCAACCACGGAAATCGGCACGATGGGGACCCGTTGCTTGAGCGCGAGGCGAGCGAACCCTTCGCGAAATCGCTCTGGTTGGTAGCGGCGCCAGAGCGGCTTGGCGACGCCGTCGACGCCTTCCGGAAAAGTACCGACGATCTCGCCCTGCGCGAGCAGGCGGGCCGCCGTTTCCGGCGACGCGGGCACGTTCCCGGTCCGGCGCAGGAAGCCGCCCAGCCCTTTGACGGTGAAGGCCCAGCTCGTCACCAGAAAGCGGGGATGGCGGCCCTTCGCCCGCCAGATGGCGGCATGAATCATGGCGCCGTCCCAGGGAATGAACCCGCCGTGGTTGCTCACCAGCAACGATGCGCCAGCAGGTAGCTGTTCCAGCCCGATGACCTCGACCCGGAAGTAATGCGCGAACATCCAATTAAAGAAGCCCAGGCTTCGCCCGAGAAAGACCGGGTCGTCGAGCGCTTCGACGGCAGGCAGCACCGGCTTCAAGGCCTTGATATCCATCAATACGCACGGAATCGCTTCCTGGATGTCATCCAGGGGCAGGTCAGCGCGCCCGCGCGCCCGGAACTTTTGCCGTTCGACAGAATCCGGCAAATCCCCCCGGTATGCGGCGCTAGCGGAGGTGCTCGTGCTCGCCGATGGCGGTGGCGATCGCCTCGCCGACGCCCCGGTAAAAGGTCGGGTAGGCATAGATGAGGTGGTTAAGCTCCTCGGCGGGGATCTTGGCCCTGATCGCCAGCTCGAAGATGCCGAGGATGTCGCCGCCTCGGGGGCCCATGCTGGTAGCACCGATGATGGTGCCGCGATCGGCGTCGAGGACGACCTTGATGAAGCCCTCGTTGCCCGGGCCAAAAATCCAGCCGCGCGACGTGACCGAGGCTTTCTGCAGCCCGGTTTTGACCTTGATCCCCTGTTTGCGGGCGGCCGCCTCGGTGATCCCGGCGGCGCCCACCTCCGGGTCGGTGAAGGTCACCCGCGGTAGGGCCGAGTAATCGGCCGCAGGGCCGGGCTTGCCGAGGATGTCCCGGACGGCGATCGCGGCCTGGTAGATCGCGACGTGGGTGAAGGCCCCCTTGCCGGTGATGTCGCCGACGGCCCAGAGGCCCGCCGCGGCTCGCAGCTGCGGGTCCACCTCGATCGAGCGTGCCGTGGGATCGAGCCCGATGGTTTCCAGCCCGAGGTCCTTCAGATTCGCCCGGCGGCCGGTCGCCACCAGTAGCCGTTCGGCGTTGACCTGCCGGCCATCGTCGAGCGAGACGGCGATCTGGCTGCCCTCCTTACGAACTGCCTGGGTCTTCGCGTTCAGGCACAGCTCGATGCCATCCCGCTGAAGCACCTCGGCCAGGACCGCGCCGGCCTCCGGTTCTTCGATCGCCAGCACGTGGTCCATCCCCTCGATGATGGTGACCTGGACCCCGAAGCGGGCGAAGACCTGCGCCAGCTCGAGACCGATCGCGCCGCCCCCGAGCACGGCCAGCGAGGTGGGCAGTTCCTCGACCTGGACCGCTTCCCGGTTGGTCCAGTAGGCGACGTCGGTGAGCCCGGCGATGGGTGGGATCACAGCGGAGGTCCCGGTGGCGATGACAATTCCTCGTGCCGCCTCATAGGTCACGCCGTCAACCTCGACCCGCCCCGCTCCGGCGAGCCGACCGGCGCCGCGGACGAAATGGCCGCCCTTCTTTTGGAAGCGCTCGACCGCCACCCGGTCATCCCAGTTGTCGGTCGCTTCCTTGCGAATCCGTTGCGCGACGGGCGCCCAGTCCGGCGTGACCGAGGAGGTCCCTGCCATGCCGGGAATCCGCCGGCCTTCAGCCAGCAGGCCGCCAGCCCGGGTCATCATCTTGGTCGGGATGCAGCCCCAATAGGGACACTCACCACCGACCAGCTGGCTCTCGATCCCGACCACCTGGAGCCCGGCGGACGCCAGGTCTCCGGCCACCGCTTCGCCACCGACACCCAGGCCGAGGACGACCACGTCCACCCGCTCGGTCATGCGAGTAAGCGTAGTTGTGCTTCCGCAACCGCCTGCTCGAGCGAGATCGACCGACCCTCGCTCCAGGCGCGCTCCGCTTCTTTCTCGCTCAGTCCCCCGCGGCCTTGCCGGCCTTCCTGCTCGCTGAGGAGGGCACCCAGGTCGGCGCCGCTCGACTCGCGGTAGTGCGTTGCGGCCGCGGCCAGCCGAGTGGCCCCGACGGGATCTCCGGCCAGCCGGGTTATGGCGGACGCATTGTCCAGCTGGAGGGCCATGCCAGAAACGTCGTGGGCCGCGTTGAAAATCTCGAGCGCCTCACTCACGTGCCGCCTTGCCTCGCGAAGGTTGCCCTGCTTGATGTCGACCAACCCCAGCGAGTGCAGCACCCAGCCCAGCCCGAAACGATCGTCGAGTTTTCGAAACAGCGCTTCCGACTCTTGCAGGAGCGGCTCTGCGCCCGTGAAGTCGTTGGTGGAGTAATGGCAGGTGCCCAGCCCCCAGAGGGTTCTTGCGACGCCCGGCTCGTCCCCGATCCCCCGATACAGCGGGAGCGCCTCGTCGAAGAGCATGCGGGCGCGCGCAACGTCGGTGCGGTTCACCATCGTCGGGAACGCCACGTTGTAGATGGCATTCGCCATCGCCCGGGTGTCACCGAACTGCCTGGTCAACTCGAGCGACTGCTCGTAGAAGCGTTGGGCGGCGGTCATGTCCGCCTGCCAGTAGGCGAGACCACCGGCAGCCTCGAGCGCCTGGGCCCGTTCGACGGGGTATGTCGGGCTGTCCGTTAGCTCGAGGACATGCTGGAGCCGGATCCGTCCCTCCTGGATGTGCCCGCGCATCTGCCAGAGGCGCCACAGGCAGGCGGCCAGCTTCATGCCTCGGCGGGCGTCCCCGCTGGCGATACACCGGTCGAGCGCGCCGCGGAAGTTGTCGTGGTCCTGTTCCAGCCGGTCGAGCCAGGCCTTCTGGCTGGGTCCGAACAGGTGGGGCTGGGCGGCCTCTGCCAGTTTCAGGAAGGCGTCGACATGCCGGTCACGGATGGGCGGGGCCTCACCGCTTTCCTCGAGCCGCTGCACCGCATACTCGCGGATGGTCTGCAACATCAGGAAGCGCGGCTCTTCGAGCTCGGGGACCCGTCGGAGCAGGCTCTGATCGGCAAGCTGGTCGAGGGCATCAAGGCCCTCGGTCCCCGTTTCCGGCGGAGGTCCACAGACGACCACGGCCTGCTCCAGGGCGGCGCCGCGGGCGAACACGCCAAAGCGAGCAAGCGTCCGGCGTCCGTCCTCATTCAGCAAGTCGTAACTCCACTCGATTGCCCCGCGAAGCGTCTGCTGCCGGCCGGGCAGGTCCCGGGCTCCGGTGCCAAGCGCGGCGAAGGATTCGTTGAGCCGGCTGAGGAGAGCCTGGGGCGAAAACAGCCGGACCCGGGCAGCGGCCAGCTCGATCGCCAGCGGGAGGCCGTCGACCCGTTCGCAGATGCCGGCGATCGCCGGTGCGTTCTCGTTGGTGGCGGTAAAGTCCGGTTTCGCGGCGACGGCGCGCTCGATGAAGAGGCGGACCGCATCGAATTGCGAGATCGCAGCGAGGCCTGGGTGCGACGCGATGTCCGGAAGGGCGAGCGGAGGAACGGGGAACTCCTGTTCGCCGGACACGCGGAGGGCCGCCCGGCTGCTGACCAGGATCCGCAACCCGGCGCTCGCCCGGATCAGTTCGGTGGCCATGGGTGCGGCCGGCAGGAGTTGCTCGAAGTTGTCGAGCACGATCAGGCACCGCTTATCGCGCACAAAATCAAGCAGCGCCTCGTGCGGGTTCCGGCTGCCGGCAATCGGAACGCCCAGGGCCTGTGCGATGGCCGAGGCGACGATTGCGGGGTCACGGACGGCCGAGAGCGCGACAAAGTACACGCCGTCGGCGAACGAATCAAGGAGATCGGCCGCGATCTGCAGGCTGAGGCGGGTCTTGCCGGTGCCGCCCGGCCCGGTGAGCGTCACGAGCCGAGCGCGGGCGAGGAGTGCCTTGCCCTCGCGGACCTGGTCGTCGCGGCCGATGAAGCTGGTCATCTGCGTCGGCAGATTGTTGGGCGTGCCCTCGAGCGTGCGCAGCGCCGCAAAATCTTGCGGCAGGCCGTCGACTGTAAGTTGGTGGAGGTGCTCGGGACGCGCCAGGTCCTTGAGCCGGTGGTGGCCGAGGTCCCTGAGTCCCAGGCCGGGCGGCAAGCCACCTTCGACCAGGGCCCGCGTCGTGTCCGAAATCAACACCTGGCCGCCGTGTGCCGCGCCGGCCACCCGGGCGCCGCGGTGGACGTCCAACCCGACGTAGTCGTTGCCGACCAGCGTCGCCTCTCCCGTATGCAAGCCCATGCGCACCCGGATCCGGCCGCCGGGCGGCCAATCATGGTGCGTCAACAACTGCTGGGCGGCCGCGGTCGCCGAAACGGCATCGAGCGCGCTGGCGAAGACGGCGAAGAAGGAGTCCCCCTCGGTTCGCAGTTCGTGACCCCGGTGATCGGCGATCGCCGCTCGCAACGCCTGGTTGTGTGCCTGCAGGGCTGACGGATACTGGTCCCCCAGCTGCTGCATCAACCGGGTCGACCCTTCGATATCGGTAAAGAGAAAGGTTACGGTGCCGGCCGGTAGCTCGCTCATGCGGGTGACGCCGTCCGGTTGAGGACCGGCTCGACCGCGGAGCTGAGCATCCGGGCGTGCTCGAGATTCTCGAACTGCAGCAGGGGATGGGGGTCGAGCGCGTGCTCGCTGACCACGTTCTGCTGCCGACGGTAGACGACCGGATACGGGTCGCCGACCCCATTGGATTCGAGGGTCACCGCGATCGCGTCGGGTCCGGTGGCATCGAGGAAATGCGCCAGGGGCACGATGCCCTCGTCGAGGATGCCCTGGCCCGGATCGATGCTGATCACGCGAGCCAGGTAGGCGCGCTGGTGCCAGAGCTCAGGCCCCTGGCTCAACTCCGCCAGCATCAGCGGCACCACGGCCTTCGGCTCCAGTCGGGGTCGCGCCGGCCTCACGCCAAAGTCCGTCGCCGCCAGGTGCCGGGCTAGCAGGCGGGCGTTGTAGCGGTGGCCCTGGACTGCTCCGGAGTTGCTGGGAATGCCGTGTTTCTTCAGCCCGGCTGCGCCCTGGGTGAGTGTGCCGGCAAAGAAGACGCCCGGAAGCGTGGCGCTCTGAAAGAAGGCGGTCTGCACCGGCACCCGGCTCTGGCCGACCACGCCCACGCCGAGCGCCGGCAGATCGCGCAGCGGCGCGGTGAAGCCGGTGGCCGCGATCACGTCATCGGCCTCGAACGTGACCTCGCCGCTGCCGTGGGCGCTCCGCGTGCGGATGCGATACCCGGTGCTCGACGGCGTCACCTGCTCGATGGCGGTGTCGAGAATCACGACCCCGCCGGCGAGGGCGGCGTCCTCGTAAGGCTGGACGTAGCGCGCCCGGACCCCGACCAGCGATCGGGTGTTGACCGAGAGCCGGGTCGCGCTCGGCGAGGCCAGCACCAGTTGGCGCGCGAAGGGCAGCAGCCCGGTGGCGATCTCGAAGCCGGAATTCTGCTTGCCGATGATGAAGACGCGCCGGTCCGCATAAGTCTCCGCCGGCCGCAGATCGCCGTAGTGCGGGACGCGGTCCAATCCGGGGATCGGCGGCCGGTAGGGTTGGGCGACCCCGACGGCGATGACCAGCAGCGGAGCCCGGTATTCCCCATCGGACGTGATGACCGTAAATCCATCCGGCTCTTGCCGCGTCGACTCCCAGCGGCAGCCGTAGCGAACGCGGATCCCCGTCTGCGCGGCGAAGGTTTGCAGACCGCGTTCCATCTCCGGGCGCGACGGAAAGTACGAGGTACCATCCATCAGGCCGGCCATCACGGCACGGTGCTCGGCCTCGTCGGCCAGCAAACTGTTCCAGTCGTACCGCTCGTATGAGCGCGACTGCCGCGCGACCCCGGTGTAGGGCTTGGTCCAGCTCAGCATCCGTTGGAAGATGGGCCATCGCCGGAACATCCCCCCGGGTACTGGGTCTTCCGAAAGGACGGCGTGGTCGATGCCCAGCCGCGTCAGCGCATAGCTGACCTGCAGGCCACCGGGCCCGCTGCCGATGACGATGAGTCGATAGGAACCCGGGGGGAACGGCTGCTCGGCTAGCTCAGCCACGTCGTTGTGTTTTTCAGCTTGCGCGCTTCCCCCTGGAGCAGCCGGAACATCACCCGCGGGTGCGCCGTGAGAAAGCCCTCGAGCTGGGCGGCGGGCAGCGTCAGGCAGCGCAGCGCCTGCGCCGCGACGATATCGGCCACGGGGAGCTCGCCAAGCAGGCAGGAGATCTCGCCGAAGTAATCGCCGGCGCGCAGGGCGCTGCGTTTGACCCCGTTCACATGGATGGCCGCCGTGCCTTCGAGGATGAGATAGAAGCCTGAGCCGCTCAGGCCCTGGCGGAGGATCCGCTCACCCTCGGCAAACCAGACCTCGTCGAAGATATGCGCGATCTCCTCGAGCTGCGGGCTGGTCAGGTCAGCGAAGAGGGCGAACGCCGCGATGGTGGTGACGACGTCATCGGCAAGGGCCATCGCGTAAGCCTAGGTGGTCTCGCCGACGGCACCCGTCGGGTAGGGAACGTCAACCTGCTGGGCCGAGGGGGCATTCTGAATCCACAGCGCGTTGACCAGGGCGCCCACCAGCAGGAGGGCCGCGCCCAGCAACATCGCCAGGTGGAAGGAGGAAGTCGAGGCATCGCGCACCAGGCCGGCCAAACCCGCGTTGCCAGACGGGTTGAGCGGGCTGACGAGCTTGCGGAACTGCGGCGAGGCGACGTCGAGCCCGGGTCGCCGGTTGGCGATGTAGGCATAAAAGGCGGAGGTGAGGAAGACAAAGATCAGGGCGCCGGCGAGTTGCGGGCCCACGCGAGAGATGGCGTTGTTGATCGCGGAGCCAAGTCCCGCATTGCGTGCCGGCACAGAGGCCATCAGCGCGGTGGTCAGGGGCGCGACCAGCATGCAGAGGCCGATTCCGAAGATGACGCTGCCGGGGAGCAGGTCGGCGACGTAGGACAGCGTCGGCAAGTAGGTCGAGGGGTCACTCAGTTGGAGTTTCCAGGGAACGCTGCTTGCCGGGATGCGTGCATACCAGAGCACGCCGAGGGCCATGATCGCCGGACCCGCGGCCATGAACCAGCGTGGCCCGATCCGGCCGGCGAGCTTGCCGAAGCGCGCCGATAGGAAGATGAGGAAAAGCGAGCCTGGCAACCCCGCGAGGCCGGCGGCGGCGGCCGTGTAGCCAAGCGTTCCCTGCATGAAGATGGCCAGGTAATAGAAGGTGACGTAGAGCGCGCCGTAGATCAGGAGGGTCGAGATGTTGGTGACGGTGAAGTTGCGCGACTTGAAGAGCTGCAGCGGGATCAGGGGATGCGGGGCGCGCGCCATGTAGAAGGGGAGCGCGATGGTGAAGATCGCCCCCACCGCGAGCGCGATGAATCCGACCGGGTCGCTCCAGTTGCGCTGCTCGCCGTAGATGGCGCCAAACGCCAACCCGCCGACCGCCAGGGCCACGATCGCCGACCCGAGCCAGTCAAATTTGTTCGAGGCGTTCTCGTCGCGGCTCTCGGGCACATGGGCGTAGGTCGCCCAGATCGCGATCAGGATCAGGGGGACGTTGATCAGGAAGGCCGCCCGCCAGGAGATGGTGTCGACGAGCAGACCGCCGATAAAGGGCCCGAGCACGGTGGTCGCGCCCGACGCGCCGGCCCAGATGCCGAAGGCCCAACCGCGTTGCTCGCCCTCGAAGTTCGAGGTGATCAGCGCCAGCGATCCGGGCACCAGCAGCGCGCCGGCCGCGCCCTGCAGGATGCGAAAGACGACGAGCAGCTCCATGGTGGGCGCCAGCCCGCAGAGCACCGAGGTCACCCCGAAGCCAATCAGGCCGAGCGCGAACATACGCTTGCGGCCGAAATAGTCGTTCAGGGCCCCGGCCAGGATCAGGAGCGCGCTCAGGGTCAGGAGGTAGGCGTTATAGACATAGGACTGGCCTTCCAGCACGCCAAAGAGCGATCGGGGCAGATCCCGCCCAATCCGTGGCAGGGCGACATTGACAACGGTCGAGTCGAGGAAGACGATCCCGGAGCCGAGGACGGCCGCTACGAGGATCCAGCGTCGCTTGTCAGTCATGGTCCCCTCCTGTCGGCGTGTTCGCAGATTCTAGAACGCTGGCGGGTACCCACAAATTCCGATCTGCCCGCGCCCCTCAAGCGATCAGCGCGCGGGCGGGGGCGAATCGCTGGCTGTCGGTCCCCTCGTCGGACCGGATCACGTGCATCACGGCGTTGATCAGCGCGAGATGGGTGAAGGCCTGAGGAAAATTGCCCAGGTGGTGGGCGTTGCGCGGATCGATCTCCTCGGCGCAGAGGCCGAGCGGGCTGGCGAAGGAGAGCATCTTCTCGCAGAGATGGCGAGCCCGCTGGCGCTCGCCGATCTCCGAGAGGGCGGAAACCAGCCAGAACGAACAGATGGCGAAGGTGCCCTCCACGCCCCGGAGGCCATCGTCGGTCTGGTCGACCCGATAGCGACGGACCAGTCCATCGACGGTGAGCTCGTCGGCGATGGCGTAGACGGTCTTTTTGATCCGCTCGTCGGTGGGGGGAGGAAGCGGACCAGTGGCATCAGCAGCACCGAGGCGTCGAGCGCTGGATTGTCGTAGGCCTGGGTGAAGACTCCCCGCTTGTCCAGACCGTTCTTGCAGATGTCGGCGTGAATCTCGCTGGCGATCGATCGCCATCGCTCGGCGACCTGCGCCTCGCCGCGGAGCAGGGCAAGCCGGCAGCCGCGATCGACCGCGACCCAGCACATGAGCTTCGACGAGGTAAAGTGCTGCGCCGGACCGCGCACCTCCCAGATGCCTTGATCGGGCTCACGCCAGTTGGCGATCGCCGCCTCGACGGCGCGTTCCAGGAGTGGCCAGACGCGCTCCGGCATCCGGTCGCGCGATTTCGTGTGCAGGTAGACCGAATCGAGCACCGCGCCCCAGACATCGTGTTGCTTTTGGTTGTGAGCGCCGTTTCCGATCCGGACCGGGCGGGCGCCATCGTAGCCGCTCAGGTGGTCGAGCGTTTTCTCGTCGAGCTGCGTCTCGCCGCCAATGCCGTACATGACCTGCAGGTCCCGGTCCTCGCCAACGTCGCCGATGAAGGCGAAGAAGTCGTCCGCCTCGTGGTCGAATCCGAGCGTGTACGCATCCCGAACGACGAGCCAGCCGCGCCTCGTTCGCCAGGTCGTTTCCAGGACGAGCGTGCCGGGAAGGTAGCGCCGGGCGACCGGCACCATGACATCGGCTGGGCCCATCCGGAAGCCGCCCGCGGCGCGGTCGAGCATGGCCCCGAAGACGCTCGGGGAGTCCGGACGCGGCAGGCACATCCATTTCACGTTGCCGCTGGGCGCGATCAGCGCATTGACCTCGCCGTCAGCGAGGAAGGCAAACTCCCCAATCGGGGGGGGAAGGGACCTTTCTGCTGCCCGTCCAGGAGATCCACCGCCACTCAGGTAGCGTAGAGAATTCGGCGCCGAATCACACGACAGGAGCTAGGAGGACACGATGGGCGGATCATTTACGGTCACCCTGGATCAGAAGGCTCGCCGGTGGCTCGACCTCCACCCCAGTCGCGATGCGCTCGTTCTCGCCTTTACTGATACTCGCTGTTGAGGCGGGGGTCACATCCGTGACCTCCGGGTCCGTCGGAGCCGGCGCGGCGAGAGCGGGTCGGCGGACCTGGAGGATATCGGCGAGCTCGCCGGCCGCCGTGTCCTGCTGGATCGCCGCATCAGGCCGCGAATGCCGCAAACGATCCCGATAACCATCCGCGGCCTCGGCCCCCGCCGTGGGCTGCACCTCGATTTCTCCGCTGAGGAGTGGGGCCGCCTGCTCTACGACTGATTGTCGAAGTGCCCGACAAGCTCCCGGGCGTAGTAATCCTCCCACCGTCCGGCCGGCTTTTGCTCGGTGAAGTCTCGATCGAGCTTGACCAGCATGTAAACCAGCTCACTGCGTACCGGCGCCCCGCCGAGCAGCTTGGGTAGCTCCGAGAGGTGGATCAGCCAGTCCGCATACCAGGACGCCCAATCGGGGTCCTCGCCGTCGACGATCCGGTAGACGCGATGGTGCGTCTCCCCGGCCTCGTGCAGGAGCGCCGCGATCGACGCGATCTGATCGGCCACTGGTCTCACGCTAGCAGACGGACCAAGATCAACGCCTCGACGAAAGTGTGGTTATCTGCGGGAGCGTCGGGTAAGCCGACGCATCGTGGCTCGGGGCCGGTCGTCGGGCCGGCCCCGCGATATGGCTTGGATCCGACTAGTGTCCTTCGCTGACCTCGTAGAGCTCGCGGGCGGGGTGGCCGGCCATCTTATGCACCGCGTCGACGGCCTCCTTGCTGGGCCCGGTTGCCAGGCAGAAAACCTTCCCGGCCTTCGAGTCGAGCCAGTAGCGAAGGTACTCGACCCCGGTTCCCTTCTGCGCTTCGACGTCGAGCTGATGGGCCTCCGCGAGTTGTTCCGGGGTCACATGCATCCCGTCGTGAACGTCCATGTAGGTTGGCATTTGTCCCTCCAGTCGTAGTTCTGCGGCGTCATCAGCATCCTAGCGCAGCCGGCGCTACAGATAGTGACCGTTGACGCCAAACATCCCGTAACATCGGCACCGGATGCCAGTCACCGTCGGTCCGTTGAGCGTCACCATCAACCATGACCGCCAGTTCCTCGTCTGCCAGCGTGACGCGACGGTGGCTCCGAGCGGCGATGTTGGCTTCTACTCCCGGGACACCCGATTCGTGAGCGGCTACGGCGTCACGATCAACGGCCGGCCGCCACTCCTGCTGGATGCGACCGCGGTGGAGCACTTCGCCGCTCGCCACGAGTTCATGACGCCCGAGCTCCCGCTCAGCCCCGGCGCCGATGGTGGCCGAGACGGTGTGCTGGCTGAGGGATCGATTGGATTTCGACTGGAGCGGAGCATCCTCGAGGGCGTGCATGAAGACTACGACCTCACCAACTACGCCACCCATCCGGTGCGCCTGGTGCTCGAGATCGAGATCGAGTCGGACTTTGCCGATATCTTCGACGTGCGGGGCCGCCACCTGGTCCGCCGCGGCGACATCCAGACGACCTGGGGGCGGCGGATCGCCGAGCTGCGCACCTCGTATCGAAATAGAACCTTCCGTCGTGGGCTGGTCGTCCGTGTGGAGAAGCCGAGCTCGCCGCCGGGATTCGCCAACGGGCGGCTGGTGTTTACCTGCGAGATGGCGCCGCGGGCCACCTGGCACCTGTGTCTCCTCTGGCTCCCGGTGATCGGGGAGCATGAGGCCCGCACGCTGCCCTGTCACACCGTGACCGCCGCCCAGGCCAAAATCAATGCCCACCCGCTGCCTCCGGTGGAGCTGATCACGACCCATGCCACCCTGCCCGCGATCTGGCGCCAGGCGGTCGATGACACCGAGGCGCTGCGCATGGTCGACACCGCGGTGGGGAAGAGCGTCTTCGTGCCGGCGGCGGGCATCCCCTGGTTCGTGACCCTCTTCGGCCGGGACTCGTTGGTCGTCTCGCTGGAAAGCATCAGTGGCTATCCCGAGTTCGCCCTGGGCGCCCTGCATGCGCTGGCCCGGGTTCAGGCCAAGGATGACTCTGCGGAGCAGGATAAGGAGCCTGGCAAGATCCCCCACGAGATCCGTTCCGGTGAGCTCGCCAGCCTCGGCCTGCTGCCCTTCGCGCCCTACTACGGCACCCACGACGCGACACCGCTCTACCTGATCGTGCTCTCCTATGCCTACCACTGGTCGGGGGACGTGGGTTTGCTGCGCCGCTATCGACGCAATGCGGACGCGGCCCTGCGCTGGATCCTCAAGTTTGGCGATCGGGATGGCGACGGCTTCCAGGAATATTTGCGGCGCTCGACGCACGGGATCCAGAACCAGGGATGGAAGGACTCCTGGGACGGCATCCGGCACGGCGACGGCTCGATTCCGCAAGGACCGATCGCCCTCTGCGAGCTGCAGGGTTATGCCTTCGACGCGATGCTCCGGATGGCGGAGATCTACGAGTTGCTGGAGGAGCCCAAGCGGGCGACCGACATGCGCACCAAGGCCCGGCAGCTGTACGAGCGCTTCAATGAGGTCTTCTGGTGGGAGTCGGAGGGCACCTACTACCTCGGCCTCGATGGCGACAAGCGACCGATGGAAACCGTCGCGTCGAACGCCGGCCACTGCCTCGGCAGCGGCATCGTCCCGCCGGAGCGCGCTGGGCGCGTCGTGGACCGGCTGATGGCCGAGGATATGTGGAGCGGCTGGGGCGTGCGCACGCTGTCCAGCGCCCATCCCGGCTACAACCCGTACTCCTACCATTGCGGCTCGGTGTGGCCGCATGACAACGCCAACCTCGCCGGTGGATTCCGCCGGGCGGGCCGCCACAAGGAGGCGCAGCAGGTGGCGGAGGGCATCTTCGCCGCCGCCGAGCGCTTCCAGAGCTATCGATTACCGGAGCTCTTTAGCGGGCTCCCGCGCGATGAGGGCGCCTTCCCGGTGCCCTATCTGGGGGCGAACGTGCCGCAGGCCTGGGCCGCGGCGGCGGTCTTCCGGCTGGTCGCCATTCTGTGCGGCATCCATACGGTCGGCCGCTCGCGGACCATGTATGTCAATCCCGACCTGCCTGACTGGCTGCCATCGCTGACCTTGAAAAATCTCCGAGCAGGAGACGGCTCCCTGGATCTCCAGATGGAAACCGACCGCGTCCACGTGCTCCGGAACACGACCGGATACTCCGTCGTCCATGGTCGGTTGCCCCGGCCCGCGCTCACCGAGGCGCCCCTGGCTCGGAGTTGACGCTCGCCCGCCAGCGGCGCAGCTCGAGCACGACGAGCCCCAGCCCGGCGACCGCCAGAAGGAGCGCGGCAGCGAAGACCATGGCGGTGAACGTGTGATAACAGCCCACGTCCGAGAACTTGATGCAGGGAGATGGCCTGAAGACGTACGGCGACAACATCAGGGCCACCGTCGCCCCGAATCCGTAGAGGGAGCCTGACCAGCCGCGCCAGCGTCCCCGATTACGCCAGGCCGTAGCAACCAGGATGCCGAGGCCGAGGATCAGGAGCAGTAACCCCCCGCTAAAGGCGCTGACGAAGCCGACGCCGAGTAAGAGACCACTGAGCAGCCAGAGGATCGGCTGCCTCAAGGCGTCGATTCCGGACTCACGGGTATTGACAGCAAGGCCCTCACGCATTGATGCTATAGGGGCTCAGGGCGTGCCAGACGTGCACGTCTCACTGAGCAGAACCAGGGAGGTGGAGACCGATGCGGACAATACGACTGAGCTTCGCGCTTGCGGTCGCAGGCGCTTTAACGCTGGCGGCCTGTGGCGGAACCGGAACCGGATCCGGGAGCAGTACGACGAATGAGAATGATGTCACCGGAACGCTCCGGGCGGCCAACTGGGGTGGAAACCCGACGGAGAATGCGCTGGTCAAGAAGTACGAGGCCGATTTCCAGGCCAAGTATCCCAAGATCAAGATCAGCCAGGAGGAGATCCCGACCAACTTCGAAGACAAGATCAAAACCGAGATGGCCGCGAACAGTGAGCCGGACGCCATGTACGTCAGCACCAAGCTGATGAACTTTGCGGCACCGGCCGGCCGGTTGCTCGACCTGACCTCCCTGATGAGCAAGTGGGGCGTCAGCAAGGACGAATTCGTCAGCACGCTGCTCTCGCCGTGGCAGCTCAACGGCAAG
>JBDTEO010000031.1:0-47391 GCA_039922495.1 Candidatus Dormiibacter sp.
TGCGGACGGCGGCCGTGCCGACATGCTCGGCGGCTCGGGCGATGACCGCAACATGCTGGTAACCGAGGTCGCCGCCGGCGAACGCCTTTTGCGTCTGCGGCAATTGCTCCAGCTGACGGCCGATGGCCACGCGCTCGGCGGCTGCTCCGCCTGAGAGCCGGCACTTGTCGCGAAGCCACGCCACGATCCCAATGGCGCCATCTGCCGCGTACTTGCCGGACTTGTCCAGGCGCCTCACTCCGCGAACGAAGACGGCTTCCAGGGAGTCGATTCCAGCCTCACGGATTCCGATCAAACCTTCGCCCAGCTCGGACTCCTCGGTGCTACTTTCCCAGTCCGCCCAGCGCTTGACGAGCGCCACCGTCTCGGCGATTGGGGGACCCTGGTAAGCGCCTGACGCGGACATGCTCATATCGTGATGCATGCCTGTGACAGCTGTCTGTCACAGACCTGGGCGCCGTTGCGCAATATTTTCGGTTGAGGCCCTTAGACCGGTTCAAACACTCCGTTAAACGGTGGATCAGGCGCAACTAGCCTCCAAATTGCCTTGGTCGCGAGACACCGATACCAATGTTCGTCCCAGTCAATTCCGCTGTATCGTTGCCGGACACGTTCCTCGACGGCGAGATGCGAGCGGACCTGCTCGTCGAGCCGAGAGCGAAGTCGGTCAAATTGCTCGTCAGATTCGAAGCTTCCGACGATTTGCCAGCTGCAGTCTAAAGATGACATCTAATTGATCCAAGAAGCTTTTCGGGTTGGTAGCAAGAATTGTGGGCCCCCACCTAAGTAGCCGCCGCCCTGCGGACCAGCGAAGCCTTCAAACACCGTAGTACCCGCTGGCACGCTTATATGGACTGTCTTAGTGGCTGCGTTCTTGAATGAGTAATGCAAAGCGGAATCAATAGTAGTTTGCACGGGGCCATTCGGAGGGATGTCTGTCCAATACACCCCCAACTTGTGTCGCGGATCACTATACGAGCGCCAAAGCTCTTTCGGTTGTCCTAGCTCGCGCGCGGTGTACGAGGAAGACCTAAATGTTCCAGCCACTCGGGCATTGAAGGGGCCGGGGTTCATCGGACCATGCCGTACGCAACGATCGCCATTGGAATCGACCCAGGCCATCCCACTCTTAACAAGCTGTCGGTTTTGTAATGTGAACCATTTGTCGCCGATTGTCTTGTTGACCTTGTTTGCCAACGTGGCCGACGCTTTCGTAGCTCGCCCGACTCCGGCGCCGGCCCATTTGGCACCCTGAGCCAATTTCCCGCCAACTGCCCTGAGGCGAAACCCGATTCGCTTCGCGACAGATCGCAACTTGGCGGCGACCTTGCCGGCACCGGACATGATCCGCTGAAGCAAGAACTGCGAGACGAATTCGATCACCGCGACCGCGCCGGCGGCAACGGCTTTTCCAAACAATGGGCCGGCGTTGCCCAAGCGGACGCCCTTGAGGAAGGCCATGAAGGCGTCGAAGGCCTGGATGATCCGGCCGATGCTGCCCCAGGCGGCCTGGAGAGCCTGGATGATGAGCATCACCGCGGCCGCCGCTGGCACGATCAGAGTTACGAGCTTCTCGATGAGGACCCAGATGATCGCGGGCGGGATCAGGCTCTGCAAGCCTTCCCAGGCGATGCTGGCGACCTGCATCGTCGTCACGCCACCCTTCTTGAGCAGGCTCCACGCCGCTGCGCCGAGGCCGAGGACCGAGTCGACCTTTTCTGTGAACCAGGACTGGACTGCTAGCTTGAGATCCGGCCAGAGGTGGTTGCGAATCCCGTCCTGAGCGGCGGCGGCCAGGTTGGCCAGCCAGCGTCCGGGATTGGCCGCGACGTCACGCACCAGGACCGCGAATGTTCCGAGGCTGGCCACGGCGCTGGCGGCGAAGTCGATGGCGCCGCGGACAACCTCGCGAACCCGGTCGACGACCATGGCCATGCCCCGGCGGAGCTGGCCAACCAGCATGGCGAGTTGCGCGCCCAGCGTGGTCAGCGCCGTCAGCACTCCCTGCCGCAGAACGTTGGACAGCCGGTTGACCGCAGCTTCGGCCCGGGCGACGCGTTCCTGAATCGCCCGGCGGAATCGATCGCGAAGCGCTGGAAACGCGCTGAGGACCCGGCCGCCGATCACCAACAGCGTCTCCCCGGCGAGTCGAATCGCGGCGACGATCGCCTGTCGAGCACGTTCCATCGCGGCCAGCGCGAATTGCTGAGCCCGCTCGATGGCAGCACGCACGACCTGCCGGGCGCGTTCGAACCCGGCCTGAACCGCTTGCCTGGCCGCATCGAAAACCGACCGGGCGGCTGACGCGACGAAGCCGAGAAATCCACCGGAGCTTTGCGACTGCGCCTTTTGCCGCTCGGCCGCGGCGTGGCGCTCGCCCTCGCGCCGAGCCGCGTCAGCCTGGGATTGGCCTTCTTGATAGTGCGCAGCGGCTTCTTCTTCACCTCTTGCCCGCGCCGCGGCGGTCACATCCAGCGCGCCGCCGGTCGTGACCGCGCTTTCTTCTCGGGCGCGGTCGACCACCTGTGCCTGCTCCTGTGACCACTGGGTGCGCAGCCCGTGGACCTCCTGCTGCGCGGCGGATCGCTCGCCCCCTTGCTCCGCGCTATTAGCCCGTTCGAGCTGGGCCATCTCCTGCTCGGATTTCACCCGCTCCTGCTCGGTCCGGGCAGCGTGAGCCTGGCGCTGCGAGGCCAGCTCGGCGATGCCCGCACCGGCGGCAGCGCGGATCGCCGGTCCGCGTTCTTGCTGCGCGACCAGGGAGATCGCGTCGTCGGGCTCGCCATGATCAGCCGGGGCGTCGCCGGCCGGAGCGCCGGCGTCCACACTCGCCGTCAGCGTCTCTGCCGGAGCCGTGGGGTAGATCTCCGCCTCGCCAAACCCCTGGGCGGCGTCGCGACGCCCATCGGCATGTTGTGCGCTGACCGATGCCTCTACGTGCGCCCGCTGCTGCTGGATCTGGCTGGGATCCGCGCTGCCCGCCAGCGGTAGCTGGGGGAGTGGACCGGTCGATACGCGCAAGCCGCTGTCCGCGACGGGCAGCTGGGCGATCGCCGCTGTCAGGTGTTGGGTGTCCGATGCGGAGAGTTCGGCCTTTCCGGTGCTAGCGATGGTGGGTTCGTGCAAAAGCGCGGCGGGAAGCCCAGGCGCTGACGGCGGCGCTGCCGGCGGCCGGACGCCGACGTCGGGACCCTCGCGCGCCCGTGCGATCGGGCGCCCCGCCGGCTCCGGCGCCAGTGGGCTGCGCTCGGACGCGGGTGCCTCGATGGTGCTGGGTGCGCCGGCGTGCCTCGGACGTGAAGGCGGGCGGCGAACCAGCCGCGTCTGCTCGCCGGTTGCCGCGGTGTCGACCGATCGGGCCACGCCGCCGAGGGCGCCGAGAAACTGACCCGCGGGCAGCGCGGATGCGACGGCCAGCGCCTGGCCCGGGTCCATCTCCCCGAGGGAGGGGAGCGCCGGCGGCGCCGCCTCTTCGATGGCCACGCCGCCGCCACCATTGCCGCCACCCTGGTCGCCATCCGAGCTGGCAGACCGGGTGGATATCGAGGCCAGATCGTCGCCGTCCTGGCCCGGTCCCGGCGCGGCTTCCGCGTCGAGGGCCGCGAGATCGTCTTCCGCCGGTCCAGCCGGGGCGCTCGACTCGGCTGCCTCCGGCGGAGCGGCCTCGGTCATTACGCCCGGTGGCGCGGCCGACTCGGCGGCGACCGGCTGCCGGGATTCGGCGATCAGGCCGCTGACGGCGGCGTTGCCGGCGGCCGCCTGGAGTCCAAGCAACATCCGCGGATCGAACGCCATCGGCCGCGAACCGTCCAGGCGCAGGCCGTCCACGCCCGCCGCCTCGCGTGGCTGTTCGGCCACGCGAGGTTCGGTCCGGACCTCGCTTTCCTTGTCGAGGCCGGCGGCGCGCATGTGACCCCCCGTCAGGCGGTTAGATCAGGCCTTGCTTCATCGCGTAGGCAACCGCCTGCGTCCGGTTCCGGAGGTTGAGGCGGCTGGTGACGTCGTGGACGATGTTCTTCACCGTTCGCTCCGAGTGGAAGAGCCGGCGGCCGACCTCGGCCGTGTCATAACCCTCGGCCAGCAACTTGAGGACCTTGATCTCACGGTCGGTGAGCACCGCAAAGCTCAGGCCACGCGGGTTCAGCACCTGCTGCTGCAGGCGGCCCACCTGGTCGAGCAGCCGCCCCAGCAGATCCGGCGAGAGTGCCCCTTCGCCACCGGCGGCGGCGCGAATCGCCTCGGCAAGATGCTCCGGGGTGGCCTGGTTGCGACGCAAGACGCCGCGCGCCCCGGCTTCCAGGGCACTCAGAAGACCGGTGTCGTCGACCCGGGTGACGACCAGGACGACGCGCTCGACGCCGCGGCGCTTGAGCGATCGGATCGTCTGGGCGGTCTCTTCGTCCATCTGGTCGGCGACCACAAGGGCAACGACCTCGGCGTCGACCTGGCGCTCATCCACCATCTCGAGGCCGTGGTGGGAGCGAAGCTGGCTGGCGATGCCGGCGCGCGAGACGGGATCCGACGCGGCGACGAACACCTGGATGCGGTCGGTTAAGACACTGGGTCGGGTTGCGATCACGGTACTTCCTCCTGGTGACTAACAGGGCGCCCCTTCGCCTGCGCCCCTTCGCCGGGCATTTTGCGCGGGCCGACTATCCGGGCACTTAACGGGGACTTAACGGGCAGCACGTCGTGCCTGCAGGTCTTCCTCTCCGGCTATGGTTGCGTTTCAGCCCGCTCCATATGATTCCGTCGCAATGGGCGCTACCGCGACGCTTGCCAGCCGCGCCGCCACGGTCCAGCCGGGCTCCGAGGCGACGGCCGAGATCCGGGTGCGCAACTCCGGAACCGTGGTCGACCAGTTCACGCTCGAAGTCCTCGGGGACGCCGCCGCCTGGACCATCGTCGAGCCGGCCGTCATTCCCCTGTTTCCGGGCGCCGAAGCCGTCGCCAAGATCCGGTTCAAGCCGCCCAAATCGCCCGGCGTACCGGCCCGCGCGATCCCGTTTGCCGTTCGGATCAAGTCGCGCGAGGACGCCAAGGCCTCCATGGTGGAAGAAGGCGTGGTCGAAGTCGGCCCCTTCTACGACACCTTTGCGGAGCTGATCCCGCGGAACGCCAAGGGCAGTTCGCGGGCCCGCGCCCAGCTCGCCCTCGACAACCGCGGCAACGTGCGCATCAATGCCCGGCTGACCGCGGCGGATCCCGACCGCAAGCTCAACTTCACGATCTCGCCCCCCGCGCTGATCGCCGAGCCGGGCACGGCCAGCTTCGCCCAGATCCGCCTGACGCCGCGGCAGCGGTTCCTGACCGGGCCCCCCAAAACCAGCCCATACAAGGTGCTGGTGCACCAGGATGGGCTGCCAACCATCAGCGTCGATGGCACGATGCAGCAGGAGGGGCTGCTTCCCAAGTGGCTGCTTCCAGCATTGATCGCCGCCGCCGCGTTGGTCCTGGTTGCCCTCATTCTGTGGTTCGTCTGGTTGCGGCCGACAATTCAGAGTACCGCGAGAGACGCCGCCGCGCCCGCGGCGCAAGCCGCCCAGTCGGCGAAGGTTGCGGCACAACAGGCAGCCGGCGGTAGCAGAGCGCCGTCAACCGGCGCCGGCGGGCTGGCGACCGGCGCGAATCCCTTCGGCGGCGACCCCTGGGCCGATCGGCTGGTGGGGACGAGCGCGATCGCGGTACCGGCCGGCGGCGGGCTCTCCGTGACGGACCTGGTCTTCGAAAACCCCAGCGCCCGCACCGGCAGTCTGCAGCTGCTGCGCTTTGATTCCCAGAAGGGCAAGACCCAGACCTTGCTCACGCTCCGGCTCGAGAACTTCCGTGACCTCGACTTCCATTTCGTCACCCCGGTCATCTTCAAAGAGGGCGACAAGCTGCAACTGGCTTGCGGGGCCGATCCGGTCGCCGACGGCTCATCCTGCGACGCATCCGTCTATTACAGCGGGTACTTTAAGAACCCACCGGGGGGTTAGTGTTCCGGCTGCGTCTGGCGGTGGCGACCGCCGGCGGCGGCGCGCTGATCCTGGCGGCTCTCGGCAGCACGCTCGTCGCCAACGCCAACCTGGCGGCCGGGTTCCCGGCGTCACGCATCCGGCTCGACCCGGCGACCAGTACCGTCAAGATGCCCGGGCCGACGACCCTGACGGCGACGCTCGTCGATTGGAAGGGCGGCCCCCTGAAAAATGCTTCGGTCAACTTCGGCATCATCAGCGGGCCCAACCAGTCCCAGAAGCTGCCGTCGGTCAGGACCGACAAGGCCGGCCACGCCACCGTCACCTACAGCGACAAAGGCGAGCCCGGCGTTGACGTGCTGCAGGCCAGTTTTACTGATGGTCTCGAGATCCATAAGAGCAACCGGCCCTTTGTCACCTGGCTGAGCGGGCCGCCGGCCGCGTCGATCAGCTCCCCGGCGACGATCCGGCTGACGCCAGCCTGCTTCCAGCCGTCCAACGCGGCCAAGGAGGCGTCCGACATCATGCAGCCGGCAGCGCCCCGGCCGACCGCGAAGCCGAGCGGCAGGCCCAAGCCGACGCCGGCGCCGGCCGTGGTGGTTCCGCCGCCGTATAAGATCGCGGTCTCGGGCGACAACTTCGATCCGTTTACGGCGGTGCTGGTGACGTTTGACGCCGGCCCGGGTGGCACTCCGGAGAGCACGCCGGCGCAGACCGATGGCTTCGGTCATTTCGCGGTCACGCTGACGGTCCGCCAGCGGGCCGAGGGCCAGCACCTGGTGCGAGCCGACGACTTCCGGCAGCGCGAGGCCGATGCGATCTACAGCGTGCCCTGCTTCCAGCCGTCGGTCTCCATGAATCCGCCGATTGGGCCACCGGGCTTCGTCACGACCGTAGTCGGCTCGGGCTTTCCGCCGAACAGCAAGCTGGTCGATCTCAACTGGGCCAGCCCCTCGCTGCCTTCGCCACTGCCCAAAGTCCTGATGACCGACGCCAACGGTGGCTTCTCGTTTCCAATCCTCGTCCTCTATCACGATGGGACCGGGCCGCGAATTATCCAGGCGATCGTGCCGAATCCATTTGGGGCCGAGGCAGGCAGTGCGATCGAGGCCGACGCGCCCTTCCTCGTCACGCTTGGTCGCACGCAACCCGCGGATTTCGTCCTCCGGCGGTGAGGTGGAGTTTGGTCTATGATGCACGCGGGTCTACTAGCCAGGGGGAACCGATGAAGAGACGGGGCCGGTTTGGGGGTCGGTGCTGGCGCGCCATCGCTCCATTCCTGTGCGCCGCTGCCCTCTCACTGCCGCCGGTGGCCTTGAGCACCCCGCTCGTGGCTGCGGCCGACGGGTCGGCGCCCATCCCGGGCACCCCCCATATCTCGACCTACGCCGGGGCCCCGGCGGGCGGCAAGCCCACCGAGGTGGCCCAGCAGCCGTTCGGTCTGGCCGTTTCCGGCCGGTACACGTACATCGCCGATCCCGCCAACCACGTCGTGCGCCTCCTGATCGATAACAGCGAGGTTGCCTTCGCCGGCAACGGCAGCCTGGCAACCGCGGGGGACGGCGCCGACCCTGCCAAGGCGCAGCTCGCTGGGGCGTACGCCGTCGCAGTCGGCAACGTCTCCCAGGTCGGCTACCAGATCACCGGCTTCGACGTCTATATTGCCGACACTTTCGGGCACCAGGTCCGCAAGGCGACGGTGACCATTCCGCCGATCGACAGCCCGAGCGGAACGCAAACGGCCGTCATCACCACCATTGCCGGCACCGGAGCCTTCGGCTTCGCGGGTGACGGCGGCCAGGCCATCAATGCCAAGCTCAACTCGCCCTACGGCATCGCCTGGGACAAGGTCCGGAACACGGTCTACGTGGCCGACACCCTCAACAACCGCGTTCGCGCCATCCACGCCGACGGCAGCATCACCACCGTGGCCGGGTCGGGCGCCGCCGGTTACAACCCGGCCGAGAAGAACGCGCTGAAGACGGCGCTCAACCATCCGCGCGGGCTGGCCGTCGACGATAAGGGCCGGGTCTACCTGGCCGACACCGCGAACAATGTGCTCCGGCTGCTCGATCCCGGAAGCGGCACCATCACGACCGTCGCGGGCACCGGGACGGCCGGCTACGGCGACGGCGTGGCCGCGACCGGCGCGGCCCTGCGGGCACCGTCCGGCGTTGCCCTGGACGCGCAAGGTGACATCTATATTGCCGACACCGGCAACCACGTCGTCCGGCAGCTCGGCTCTGACGGGTTCATCCATACCGTCGCCGGGACGGCCGGCAAGCCCGGCAAGTTCGGGGACGGCGGGCCGGCCATGCTGGCGCAGCTGAATTCCCCGATGAGCGTCGCCGTTCGACCCGATGGCGACGTGCTGATTGCCGATAGCGGCAACAACCTGGTCCGGGTGCTGGAAGGCGCGCTCGGGGCCGGACCGACGCGCCAGATCCATGTCCTGGCGGGCGATGGGACGCCGAGCTTCGCCGGCGATGGCAAGCCGCCGTCGCAGGCGCAGTTCGCCGGCCCTGCCGCGATCCTCTCGAAGCTGGCCGCCGGCGCCCCGCCGAACCCTGATGTCCCCGCGGTGGCCGGCACCCGATATGTGCTCGACACCTTCAACCATGCGCTGCGCGCCTTCGACACGGCGGACAGCAGTCCGACGGACAACCACACGGCCGGCGACCAGGACGCCGACGACGTCGCGACGCTGGCTGGGAACGGGTTACCATCGGCGGCGGGGCAATCGACGCCGGCTGGAAACCAGCTTGCCTATCCGATGGGGATGGCGCTTGACACGGCAAGCAACCGCGTCTATATCGCGGATACGTTCAACAACGTCGTGCGTGCCGTCGACTTAGCGTCCAACGCGATGACCATCGTGGCGGGCACCGGCTCGGCCGGCTACTCGGGTGATGGGGGACAGGCCGGCAAGGCGACCTTGAGCTATCCGACCGCCGTTGCCGTCGATTCGCGCGGCGATCTCTTGATCGCCGACACCTACAACGGCGTCGTCCGAGAAATTGCGGCCGGCAGCTCGCCGATCAGCGGTAGCAGCAAGATTACGACCGTTGCCGGAACCGGACGGCTTGGATTCAGCGGCGAAGGCGGCCCCGCCACGGCGGCGGGTCTGTACTTCCCCTATGGCGTCGCGGTCGACAGTGCGAGCCCGCAGAATCTCTACATTACCGACAGCTTCGATCATCGGGTGCGCCGCATCACCGACATCACCAACACGGATCCGAACAAGCGGGTCATTCAGACGGTCGCCGGCGATGGGGCCCAGGACTTTAGCGATGGATCGGCCGGCGCCGCCCACTTCGACCGGCCGTGGAGCGCCACCGTGGATCAACAAAGCCTCTACGTCGCCGACTACCTGAATCACCGCGTTCGCAAGATCGACCTCGCCTCGGGAACGGTATCCACCGCGGCCGGCCCTGGCACGTCCGGGCTAAAAGGCGATGTCGGGCCAGCCGTCGCCGGCGAGCTCGACGGGCCTCGTGGGCTGAGCGCGGTCGGGACCTCGGGCGCGATCCTCGTCGCGGACTCGTTCAATAATCGTTTGCGTTGGGTTGGCGTGACCCAGGCCGGCATCCAGCGCACCGAGGTGAACTTCGACCCGACGAACCTGGCCGGGATAAGCCAGCCGCAGAGCGTCACGGTGCAGAGCAAGGGCAGCGGCCTGCTGGTGATGGGTGCGGTCGACCTCGGCGCCAACAGCAACAACTTCTACCTGGATCCGGCGACCAACACCTGCGCCCAGGTGCGCCTGGAGCCGGGGTCGAGCTGCTCATTCCGGGTGGCGTTCCAGCCGCGGGCGCCCGGGACCCACACCGGCAACGTGGTGATCCCCGACGACGCCACGGGCGGGCAACAGGTCGTGAGACTGAATGGCCAGGCCACCGCCCCGCTGGTGATCCTCAGCCCACCGACCGTCCTGATCAATCAGCCCGCCAACACCGCCCCGGCAGCGCAGGTCGTCACCTTGAACAACAACGGCAACGGGTTGCTGCATATCAATTCGATCGGCCTCGACCCGGGCACTGACCCCGACTTCAGCCAGAGCAATAACTGTCCGAGCGTGATGGCGCCCAAGAGCACCTGCGCGATCACCGTGTCGATGAGCCAGATTGCCCAGGGCGATAAGCGCACCCGCACCGGCACGCTGACGGTGCGCGATGACGCGGCCGGCAGCGCGATCGGCGACCCGACCGCGGGCGGGACCTCGCAGTCGGTTCCCCTCACCGGCAGCCTGGCGCAGTCCGGGGTCTCGTTTTCGCCGCAGAGCCTGACCTTTGTCCAGAACGTCGGCACACCCAGTCCGTCGGCGACCCTGATCCTCCGCAACAGCGGAGCGGCTCCCCTCCATCTCAGCGGTATTCGGGATGACGGGGATTTCGCGCAGACCAACAATTGCCCGGGCGCGCTGGCGCCGGGCGCGAGCTGCGCGGTGAGCGTGAGCTTCCTGCCGAGTACCACGGGCGAACGTGACGGCTACATCGTCATCGCGGATGATTCGCTCGACAGCCCGCAAAAGGTGCTCGTGACCGGCATCGCCACGATGGGGATGGCCAACCTTGGCCCCGATCGCCTGACCTTCACCCAGAACGTCGGCGAGACGAGCCCTGCCCAGACCGCCATCCTGACCAATACCGGGGACGGGCCGATGACGATCCAGAACGTCTCGACGACCGGGGATTATCACGCCTCGCCGCGCTGCCCGTCGCTGCTGCTGCCTCACCAGAGCTGCACGATCGGGGTGACGTTCACGCCCCAGGCCCCCGGGGTCCGTAAGGGCGAACTGGTCGTCACCGACGACGCCAACGCGGCGCCCGGGTCTCAGGAAACCGTCCGCCTCAACGGCTTCGGCCACCAGCCGGTGGCGAGCTTGAGCGCCACCGTGCTCTCGCCCTCGGCCAATGTGGGCAACGCGGCCGGCGCGCAGACGGTGACCGTGACCAACACCGGCGATGGTGCCCTGACGATTCGGGGGATCGGCATCGGCGGGCCGGCGGCGGGCGACTACTCGCAGGGCAACAACTGCATCCGCACTCTCGCGATCGGCGCCAGCTGCAGCATCACGGTCAACTTCAGCCCGCGCGCCTACGGCGCGCGGAACGCGACGATGACCCTGCTCGATAATGGCCAGGGCGGCAGTCAGGCGATCGTGCTGCGCGGATCCGGGGCGGCGCCGCGCCCGATCCTGAGTAATGGCTACCTCAACTTTGGCGGCCGCGGCGCCGGGAGCGCGAGCGCCCCGCAGAACGTGGTGCTCTTCAACTCCGGAACCGGAACGCTGTCGATCAGCGGGATGAGTGTCAGCGGCGACTTCTCGATGAGCTCCTCCTGCGGAAGCTCGCTCGGCTCCGGCGCGAGCTGCATGATCAGCGTCACCTTCAGCCCGCAGGACACGGGCCCCCGCGCCGGTGCGCTGACCATCACCGACAACGCTGGCACGCAGCGCATCACCCTCAGCGGCGTCGGCACCTAGCCGACCAGCCTGACCTCGCCGTGGTTACACGGCGCGCCGGCCCTGTGTGAGAGCCTTAAGAGGGACCCATCCGGGCCACAGGAGGAGCGATGGCGAAGAACGCGCTGTTTGAATTGGAAGAGGCGGGGACCAGCGTCTGGCTGGACTATATCCGTCGTAGCTTGATGACGTCCGGGGAGCTGCAGCGGATGATCGACGAGGACGCCGTTGTCGGCATGACGTCGAACCCGACCATCTTCGAGAAGGCGATCGGGGGCAGTACCGACTATGACGAGACCCTGCGCGCGCTGGTCGACCGTGGCCTCTCGAACGAGGACATTTTCCTGAATTTGATGGTCGAGGACATCCAGATGGCGGCGGACGTCCTCAAGCCGGTCTACGACCAGACCAAGCACAAAGACGGCTACGTCAGCATCGAGGTCCTGCCGAGTGTCGCGAACGACACCAGGGGCACCATCAGCATGGCCCACGATTTGTGGGATCTGGTCAAGCGGCCCAACGTGATGGTCAAAATCCCGGCGACGGACGAAGGCCTGCCGGCGATCGAGCAATGCATTGCCGACGGGATCAACATCAACATCACCCTGATGTTCTCGGTCAAGGTCTACGAGGACGTCGCCCGGGCGTACATCCGCGGGCTGCAACGGAGGATGCGCGAGGGCAAATCCGTGGACATCGCCTCGGTGGCGAGCTTTTTTGTCAGCCGGGTCGACACCGCGGTCGATAAGCTGCTCGAGGCGAAGATCGCGGCCGCCAGGGACCAGTCCGAGAAAACGAAACTCCAGAATTTGCTTGGCAAGGCCGCGGTGGCCAACGCGAAAATGGCCTACAAGGCTTTCGGAAGGATCTTCAACGAGCCCGAGTTCGCCGAGCTTCGGGCCAGAAAAGCCAGCGTGCAGCGGTGCCTCTGGGCGAGCACGGGGACCAAGAATCCCCATTACAGCGACGTCCTCTATGTCGAGGAATTGATCGGTCTCGACACGGTCAACACCATGCCGCAGCAAACCATGATGGCCTTCAAGGAGCACGGCGAGGTCCGGCCCAGCCTGCTTGAGAACATGGCCGGCGCCGAGCAGGTCATGCGGGACCTGGCGTCCGTCGGCATCGATGTGGACAAGGTGACCTACGACCTCCAGATCGACGGCATCAAGCTGTTTGCCGATTCGATCAGCAAGCTGATGGAGGGCTTAGCCAAGAAGAAACAGTCCTTGAACGAGGGGAGCGCCGGCGCGCATGACGCCAGGCTCGGCGCGCTCGAGGGCCCGGTCACGGCGCAGCTCAAGCAGCTGGAAGCCGGGGCGGTCGTCCGGCGCCTCCAGGAAAAGGATGCCTCGCTCTGGTCATCGGACGCGTCGGCGCAGAAAGAGATCCGGGAGCGGCTTGGCTGGTTGCAGGTCAGCGACCGGATGACGGAGCGGATCCCCGAGCTCCTGGCGCTCAAGCAGGAGCTGGTCTCGGAAGGATTCACAAAGGCCCTCTTGATGGGAATGGGCGGAAGCAGCCTGGCCCCGGAGGTCTTCCGGCAAACGTTCGGGGCGGTCAACGGCGCGCTCGACGTCCACGTGCTCGACACCACCGACCCGGCCGCGATCCTGGCCATCCGGGAACAGCTCGACCTGGCCAAGACCGTCTTTATCGTGGCGTCCAAGTCCGGAACCACGTTGGAGACGCTTGCGCACTTTCGTTACTTCTGGCAGGAATCGGGCGGCAACGGGCGGCAGTTCCTCGCCATCACCGATCCGGGAAGCCAGCTGGCTGGTGAAGCCCAGGCAAAGAAATTTCGCCGGACCTTCCTGAATCCGGCGGACATCGGCGGGCGTTATTCGGCGCTGTCCTATTTCGGCCTGGTTCCGGCGGCCCTGGGCGGCGTCGACCTCAACGGGCTGCTCGATCGCGTGGCCACCATCGGACAGGCCTGCTCACCGTCCGTGCCGGTTGGCGAAAACCCTGGAGCGTGGCTGGGCGCCGTCTTTGCCGAATCGGCGAAGGCCGGCCGCGACAAGATCACGATCACGGCGCCGAAGCCGGTGGCCAGCTTCGGGATCTGGGCGGAGCAGCTGATCGCCGAAAGCACCGGCAAAGACGGGAAAGGGCTGGTGCCGGTCGCGGACGAGCCGCTGGGCGCGCCCGACGTCTACGGCAAGGACCGGCTCTTCGTCCGCCTCACCCTCCCCGGTGCGGATCCGGAGGCCGCCCGCTTCGAGGCGTTCATCCACGCCGGTCATCCGGTGGTGACGCTCAAGCTAAGCGATCCGCTCGGCATCGGCGCCGAGTTCTTCCGCTGGGAATATGCGATTGCAGTCGCCGGCGCGATCCTCAAGATCGACGTCTTCAACCAGCCCAACGTCCAGGAAGCGAAGGACGCGACCAAGGCGGTGCTCGACAAGATCGGCGCGGCCTCGGGGGAACCGTTACCGTGGTCGTCAAAGAAAGAAAATGGGATCGAGGCCGAGGTTCACACACTCCTCGACCAGGTGAAGCCGGGCGATTACGTCGCGATCCTCGCGTACATCGCCCCGACGCCGGAGCATGATCGGACGCTCACCGCCATCCGGGTCGCCATCCGCGACCGCTACCGGGTCGCCACGACGGTGGGCTACGGCCCGCGCTACCTGCACTCGACCGGCCAGCTCCACAAAGGCGGTCCGAACACGGGGGTCTTCCTCCAGTTGGTCGGCGACGATCGGCGCGATCTGCCGATTCCGGGGGCGTCGTATACCTTCGGAGCGCTGAAACGTGCCCAGGCGCTGGGTGATCTCCAGGCCTTGCGCCAACATCAGCGCCGGGTGACGAGCGTCCTGATCCATGACGTGGAGCAGGGTCTCAACGAGGTGGGGAAGGCCGTGGGCGCCACGGTCGGCGTCGCCTGATGCAGCTCGGCATGATCGGACTCGGTCGCATGGGTGCCGGGATGACGGCCCGGTTGTTGCAGGGCGGGCACCAGGTCGTTGTTTACGACCGCAGCGCCGACGCAATCAAGGCGAGCGCGCAGCAAGGTGCGACCGGCGCCGACAGCCTCGAGGAGCTCGGGCAGAAGCTCAAGGCGCCGCGGGTGTTCTGGCTGATGATCCCGGCGGGGCCACCGGTCGACGACACGATCCAGCGGCTCCAGGACACGCTGTCGCCGGGCGACGTCATCATCGACGGCGGCAACTCCAACTACAAGGACTCCATCCGCCGTGCCGAAGACCTTCGCAGCAAGCAGGTCGAGTTCCTCGACGCCGGCGTCAGTGGTGGCATCTGGGGCCTGAAAGTCGGCTTCTGCCTGATGGTCGGCGGTACCGAGGCCACCTTCAAGCAGGTGGAACCGATCTTCAAGACGCTGGCGCCGCCCGATGGCTATGCCTACGTGGGCGCGGCCGGCGCCGGGCACTACTCCAAGATGGTCCACAACGGGATCGAATACTCCCTGATGCAGGCCTATGCCGAGGGGTTCGAGATCCTGAACGCGTCGGCCTTTCGCTACGACCTGGCCCAACTGGCCAAGCTCTGGAACCACGGCAGCGTCATCCGGTCCTGGTTGCTGGAGCTGGCGCAGTCGGAGTTCGAACAGGATCCCAAGCTGTCCAAGCTGCGCGGCTACGTCGAGGATTCAGGGGAGGGCCGCTGGACCTTGCAGGAGGCGATTGACCACGCGGTGCCGGCCCCGGCGCTGGCCATGAGCCTGTTCATGCGGTTCCGCTCCCGCCAGGAGGACTCGTTCAGCGGCAAGGTGTTGGCCGCCCTGCGCAACGAGTTCGGCGGACACCCGGTTCAAGCGGAGTAGCCATGGCGCAGGCTCCGCCCGTCACCCAGAACGTGCTGCGGGAAGGGCTGGCCCTCGCCCGTACCCCTGATCCGAACGTGATGGTCATCTTTGGCGCCTCTGGCGACCTGACCGCGCGCAAGCTGATCCCGGCGCTCTACAACCTGGCGCTGAATCGATATCTGCCGGCCGGCTTCAGTGTTGTCGGGTGCTCCAACAGCCCGTGGTCGGATGAGGAGTTCCGCCAGCACATGCGCGCCGCGGTCGAGAAGAACTCACGGACGCAGCCGGTCGACGACGCCGTCTGGGAGTCGTTCGCGGAGGGCCTCCACTACGTGCCGATGGCCTTCGAAGACCAGGCGGCCTACGAGCGGCTCGGTGTCCGGCTCGAGCAGCTCGATCGAGAACGGGGCACCGCCGGGAACCGCGTCTTCTACATGGCGACCCTCTCGCAGTTCTTTGCGGTGATTGGCGAGCACCTGGGCGCGGCCGGACTGGTCAAGAAGGCGCAAGGGTGGGAGCGCGTCGTCGTCGAGAAGCCGTTCGGGCACGACCTGGCCAGCGCGCAGGCGCTCAACCGCGAGCTGCACATGGTCTTCGCCGAGCCGCAGATCTATCGCATCGACCACTACCTGGGCAAGGAAACGGTCCAGAACGTGATGGTGTTCCGGTTTGCCAACGGCATTTTCGAGCCGATCTGGAACCGCCGCTACGTCGACCACGTGCAGATCACGGTGGCCGAGGATATCGGGATCGAGCGTCGCGGCAAGTACTACGACGAAGCCGGCGCAATGCGCGACATCGTCCAGAATCACCTGTTGCAACTGCTCAGCATCGTCGCCATGGAGGGTCCGGCGAACTTTCAGGCCGAAACCGTTCGTGACGAAAAGGTGAAGGTCCTGCGCTCGATCCGGCCGTTGGACTGCGAAACCGACCTGGTCCGGGCGCAGTACGGGCCCGGCTGGGTCGCCGGCGACATGGTCAAGGGCTACCGCCAGGAGGAGAATGTCGACCCGAACTCGAGCACCGAGACCTACGTCGCGATGCGGCTGGCGATCGACAACTGGCGCTGGGCGGATACGCCATTCTATTTGCGCACCGGAAAGCGGCTGCCGAAGCGGGCGAGCGAGATTGCGATCCAGTTCAAGCGGGCGCCGCACCTGCCCTTCGCGAAAACCGTGGTGGAGGGACTGAGCGCGAACGTGCTGGTGATGCGGATCCAGCCGCATGAGGGCGCCTCGCTGAAGATCGCGGCCAAGGTTCCCGGGCCCACCATGCGGATGCGCACCGTCAACATGGATTTCTTCTACGGATCGTCGTTCCTCGTGGAGTCGCCGGACGCCTACGAGCGCCTGGTGCTCGACTGCATGCTGGGGGACCCGACGCTCTTCGCGCGCGAGGACGAGGTCGAGAACGCCTGGGCGCTGGTCGACCGGGCGGAGGCCTACTGGCAGCGGCAACCGCCGCCCGCCTTCCCCAATTACGCGGCAGGGACCTGGGGTCCAGAAGCGGCCGACGCCCTGCTCGAGCGCGACGGCCGCCGCTGGCGCCGTCCGTGAGCTTTCGGCCGGTCGCGCATCACGTCCGCGTCGTCGGCCAATTCTTCGATGTCCGGGCGATCGAGCAGGAGCTGGCCGAGCTTCGCTGGCGGCTCCGGCCGAACGGCGACACGGGGGAGGCTGCCGAGCATGCCGCGGCCGAGGCCCGCGCCAGCACGCTCAACCTGGTCGCGGTGGCGAGGACCAGTGAAGAAGAGCGGCGCGTCTCGCACACGCTGGAGCGGATGTCGGTCCATCATCCATCCCGGACGCTGATCCTGCTGGCGCAGGAGCAGCATCCAACGCCCAAGCTGGAGGCGACCGTGAGCGCCTTCACCGATGTGGTCGGCGCACGGTTGGTCGCCAACGAGCAGGTCCTGCTGCATGCCCACGGGCCGACCGCCGAGCACCTGGCCAGTGTCGTCGCGCCGCTGCTGGTCCCCGATCTGCCGGTCATGCTGTGGTGGCCGGGGCGTCCGCACTACGAGGGCCGGCTCTTCAACGAGCTGGCGGACCTGTGCGACCGGCTGATCATCGACAGTGACGACGGCCTCGAGCCGAGCCGGGACTTCGGCCGCCTGCTCCACGTGGCGAGGCGTCGTACCGCGCAGATCGCGGTGGGGGATTTCAACTGGGCGCGGCTGCTGCCCTGGCGTCAGGTTGCGGCGCAGTTCTTCGACCCCCTGACGGTGCGCGACCAGCTCCGCTCCATCCGAGCCGTCGAGGCCTGGTCGGGGTCCTCCGGATCCGACGCCCAGGCCCGGCTGATCTGTGGATGGGTGCAGAGCCGGCTCGCCCGTCTCGACGTTCGCGTCGACCGGACCCTCCGACAGGTCGAGGAGGTGCCCGCCGGTCTCTGCCGGCTGGACCTCAAGGGTGAGGGCTGGAACACCCGGTTTACGATCACCGGCAAGCCGAACGAGTGCCTCGCCACCGATATGGAAATCGACGGCCGCGCTTATCCGGAACGCACGATGCGGATCGCCACCCGCGACCCGGCCGAGCTGCTGGCGGTCGAGATGGTGGAGACCGGCCACGACGCGACGTACGAAGAGGCACTCGCGGCCGCGGCCCGATGACGCGATCCCCGTCCCGGTGAGGCGCGCGCTCGAGCCCACGGTCGTCGCCAATGTCACCGAGCTGGCCGCAGCCGGCGCGGCCTGGACCGCCGACCGGCTGGCGGCCGCCGTCGCCGATCGAGACGTCGCGTACTTCGCCCTGGCGGGTGGCGAAACGCCGCGGGGCAGCTACCAGCGCCTGGCCGAGGAGCCCTACCGCAGCGCGGTCCCCTGGGATCGGGTCCAGTTCTACTGGTCGGACGAGCGCCAGGTGCCGCTCGATGACCCGGCCAGCAATTACGCGATGGCGAAGGCCGCGCTCCTCGACCGGCTCCCGATCGCGAGCGGCCAGGTCCATCCCCTGGTCGGCGATCCGGTTCCCGCGCTGGAGCAGCTTCCGCGGGACCCTCAGGGGTTCCCACGCTTCGATGCGATCCATCTGGGGTTGGGTGAGGACGGCCACACCGCCTCGCTCTTTCCCGGCGATCCCGCGCTGGAGGAGCGAATCGCCTGGGTGGTCGCGGTCCACGCCGTCAAGCCCCCACCGGAGCGCCTCAGCCTCACCTTTTCGGTGTTGAATGCCGCCAGAGCGGTCCTCTTTCTCGTCCAGGGCGCCGGCAAGCGGACGGCGCTGGCCGGACTCCTGGCCCGCGATCGCGGCCTTCCGGCCAGTCGGGTGGAGCCCGCCGACGGCGAGCTGCGCTTGATCGTCGACCGCGCCGCGCTCCTGGACCCGGTCGCCAAGTGATCCGGAGCGCTGCCCAGCCCGTTGGGTTAGTAGACGCTGGCAGCAACCGGTTCTCCTGGGAGGGACGGCGGATGATCGATCAGGCTAACGACGAGATTCGCGCCAAGGCGGCCGCGGCAGCCCGCCGGCGGGAGGTCGAGCTCAGCACTCGGCTGCCGTTTGCCTACCTGGACTGGTTGATTGTCCAGCTCGAGGAGTTCCACCTCGCCGGGAAGCAGCGGGTCCCTCGGACCTTTGAGGCCCGCCTCCTGGCAGTCGCCGCCCTGCTGCCGGTCGGCGTCGAGCCGCCCCTGGTCTGGCGCACCCTGATCCGGCACGTCATCGACCAGGTCTTCGACCTGCAGGAGCGGCTGATCGAGCTGGGCGGCCGAGAGCACGTCGAAAGCGCCGTCGCCTGAGTCTCCTCGACGGGGCGGCCTGGCCTCAACCGTAGTGTCGGACTATCACATAACTTGTTTCTTGACACGCCCAACAGGGCGTGACATCTTGGTGACGCAGCGACCAATATATTGCAAGGCAGGGAACAGACCGTGGCCATCGCCTCCGTCCACCGCCGGCCAGCCGGGCCGGCAGCCCACCACATCGAACGTCGAAACCGGCGGCGCACCCTACGCAGCATGGCGGGGCTGGCGGTTCGGACCGCCGGCTGGATGGCGGGCTTCATCCTCCTCGGTTGGTTGGTGGTGGCGGGCTATTACGGCCTGCTGGTCAACGCATGAGGCACGTGTCAGGGCGACAGAACCCGCACCGGCACGCCAGCTATCGCATCAAGCTCTGGCGCCGGCGGCGCCGGGCGGCGCTCCGCCGGATCATCCTGCTCAGCTTTCTGGCGCTCTTCATGCTGCCGGTGCTGACGGTGCCCGCGGTGGCCGCCCAGACGGTCGGCGACCTGCCGGCGGTTACCGGGCTCTCCTCCAACAATCTGCAGCAGGACATGTTGATCTACGACCGCCACGGCAGCCTGCTTGCCGACATCGGCGACCAGGGTGACCACCGGATCGTTGTTCCGCTGAGCTATATCTCGACCAACGTGATCAACGCCACGATCGCGGTCGAGGACCATACCTTCTATTCGAACAGTGGCGTAGACCTGGGCGGCACGCTGCGGGCCGCGATCGCCGACTACACCGGCCACGGGATCAAGCAGGGTGGGAGCACGATCAGCCAGCAACTGGTCAAACAGGTCTTCATCGGCCCGCACCCCGACAACACCTTGCAGCGCAAGCTGAAAGAAGCGGTCCTCGCGCTCGAGGTCAACCGGCGATACAGCAAGTCCGAAATCCTCGACATGTACTTGAACACGATCTTCTACGGCAGCCAGACCTACGGGATCGAGGCCGCTGCCCGCACCTATTTCCAGAGCAACGCCCACGACCTGACGCTCGCCCAGGCGTCGCTGCTGGTGGGCCTGCCCCAGGCGCCGACCCAGTACAACCCGCTGGTGAATCTGACCGCGGCCAAGAAGCGCCAGCTGGAGGTGCTCAACGCCATGGTCGAGAACAAGTACATCACCAGGGCGCAGGCAGGCGCGGCCTATGCCACCAAGCTGACGATCTATCCCCCGACGAACCACTTCCAGGCGCCGCACTTCGTCGACTACGTCCTGCAGACGCTGCGGACCCAGTTCCATATCCAGCCCAGCGACCGAAAAGGCTACCGCGTCTACACCAGCCTGGATCTGAACCTCCAACACCTCGCCGAGCAGGTCGTCCGTGACCAGATCGCGCAGAAGGGCAACTTCTACAACTTTCATGACGCGGCCCTGGTGAGCATGGATCCGAAGACCGGGGAGATCCTGGCGATGGTCGGCGGCAACGACTACAACCGGCCCGGTGGCCAGATCAACATGGCCAACACCCCACGGCAGCCGGGCTCGACCTTCAAGATCTATACCTACACGGCGGCGATCGAAAGCAAGAAGTTCAACATGATCACGCCGATCTTGGATGCGCCGTTGGTCTTCCCCGTCTTCGGTGGCAACAGCGGCCTGGAACCCTACATGCCGCTCAACTACGACCTGAAATACCACGGGACGTTGCCGCTCAAGATGGCGATGGGCAACTCGATGAACATCCCGGCGCTGAAGACGGAGCTACGGGTCGGCATCCCGAGCGTCCTCGATGTGGCGCGCCGCATGGGCGTGACCCACCTCACCCAGCCGGATACGAACTACTCGATGAGCCTGACGCTCGGATCCTACGAGGTCACGCCGGTTGACATGGTGACCGGGGCCTCGACCCTCGCCACCCTGGGGATCCGCCACATGCCCGCCCCGGTCCTTTCGGTCAAGGACGGGCTCGGCCGGGACGTCATCACCTACGATCCGGCAAAGAATGAGTATCGGGCGATCAGCCCGCAGGTCGCCTACATCATCGGGTCGATCATGTCGGACGACCGCAACCGCTGCCTCGAGTTCGGGTGCCACGGGGACCTCACGCTGCCGGGCCGCCAGGTGGCCGCCAAGACCGGCACCACGCAGGACTTCCACGACAACTGGACGGTCGGCTTCACACCCACCCTGGCCACGGCGGTCTGGGTCGGCAACCCGGATAACACGCCGCTGAGCCACAACTCAACGGGCATCGTCGGCGCCGCCCCGATCTGGCACAAGTTCATGCAGCAGGCGCTGGCTGGCGTCCCGAACCAGTGGTACGCGAAGCCGGCCGGTCTCGACCAGATCGGCGACAACTACTTCCTGCCCGGCACGGAGACCGTCAAGTCGCCGGCGCTGGCCTGGCCGGTCTGCCACCTTGGCAACTACAACCCCAACAACCTGACCTACGCCGACATCCTGGTCGACGGCGTACCCTGCGTCCTTGGCGGTGGCTCGAAGCCGGTGCCAGCTCGGCTACGGCGGCAGTAGCGCTCTGGTCTCGCTTGCCTTTAGGCTGGCCGACCGTCAGCGTCACGGCCAACGGCGTCTTGAACGTGTTCGTGACCAGCCAGCAGGTGAGCTGCTACCGACCGGAGGTCCCATTCGCGGTCAACAACGGGCCGAAACGACGGGTATACGGGCGAATTACCCTGTCCGGGCGCCACCACGGGCGAGGACACCGGCAGCGGCGGCCCGTACCCGACGCAAGTGGGCAGTCGACCGCCAGACCCGGCCGCGGAACTAAAGCTCGTGGAGGATCATTCCGAGTCGGACATCCGGGTGGACCCGACGAATCCAAGCCACCTGATCGGGTCGACGAAGTGGTTTACCGCGCCCGAGGGCTACAACCATCTGCTCGGCTTCTACGAGTCCTGGGACGGCGGGAAGACCTGGCCGACGATGGCGCACGTTCCCGGCTACGAGGGTTTCACCGACAACACCGATCCCGTCGGCGCCTTTGACGCCTTCGGCAACTACTACCAGGCGCTGCTGCCCTACCAGTTCTACTACGAGAAATCGGGATTTAAGAAGTACGAAACCGGCAACGAAACGAACCCGGCCATTGTCAACGAGGCCGTGGCCGTCGCCGTCCGGCCGCATGGGCCCAGGGGCGCAACGACCGATAGGTGGATCACGACCCACAACGGGCATCCGGACTATGTCTTCACGACCAACGCCGGCCTCGGCCAGGAGCCGGACAAGGAATGGATCGCGATCGACCGCCTCCCGCGCCTGCCCAGCGGATCGCCCAACCCGAACTACAACCGGATCTACATGACGTACGTCAACGTCAACGGCAACGGCAGCAAACCGTATGTCTCGACCGCGGTGGCGCACCGTGACGGGACCCATAGCGCAGCTCGACCAACACAACCCCAGCTACGCCGGGAGCCTCCCGCCTTATGGCGCGTCCAACTACTGCATCAACGCCAGCGTCCAGTTTTACACCGCCGACCTCAAGCCGGTCGGCCATAACCTCCGGCTGACGCAGAACACCTGGGACCCCCAGCTCAACAGCCCGGATCGCGCCTGCGCCTGCCTACCGACCGATACGTTCCTTGGCGATTACTTCGGCAACGACTTTGCCGGGACGATCGACTACGCCACGTTTGTCAGTACGTACAACGACGGGACCAACCCGCAGCCCTACCAGCAGCAGGTGGTGGCGTCGATCGCTATTCCGAAACCGTAAGGAGACGGCGTCAGGGCCTGGGTCGGGTGATCGCGCCCTCGCTCGCTGAGGAAACCAGCGCCGCGTATTTGGCGAAGACCCCAGCGGTGTAGCGGGGCATCGGTGGCGTCCAGCCGGCGAGCCGGCGCGCGAGCTCGTCGGCGGGAAGGTCGACATTCAGCTGGCGGGCCTTGACGTCGACGATGACGGGGTCACCATCCTGGAGCGCCGCGATCGGGCCGCCGCGCGCCGCTTCCGGGGCGACGTGCCCGACCATCAGGCCGTGGGTGGCGCCCGAAAATCGACCATCCGTGAGCAGCGCGACCGAATCGCCCAGCCCTTCACCGACGAGGGCACTGGTCACGGCAAGCATCTCCCGCATCCCGGGGCCGCCGACCGGGCCCTCGTAACGAATGACCACGACGTCGCCCGCCTTGATCCGCCGAGCCCGGACCGCGGCAAACGCGTCCTCCTCGCTGTCGAAGACCCTCGCCGGGCCGCGATGGAAGACACGCTCGTGCCCCGCGAGCTTGACCACGCAACCTTCGGGCGCCAGGGTTCCCCGCAGGATCGCCAGCCCGCCGGTCGGCTTGAGCGGCTCCGCGAGCAACGTGACGACTCGTTGTCCCGGGGTCTCGACGGCCGCCTTGGCCACCTCGCCCAGGGTCCGCCCATCCACCGTCGCCGCGGACCCGTCAATCAGTCCGCCCTCCGAGAGTCGGCGCGCGACGAGCGCGATGCCGCCCGCGTCGTGCAGGTCCTTCGCCACGAATTCGCCACCTGGCTTGAGGCTGGCGATCACGGGCGTGCGCGCCGCCACGCGGTCGAAGTCGTCGATGCTGAGCGGGACGCCGGCCTCTTTTGCGATGGCCAGCAGGTGGAGCACGGCGTTGGTCGATCCGCCGGTGGCCGCCACTGAGGCGATCGCGTTCTCGAGTGCGGCCCGGGTCACGATCTGCCGCGGCCGGATGTCGTTTCTGACCAGCTGCATCACCAGGCGCCCGGCTCGCTCCGCAACCTCGTCCTTGTGCGGGTCGAGCGCGGGGACGTCGTTGGCGCCGGCGGGACTGATCCCCAGGAACTCTGTGGCCGTCGCCATCGTGTTGGCGGTGAACTGCCCGCCGCAAGCCCCGGCCCCGGGACAGGCCTGATCCTCGATCTCGTGCAGCTCCGTTCGGGTCATCGAGCCGGCTGCTACCGCGCCAACCGCTTCGAAGACCTCCTGCAGGGTAATGTCCTTGCCGCGATGGCGACCCGGGCCGATGGTGCCGCTGTACAGCACCAACCCGGGAATATTCATCCGGACCAACGCCATCACGCCCGCCGGGATCGTCTTGTCACAGCCGACGATCACCACGAGGCCGTCGAAGAGGTGGCCCCTCACCACCAGCTCGATGGAATCGGCGATCACCTCCCGGCTGACGAGCGAGGCCTTCATGCCCTCGGTGCCCATCGAGACGCCGTCCGAGACCGCGATGGTGTTGAACTCCATCGGCGTCCCGCCGGCCGCGCGGATGCCGGCCTTGACCCGCTCGGTGAGCCGGCGGTGATTGAAGTTGCACGGCATGGTCTCGATCCAACTGTGGCCGACCCCGATCAGCGGCTTGCCGAGATCCTCGCGCGTAAATCCAATCGCGTGCAGCATAGCCCGGGCCGGGGCGCGATCGTCGCCCTCCGTGAGCCGCGCGCTGTGTCGTTTGAGGGGGGATGGTCCGTTGGAATCGGCCATGGGGCGTGTTGAGTCTAATTGAGAATCGCGACTGATCCGGGCTAGCTGAGCCGGGGCGCGCCCTGGTAGACGGGCGTGCACCATTGCCTGTAGCGCGGGTCGTTGCCGCGCACCGCCTGGAAGTAGGCCCCCTGGAGGGCGAGCGAGATCGGGCCAGGGCGGCCGCCACTGAGCAGGCGGCCATCCACGTCGACGATCGGCGCCACCTGGACGCCCGTGCCGCAGAGAAAGGCTTCGTCCGCCTGGTACACCTCGGTCCGGTCGATACTGCGCTCCTCGACCTCCAGGTCGAGATCATGCGCCAGCCGCATCATCGCCGCCCTGGTGATCCCGACCAGGATGTCGTCGGTGACCGGTGGGGTGATGAGCGACCGTCCCTCGACCATGAAGAAGTTGGCGGCGCTCGCCTCGGCGATGTGCCCGTCCTCGGTGAGCAGCAGGCAATCGTCGTAGCCGGCCGCGTTGGCGTCCTCGGTTGCCAGCGCCGTATTGATGTAGGCGCCGGTGATCTTTGCCCGCGCTGGGACGCTGTTATCGCTGATCCGCCGCCAGGACGAGATCGTGACCCGCAGGCCGTCGATGCGGGCGTAGGGCCCCATCGGCATCGCGAAGATCGCGATGGCATCCTGGGGGGAATGCAGATCGACTTTGATGATGGGCGAGGCCTTGTAGGCGATCGGCCGCACGTAGACATCCGACCGGTAGCCGTCCCGTCGCACGATCTCCCGGGTGAGGTCGCACAGCTGCTCGACACTCTCGTCGAGCTTCATCTTCAGCAGCGCGGTCGACTTAAGGAACCGCTGGAAATGCTCCGCCAGCTTCAAGAGGTAGAGCTCACCGTGGTCGGCGTTCCAGTAGCCGCGGATCCCTTCGAAACACGCCGTCCCGTAATTGAAGGCGTGGGTTCCGACACTGATCTTCGCGTCCTCGAAGGGCACGATCTCTCCTTCGAAGTACGCAAACCCCTGATAGACACTTTCCCGCTCCCCTGGCGGAGGGTGGGGGGTAGGGCCCTCGGACTCGATCTGCTCGATCGCCATCAGGCTGGCACCTTGACGCGCTCGACGATCGCCTCGAGGTCGCGGTCGAGAATGTCTTTCTTGCGATCGGCGAGATCGAGAAAGTGATCCCACGCCTGGGCGAAGGCGGCCTCGTTGAGGTGATACCCGAGCTCCGCGAGCCGGAACTGAAAGGCGTGGCGGCCCGACCGGGGCGACAGCACGATCCGGCTCTCGCCCATCCCGACATCTTCGGGTCGCATGATCTCGTAGGTCAGCTTGTCTTTGAGCACCCCGTCCTGGTGGATGCCCGAGGCGTGCGCGAAGGCATTGCCACCGACCACCGCCTTGTTGGGCTGGACCGGGATCCCCGTCTGTTGGGCGACGAGGGCGCTGATCTGCGCCAGCCGCGTCGTATCGATGCCGGTGCGCAGGCCCAGCGATTTCTCACGGGTCCGCAGGATCATGACGACCTCTTCCAGCGAGGCGTTGCCGGCCCGCTCGCCGATCCCGTTGATGGTGCATTCAACCCGGCGGGCGCCGTTGAGGACCGCGGCGACGCTGTTCGCGGTGGAGAGGCCCAGGTCGTTGTGACAATGCACGCTGATCAGCGCCTGGTCGATATTGCGAACGTGCTCGCGGATCGACGCGATCAGGGCACCGAACTCATTGGGCAGCGTATACCCGGTCGTGTCCGGGATGTTGACCACGGTGGCGCCGGCGTCGATCACCGCCTCGAGCGTTTCGCAGAGGTACTCGGGGTCGGCGCGTCCGGCGTCCTCCGGCGAGTACTCCACCTCGTCGCAGAGCGAGCGAGCATACGCCACGGCCTCCACCCCTCGGCGGAGCACGTCACGCCGGTTCGAGCGCAGCTTTCGTTCGATATGGATATCCGACACCGAGAGGACCATGTGGATCTGCTTGCGTCCGGCATCTCGCACCGCCCCCCAGACGGCATCGATGTCCGGGCGTGCCGCCCGGGCGAGCGCGGTGATCGTCGGGCCCTCGACCTCGCGGGCGATCCGCTGCACGGCCTCAAAGTCACCGGGCGACGACAGCGGGAAGCCGGCTTCAATCACGTCCACGCCCAGGCGCGCCAGCTGCCAGGCGATCGCCAGTTTCTGGTCGGGGTTGAGCGACGCGCCCGGCGACTGCTCGCCATCGCGCAGCGTCGTATCGAAGATGTAGACCCGCTCGTCCATCAATTCTTCGCCTTCCCATTCGGCTTGAGCCAGGGCATCATCGCGCGTAGCTCCGTGCCGACGGTCTCGATCAGCTCGCCCTTCGCGCGCTGCCGTGAGGCGTTGAAGGCCGGCCGGCCGGCCTGGTTCTCGAGAATCCAGGTTCGAGCGAAGGTCCCATCCTGGATCTCGCGCAGGATCTGGCGCATCTCCTCCCGCACCGCCGGGTTGATCAGGCGGGGACCGCTGACGTAGTCGCCGAACTCGGCGGTGTCGCTGATGCTGTAACGCATGTAGCTCATCCCGCCCTGGTACATCAGGTCGACGATCAGCTTCATCTCGTGGAGACACTCGAAGTAGGCGAGCTCCGGTTGGTAGCCTGCCTCGACGAGCGTGTCGAAGCCGGCCTTCACCAGCGAGGTGAGGCCGCCGCAGAGTACGGCTTGCTCGCCGAAAAGGTCGGTCTCGGTCTCCTCCTTGAAGGTGGTCTCGAGCACGCCCGCCTTGGTGGCGCCGATGCCGCGCGCGTACGCCAGCGTGCGAGCGCGTGCCGCCCCGGTCGTGTCCTGGTGGACCGCGAAGAGGGCCGGCACGCCGACGCGTTCCTGGAAAAGTCGCCGCACGATGTGCCCGGGACCCTTCGGGGCCACCAGGGCGACGTCGACGTCGGGCGGCGGCACGATCTGGCTGAAGTGAATGTTGAAGCCGTGGGCGAACATCAGCGCGCTGCCCGGGCGGAGGTTCGGCTTGACCGCGTCGTCGTAGAGCCGTTTCTGGGTCTGGTCGGGAACCAGCATCATCACCAGATTGCCCAGCTCGACGGCTTTTTCGACCGTCTCCACCCGCAGGTCCTCCTGCTCGGCCGCCTCCCAGGACGGACTGCCCTGGTAGAGACCGACGACGACGTCGACGCCGCTGTCCTGCAGGTTGAGGGCGTGCGCATGGCCCTGGCTGCCATAACCGATCACCGCCACCCGCATCCCGGCGAGCGCGGCCATGTCCGCATCGGCGTCGTAATAGACCTTCGCCATTACAGGTACGTTTTGGTGGTGAGGTTGTTGAGCCGCGGGTTGAGGCCGAGGATCTGGTCGGCGTCGACGGGCACGTCGACCAGGATCGATTGCCCGGTCTGCGTGTAGCAGGCCTCCATGATCTCGCCCAGGTTGCTCAGGTCGGGCTTCACGTGGAAGCCCTCCCAGCCATGCGCGCGCGCCGCGCCGACGAAATCGATCGAGGGCAGCGAGGCGTGATAGCGGCGCCGCTCGACGTCGGGAATGACGACTTCGAGGCCCTTGTCGACGATGCCGTACACGCCGTTATTGATGATGAAGAGGCGGAGATCGAGGTTTGCTGCTTCCGCGAGCGCGCCGCCGAAGAGCCGCCAGCAGCCGTCGCCGGAGAAGACAAACGTATGCAGGCTCGGATCGGCGAGCTTGGCGCCGATTCCCAACCCGAATCCGCCGCCCATGGCGGAGCCATCGTGCATTGTGTGAAAGGGAATGAACGGATGCGGCCGCTGCGTGACGTACTGCCGATCCTTGTAGGCGATACAGACATCGTCGAACCCGATGCTGTTCGGCCGCCAGCTCGCGTGCAAGGCCTCGTAGAAAGCCATGAAGTCGACGCAGCCGTCACGGACATCGCGCGAGATCGAGCGGGTGTTGAGGCGCGTCGGGAGGTCGAGGGGAGGACGCCGGCCCACGCCGCTGACCGCGAGCCGGGGAATGATCTCCTCAAGGACGGCGTCGAGGTCGCCGCGAATCACCTTGTAATCCCCGCGAACGCGGTGGCGGAAATCCCCGTTGATGTGGCCATAGGGTTCGGTCCAGCCGGTGAAATGCCAGACACGCACCGCCGGGATCGCCGCCAGGTTCAGGGAGTACTCCCCGGCATCGAAGCCGAGCGTGATGACGCAGTCGTCCGGGGTCAGCCCACGCCAGAGCTTCATCGCCTCGTCGTTGCCGCCGAACGAAATGTATCCAAAGCCGTAGGGGTTGTCCTGGGAGACGGCATTGGCCCCGTTGACCGACCACACGGTGGGCGCCTTCAACAGCGTCGACAGCGCCGTCGTGAGCGCCGGCATGCCGGCCCAGCGCGCCGCCTCGCTGCCCACGTAGATCACGACCCGGCGTCCATCGGCGATCAGTGGAAACTCCCTAAGGAACTGCTCGACGTCAACTCGATCGAATCCGCGAGGGCCGATCCGTGGCGGGACCTCGACGTCGGCGGGCTTGGAGAGCACGTCCGGATAGAACGCGATCGCCACCGGCTTCGACCGCAGGAGCACGCGATGCGCCTGGTCGAGCCGCTCCTCTATGGTGTCGATGTCGTCGATGACGACGCAGCCGTCGCCGAGCTCGGCGCGGAGCTGCGGCACGATGTTCATGCCGTGGACAGAGACATCCTGCAGGGGGCCCAGTCCGACGGACATCGTCGAGTTCAGGGCGACCAGGTACACCGCGGGGATGTTGTGGAGCTTGGCGTCGGTCAGGCCGCTGCCGCCGAGTTTGGTCGCGGCGCCGGTGGTGGTGATGCAGCCCCCGACCCGCCCGGAGGCGAGGTAGTAACCCAGCGGGACGAAGCCGGCGACGTACTCACCCATGGACAGCATTCGGGGCGCGCCATCCCGAGCCTCGGACAGGTCACTGAGCGGCTCGAGATGCTTGGTGACGTGGATCAGGCCGCCACCGTTGACGCCGGCATAGGTGGTGATTCCCCAGCGGCGTAAGGTCTCGATCAGCCAGTAGTTGCCACTGGTCCGCTCGAGGGGGGCGGGGGCAAACGCCTGGAGGTCATCCTCGACGCGCTCAATCATCTTGGTGCTCATCGGTGCGGATCACGTATACATCCGGTTGATCGCCTCGGTTTCCTCGTGCCCGAAGCCGAACTGGTGGGTCGCCTTCTGCCACCGGGTCACGGCCGCCGTCAGCGCCTCGGTGCAGACGCCGGCGACGTCGATCTGGTGCCGGCGCTCCTGGATTTCGTGGTGCAGCGGCTCGGGAATGTCGATCGTATAGCTGGCCATCGATGTACCCTCCTTGCAAGCTGGCTTGGTTAAACGACCTTGCCGCAAGGACCGGAATCGCTCCCGGCGGTACCACCCTGCTTGCGGCCCACAGGCCGCCTCTCTTGTCGAGCCGGCCGGCTCCGGGGTTGAGTAGCCCCGTCGACGCTGGTTGGCTCAGGCTGCCACGCTAGCAGGCGTCTGGCAGGTCGTCCATTGTGTGGATGGTATGAATCTGTTTGGTCGTTTGGGCGCCCACCGTAGCGTCCAAACCGGCTGAGGCCGCTTCGGCCCTTCACAAGCCGGTGGCGATTCCGCATACTAGTCACTCCCATGGCGCTGACCGTACGGGATGCGATGGCGCTCGGGGGATTGAGGAGGGGCGAGGTGCTGGCCGGGGTCGGCGGCCTCGACCGCAACATCACGTGGGTGAAGGTCCTCGAGTCCCCGGAGACCATCAGCTGGCTTGCCGAGGGTGAGCTGCTGCTGACGGTCGCGTTTGCCATCAAGGACGATCCGGCGGCGCAGCGCGAGCTGGTGCCCAACCTGGCGGCGGCCGGGTCGTCGGGCCTCGTCATCAAACCCGAGCGTTACCTCCCCCGGATCCCCCCGGCCATGATCGACCAGGCCGACCAGCTGGGCCTCCCCTTGATCCGGATCCCCAAGGACGTCTCCTACCTGGAGATCATGAACCCGATCCTGGAGCGCATCATCAACGGGCAGAACGTCCAGCTTCGGCGATCGATCGAGATCCACCGCCAGTTCACCGACCTCGCCCTCAACGCGCAGGGCCTTGACGCGATCGTCAAGACGCTCGGCGAGCTGGTGGAGAGCTCGATCGCACTGGAGGACGCCAGTTTCCACCTGCTGGCCAGCCACATCGTGCGCGGGATGACCGACCGGCACCGGCAGCAGACGCTGGCGCACCATGGCACCCCGCCCAAAGTGCAGCAGGCCGCGGCCATCAAGACCATGCTGCAGCAGGTGGTCCACGGCCGCGCGCCGCGCAAGGTCCCGCCAATCCCGGAACTGGGCCTGACCGCGCGCCGGATCATCGCGCCGGTGCTGGCCGGACGCGAGAACCTCGGCTACCTGACGATCATCGATCACCCCCAGCATCACGAGGAGCTGGCGATGATGGCGATCGAGCATGCCGCCACTGTGATCGCGCTCGAGATGATCAAGCAGCGCGAGGTCAACGAAGCCGAGGACCGCGTTCGCGGCGAGCTGGTCGACGACCTGCTCAACGGCACCTTTGGCGACGAAGCCAATGTCCACCGCCGGTCCCGCCACCTGCGCTACGACCTCTCGGTCGCGCACCGGCTGCTCGTAGTCGACATCGATCACTTCCGGCAGTTCATCCGCGAGCGGCGCTACGAAGAGGGCAGGGTCATCTCCGTGAAACACCAGCTGTTCCAGCTGGTGGTCGGGGCGGTGCGACGCCACCATCCGCGGCACCTGATCACGGCGCACAGCGACAGCGTGATCGTCCTGGTGCCCGCGCAGCCCGAGGGCAGCGAGGGCGATGAAGACCTGCTCGCCAATCGAATCCGCGAGATTGTAGCCGAGTCGGATCTCGGAGTCACGGTCTCGGTTGCGATCAGCCGGCTGTGCAGCAAGCCGGCTGACTTTCAACCGGCCTTCGACGAGGCGAAGCGGGCCCTGGAGTTGATGGTCCGCTTTGGCAAGCGCGAACAGGTGGTCAACTATGACCGGCTCGGCGTCTACCGGCTGCTGGCGCAGGTCGACGACCGCGACGGGCTGGAGGCGTTTGCCGGACGCATGCTGGGGTCGCTGACCACGTACGACGCCGCGCATGGGACGCCACTGCTGCGCACGCTGGAGGTGTACTTGCAGCGGCACGGCAACCTCCGGCAATCCGCTCGCGACCTGCATATCCATCTGAACACGTTGCATTACCGGCTACGCCGGATTGGCGAGGTCACGGGCCTCGACCTCAAGGACGCCGACGCGCGGCTCGATCTCCTCCTCGCGTTACGAGTTCGCGCGCTGACAGAAGGGAAATAGTGCCCGCCACGCCGCGCACGATGGCTGCCAAGATCTGGGAGTCGCACGTGGTGGCGGCACATGCGGGCGAACCGGACCTGCTGTACGTCGATCTGCACCTGGTCCACGAGGTCACCTCGCCGCAGGCGTTCGAAAGCCTTCGGCTGAGCAACCGTCGGATCCGCCGGCCGGACCTGACCCTCGCCACCATGGACCATGACGTCCCAACTCGCGGCGGCCGCCGAGCGGCCGACGACCTGGCGGAGCGCCAGATGGCCGCCCTCGAGGAAAACTGCCGTCGCGAAGGGATCGCGCTCTTCGGCATGGGCAGTGCGCGACAGGGGATCGTGCACGTGATTGGGCCTGAGCTCGGTCTGACCCAGCCCGGGATGCTGATCGTCTGTGGCGATTCCCATACCTCGACCCACGGCGCACTCGGGGCCCTGGCCTTCGGCATCGGCACGTCGGAAGTGGAGCACGTGCTGGCCACCCAGTGCCTGCGGCAGGCCCGGCCAAAGGACATGGCCGTGACCGTCGAGGGCGCCCTTCCCCTGGGGGTCACCGCCAAGGACATCGCGCTCGGCCTGATCGCCCGCATGGGCGTCGCCGGTGGGCAGGGTCATGTCATCGAGTACCGAGGCTCGACCATCCGCGGGCTGTCGATGGAGGGGCGGCTTACCGTTTGCAACATGACGATCGAGGGCGGGGCCCGCGCGGGCATGGTCGCGCCCGATGGCACAACCGCCGCCTATCTGCGGGGGCGGCCCTATGCGCCCGCCATGGCACAGTGGGAGGAGGCGGTCGACCACTGGCGCGCCCTGGCCACCGATGGCGACGCCCGCTACGACCGGGAGGTCGTGATCGACGCCCGTGCCCTCGAACCTTTCGTCAGCTGGGGGACGAACCCCGGCCAGTCGGTACCGATCAGCAGCCAGGTCCCGCAGCCGAAGACGGAAACCGATGAACGGGCGCTGCGATACATGGCGCTCGATCCCGGGACGGCGATCGAGGCGATTGCCATCGACCGGGTCTTCATCGGCTCCTGCACGAACGCCCGGATGGAGGACCTTCGGATCGCCGCCAAGGTGGTCCGAGGCCGCACCGTCCACCCACGCGTGCGCGCCATGGTGGTCCCGGGGTCGGCGTCCGTGAAGCGGCAGGCCGAGTCGGAGGGCCTGGACGCGGTCTTCCGCGAGGCCGGCTTCGAGTGGCGCGACGCCGGCTGCTCGATGTGCTTGGGGATGAATGCGGACATCCTCGGCCCGGGTGAACGATGCGCCTCGACCAGCAATCGCAACTTCGAGGGGCGGCAGGGGAGTGGCGGCCGAACCCACCTGGTCAGCCCGCCCATGGCGGCGGCGGCGGCGATCGCCGGCCACCTGGTTGACGCCCGGGAGTTCGTCTGATGGAACCATTCACCCGCCTCACCGGCGTACTGGCCCCACTCGACCGGGCCGACGTCGATACCGATCAGATCATCCCCAAACAATTTCTAAAGCGCATCGAGCGGTCGGGCTACGGCCCATTCCTCTTTTACGACTGGCGCCGCGGCGGGGACTTCATCCTCGACCGGCCGGCGTACCGGGGCGCCAGCATCCTCGTGACCGGCCCCAATTTCGGCTGCGGCTCATCGCGCGAGCACGCCCCCTGGTCGTTGCTGGACGCCGGGTTTCGAGCCGTGATCGCGCCGTCGTTTGGCGACATCTTCACGAGCAACAGCGCGCGCTGTGGATTGCTGCCGGTCGTGCTCCCCGCGCCGGTCACCCGGCGGCTGATCGACCTGGCAACGCGGCAACCGGGCGTCGAGATCACGGTCGACCTGGTTGAAAACCGGATTACGTTACCCCCCACCCCGAGCGACCTCAACAAGGGGGGAGGGAGCGTTTCCATCCCATTCGCGATCGACCCCTTTTTCCGTGACTGCTTCCTGAACGGCTGGGACGAGGTCGCGCTCAGCCTGCGCCAGGAAGCCGCGATCGGGCAGTACGAGGCGACCCGGCCACACTGGCTTCCCGTCACCCGGTAACGCTAGGCCGGTAGACGGCGGCGGGCGGCGACATGCTCGAGGCCCATGACGATGCCGCCGTCGGTCCAGGCGGTGATCCGCAGCGGGGCGGGGACGCTCGCGCGCTGGCGGACCTCATCGAGGGCTAATGACAGCGGTGGGGCGGCGGTGGTGAGTGGCGCTAACTCAACCAGCCGGCCCGGGCCGGCCATGGATCAGGAGAACGCCATCGCCGCGTCATGGTGTCGGTCATCCTCCGACATGCCGGACACGGTGGCAAGGGGGGCCGTTACTATTCGGAGCCTAATGGAGGTGACGCGCGCGGTTGAAGACGCGGAGCACCGACTGCGGGGCGTTGTGACCCTAACACCCCTGCAGCCGTCTCCGCGGCTGTCCGAGCTCTACGGCGCGAACATCCTCATCAAGCGCGAAGACATGCAAGCGATCCGCTCCTTCAAGATCCGTGGCGCGTACAACAAGATTGCCTCGCTTTCAGCCGACGAGCGGAGCCGCCCCGTGGTCTGCGCCAGCGCCGGCAACCACGCCCAGGGCGTCGCGTCCGCCTGTGCGCGGCTGAATATCCGGGGAACGATCTTCATGCCGCGGATCACGCCGACCCAGAAGGTGGAGCGGGTCGAGCAATTCGGCGGCAAGCTGGTCGAGATCCGGCTCGCGGGGGATTCCTACGACGAGGCGAGTGAAGCCGCCGAAGCCTACAGCGCCCAGGCGGGGGCGATCTTCGTCCACCCATTCGATGACCTGGCGACGATTGCGGGACAGGGGACCGTGGGCAAGGAGATCCACGACGCCGCCGGAGCGACGGTGGGCGCCGTCCTCGTCCCGATCGGCGGTGGCGGCCTCGCCGCCGGGGTCGCATCCTATCTAAAGGCGCGGAATCCGGCCATCCGGATCATCGGCGTCGAGCCGGCCGGCTCCCCGTCAATGTATGAATCATTGCGCCAGGGACGGGTCGTCACCCTCGATGAGCTCCATACTTTTGTCGACGGGGCCGCGGTCCGGACCGTGGGTCGGCTCACGTTCGAGTTCTGCCGGCAGCATCTCGATCGCGTGGTCGTGGTTCCCGAGGGCCGGATCTGCACCACCATGATCGAGCTGTATCAGAACGAGGGCATCATCACCGAGCCGGCCGGCGCGCTGGCGATCGCCGGGCTCGAGGATGTGGCGGCGGACATCAGGGGGCAGACGGTGGTCTGCGTCTTGAGCGGCGGCAACAACGACATCCTCCGTTATCCCGAGATCATGGAACGCAGCCTGGTCTACCGGGGGCGCAAACACTACTTCATCATCGAGTTCGCGCAGAAGCCCGGCCAGCTGCGGCAGTTCGTCGATGACGCGCTCGGCCCGACCGACGACATCGTCCGCTTCGAGTACATCAAGAAGACCAACAAGGAGCGGGGGGCCGCCCTGGTCGGCATCGAGTTGAAGGACAAGGCCGACCTGGAGCCGCTGCTGGAGCGGATGAGGCGAATCCAGCTGAACTTCCGCCGGCTGGGCAGTGAAGAGCTGCTCTACGACTATCTCGTGTGACAGGGGAGCGCCGGGAAAGGGGACGGACCCGACGCTCCTGACCTGGGTCGGCGGCGGTTAGGGCTGGCTCTGCTGGAAGCAGGCCACGTCGTACTGGGAAACGCTCTTCGGGTTCCGGGAGTTCTGCGGCTGGGTGCCGGCGTAGACGGTGCCGGCGTGGCCGTCGGGATTGAATGCGGAGCCCGGCGCGCTGGCTGCATTGCCAGGGGTGGAGCCCGGCGGCAGGAGCTGGCAGGTCTGGCTCGGCTGGCCGGTCCCGCTTGGATTCGCGGCGGCGAGGGCAACGCCGCCTCCGGCAACCGTGATCGCGGCGCTGACGGCAAGGCCCAGGGTGAGCTGTCGAAGCATGCTTGTCCCTCCTGAACGGTTTCCTCTTGTTACGCGGGCCGGTTACAGGGTTTCTGGTAGCGCCGTTCCGGGCTTCGGGCGCCGGGCCGTAGTAAGCTGCCGCCTGGCATGCATCGAGTCCTTTGTCTGATCCTGGGAAGTGCCCTCTTGGCCGCGTGCGGGTCGCCGGCAGCCACGGGACCGGCCAGGGCCACGGGGGTCGCGACCGGCTCGGCCACCTCCTCGCCCGAGACTGCGATCCCGCCCGTACCGGCGAGGTACGCGGACCAGGACGCGATCGGCGGGCCGGCGGGGATGACGCTGCAGCAGGAGATCGGCGCGGTGATGATGGTTGGCTTCCAGGGAGCGGCGTCGGCGACGGTCCTCGCCGACTGGCGTCAGCGGCAGTACGGCGGGTTGATCGTGGTACCCATCAACCAGAACGGCAGCACGCCGAGCGTCATCCAGCAGTTGATCCAGAGTGTCCGGGCCGTCGGGACCCACACCTTACTCGTTTCGACCAACCAGGAAGGTGGCAGCGTCTGCTTCCGCGAGGCCCAGGTGCCGTGTCTGGCCGGGGCACGGCAGGCGGGTCCTCAGGGTCCAGGGCCGATCGAGGCCGAGATGAAATCGATGTCTTCCGGGCTGCGGGCGCTCGGGTTCGATATCAACCTCGCCCCGGTCGCCGATGTCTGGGACGGCGTGCACCCGTTTATGGGCGAGCGCAGTTACGGTCAGAATCCATCGATCGTGGGACAGGACGTCGCGGCGGCGATCGCCGGCATTCATTCGGCCGGCATGTATGCGGCCGCCAAGCATTTCCCCGGCCACGGCAGTGCCGACGCGGATTCGCACCTGAGGCTGCCCCTGGTCGGCGAATCGCTCGCCACCGTGCGCAGCCGGGATTGGGTTCCGTTCCAGGCCGCAATCCGGGCCGGCGTCGATTTTGTGATGGTGGGTCACCTGAATGTGCCGGCCCTCGATGCCACGGCGCCGACCTCGATGTCCGCGGCCGTGATGCGGGCGCTGCGACAGGACCTCGGGTATCGCGGCGTCGTCATCTCGGACGATCTGCAGATGGGCGCGTTAAGCCCGCAGTACCCGCCGCCGGTGGCCGCCGTCCGCTTCCTCAGCAACGGGGGGGACATGGTCGTCGTCTCGCACGACCTCGCGGTCGCCGATGCGACCGACGACGCGATCCACGCGGCGGTGCTGAACGGCACCTACCCCAGGGCGCAGCTCGACGCCTCGGTGCAGAAGCTGCTGAACCTCACCCTGAAATTCATGCCGTAAAGCCGCGTCAGTCGGGCGGCGTCGTCTCCTTGATGAGCTCGGCGCCCATGGCATGGTAGCCACCGTCGACGTGGACGATCTCGCCGGTGGTAGCCGAGGCCCAGTCGGAGAGAAGCACACAGGCCATTTTGGCCACCGGGCCGCGGTCCGAGGTATTCCAGCCAAGCGGCGACCGGTCCGCCCAGGTGTCGCGGAAATGGTCGAAGCCGGGAATTCCCTTGGCCGCCATCGTTTCCAGGGGACCAGCGGCCAGCGCATTGACGCGGATCTGGTACTTGCCGAGATCGCGGGCGAGGTAGCGGGTGACCGACTCCAGGGCGGCCTTGCAGACGCCCATCCAGTCGTAGACCGGCCATGCCTGGGTGGAGTTGTCGAAGTCGAGGGTAACGATCGCGCCGCCTTGCTCGCGCATCAGCGGGTTGAGGGACTGGGCCATCGCCTTGAGCGAATAGGAGCTGGTCCGGAAGGCGGTTTGCACGCTCTCCCAGGGTGCGGTGAGGAAGTTGCCACCGAGCGCGTCGGTGGGCGCGAAGGCGATCGCATGGACGAAGCCGTCGAGGCGGCCCCATCGCTTCTTCAACGTCTCCGCCAGCTGATCGACCTGCGCTTGGTCGTTGACGTCCATCTCCAGAACCTCGGGCGTCGGCTTCAAGCGGCGCGCGCTCTTCTCCGTCAGGCTCATGGCACGGCCGAAGCTGGTGAGCACGATGTCAGCCCCCTCGCGCTGGGCCAGGTCGGCGATGGCGAAGGCAATGCTGGCCGGCGTGAGGACCCCGGTGACCAGGATCTTCTTCCCCTCGAGGATCATCGCGCCGTATTCTAGCCGTCCTCACCGGGTGTCCAGTCCTTGACAAGTTTGGTGAAGCGGTGCCCACGGTAACCAGGGCATGGGCTCCAGCGTTGGAGGAGCATCATGACCAGCAGGAAGGGGGTGGCACCGCCTGGGGGGACACCGGTTGACGTTGCCTATTTGCTGACCACTCGTTAACCACGTCACGGTCTTGACTGACCGTTGAAAGGAAAGGACGTCACATGTTCAAACGACTCGCGCCCGTTGCGGGTATCCTCGGCCTGTTATCGATCGCGTTAGCCGGATCGGCTGCCGCCGGTAGCGGTGGCGGATACGGCGGACCCGGCCAGTTCAAGTTCGATGACTTGACGGCCAACGCCAACTTCTACGATGCGACCACCGGCGCCCCGTATGCCTTCGTCTACGTCGACCGCGGCATGCAGAGCTTCAAACTCAAGCACACGCCCGGTGCGCCGGTCGTGGAGCAGTTTGGAACCGTCCTAAATGTCAACGAGCAATCGGCGACAACCTACGAGTACGGTTGCTGGATCATTCCAGGTTCAGCCTTCGCGGTAGCCTCAAACCTGGGCAGCGCGGCGGTCAATGTTCATGCGACCGCTGCCATGCAGTGTCCGGGCTTCTACGTTGGCAGCGCGACCGGTGGCAAGCCCGGGCTGCAGAGCGCGATCGGCTACGGCGGCGGCCCTGGTGGACCGCCAACGCAGATCACGGACATCACCGTCAACCTGAGCTGGACCGGCAGCTGGGCGCTGTGGCAGAACACGAACTCCGGGACGAGCCGGTGCTCAGGGTACACCGCGAACTTCCATGGGACCTTCGACTATGAATTCGCGACGGCCACCGGTTCGGTCGGCGACCTTTCCGGTGCCAGCGACCCGCTGGCGCAGGTTGGGCATAACACGCAGGTCAACAACGTGGCCGGGACGCCGGCCCCGGCCTGCAACCCGTACGGCTTCTAGCCCCTCCCACCGCAATCCGGGACGCCCTCCGCGGGCGTCCCGGGCGATCAGTTCCGCGAGCCGCGAACACGGCGGCGGATCTGGGCGGAGTCGCGATGCGGTAGGTAGGAGCGATCGCCGATCCACTGGGCCGGGATGATCGCCAACTGATGCGCCAGCTGGTTCAACGGTGAGGCGTACTTGGATCGCAGCTTCGAAAATTGCTCCCAGCAACCTTCCTTACTGCGGCAACGATAGCCCGCTTTGTGCAAACGCTCCCACGCCTGCTCAAACTCGTCGTGCTCGACGATCGGTCCTTCAAAGCGCAGGTAGTTGAAGTTTCGGGCGAGATCTTCGACGAGGTGATTGCCGACGGTGAACATCAGGCGGGCCGGGCCCTCGGCCTTGTGGTCGACCGTGCTCATCACCAGCGTCGCGGCATCCATGACGGCGCCGAACGAGTTGACCCAGGCCTCGTTGTCGTGGCTCGACCGGAACCAGAGCAGAATCGGATATGCCAGGTGGCTCTCCAGGACCGCCGCGGCCCAGGCACGCCAGTCATCGAAGGTGTTGCTCAGTTCGTCTTGCAGGCCGTGCTCGGCCACGTTTTCCAGAATCTGCACCCCTGAGGGCGGCGCGCCGGCCATGGCGTCGAGGGAGACAACCAGCTCTTCCCGCCGCTGAAAGGCTTGATACAAGGAAAACAGCAGCGTGATGGCGAGCGCCGCGAGGAACACGCCCGTCGCGCTCTCCGCGATGGTGGCCAGCCGGCCCACGACGCCCTCCGGGACATAATCGCCATAGCTGAGCGGGACGAGGGTGCTTGCCGAAAAATACAGGGCGGAGCCAAACGAATCGAGATCCGGATGAATCTGGTCGCGGACGCCGTACATCATCAGCGCGAACGCCAGCACCAGGGCGAGGCCCCAGATGGCGAACATCAACAAGACGCCGATTGGGCCAAAGTCGGCCAGGAAGCTCTCCCGTCTTGGGACCGACGCTATACGGTTGCCAATCCATCGCCAGACGCGCCAGACTCTCCGGAGCGCGTAGCGGACGAGCGCAAACTTGTTGACGGCGGGCCTGGGCAGCACGACAGACTGAAACATGTCGTAGAAGACCACGAGGGCGATGAGGATCCCCGCAACGACCTCGACCCACCCCGGCATGGCTCCCTAAGGCTACTAATCGCCTAGACTCGATAGCCTGACTCCCCCTGCAACCGCCACGCGCATCCTCATGATGCGCCACGCCGACGTCGAGAACCCAAACAAGGTGTCGTATGGTCACCTTCCGGGCTTCAGGCTGAGCGCGCTGGGCCGGGCCCAGGCCTCCGCCGTCGGGCGCTCCCTACGGGATAGCGGCATCCGGCGCATCGTCCACAGCCCGCTGGACCGGGCGAAGGAGACGGCCGAACTGGTGAACGCGCAGCTGCCCGCCCCGGTGCCGCTGATCCCGGAACCGGAACTGATCGAGGCGGAGTTCGGCCGCTATCTCCAGGGCGTGCCCTACTGGCAGATTCCGGTGCGCCGCCCCGGCTGGCTGGTCCACAAGGTGCGGCGTGGATCGCTGGCCGGCGACGAAACCATTGAGCAACTGGGCGGCCGTGTCCGGGACGTGGTGTTGCGACTGGCTCACGAGCATCCGGGTGAGGTCTCGCTCTGTGTGAGTCATGCCGACCCGATCCAGGCCGCCTGGGTGCTCTTGGAAGGTCGTCCGCAAACGGAGCGCGAGATGAGCCGAAAATCGGTGCACCGAGCTTCGGTCCTCGACATCCTGGTCGACGAGGGCCGGGTTGCCTCCGTGGACTACCTCGCCACGCCGAAGGTGACCCCCGGCCAGCTGGAACTCAGCATCTAACCAGATCGACGGACGCGCGGCTAGTGAAAGAGCCGTCGCTGCGACGGCATTCTTAGGCCAGCAGCGTTGCGAAGGCGTCGCTGTAGCGAGCCCGGCCGTCGCTCGTCACGGCGAAGGTTGTGTAGCCAGGCAGCGACGCGACCCAGCTGATCCCTTGCAGACCCATGGCGAAGCCCACCGTCGCGTAGGCGTCGGCCCTGGTCATGCTTGGGCCAACCACGGTCAAGCTGCGCAGGTCGTCCGGCACCCTACCCGTGCGAGCGTCGACGATATGGGCACCCCGTTCGTAGCTGCCACTGGTCGCGACGGCGAGATTCGTCACCTGGATGACCGCCGCCAGCGTCTCCGCGTCGTCGGGATTTCGGATGCCGATCCGCCACGGGGCGCCAGGAAACGGCTCGCCCCTGGCCAGGACATCGCCGCCGGCGTTGATGCAGAAGTTACGCGCGCCGGCGCGCTCCAGGATCCGAGCCACCCGATCGACCGCCCAGCCTTTCACGACCCCGGATGGATCGAGGCGGCCGTCGCGACGACTGCGCCAGGCGTTGAAGACGCCCCCAGTTTGACCGCGCAGGTCCTCGCAAAGGGCCAGCACGCTAGCGACATCGGGGTGGCAGTCCTCGACGGTGACAGTGCCGCGACCGAGTCGTGTGATCTCGCTCGCCTCCTTGAACGGACTGAAGCGCGCGTCCACCTCGTGCAGCCAGCGAAATGCCTGATCAACGAACTCATCGTCCACCGCACTATCACGAAGGTCGATGCTGAAGACGGTGCCCATCAGCCGTTCCACCCGGATCCGCCGTGGGGCGGCCGTCCGCGCGGCGGGTGGCGCGATTCGATCAGGCATGCGCCTGGTCCAACGCGGCCTGCACGGATTGCGCGTAGGCGTCGCTTGTGTAGGTTGCGCCGGAAAGACTGTCGACCTGGGCTGTCTGGGCCTGGAGCACCTCGTCGTGCAGGAGCGGCGCGGCGTACTGGCTGATCTCAGCCGAACGCTGCCGGTCGTATGGCAACTGCACGCCTTGCACGTTCGCGATCCGGCCTCCAGTGATGGTGACTTTGACCTGTACGTCGCCGAATCGGGTGAGGACATCCTGCCCGGTAAACTGGCCGTCCTTGTAGGTTGGCCCGGACGGTGTGGGCGTCGGTGTCGCCGTCGTCGCCGGGCTGTCTGATGGCAACGCGATTGGAGTCGGGGTCGCCTGCGCGACATCAGCGGATGGCGTGCGCGGCCGTGCCTGGGCGGGCGTCTTGAAGCTGAACAAGAGCACCACGGCCACGGCGGTGGCAACGAGGGCGACGGCGGCGCGGGTTGGCATTGAGATCTCCTAAAGAAGCGCGAAGCGCTCGAGATGGATTTGCTGGTCCGGAACGCCGATTGTACGCAGGACCTCCTCGGTTCGCTTCATCATTCCGTGGGGCCCACAGATAAAGACGTCGCGACTGATGACATCCGGCACCAGCCGGCGCACGGTCTGCGCCGAGATGGGATCGCTGGCCAGCTCCGGTGTGCCGCGGCGCCCGATCAGGTAGTGGATCACCCCTCGGCGATCACGAATCAACTGCTCGAGCTCGCTGCGAAAGACGATGTCCTCCCATCGGCGGGCGCGATACAGCAGCGTGATCGCATCCTTCTTGGGCGGGATCTCTTCGATCAGCGCCCGCAGTGGCGTGATCCCGATGCCGCCGGCGATCAATAACACCTTGCTCCGCGTCAGGCGGCCGGTGGTGAACAGGCCATAGGGCCCCTCGATGCCGACGCGGGTTCCCGGCCGAAGGTGCTGCAGCTCGCGGCTTGCGTCGCCGATCCCCTTGACCGTGATGCGAAGAAATTGGGAATTGACGGGGGCGGAGAGCGAAAACGGATTGGTCCGCCACCAGTTGTCCCGAGTGAGGAAGCGCCAGCGGAAATACTGGCCGGCCCGGGCCTGGAGCTCACCGAGGTGGTGTCCCGTGATGTAGACGGAGACCACATCCTGGGCTTCCGGAACCACCCGGGCCACCTTGAGCTGGTGATGGAGGCTGCGTCGGAGCGGCTCGCCAATGCGGAAGGTCAGTAGACAAAGACCGACCGCGGCGTAGAGCGCAATCCAGTACCAGCGCGCCACGAAGTCCTCGGTGAAGTCGGAACCGACCGCCAGCTCATGCCCAAAGGCGAGCGCGATCGCGAGATAGGCATAAAGGTGGACGAACCGCCAGGTCTCGTAGGAGAGCCTGGCCCGGGCCATGCGAATCGAGGTGACCGCCACCATGATCAGCAGCCCGGTAGCGACGGTCGCCATCAAGACGTACGGATAGGTGGTGATGAGGGTCCAGGCTTCCTGCGCGATCGAGCTGCCATCGCCGAGCGCGTACCCGATGGTCGAGAAGACGACGTGCGCGCTGATCAAGATGGTGACAGTGAAGCCAAGCCAGCGGTGCCATTGGGCGAGGCCATCCAGACCAAAGCGCCGCTCCAGCCAGGGACTTCGCGCCATCAGAACGACCTGCACCAGCGCGAAGTAGGTTCCGACCAGGGCGGTGATCTGTCCGGCGGCGGTGAGCTTCGCGGAGCTGCTTTCCAGCTGGGTCAGCCCGCCGTGCCGCACCCACATGGCGACCACAAGCAGGGCGTTGATGGCAATGACGACGATGATGTCGGTGGCGCTGAAGCGCCGCGACCCGCTCGACGAGGGGGTGCCGCGGGCCGCACGCCGATCGGAGGAGTTTTGGCGTGCCGTGGTCGTGGTCATGGGATCCCGCCCGATGATCGCACAGGACCATGAACGAGAAATAAGCTGGCCATAAGCGAGTGCTAAGAAGCTGCCGGGCCTGACCTAATCTAGTCCCGTGCCGGCCCTGTCGATTGCTGCCGAATCGATGCGGTCTCCGGACGCGCAGCGGCTGATCGCCGCGCTCCATGCAGGCCTGGCGGAGCGGTACACGCCGGAGCAGCGCGGCAAGGGTGTCGGACCGGCCGTGCTGGCCGCGCTCGAGGCGGAGGCTCGAAATCTGGGGGCCACGCGCCTGGTGCTGGAGACCGGCATCCACCAGGAGGCTGCCATCGGCCTCTATCGCCGGGCTGGCTTCACCTCGACCGACTGCTGGGGCGAATATCTGACGTCGTCGACCAGCGTTTGCTTCGAAAAGCCCCCGGCCTAACTTGATTTCAAATCTGGGGTGGCTTGAGGGATTTGAACCCTCGACCCTCAGATCCACAATCTGATGCTCTAACCAGCTGAGCTAAAGCCACCGCGAGGTGGTGATTATACGAGCCGGCGTTAGCCCTTCCCGCGCCGTTCCAGGAAGAAATCGCGGAGCAGTTTGCCCGCCGGCTCGCTCAGGAGCCCTGAGGCGACCTCCACACGATGATTGTTTCCGGGATGGCGGAGCACGTCGTAGACCGAATCGACCGCGCCTTTCTTCGGGTCGGGCGCTCCGTAGACGAGCCGGGCGATCCGGGCCAGGACCATGGCGCCGGCGCACATCGGACAGGGCTCGAGGGTGACGTAGATCGTGATGCCCTCGAGGCGCCAGGAGCGCGTGATTCGGGCCGCCTCCTGCAGGACCAGCATCTCGGCGTGAAAGGTGGCGTCGGGCGTGGTCTCGATCAGGTTATGCGCTTCCGCGAGGACGGCGCCATCGCGAACCGCGACCGCGCCAACCGGCACCTCGCCGATCGCCGCCGCCTGGCGAGCCTGGGCGAGGGCGCGTTCCATGAAATGCGTCTCGTCGTGGGTCTGGTCCATGGCGCCTAGATTAGGCCGCCATCGGGCTAACGTTTGCTTCCACGCCGCCGCCGGCGGAACTGGCGCGAGTCAGCGCGGCAAAGATCCAGACAATGCCCAGCGCGATGAGCATGTCGCCAACGCTCGCGACACCTGGAAACACCAGCAGCGGAAACCGGTCGGCAAGCCAGACAAGGTGTGTGTTGGTGTCCACGGATTGATACGTCGAAGTCTGACCCAGGTTGCCGAGATCGTCGCCGACTCCCGCCGGCAGTCCCTCGGTCGCGACCGGCATGCGTCCGTCGTTAGCGATCCGCGCGAGCTCATTAGCGATGCCACCGAGCAGCATGCAGGCCACGGGAAACCAACGACGCTGAACGGCAAAGATGCCAAGCAGCAACAGACCGGCTGCGGCGAGGATGGCTCCGGCTTGTCCGGAGAGCCGGGTGCTGACGACAAGGCCCGCGGCGCCCAGGATGACCGGCACCGGCCGATTGCGCAGACGCAGTCGGTGGTGCAACAGGCCTTGCGGGTAGCCGCCAAGCGCAAAGCCGATCGCGATCCCGACGACCGCCAGGATCGCCACCTCCCCTAATCGCAGCATCATCGGGCCGGTCGACGGTGTTCGCCAGGCCAGCGCGACAAGCGCGGCGATGAGACCGGACGCCAACCCGGTCACGAGCCAGCGTGCCGGTTTCGGGCTGAGGCCCTCGAGGCCCGCGGTGGCAGCCAGGTACACGAGGATGAGCGCGGCGGTGGCGAGCACGAAATGGATAGTGTCGGCGTAGCCGACGAGGCGGAGCGTCGCGGTTCCGGCGGCCGCGAGGATGATGAACATCGCGGTGCGTGTCAGCAGCTCGCGCCAGGGTCGCCGCGCCAGGAGGCCGCCCGCCAGCCCCGCCGCCAGTGTGACGAGGGCGATGACGTCCGGGTGCTTGCGAAACATGATGACGGTGGCGACCAGCACAACGCGATGGCGATGCGAGGCGTCACCGGCCGTCGGGATCAAGGCCTCTTCGAAGATGGCCATGGCTGCAAACGTGATCCATGGCCAGGCGGTCGGATAGGAGGTGGTGGTGACCCGCGAGAAGACCACCATGGCGACCAACGCCACGGCGCCTGCTTCCCAGATGAGCCAGACGCGGTTCCGCAGCCCGAGGCGAAGGACCATCGAGGGTGCAACGGCGCCTGCCTGGCCGGCTTTCCCCCGTCGCGGGTTTGGCGGGTTTGCCCGTCATATCCGAATATGGGCGATCCGGCCTCGACCCAGCTCCTTCCCGGGCTCGACTGGCTGGTCAAGTTCGGCTTCGGGCTGATCGTCGCGGCCGCCGGCCTGCTCCTGATCCGCCCGACACGCCGCGGGGGCCTCCGGTTTGCCCTGGGCGTCTTCACCATCGAGGCGGGCACCCTGGTCGCCATCCGTGGCATTGTCGCCGCCGGGAGCTCGCACTGGTGGCAGTACCTGATGCCGTTTGCCCTCGTGCTGGTGCCGGCGCTCTTCATCGCGGCGGTCCTGACGCGCCTGCATTGGTGGCGGCGCGTGGGGTTCACGCCGCTCCGCGAGTGGCGCGCTCCGCACCTCGTCGTTCCCCTGCTGCTGATCCTCGTCCTACCCATCGTCGGACTCTCGGCACGGGGCGTCCTGCAGACGACGGTTTTGGTGCTCGGACTCCAGATCGGCTTCTTGCTGATCGACATCTTTATGGAGGAGGTCACCTACCGCGGGGTCGTCCTGGAAGCGCTCCGCGCCTTCAGCATCGGCTCGCGGGTGATGATCTCCGCGACGCTCTTCGGCTTGAGCCATCTCGACAACCTCTTCCTACCCGGCGCCGATCCGGTCGGCGTTGCCTACCAGGTCTTCGAGGCGGTCCTGGTCGGGGTGCTCTTCGGGGCCGTCCGGCTCCGAATGAACACGATCGGGTTGGTGATGGCCGTCCACGCCGCCTACGACCTGATGCTGGTCCTGGCCTTCGGGCACGCTCTTCCGGTTGCGCCCACGCTGCCCGGCTTCATCCTGGCGACCGTGGTCAACCTCGCCCTCGCCATGCTCGGGCTCTTGATGCTTCGACGTCCGCCAGGTACCGCCGTTGGCCTGCAGAAGGTGGCCTGAGTTGCGGTTGCGTCGCGGCCACGGGATCTCGGCCGCGCTTGGCACCAGCGTCGCGCTCGCGCTCCTCGATCTTCAGTGGGCGAGCACGTTGCACTACAAGCTCAGCCAACCCGACTTCTATGTCTACTACCTGGCAGCCAGGATCGGGCGGGCCCATGGTTGGGCGGCGATGTACGATCCGGCGGTCTTCCTCGGGCCGGTCACGGCGGCGGTTGGGAAGCCGCTGCCGTATCTCAATCCGCCGGTACTCGCCTGGCTGGTGACGCCGCTCAGCTTGCTGCCGTATGCGCTTGCCGGCTGGATCTGGGTCGGGGTGCTGGCGATCGCCTTCGTTGTCGTCTGGATCCTGACGGCTCCCGGCCGGACGCTCGCGCGCCTGATCCACGGGGTCGCCGCCGCGGCGCTTCTGCCGGTCTTCGTCGGCGTGCTCTTCGGCCAGGTGAGCCTGCTCGTCGTGGCGGCGGTCGCCTTATCCTGGTGGCTCCTGTCCCGCGGCCGGCCGTGGCTGGCCGGCCTGGCGCTGGCGGCGCTGATGTTGAAGCCGCAGATCGCGTTCCTGGTCCCACTGGCGCTGCTCCTCGCCGGGTACTGGCGGGTAGTCCTGGCCTGGTTCGCGATCAGCACGCCACTGGCGATCCTGACCCTGCTGGCGACCGGGACCAGTGTCTTCCACCAGGTCCTTGCCTCGATGCAACTGGTGCGTGGCGTTCCCGGCCCCATTCAGTCCTCGCTCCTGCGCCAGCTGTCCCTGCCCGCCGCCATCGTCGCGATCGGGGTGGTGCTCGCCGTCTCCGGCGTCGTCATCTGGCGCAGTCGAGGTAGCGGACCATCGTTGCCGATCGCCGTCGGTCTGCTGGCCAGCGTGCTGATCACGCCCTACATCAACTTTTATGACCTCTCGGCGATGGTGCTGGCCGGCTGGCTCCTCCTGCGGCTCAACCCGCCGCGCTGGCAGCAGGCGGTGACGTTTGCCATCTACCCGGCGCTGTACCTGGCGCCGATCTGGCCACTCCTGACCCTCACCTGCCTCTGCGGATGGCTGGTGAGCTGGTGGCCGCTGGCGGAGGGGGCGAGATTCGAACTCGCGGTGGCCTTGCAGCCACACGGCTTTTCGAGAGCCGCACCTTAAACCGCTCGGACACCCCTCCGGCGCGTAATTCTAAACGTGTCTAGATGAAGTTCCCGGATAGATATGGCACAGCCGGCAGTACGGTGTCGGCATGCCAGAGCCAGCCGCTCGCCATGACGAACACGAATCGGACCCACGCCGGTGGGTTCGCCGGCATCATTACCAGC
>JBDTEO010000032.1:0-33916 GCA_039922495.1 Candidatus Dormiibacter sp.
GCTGGTAATGATGCCGGCGAACCCACCGGCGTGGGTCCGATTCGTGTTCGTCATGGCGAGCGGCTGGCTCTGGCATGCCGACACCGTACTGCCGGCTGTGCCATATCTATCCGGGAACTTCAGCTAGCCGGCGACGACGCGGTCCTTACCGGTACGTTTGGCCGTGAGCAGATTCTCATCCGCGCGCTTGAAGAAGGAGAAGGCGTTGTCCTCCTCGGGCCGGTAGGTGGTCACGCCGGCGCTGACGGTGAGGGGTTGTGGCGGAATGCCGTGGGCCTCATCGGCAAAGGGGCTGTTGCGGATTTCCGTGAGCACGCGTTCGGCGACTGCGCGGGCGGTGTCGAGATCGCCCTCGGCCACAATGATGCAGAACTCGTCGCCGCCGTAGCGGACGACCACGTTCGCCTTGCGGCTGTGCCGTTGGATCGAGTCGGCGATGTGGCGAATCACCCGGTCCCCGACCGCGTGGCCGTGGTTATCGTTGATCACCTTGAAGTTATCGATGTCGAGGACGATCAGGGAGAGCGGGGACTTACTCCGCGAGGCGCGGCTCAGTTCTCGCTGGAGGCTCTCCTGGAAGAAGCGGTAGTTGTACAGGCCGGTCAGGCTGTCGGTGAGCGCCTGCTCCTCGCTCGTCACCAGTCGCTCCAGCATGACCAGGCTGTTGACGGCTTGCGCGGCGAGCATCGAGAGCAGGTGCAGGTCGGATTCCGGGTCCCGGCTGGATTCCTCCGCGAAGATGCCGAGAGCGCCGCGCATGCGATCCTGCTGCAGCAGCGGCGTGATGGTGATCGATCCCTTCACGTCGGGCGTCCCAAGCAGGTACTGCGTCCAGGGACTCTGCGACGCGTCCGGCACCGACAGGGGTCGCTTGGATTGCACCACGAAGTCGCTCATCTCGACCAGGAGGCGCCGGAGATCGCCGGCTCCACTTGGCTCGGGACCCGCGTAGGCTTCTTCCCGCTCGCCCTGCTCGCCGACGAGAAACAGCAGGGCGGCCTTGCCGCGCAGGAGTCGGGTACCGAGGTTCAGGATCATGTCACTGAGCACTTCGTAGCTAAGGTTGGTCATGATGGAATCGAAGGCTCGCAGGACGCTCAACTCATCCTGGTGCTTGTAGTTTTGCGCCACCACGTGCTGGACCAGGGTGTGGACCAGGTTGGCGGCCTCCATGATGTTCGTTTGGGGGATGACCGGGACCTCCCGGGCGGCTTTCATCAGGTTGTCCGGATGGACCGGCAGCGAGCGGGCCAGTTCGTACACCGTGGCGAAGTCGGGCGGGCTGGCCGTGAACGGGCCGCTGACGAGTCGGCCGAGCAGATGATGGCCGTCACAGATCGGGATCACAAGGTGCCCGATCTGCGCCCCGTCGTAGCGGAGCTGCGGCCCCCTGAGGTCCGGGGGCGCCGAGGAACTGGGGACCATCTCGCAGCGCCCGAAATTCTGCATCAGCATGCAGAAATCGTTCTGCGGCAGGCCCGGTGGGATCTGGTACCCGTCGGCCGAATCGGCAGCCAGGGCAATCCCCGTGCGTGCTGAGAAGTTCTCCAGGGCCGCCCTCGTGACATCGTGATTAATGATGTACGAGAGCCGGACCGTCGCCGTTTCAGAAGTCAATGGGAAATCACAAGTCCTGGGCCGCCGGGAACTGGGTCATTATAACGGTGGCTCCTATATAACTTGTACAGGGCGGCCCGGGTTTCCGCCATCTGCCGAACTACCCTTGACAACTCGCCTTTTTCAACCTTCGATAGTCGATATGCGGCAAGGCACCCTCTATGCATGACGTTCTGCTTCACTACCTGGAAGTCAACTTCGCGGAAATCGCGGAGCAGTTGGCGCACGCCCAGGCGAGCGACCCGGCTCCTGACCAACGCGCGGCCGCCGCGGAGCGGCTGCGGCGGCTGATCCGACGACTTCGGGCCGGCGGCCTCCAGTTGCCCGAAGCGGTGCACTCCCCGGAAAAGGCGGCGATCGAGCTGACGACAGCCCTGGATGGTGAGCTGACCCAACCGGAACACGAGGTCCTCGAGCATTTTTTTGACCTCTTCGCCCGCTCCATGCAGCGGACCCAGTCGTTGGCGGCAGAGGCGCCCCTCGCGCCGGCCGCACCGCCAGCCGAACCGGTCCGTCCCACCCCGCCGGCCGCCTCTCCAGTCGTCGAGCAGCCCCCTTCGCCGGTGGTAGCCGGTGAGCCCGAGGCTGCCACCATTGAGCGCGAGCCTACGGTCAGCGAGCCGGAACTTGCGGTCGCCAGCGAGCCGGCCCAGGTGCCGACGTCGGAAGGGCCGGCGTCGCGGTTGGTCTCCGAACACATGGCGGGCCCGCTGCAGACGATTCTGCTCGCCGCGGCCCAGCAGGCCCTCGACCTCCTGCAGGTCGACGCCAGCCAGGTGTATACGATCGACGACCAGCGCCGGTTCGTGCTCCGGGCCGGGGTCCCCACCGAGTCACTGGCTGCACCGGAAGGCAGTGGCACGGTGGAGAGCGTCCTCTTGCGGCGGGCGCTCGAACATAACGAGGTCTATTCCGTCGAGGATCTGGCGACCGAAACCCTCACCCCTGATGAGGCGGCCTGGGTGGATGCTGGGTACCATGGGTTTGCCGCGATCGCGCTGGCCCCGCCGCTGGAACGACCGGCGGGCGTGCTGGCGTTGCTGCGCCGGACGCCCTGGCGGCTGGATCGCCGGGATGCGGTTCGACTCGAGGACCTGGCGGCGGAAGCGGTCGCCGCCCTCCGGGCGCACAGCCTGGCGATCAAGGTGGAAGAGGTGGCCGTGCTGCAGGAGCGGCTCAGCCTCGCCCGCGAGATACACGATGGCCTGGCATCTGATCTCGCCGCCGTGGTCGCCCTCTTCAAGTATTACGAGCAGCGCCGGCAGCGAGACCCGGAGGACGCGGCCCAGCTCTTGCCACAGATCCGGGCCATGACCGAAGAGATCCTGGCCGGGGCCCGCAACATCCTTCAATCTCTCCGGCCGAAGACGATCCGGTCGGAGGGCCTGATGGCGTCGGCGATCAAGACAGTCGACCAGTTCGGGCGCGTCAACCTGGTGGAAACCAGCGTTGACATCCGGGGTGAGGAGAACGGGTTGAGCCCGGAACAGAAGGAAGTGATCTTCCAGGTCCTCCGCGAGAGCCTGTCGAACATCCGCAAGCACTCGCAGGCCCGGAATATCGCCGTGACCCTTGACCTGTCGGCCATCCCGTGGGTGATGACGGTCCGGGACGATGGGCGGGGCTTCGACGTGCGCCGGGTGGCGGAGGATCCTCGAAAGGCCGGTTCCTACGGGCTGGTGGGGATGCGCGAGCGCGCCGAGTTGCTTGGCGGGACGTTCGAGATCGTTAGCCAGGTGAACGAAGGAACGACCGTCACCCTGATCGGCCCGCCGGACCTTTTGTGACCGAGCCAATTCGGGTCCTGATCGTCGACGATCGGCCGATTTTCCGGGCCGGCGTCACCGGGATGCTCAAGAACTTTCCCGAGGTCCAGATCGTGGGCGAGGCCATCACCGGCCGGCAGGCGGTCGATCGCGCTCGCGCGCTCCGGCCCGACGTGATCCTGATGGACCTGAACATGCCGGAGATGGGTGGGGTGGAGGCGACCCGGGCGATCAAGCAGGACGACCCCGATCGGGTTGTGCTGGCGCTGACCGTGTCCGAGGCCGAGGAGGACATTGTTGAAATGGTCGCGGCCGGTGCCTCCGGCTACGTCTTGAAGGATGTCGATCCGGCCAGCCTGGCCCAGACGATCCAGGCCGCCCACCTCGGTCGCTTCCAATTAGACGAGGCGCTGACCCGGCGGGTGATCGTACGGCTGGGCTCGGCGCTGCGCCAGCCGCACCGACGGCCCTTCGAGCCGCTGACCGAACGGGAAACCCAGATCCTTCAGATGGTTTGCCAGGGCAAGGGCAACCGGATGATCGCCCAGCGGCTCGGCCTGAGCGAGGGGACGGTCAAGTCCCACCTTCGGAACCTGTATCGGAAGCTCCGAGTCCAAACCCGGGCAGAGGCGGCGGCGTTCGGGGCGACCATCGAACGGTAGCCAAACAGACGTTCGCTGTGAACTGGCTAATAACGGTGCCCGATCGACAGATTTACGCGTCGCCCGGGCCTCGGTACGCTTTGCAAACCTCAGGGCGTCCTACAAAACAACGGGTCCCGAGTCATATTCAGTGGGGGTAGTTCGAATGAAGAAAGTCGTTATCGATGTCGCAGACCTGTTGGGCGCCATTTTGGCTGGTACCGCCGGCGCTCAGTGGTAGGTTCTAACTGAAGAAAAGCCCGGGCAACCGCCCGGGCTTTTTTTGTGAGTTGCAGGCGCTTCCAACGTTATCTGAGTAGGATATCGCCAAAATGAGCCGGCAGCGGGTTGCGTCACTGTATTCGTACGGCATAGCCGGAATCGGCATAGCTTTCTGGCTCGCGTCTGTTTTCTTGGCTGAACCTTGGACCGTCCCGTTCGGTCGTCAGAGCCTTTGGCTGAACGGAGCGATCTTGCTACTCCTGACGATCATGTCGTCCGTGTCGCCGGTTCCGACGCGCGTCGGCTCCACGCTGACCGTGAGCATGGCTCCGCTCTTTGGAGCCGTGCTGTTGTTGCCGCCCTGGGCAGTTGTGACAGTGGCGGTGATCGGCACCCTGGACCGCCGCTTGCCTGGTCGAGACATCCCGTGGGACCGCTTCCTCTTCAACCGCGGGATGTGGGCACTTGTCTGCGGACTGCCCGCCCTGGCCCTTCACTCAAGCTCAATAACCTCACGACAACCTGCCTGGTACATCGCCCTACCCCTCGTCGTGCTGCTCATGGCGGTGCTAAACGTCGGGATGATGTCCGTCGCCGTATGGCTCGTCACGAACTCCCCGATCTTTGCCACCGCGAGAAAAGTCGTGGCAAGTAGCGTCCTGACCTACGGTGCTCTCCCCCTCGTGGGCTACATGATTTGGGCCCTGATGGATCAGCGGCACTTTCCGGATCAACTGGTCGTGTTCCTTCTTTACGGCCCGCTGCTGATCTACCGCGCCAGCTTGATCAAACAGAATCGACTTGACCAATGGTTGCGAGAGTCCTTTGTCATGCAGAGTCGAGTCGTCGACAAACGGGATGGCCAAACATTCGGTCATTCCCAACGCGTCGGTGAGCTCAGCGAGCAGGTCGCCCATTTGTTGCATCTGCGTGAGGAGGACTGCAATACCATCCGCACCGCTGGGATCCTGCACGACCTTGGAAAAATTGCAATCCCGGACTCGATCCTCCTTAAACCAGGAAAGCTCACCGCGGAGGAATACGAAATCATCAAGACTCACCCGGAGGCCGGCGCCGAGATCCTTAACGAGCATCCAGAACAGCAGGGCGTCGCTGAAATTGTGATGCACCATCACGAGCGGTGGGACGGTAAGGGCTATCCCACCGGACTTGTCGCGACCGCGATTCCTGTTGGCTCACGGATAGTCAACGCGGTCGATGCCTTTGACACCATCACGCAGGCTCGCGTGTTCAGGCCAACCGTCAAGACGCCAGCCGAGGCGATCCGCGAGCTCAGAGAGCTCGCGGGCACCTGGTACGACCCTAACGTCATTACGGCTTTAGAGATAATCGTCCACCAGCGATGGGGAGTCGAAATCCCACCCGCGCCTCCAAGCCCAGCACCGACCACGGAACCGCCAATTCGTTATCGCGACGTGTTAGCGATCCGACCATTCCGTCACTTATGGGTCGGGCAAGCCGTCTCCTATTTCGGGGACATGATGAACACGACCGGGCTTGCGATCATGCTCTTTCTTGTGACCCATTCGCCATCGTTAGTTGCCGTCGGGCTCATCACGAAGGCGGTGCCGACGGTCTTGTTCGGACTTGTGGCTGGTCCACTGGTTGACCGGTTCGACCGCCAGCGATTGATGATCGCTGCCGACATCGCAAGGGCTCTGATCACGATCACCATCCCATTCTTTGCCTTCCGGTGGCTCCCCGGAGTCTTCATCGCGGTATTCGTGATCGCGGCCGCGAGCACTTTCTTCAACCCCGCGAAACAGGCGATTCTGCCGAATGTTGTCGCTCCGCGGTTTCTCATCCAGGCCAACGGTTTGATCTCGTCATCTGAAAAGACCATGGAACTGGCAGGCTACGCCTCGGCGGGCATCATTGCTGCAGCTCTGAGTTGGGCACCATTGTTTCTCATTGACGCGGCGACTTACATCTTTTCAGCCGCCACCCTGATCGGCGTTCCCGACACCGCGCACCGATCGTCGAAAAAGGCGCTCACCGTCTTGAAGGACATTCGCGAGGGGGCCGCCTTTATTGCCAGCAACCGGACCTTGGCCGCAATTCTGGCCCTCACGACCGGGGGAACTCTCTTCTACGGGATGATCCTGCCAATCGTTGTTGTCCTCGCCTACGAGACGCTCCATAGCGGCGCGGTCGGCTACGGTCTGCTCGAGGCGGCGGTCGGGGCTGGCGCGATAATCGGAGCGCTCGCCGCCGCTCGCGTGGCGGCCTGGATCCCAGCTGGCCTTCTCGTCATCCTCGGAACCTTCGGAATTGGCTTGACGAATGTACTGACCGGCGTCAGCGGCATATTCGTCCTGGCCTTATGTTTTCTGTTTATTCAAGGCTTGGTAAACATGATCTACTACGTGCCGATGATCTCCCTCATCCAACGCGAAAGTCCGGACTACATACGGGGCCGGGTTATGTCCACGCGTTTTCTCGTGGTCCAGGCGGGCTTCCTGGTGGGAATGGCACTTTCGGGACCGCTCACGGATCGGGTTGGAGCGCCGCTTGTTTTTGTGGCATCCGGCTCGTTGATAATGTGCGTCGCTCTCGTCGCTGCCACGTCAGGCAGCCTGCGTAGGGCAAGTCTTCACGACCGCGTTGGAGCCCCGCCATTGAAGGCTGCTTAGCCGGGAGTGTTCCTGTTTTTCGCGGTTATCGCCGGCGCCCTGGCGGTTGCCGTGCTCATCGGCGGCGATATCCGCCGGCTGAGCCATATTCGTGTCAACCGGCCGGAGTTCCTCGCCGCCGCCTTCGTCGCCAAGGTGGCGGTGGCGCTGCTCGGTACCACGCATTCACCGCTGGCCATCGCCACGGCTCGGCCACTTAACATCATCGGGGCCGTCCTGCTCCTCCTCGTCGTCTGGTTCAACCGGCAGATCCCCGGGGCGATCCTCTTCGGCGTGGGCCTGGCGCTGAACCTGCTCGTGATCGCCGCATTCGGTGGCAGGATGCCGGTGATCCTCCCGCACGACGTCGACCCCAACTCCGCCATGCTGCTTCTCCTCAAGAGCGGGCTCGACCCCCTGCACGTTTGGCTCCCGCACCCCCAGGGCCTTTGGTTTATCGGCGACATCTTCACCGTCCCGAGCATCGCCGGCCACTCCTCGCTGGTCAGCATCGGTGATCTGCTCATGGCTGCGGGCATCGCCTGGCTGATCATCCAGTGCAGCCAGCCGGTACGCCGGCCGCGGCCTGTCTACGGGCCGACTGCTCCCTAGGGGTCCCGCGGCGCATGTCGCGGCGCCCCTTTCTCGTTCCTACCGTATGATGCCGCGATGATCCAGCGTCGCCGGGTCGAGGAGCTCTGGCGCGACAGCGACTTCCGCGCGCTGATCTTCCTCGCCGTGCTGGCCACCCTGACCCTGGTGCTGGTGATCGCCATCCGCGGCATCATCGGCCCATTCATCCTGGCAATCGTGCTGGCCCTGGTCCTCGATCCAGCGGTCAACGCCGCGGAACGGCGTCGGATTCCCCGCGCGCTGTCCGTCCTGGTGCTCTACGGGGTCCTGCTCGCGATCGTCACGGCCGCCGTCCTCTACTTGATCCCCCTCGTCCGTGAGGAGTTCATCGCGCTCGTCACCCAGGGGCCGGCCATTGCCAGCTACCTGCAGGACCTGGTCGAGAAACGCCACGTCGTCTCGGTCCTCGGGGTTCCCATCGATCTCCGCTCCACCTACGACGCCTCGGTGCGCAATCTGCCGGGGCTGCTCGCCGGGCAGCTCCAGTCGGTCGTCCAGAACGTCTTCATGCTGGTGAACTGGCTCTTCCAATCCCTCCTCGTGCTGCTGATCGCCTTCTTCTTGGTCAAGGACGCCCACGCGATTCGCCGCTTCTTTTCCGATCTCGCGCCGCGGGGGTACCGCAGCGACGCCCAGCAGGTCGCGTCCGAGATCTCCGCCATGCTCGCCGCCTACATGCGCGGCCAGCTGGCGATCTGCGGGCTGGTCGGCCTGGTCACCGGCGTCGCGATGTGGGTCGCCGGCATCCCCTACTCACTGGCCCTGGGCATCGTCGCCGGCGTCACCGCCTTCATCCCCTTCATCGGACCCGTCCTCGGGGCGCTGCCCGCCATCGCCATCGCCGCCTTCGTCAGCCACTCCTCGGGCAAGGTTGCTCTCGTCCTGGTCATCTATTTCGTCGTCTCGAACGTGATCTACAACTTCGTCTCGCCCAAGGTCTTCGGCGATGCGGTCCACCTGAGCCCGATGCTGATCATCATCGCCTTCGTCATCGGCGGCTACCTTGGGGGCATCCTCGGCCTCTTTATCGCCGTCCCGGTGGCCGCGACGCTCCGCATTTTGTTTCTTTACGCTTACCAGCGCGTCTACAACTGAGGCAGGGTCGCCCGTGCGGGTCGCCCTGCTGTCCGATATCCACAGCAACCTCGAGGCGCTCGAGGCTGTCCTGGGCGCCCTGCCGGCGGTGGATCAGGTGCTCGTGCTCGGCGACATCGTCGGCTACGGGCCGGATCCAAATGCGGTGATCGCGCGGTTACGCTCCGTGAAGGCCCGCGGCGTGCTCGGCAACCATGACCAGGCGATGTTCAAGCCGAGCATGCTGGACGAATTCAACCCGCACGCAGCGGCCGCGGCCCGGTGGACGGAACGCGTCCTGACGCCGCAGAGTCGCGGATACCTGAGCGCGCTGCCGGCGTACGGACGGATCGGTCGCCATCGCCTGGTCCATGGCAGCCCACGCAAGCCCTATATCTGGGAATACATCCTGGATGAGCTGCAGGCGTTGGAGATCCTGATCCAGCTCGGACGGCGCTGGTGCTTCTTTGGCCATACGCACCTGCCGCGCATTTTCACGGAGGAGGGCGAGCAGATCCCCGATCTGAGCGGCTCGATCGCGCTTCCCCCCAGCGCGCTGATCAACCCCGGCAGCGTCGGCCAGCCCCGGGATGGCAACCCGCAGGCCTCCTTTGCCGTGGCCGACCTCGACGCCGAGACGGTTCAGTTCTACCGCGTCCCGTACGATATCCCGACCACCCAGGCGAAGATCCGGGAGGCTGGGCTCCCCGAGATCGAGGCGCTTCGGCTCGGCCAGGGACGCTGATCGGGCCATGGCGCTCCTAGAATGAGCTCGTTCCCCATGAAGCTGGTCATCGTCGGCTGCAGTCGCGTCGGTGCCATGGTGGCCACCGCCCTTTCGGAGCGCGGCGATGATGTGACCGTCATCGACATCAACCGCCACTCCTTCGCTCGCCTGGGCCCGGATTTCAAGGGGACCATGATCGTGGGCAACGGCATCGATGAAGACGTCCTGCGGCAGGGCGGGATCGAGACGGCTGACGGCTTCGCCTCCCTGACCAATGGCGACAACCGCAACATCATGGCGGCGCAGATCGCCCGGGAGGTCTTCAAGGTGAAAAAGGTCATCACCCGCATCTACGACCCGATCCGGGAGAACGTCTACCACGAGTTGGGCCTTGATACGATCTGCCCGACCCTGGCAGGAGCTCACCAGATTCATGCCATGCTGAAGAAGGGGTAGCGAATGTACGTCATCGTGATCGGCGGCGGCAAGGTCGGCTACTACCTCAGCAAGCACCTCCTCGATCGCGGCTACGAGGTCACGTTGATCGAGAAGGATCCCCGCCGGGCCGAGGTCCTGAACTCGGTGCTGGGCGAGATCGTCATGGTCGGGGACGGCGACGAGATGGCCTTCCTGGCGACCACCGGCATGGAACGGGCCGATGTGCTGGTGGCGGTCACCGGGGACGACGAGGACAATCTGGTCTCCTGCCAGCTCGCCAAGCGCAAATTCCACGTGCCCAAGACCGTGGCCCGGGTCAACAACCCGGCCAACGTGCGGATCTTCAAGTTGCTGGGCGTGGACGTCGCCCTCAGCGCGACCGAGGTCCTGCTGGATCTAATCGAGTCCGAGCTGGCCTCCAAAGAGGCCGCCGCCCGGCCCTAAGAACGAAAAAGCCGGTGGATCTCACCGGCTGGTCAATTTCGACGACGGAGGGTTACGCTTTGCCGATCTTGTAGATCTTGGTACCGCAGGTTGGGCAGGTTCCGGTGGTGGCCGGCTTGCCGTTCTTCATCGTGATGTGCTGCGGATCCTTGATATCGACCTTCTGCTTGCATTTCAGACAATATCCACTGATAGCGGCCATGGGCTTACTCCTTTGTGCTGGCTTACTGACGCCTCAAGGCGCCCCCCAAAACTGCCTGATGATAGCACACCGCTCGAATTCAACTTGTATTCGAAAAAGTGGCCAAAAACAGGCTGGGCTAGGCTTCCCCCCGGTAGCGCCGTAGGATGATGCTCGCGTTGTGACCGCCGAGGCCAAACGAATTGGACAGCGCAACCTCCACGTTGGTCTTCCGCGCGTTGTGGGGAACGTAGTCGAGATCGCATGCAGGATCGGGGGTCTGCAGATTGATCGTGGGCGCGATCACCTGGTCGCGGATCGTCAGGGCGCACACCACCGCCTCGACGGCTCCCGATGCGCCCATCATGTGCCCGGTCATGGATTTCGTGCTGCTGACCGCCAGCTTCCCGGCGTGCTCCTTGAAGACCCGGTGGATCGCATCCGTCTCGAACTTGTCGTTCAGCGGCGTCCCGGTCCCATGGGCGTTGATGTAGTCGACCTGCTCGGGCTCGATCTCCGCCCGGCGCAGGGCCCGGCTCATCGTCAGGACGGCACCCTCGCCCTCGGCCGGGGCGGCCATGTCGAAGGCGTCGTTGCTCGAACCGTAGCCGATGACTTCGGCGTAAATCTGGGCGTCCCGGCGCCTGGCGTGCTCCAGTTCCTCGAGGACGACCGCGCCGGCCCCCTCCGAGATCACGAAGCCGCTCCGGTCGCGATCGAAGGGACGCGAGGCCTGGGTTGGGTCCTCGTGGTGGGCCAGCGCCCGCATCGCGCAAAAGCCGGCGTAGACCACCGGAATCAGGGCCGCCTCGGCTCCGCCGGCGACAATCGCGTCGGCATCGCCTCGCCGGACCGTTTCGAAGGCCTCGCCAACCGCGCCGCTGCCGGTGGCGCAGGCGGAGACGACCGCCATGTTTGGCCCGCGCAGGCCGAGGGCGATTGCGATGTGGCCGGAGCAGCTGTCGGCAAGCATGTTCTGGATGAAGGTCGGGCTGACGCGCTTGACCCCGCGCTCCAGGAGCACCCGCTGCTGGTCGAGTAACACGCCCAACCCACCGGCGGCGCTCCCGTAGACCACCCCGATCTCGTCCCGCAGGCCATTCCGTTGCAGCCCGGCATCCTCGAAGGCCTCGAGGGCGGAGATCAGGCCGAGTTGGGCGTACCGATCCATCCGGCGGAGTTCCTTGGGCTCGATCCGGCCGGTCGCGTCAAAGCCCTTGACCTCCCCGGCGATGTTGTTGGGATACTCGCTGGTGTCGAAGAGCGTGATCCGGCCGATGCCCGACTGGCCTTCGAGCATCCCGGCCCAGGTACTGGGCGCGTCGAGGCCCACCGGTGTTACCGCCCCAACCCCGGTGACGACGACTCGCTTCATGCCGGTGGCGCGGGGGCGAGGACGCGAGCGATCTCTCGATCGCTGAGGTTGACGACTTGGACTTCGCGGCTGATCCGCCGAATCAACCCGGAAAGGACCTGTCCGGGACCGATCTCGAAGAACTCGGCGCTGCCGAGCGTCACCATCTCCAGCACGGAGGTCGTCCACTGGACCGGCTTGAGGATGTGATCGGCGAGCTCTTTGCGAACCTCGTCGGCAGTGGTCAGGATCTGTCCGGTGATGTTGGCGACCACGGGAATGCGCGGTTGTCGCAGCGGGAGCCGCGCCACCAGTTCGGCGAACTGGGCGGCCGCGCGGGCCATCAGGGGCGAGTGGGAGGCGATCGTGATCGGGAGGCGGACCACCCTCGCCGCCCCCCGAGCCATCGCCAGGTCGGCCGCCAGATCGAGGGCGGGTCCCTCGCCGGAGAGGACGATCTGCCCCGGCGAGTTGGCGTTGGCGATCGTCAGCACGCCGCGCGCCGAGGCTTCCAAAACCACCCCCTCCAGCATTTCGCGATCGAGGCCAAGCACGGCCAGCATGCCGCCGGGGCGCGCCAGGCCGTTCTCCTTCATCAGCCGGCCGCGCTCGCGGACGAGCACCAGCGCCGCCTCGAAGTCGAGGACATCGGCCGCCACCAGGGCGGTGAACTCACCCAGGCTGTGTCCCGCGACATAAACGGGCGCGATCACCTGGCCGATTGCCTGCCAGCGCTCCTTGATGGCATTGAGGCAGGCGATGCTGACCGTCAGAATGGCCGGCTGGGCATTGATGGTGTCATTGAGCGAGGCTTCCGGGCCTTCGAAGCACAGCGTAGATAGCGGAAAGTTCAGCACCCGGTCGGCCTGATCGAAGACCTTGCGGGCGGTCTCGGATGCTTCGTACAGGGATTTTCCCATCCCGACATACTGGGAACCCTGGCCGGGAAACACAAATGCCACGGGGCGGACGCCGTACGTGGCATTCATCTGGACTGCCGGTTAGGCGACGGAGACCTTTCCCTTTACGTACTTCCAGGCTTCGCTGACGGTGCGCAGCTTCTGGGCGTCCTCGTCAGAGATCTCCATCCCGTATTCCTCTTCGAAGGCCATGATCAACTCGACCAGGTCCAGCGAGTCGGCCTGGAGGTCCTCGGTGAAGGAGGCCTCCGGGGTCACCTTCTCGACGTCGACGCCAAGTTGCTCGGCGATGATTCCCCGGAACTTCTCGAAATCCAGTTCGGCCATGACTCCCTCCTAGGAGTGATTAGACACACTGCGGTGCCCGAATTTGGCTTATACATTACCCAAAGCTTGAGAAGGCGCGTATGAATGGTCGTTACCGCCAAGAGTGTATCCCCCCGCCCGCCAATTGGTTACGGCTGCCGTAACCAGGGCGGGAACCTGCACTTAGAATAAGGCGTGACTTCCGCACCTGTGTCACGTCACGCCCCGGCTCAGCCGAAGACGACCTGGGGAGGGATTGCCGGCATCGGTGTCTATCGGCCCCCGCGCAGTGCCGCCGACTCGCCCCGCCTGACCGGGGCCGACTGCCTGGGCGTCTCGTATCGCGTGCAGGCCTCGAGCGGGCTCAACACCGCATCGCTGGCGGCCGGGGCGGCGCGCGCGGCGCTGCAGGCGTCGGGCGTCGATCCCAAGGAGATCGAGATGATCGTGGTCGGCACCACCACCCCGGACGTCCTCTGGCCCGCCACCGCCTGCCTGGTGCAGGCGGACCTCGGCCTTCCGATGGTGGCGAGCTTCGACCTTTATGCGGCGCAGGCCAGTCTGTTGACCGCATTCGATGTGGCGGCGCATTACATGGCGAGCGGCGCGCGGGCCGCGCTCGTGATCGGCGCCGAGGCCGCCAACCAGTTGGTCGACTTTCCGGGACAGAGCGGTGGGCGGCACCCCCGCGCCGCCTCGGCGGTGGTGCTCGGGGGCGGGCGTCAGGCCGGCGACGTGCTCGCCACAATTGCGGGCGGCCGGGCGACACCCGACGCTGCCGGGAATAGCCTCGCTGAGGTCACCCTGAAGGGTCTGTCCGGCGCCGTCGATGACTGCCTGCGGCGCGCCGGGCTCGCGCTCAAGGAAATCGAGGTCGTCATCGCGGAGCAGACGGCGCCCGAGTTGATGCGCGACTGGGCCACGGCGGCGGGTGTTTCAGGTGAGGCCTTCCTGCTCGACCCCGACGCCTACGCCGATATCTATGCCGCGGCGCCACTCGCGGTCCTGCACGATGCCATCAAACAGGGCCGGCTCAAGGAAGGCCAGACGGCGCTGCTGCTCTCGTGTGGAAGTGGCCCGGTCTGGGCGGTCGCCTGTTTGCGATGGGGCTCCGGTGGGGTGGCGGAATGGTAAACGGCGTCCGGGTCGTGATCACCGGAACCGGAACCATCACCTCGCTCGGGCATTCGACGCGCGAGACCTGGGAAGCCGTCAAGGCGGGTCGCTCCGGCATCCGCCGGATCCAGGCATTCGATCCGGCCGGGAGTCCAAGCCAGGTGGCCAGTGAGGTCGTCGACTTCAAGCCTGAGGAGCGGTTGGACCGCAAAGAAGCGCGGCGCATGTCGCGTTTCGTCCAGTTCGCGATGGTTGCCGCCCGCGAGGCGCTGGACGAGTCCGGGTTGCGAATCACCGAGGAGAACCGGGACGAGATAGGCGTCCTGGTCGGCAGCGCCATCGGCGGGTTGGAACATATCGAGGACGCGCATACCGTCCTCAAGGAACGCGGTCCCTCGCGGGTGAGCCCGTTCACCGTGCCGATGATGATCGGCGACATGGCCGCGGGTCAGATCTCGATCGCGATCGGCGCCCGTGGACCGAACTTCTCGATCGCCTCAGCCTGTGCCTCCGGAGCCCACGCGATCGGGGAGGCGTTCGAGACGATCCGGCGCGGCGACGCCACCGCGATGATCGCCGGGGCCAGCGAATCGACGATCACGCCGCTCGCGCTCGCGGCCTTCTGCGCCATCCGCGCGGTCACCACGCGGGGCGGCGATCCGAGTACCTCGAGCCGGCCCTTCGACATCGAGCGTGACGGGTTCATCATGGGCGAAGGGGCGGGAATCCTGGTCCTGGAGGAGCTCGAATCGGCCAAGCGCCGCGGCGCGCCGATCATGGCCGAGCTGGTCGGGTACGCGGCCACCGCCGACGCGAGCCACATCACCGCGCCCGATCCCGTGGGGGCCGGCGCCGCCAGGGCGATGAAGCGCACGCTGGAAAAGGCCCGCGTCGCCCCATCGGATATCAGCTACATCAACGCGCACGGCACCGCGACGCAACTCGGCGACGTGGCCGAGACCCTGGCGCTGAAGGACATTTTTGGTGAGGCGGCCTACCACGTCCCGATCAGCTCGACCAAGTCGATGCTCGGCCACCTCCTCGGCGCCGCTGGGTCCGTCGAAGGCGTGATCTGCGTCAAGGCGATCCAGGAAGGGGTGGCGCCGCCAACCATCAACCTCGAGCACCCGGATCCACAGTGCGATCTCGACTACATCCCCGAGGGGGCTCGGGAGATTCCGATCACGCTGGCGCTGTCCAACTCCTTCGGCTTCGGCGGTCACAACGCGTCGTTGCTCTTCAAGCAATTCCGGGGATGATCTTTCTCAGCGACTTCCTCAACGCGGAAGTCGTTGATCTCCGGCAGCACCGAGTCGGACGGGTCCGCGACCTGGTGGTGTTGATGACGGACCCGTTCCCCAAGGTCACCGGGGTGATCCTCAAGGGCAACCACCGGATCCGCTCGGTCGACTGGTCGGTGGTGCGGAGTTGGGACAACAAGGAGCTCAGCCTCAAGCTGGCCGAGGACAACCTGCAGCCGCACGGGCGAGTCGAGTCGGAATTGTGGCTCTCCCGCCAGGTGCTCGACAAGCAGATCGTCGACATGGACGGCCGCCGCGTGGTGCGCGTCAACGACCTCCAGCTGTCTCAGGTGGACGGCAACCTGCTGCTGGTCGGGGTCGATATCGGCGCGCGCGGGCTGGCGCGCCGGGTTGGCCTCGAGGGCCCGGGCCGCCGGGTCGCGGTTGGTCTCGGCCTGGACTGGCCCCAGAAGTTGATCTCCTGGGAAGCGGTCGACCCGGTGAAAAGTGACGAGAGCTCGGTCAAGTTGCGGATCGCCCATACCAAGCTGGCCAAGCTGCACCCGGCCGACATCGCCGACATCGTCAACGAGCTCAGCCCCGAAGACCGGAATGCGGTGTTCGCGGCCCTCGACGATGAAAAAGCCGCGGACACCCTCGAGGAGATTGACGAGCCCCAGATGCAGGCCTCGATCCTCGAGCGACTGGATGTCGAGCGGGCCTCGGACATCCTCGAGGCCATGTCACCGGACGAAGTCGCCGATCTGCTGGCGGACATGCCGCGAGAGCGAGCCCAGCAGTTGTTGCAAAAGATGGAGGAGGACGAAGCGGAGGACGTTGAAGAGCTTCTGGCCTACCGAGAGGACACGGCCGGCGGGCTGATGACGACCCAGTACGTGGCGGTGCAGCACACGCTGACCGCGGCCGAAGCGATCGACCGGCTGCGCGAGCTCGAGCCGGATGCGGAGAGCGTCTATTACGTCTACGTGGTCGACGAGGAGGAGCACCTGCTCGGCGTGCTGTCGCTCCGCGACCTGATCGTCGCCAAGCCCACGCAGGCGATCCGCGATTTCATGATCCAAAACGTCATGTCCGTCCGGCTCGACGCCGGACCGCGCGAGGTGGCAGAGGTCACCGCGAAGTACAACTTGCTGGCCGTGCCGGTCGTCGATGAGCACAACCGGATCCAGGGAATCGTCACCGTGGACGACGTGATGGACCGCGTGCTGCCGCCCCGGGGTGGCGGTGGCCGCAGGCGGCGGATCTTCTAGCCGGTGGCACTGCTCCGAAGCCGCCGCGCGCGGCTGCTGGTGCTCTTTTCGGTCCTCGGGCCAGGCATCATCACCGGCAGCGTCGACAACGATGCCACCGGGCTCACCGGCTACGCGCTGGCGGGCTCCCAGTTCGGCTACGACCTGCTCTGGGTTCTGATCGTGACGGCGATCTGCCTCGCCCCGATCCAGGAGATGGTCGCCCGGATGGGCACCGTGACCGGCAAGGGTCTTTCGGACCTGATCCGCGAGCGCTTCGGCGTGGCGCCGACCCTCTGGGTGATGGTCTTGCTTTTCGTGGCGAACGCCGCCACCACGGTGGCCGAGTTTGCCGGGGTTGGCGGTGGTGCCGACCTGCTCTTTGGCGGTTCCGCGCGCTATGTGGCCATCCCGCTGGCGGCGGTTCTGGTCTGGTTCCTGGTCCTCCGCGGCTCCTTTCGGGTTGTCGAGCGCGTTTTGCTCGTCCTCACCCTGGTCTTCGTCGGGTACATCGTCTCGGCGATCCTCGCGCACCCGCCCTGGGGCACCGTCCTCCACCACGCCGTGGTGCCGACCTTCCACTGGACCCCGCCCTTCATCCTGATTTTCATCTCGGTCGTCGGCACCACGATCACGCCGTGGATGGCCTTCTTCCAGCAGTCGAACGTGGCCGACAAGGGCCTGAACCCGTCCGACCTCAAATTCGAGCGCGTCGATACCTTTGCCGGCATCGTGGTGCTCAACATCGTCGCCTTCTTTATCATCGTCGCCACCGGCGCGACGGTCTTTGCCCACCACATCCAGGTCGATCCCGCGGATCCGTCCGCCTTCAGCAAGATCGCGCTGGCCCTGCGGCCGCTCGCCGGGCAATACGCCGAACAGCTTTTCGCCATCGGCCTGATCAATGCCTCGCTGATGGCGGCCTCGGTCCTGCCACTCTCGACCACCTACGCCATTACTGAGGCCTTCGGCTTCGAGCGCGGCATTGACAAGTCCTTTCGGGAGGCGCCCGCGTTTCTGACCATCTACACGACGCTGATCGTGCTGGGCGCCGGCGTCGCGATGTTTCCCGGTGCGCCGCTCGCGCTCATCACCAACCTGCCGAACATCGTCAACGGCATGATGCTGCCGCTGTTGCTCCCCATCCTGATCCTGCTCGCCAACGACAAGCGGATCATGGGCCGCTACGTCAATGGGCGGTTCGGCAACCTGCTCTCAGGGGCGGTGTTCCTCTTTCTGTCCGCCGTGACCATCGCGTTTCTTCTTTCCTTCTTCCTGCCCGGCCTGTTTCACTAGCTGCCGCGCCGCCTCGCGGTCGAAGGCGGCCCGGGCGACCTCACCGAACAGGACGAACCGGACGTCCGTCAACATGCCGGGAGCCGCCGCATGTGCGATGACCTGCTCCAGCATGATCCGAGCACAGTCCTCGAGCGGAAAATGGGCGATCCCGGTGCCGACCGCCGGAAAGGCGATCGAGTGCAGGCCCTTCTCGCGCGCCAGCTCCAGGCTGCGCCGGGTCGCGTTCTGGAGCGACGCGGCCGTGGTCCGTCCGCCCAGCCGCATGCTGGCGGCGTGGACGACGTAACGCGCGGGCAGGTTCCCGCCGCCCGTGATCGCGGCATCGCCAATGGCGATCGTTCCGATTGCGCGACATTCCGCCTGGATCGACGGCCCACCACGGCGCGCGATGGCGCCGGCGACGCCGCCACCAAGGACGAGGTCATTGTTGGCCGCATTGACGATCGCGTCGGCGTCCTGGGCGGTCAGGTCGCCCTCGAGCATCGTGACGGTCACCGCACCGGTGCGCCAGCTCACTGGGCGGCTGGCGCCTTCCACGCCATCGACTCCATGCGAGCGTCGACTTCCGCCCGCGTCAGGTGCTGCACGCCGCCGACACTGAATCGCTGGATCACGAACGAGGCCAGCACCATGGCATAGCCAAGCGCGAGGCGCAGGGTGTCCTCGTCTTCACGTTGCCGCTCGGCGAGGCAGCCGAGGAATCCTCCCGCGACGGCGTCCCCGGCCCCGGTTGGATCGACCGGCGGGTCGACCGGACACGCCGGCAGGTGGATGTCGCGACCTTCCCGGTAGAGCGTTGCGCCTCGCGGCCCTTCCTTGATCACCAGCCCGCGAAGCCGAAACCGGCGTCGAAGCTCTGCCGACGCCCGCTCGATGGTTCCCACCCGGGCCAGCGCCATCGCCTCAGCCCCATTCAAAAACAGGTAGTCGAGGCGCTGCAGGACCTCGTCGAGTGCCTCGGGCTGCTCCCGGATGTAGAGCGTCATGGTGTCGCCCGCAATCAGGCGGGGGTGATCGAGTTGCTGCACGACACGCAGTTGGTGCCGCGGTTCCATGCTGCCGACAAAGGTGATCGGGGTCTGGCGCTGCTGGGTGGTGAGCACCGGCTCGAAGGTTCGATAGGCGCCCTGCTCCGAGCTTTCCCCACGGGTCGTCCCGGTTTCGTAATCATGCTCCGCGCGCCAGCGATAGGTCGGCGCCTCCGAGAGGGTGACGCTTCGCAGGTCGGCGTCCGTCCCGACCATGGCGGCCTGGAAGGTCGGCATAAAGTCGGGGCCGGCGGTGGCGACGACCTGGACCGGGGCGAAGAGCCGCGCTGCCAGCGTGCAGTAGGTGGCGGAGCCGCCCAGGCCATCGGGGTTGAATCCCGCCGGGGTTCGAACATCGTCCCGGGTGATGGTCCCCGCGACAAGGATGGGCCAGGGGGCCAGGGCAGGGCTCACGAGGGCCCAATTCTAGAAAACGGCGGCGTCCTGGCTCAAACCGCGAGCAGTTGCGGGTCGGGGCGAGCCAGCTCGCCCTCGACCGCCCCGATCAATCGCCGAACCGCGTGGGGTTCGGTCAGGAGCCAGGTCTCGGTGGGGCGATCGAAATCGGGGCGGCAGATCAGTGCCATCGCGGTGTCGTCCCCAACCACCGCGCTGAACCAGGTCTCGGCCAGCCAGCCCAGGCCCGGATCGCGCCGGTCGGCCTCCTGGGGTAAGGGCGTGGTCGACGGAGTGGCAACCACCGCCCGCCGGGCGCTCCGCATCAAGGCCGCCTCCTGCTCCCAGTCAGTACGGACCGCTACCGGGTCAGGACGGCCGAGGTAGACGGTATAGCGCCCAGGGTGCATGGTCGCCAGGCTCTCGACCACCCGGCGCAGCAAGGGCACCGTGGCGGCGTCGATGACCCTCCGGGTTCCTGGGGTCGCTCCGATCAATATCGCCATCTCGCCCATGCTCGAACCCTAGCACAAACGCGCGCCAAAAGCAAACATACGTTCGTAGTAGATTTAGAGGAGCTCCACGCCCGCCCACGCGAGTCCCAAAAACGTCTTGGCATCCTCGAGCTCGCCGTTCTGGCGCAGGACCCGCAGCGACGGACGATCGAAGGGATTGACCTTGAAAGACTCGTCCATCTCGGCATGTGATGGCGTCGGTGCCAGATCCTCGGCCAAAAACCAGGTCATCAACTCGTCGCCGTAACCGGGAACCAGGTAGGCGCGTCCCAATCGGGTGAGCCGTCCGGCTTTCAACCCTGCCTCCTCGGCAAGCTCGCGCCGGGCCGTTTCCTCGAGCGACTCCCCCGGCTTGTCGCAGGTGCCAGCTGGAATTTCCCAGAGTTCGCGTCCGGTGACATAGCGAAATTGCCGCACCAGGACGATCCGACCATCCGCCTGCCGGGGCACGATCGCCACCGATCCAGGGTGGCGCACAATCTCGCGCGTGGTGGTCTTTCCATCGGGTAAGCGAACTTCGTCCTTAAAGACCTGGATCAGCTTGCCCGCATAGACAATCTGGCCGCTGATGCGCTCTTCCATTTCCTCCCTCCATCTCCGTGAATCCGATCCGTTCCGGTAGCGGGAATCCTCCGCTATCATGCTGGCTTAAGGCATGATCGAACCCGGCTTAGGCATGATCGAACGCACGGTCCTCGAGATCGCGCAGCACCACTTCTGGGCGTGGCAGCGGCGGACCGCCGCAACGCCGCGCAACCAGCTTCGCGAGACCGACGAGCTACTTGGTGTGATCGAGGAATGCCGTGTGCAGCGGATCAAGTTCATCCCCGCCGACATCTGGCGCCGCATCGTTCACCTGCTTGGCCAGCTCGATGGGCGCTACTCGGAGAAGCTGGGCATCGATCGATCGGTCGAGCGCACCTCGGAGGTGCTGTTTGAAGCGCAGGAAGCGCTGATGCTCGCGGCCCGGGCGACCCGCCGTCCCAAGCCCTCGAACGTCATCCCGCTATTTCGCCGGCTCGACTAGCCACGCGCGGCGCCGTTGCGCTAATCGTCGGCGTCGGCCCCCTTCGATTTCTGGTAGGCGCTGATCACGGATTGCGCCGCGTGAGCGGGCACCTCTTCGTAGTGGGAGAAGGTCATCTGATATCGGCCGCGGCCCTGCGTGATCGAGCGCAGGTCGATCGGGAACCGGTACATCGATGACAGCGGCACCTGGGCCTTGACCTTTTCCAGGTGATCGCCGGACGGTTCCATCCCGGCGATCTTGCCCCGTTTGCCGTTGAGGTCGCTGATCACGTCGCCCATGTTGCGTTCGGGCACCAGCACCTCGACATCCATGATCGGTTCGAGCAACACCGGGCGCGCATCCATGACCGCCTGGCGCATCGCCATGGCACCGGCCAGCTTGAACGCGATGTCCTTGCCGTCGACGGGATGGGTGGAGCCGTCGAGGAGACGAACCCTGATGTCGACCAAGGCATTACCGCTCAGGACCCCCTGGTCCATCGCCTCTTTGACGCCTTTTTCCACCGAAGGCCGGAAGTTCTGCGGGATCGAGCCGCCGAAGATCTTGTCTTCCCAGACAAATCCGGTTCCGCGCGGCACCGGCGAGATCTCGATCACACAGTGGCCGTACATGCCCGCTCCGCCCGACTGCTTCTTGTACTTCTTCTCGGCGCGCGCCGTGCCGGTGATCGTTTCCTGGTAGGGGACGCGAGGGATCTGGAGGACGCCCTCGACCCCGTACTTGCGCTTCATCTTCTCCAGGACCACATCGAGGTGCACATCGCCCATCCCGTTAAGGATCGACTCCTTGGTGATCGGCTCATGGACCAGGCTCAGCGTGGGGTCCTCATCGACCAGCTTGACGAGGGCCGCGTTGACCTTCTCCTCGTCGGCCTTGTTTTTCGCTCCCACTGCCGCGCTGTAGGTTTGCGGCGGGTACTCGATGGCGGGCAGGCGGACCGGGTGCTCCCGCGTCGACAGCGTTTCCCCGGTTGCGGTCAGCTGGAGCTTGCTGATCCCGGCAATGTCGCCGGCCACCACCTCGGTGGCCGGTTCGAGTGTCTTGCCTTTCGGGAACCCGAGGGCACCAACCCGTTCCGGCTGGTTCTTGCTCGTGTTGGTCAGGGCGTGGTTGGTGGCGTTGAGGACCCCGGAGATCACTTTCACGTAGCTGATCCGCCCGACAAAGGGGTCGGCGGTTGTTTTGAACACCAGGGCGGCGGCCGGTCCGGACGCATCGGCGTTGATCGGGGACGGCAACAGGGCCACGATGGCATCCAGCAGGGTGCCGACGCCGATCGACCGGGCGGAGGCGGCGCAGAGCACGGGGACAAGCGTGCCGGCCGCGACCCCCTTCGCCAGCGCGCCGGTTACTTCCGCATCGCTGAGCTCACCGGTCTCCAGGTATTTCTCCAGCAGCGCATCGTCGGTTTCGGCGGCCGCTTCGACCAGCGGCGACCGCCGGCCCTCGACGTCGGCGGCCAGCTCCGCGGGGATCGGCATTTCGCTCGCCCGTCCCTGCGCATCGAAGCCGTAGGCCTTGCGGGCCACCAGGTCGATGACCCCCTTGAAGGCGGCTTCCTCCCCGATCGGAGCCTGGATGGCGACCGGGCGGGGCGAGAACTCCCGCATTGAATCGACCGCCTTCCAGTAGTCGGCATTCTCCTTGTCCATCTTGTTGACGACGACAAGCGTGGGCGTGTTGGCGGCACGGAGCTGGGCCCAGGCAAGCTCGGTGCCCACCACGGCGCCGGCGCTGGCGCCGACCACCAGGAGGGCGCCCTCGGCTGCCCGCAGGGCTCCGTAGACGTCGCCGACGAAATCCTGGAACCCCGGCGTGTCAAGGAGATTGATCTTGTGGTCCTTCCAGGTCAGGTGGGCGACCGCGGTGCCGATCGAGATCTTCCGTTTGATCTCCTCGGGCTCGAAGTCAAAGGTCGTCGTGCCGGCTTCCGGGCGGCCGAGACGCTCGATCCCGCCGCCAGCGTAGAGCATCGCCTCGGCCAGGCTGGTTTTGCCCTCGTGGCTGTGCCCGAGCAGGGCGACGTTACGGATCCTCCCAGGGTCGACTCGTGGCATCGTTCCCTCTCCCAGCCAAAGATACCCGAATTCGGCGAATACGTTAAGGGGTTTCTTGGGCGGCCCTTAGCTGAGGGAGCCAAGCGGCAGGATCTCGACCGCCGCCCCCGGCGCCAGGTCACCATCCGCCGGCGGGACTCGGACCAGGCAGTTGGCATCGGCCATCGAGCGAAGCACGTGCGAGCCTTGATTCCCCGTCAACTGGACCAGCAGCCGGCCGGCCTCCCGCCGAGCGACGCCGCGCAGGTATTGCTCGAGGTGGGGGATGGAGGTCAGCCGATCCACCGTGACCGCCGGGATGAGCAGCGGCTCGACATCCACCCGGCCCTGCAGCTTCCGGATGGCCGGCTTGACGAAGAGCTCGAATCCGACCATCGACGACACCGGGTTGCCGGGCAGGCCGATCAATGGCACGCTGTGGACCGACCCGAAGAGGAGGGGTCTGCCCGGTCGCAGCGCGACCTGCCAGAAGTCCACGGCGTCGTGCTCCTCGAGGAGGCTGCGGACGAGGTCGTAGGCGCCCATGGAGACGCCGCCGGTGGTCACGATGAGGTCAACACCATCCGACTGGAGCCGGGCCGCCAGGTCAGCCCGGTCATCGCGCGCTACCCCGCTGTCGAGCCCGATCGCTCCCGACGCCTCTAGCGACGCCAGCAGGGTGTAACGGTTCGTGTTGGTGATCTCCCCGATCCCCAGCGGCTGGCCGGCATCGCGCAGTTCATCCCCGGTGGTCAGGATCCGCACCCGTGGCCGGCGGACGCAGCGGACCGTGGACCGGCCGGCGGATGCCAGGACCCCGATCAAGCCGGGGGTGACCAGCTGGCCGGGGGCCGCCACCACCGAGCCCTTCGGGACGTCCGTGCCGGCACCCCGGACGTTGGTACCGGTCTCGACCCCGATCCGGATCTCCACCTGCCCACCGGTTTCTGAGGTGTCCTCGACGCGGACGACCGCGTCGGCCCCGGGCGGGATCATGGCGCCGGTCATGATGCGGATGGCGGTGGACGGCTCGACCGCGGTTGACGCCGGGGAGCCCGCGCGGATCTCGCCCCGGAGCCGCAGTCGAGCCGGGCGCTCCGGGGTGGCAACGCGAACGTCGTCAGCGCGAACGGCGTAGCCGTCCATCGCTGAGTTGGTGAAGGGGGGCACGTCGCGGATTGCCCGCACCTCTTCGACGAGCACTCGGTCGCGCGACTCCAGCAGCGCGACGTCCTCGGCGTCCAGCGCGGCGATCCGGGCGAGGATCCGGTCGCGGGCCTGGACAACCGTCAGCACGGCCGGCCCGGCGTTACCTTACCGGTCGTTCCAGTGGCTGTTTTCGAACTCGGGTCCGCCGCCCTCGCCATCGGTCACGACATTCTGATGGAAGCGGGCGGCCACCATTTGGTAGGCCATGGCGCGGGGGATGCCGAGCTTGGTGAGACCCTTGACCTCGTCGGCCATCACCTTGTCGCGCGCCGCCTCGATGGCGGCGATGACATCGTCGATGGCGGTGCGGGCCTTGGTGGCGGCGGCGCTCCCGTTCTCGCTGACCGGCTCAGGGACGAGTTCGGTCTTGGGTTCGCGGCTCGCTTTCGCCTTGCTGTCCTTTGTCTCTTTCGGCATGCTTCGTCCACCTTACCAGAGGAAATTTCGACTCCCAAGGTTGTACCCGTTCGTCGGCGCTGGGAAACGTTCAATTGCGAAGCTGTCGGACCGGTGTTAGCGTCAGATCGTGAACCGGGCCGAGCGGCTGCGCCGCCTCCTCGTGATCCTCTCGGTCGCCACAGCGCGCCCCGGGGTTCGCGCCACCGACCTGGCTGACAGCCTGCAGGTGAGCACCCGAACCGTCTTTCGCGACCTGGCGGAACTGCAGCGCCTCGGCTTTCCGGTGACCTTCGGCAATGGCTACCCGGCTCAGCAGGAGCTCTTTCGGCGGCGCCGCCGGCAGGAGATGTCGCAGGTCATGGCGGACCTGGTCGACCAGCAGTTGGAGGTCGTCCGCCGCAAGCTGCCGGCTGCCGACGCCGAGCGCCTCGTATCCGATGCCATCCAGTTTTTGCCCCTCGAGACGGCCGAAGCGGTCTCCAGAGCGCTCGCCAAGGCGGAGGCGCAGAAGCGGGGCTAAAATGTCGGCACCGGTCGGCTAGCTCAGCTGGTTAGAGCGCTTGGTTCACATCCAAGAGGTCGAGGGTTCGAGTCCCCCGCCGACCACCAAATTGCACCTACGCGATGGCCACGAGGAGCGCACTCATTGGCCATGCAAGGCTTGGGGTTCGGTACGTAGCCGGATCGACAGCGACTTTAACTGGGTAGTCACTGACAGAAAAGGACGGCTCGTGGACCGGGCTCATGCTCAGCAGAATGTGTTACTGGTGAGGTTTCATAATCTGATATTGGTGGTATAAAATAGGGCGGCAACTTAGAGAGAGTTCCAGGAGGAATTTGCACTATGGCTCACGTCGAAAAGTCGATTGAAGTCCAGAAGCCGGTCGACCAGGTCTACGCGCAGTGGACCCAGTTCGAGACCTTTCCGCAGTTCATGGAGAATGTCGAGGAAGTCAAGCAACTGGATGACAAGCATCTCGAGTGGAAGGCCAAGATCGCCGGCACGCAGCGCCAGTGGAAGGCCGAGATCATCGAGCAGCGCCCCAACGAAGTGATCGCGTGGCGCTCCACCACCGGCGACAGGAACGACGGCAAGGTGCAGTTCGTCAAGAACAACGGCCAGACCAAAGTCACGCTGGCCCTGGACTACGATCCTCCGGGCGGCGTCGCGGGCGAGATCGGTGACAAGCTGATCCAGGCGGCCCCCGGACGTGTCGAGAACGACCTGAAGCGATTCAAGAAGTTCATCGAAGAGCGCGGGACCCCGACCGGCAAGTGGTCGGGCGAGGTTCAGTCGGGTCAGGTGAAGAACTAAGACCCAGCGGTTTCCCTCCGAGCGGTCGCCATCGGGCGGCCGCTCTTTCTTTTGGTACACTGAGCTTCGCTTTCCTGCTCCGGTGCCACCTCGGCAGGTCATATTCGGAGCAAGTCCATAGGAAAGGAGGGTGCGGATTGTCGGCGTATGAGTTGATGTACCTCGTCAAGCCGGAGCTTGATGATGACGCGGTTCAGCAGGAGATTGAGAAGGTCAGCCAGCTGATCCTGACCAACGGCGGCCAGGTCAAGAAGGTCACCCCGTGGGGCAAGCGCCGGCTTGCCTACACCGTGAAGGACCAACGGGAAGGCCACTACGTTGTCGCCGAGTTCGACCTCGACCAGCCGCGCGTTCAGGAGGTCGATCGCCTCCTGAAAATCTCCGACACCGTCTTCCGGCATCTGTTGATTCGACAGGATGAGGGCAAGTCATGAACCTGAACAAAGTGATGTTGATCGGCCGGCTGACGCGCGATCCCGAGATGCGGTACACGCCAAGCGGCGCGCCCGTGACAACCTTCTCGCTGGCGACCAATCGCTACGGTCAGAGCACCGATGGTGAGAAGAAGGAGTACACCGACTACCACAACGTGGTTGCCTGGAACATCGGCAAGCGCAACCTGGCCGAGATCTGCGGCCAGTACCTGCACAAAGGCAGCCTGGTGTACATCGAGGGCCGCCTGCAGACCCGCTCCTGGGACGGCCAGGATGGGCAGAAGCGGAAGACCACCGAGATCAATGCCACGGAGGTCCAGTTCCTGGAGACCCGCCAGCAGTCGCAGGCGCATGCCTCGGCCCCGGCGGCTGAGCCGGTGGAAGCGCCGGTCGGCGCGGTAGCCACCGCCCACACCGAAGAGCCATCCCGGGACGTCGATCCCGACGATATCCCGTTCTAGAGCATGCCGCCACCAACTGAAAAGCGCGACCGTAAGCCACACAAGAAGGTCTGTAACTTCTGTGTCGAGAAGGTCGTGCTAATCGACTACAAGGAAGTGTCGCGACTGCGCCGCTTCATCAGCGAGCGCGGCAAGATCCTGCCGCGTCGCGTCACCGGGACCTGCGCCCGGCACCAGCGCCGCCTGGCCGTCGCCCTGAAGCGCGCGCGGCACGTGGCACTGCTCCCCTACACCGCCGACCAGCGCTAGACGGCGCCGCTCCTGGCAGCCGTATGGCCGGATGCGGTTGTGGGGGACTGACATGACGGTGAAGTTGAGACCCGGCGCAATATGGACCACGCTTGGCATTTACCTTTTTATCCTGGCTGGAAGCCTCATCACGCTGGTCGTCCTGGGCCCGATTACCGTTTCTAGATTCAAGACCGGCGCGGACCTATTTGACCTGGTCAGCGTGCTGCTATTGCTCCTCGCGATCTTCATGGTCGTGACCATGATCAATTCGTTTGCCGCATTCGCGCGCATACGAATCCATGCGGATGCCGAACGAGTGTGGATCCCACGTCCGTTTGGTAGACGTGAAGTTTACCGACGCGATTTGATGAAGATTCGAGCCGGGCGGCTAACTTCGCTCCCTGGGAGAGGAATGCGCGTGTTTCGTTTTATGACACGGGATGGGCGCGAAGCTTTTCACGTTCAGGCGGTTGTATTCCCACGAGCTGATATGGAATCCCTGGCCAGTTACTTGGACGTCCCAATCGATTTTAATTTTTCCGGTTAGGACGCGATTGCGCTCGGGGTGAGCTCAGCAGGCGCGAGACCGACTCGCTCCGAAGGCGGAAGCGCGGCGCGGGCGCGCAGGCCACGGCGAGAAGTCCAAGCCTGATGCGCGCGGAATAGCTGCCGTATACTTCGGCCTAGTTTGCGATCCCCGCGCCTCCCGGCCGTGCTCGCGGCTGGGGTCGTCTTGCTCACGTCCATGCAACCGGCTCGGGCCTCGGCTTCAGAGCCCCCACCTCCCGCGCCCGCGCCGTATGTCATCGCGGTTGACCCGGGACACGGTGGGAGCGTCACGAACGACCCAAGCCAGCTCTGGGACCCTGGGGTCGTCAGCGGCGGCGTGATGGAAAAGGACATCACCCTGGACCTGGCCTTACGGTTGCGTGCGCTGCTTCAGAAGGAGAAGGTCCGAGTGGTGCTGACGCGAACCAGCGACCAGTATGTCGAAATCTCGGAACGGTGGAACCGTGTCCATGCCTCGGGGGCCCAACTCTTCATCAGCCTCCACGTCAATGCCTTCGATGGAGATTCGTCGATCAACGGCGAGACCATCTTCTATCCCAAGCCCGAGAGCCTGGCCTTCGCCCAGGCAATCGACGCGGGTCTCGCGCAGCGTCTTCGCTCGTACCAGATCGCGGATGATGGGGTGGCGCAAAAGCCGGAGCTTTGGGTCCATTCGGACATTCCGACCGCGACCGTGGAGCCCGCCTACCTCACCAATCCGCGTGAGGGTTCGCTCCTGCGTCAGGGCGCGTTCCGTGATGCGATCGCGCAAGGGGTCTACCAGGGTCTCCTGGCCTTCGATCCGCAAATTGAGGCCACCCGCATCAAGCTGGTCCGGGCCGAAGCCGCCGCCGCGGCGCAGCGACAGGCCCAGTCGGCGGCCGCCGCCGACGCCGCCCGGACCACGACCGCGACCCGCTGGGCTGTCCTGGTTGGTGGGGTCCTCGGCCTCTTGTTCCTGATGCGCCTCGCCACGCGCCGCCCGCAGCCAACCCCGCAGTACCGCCGCCGCCCGGTGCGCCGCCGGCGCCAGGCGTCGCGCCGGTTCTGAGGCTCGTGCCCCGCGGTCGACCGCTAGACTAAAGCGCCATGAATCCCGAGTCCCAGCTGCGCATTCCCGGGCCCACCCCGGTCCCCGAGCGGGTCCAGCGCGCCATGGACGCGCCGATGATCAACCACCGTGGCCCCGAGTTCCGGACGCTGCTGCCGGAGCTGGAACAGGGCTTGCGCTGGGCCTTCCAGACGGAGCGCGACATGCTCATCTTCCCCGCCTCCGGCACCGGCGGCCTGGAAAGCGCGGTGGCGAATATCGTTTCGCCAGGCGAGCGGGTGCTGGCAATCACCATCGGAGCCTTTGGCGATCGCTTCGCCGACCTGGCGGCCGCCTTCGGCGCGAATGTGATTCGCTACACCCTTCCCTGGGGCGAGGGGGCGGACCCGCAGGATGTGGACGACCTCCTCACCCGCGAGCCTGAGATCCGGACCGTCCTCGTCACGCATAACGAAACCTCGACTGGCGTGACGAACCCGATGCAAGCCCTGGCCGAGGTCGTCAAGCGGCACGGCCGGCTGCTGGTCGTGGACGGTGTCAGCTCGATCGGTTCCATCGACCTCCCCGTCGACAGGTGGAAGGTGGACGTGGCCATTACCGCGTCCCAGAAGGGCTGGATGCTGCCACCCGGCGTGACGATGCTGAGCGTCAGCAAGGAAGCCTGGCAACGGCAGGCGCTATGCCGGTCGCCTCGCTTCTATTTCGACTGGGAGCGCGCCCACACGATGCAGATGAAGGGCATGACCTTCACGACGCCCGCGGTGGGCATCCTCTTTGGCCTCCGCGAGGCGCTGCAGATGATGCGCGAGGAAGGGCTGCAGGCGATCTTTGCCCGCCACCGTCGGATCGCCGGCGCGTTTCGGGCGGTTGCGACCGCGCTCAACCTGCGCCTCCTCGCGCCAGAGGAACTGGCGTCGCCGACCGTCACCGCGATCTATTTCCCGGAGGCGCTCCAGGGCGAGAAGGCCGACGCCGTGCTCAAGACCTGGCGGGACCTGCATCTGGTCGTCGGCGAGGGTCAGGCGAAGCTGGCCGGGAAGATCTTTCGCATCGGCCACCTCGGCGCGGTCTACGACCCCGACGTCGTGGCCACGGTCGAGGCGCTGGAGAAGGGCCTCGAGATGCACGGGCATCCGGTGACCCCTGGCGCCGCGCTGGCCGCGGCGCGTCGAATCCTACAGAGCTCGCAACCAAGCCTCGTCGCCTGATCGCGTGCCTCGGGTCCTCGTAGCCGACCCGATCGCGGACGCGGGAGTCGATCGGCTTCGGAGACATGCCCAGGTCGACGTCCAGCTGAGGCAAACGCCGGCCGACCTCCGCGCGCGAATCGCGGACTACGAAGCCCTCGTCGTTCGAAGCGAGACCCGCGTGACTGCGGAGATCATCGAGGCGGGCACCCGGCTCAAGGTCATTGGTCGCGCCGGGGCGGGCGTCGACAACATCGACGTGGCCAGCGCGACGCGCGCCGGGGTCCTGGTGGTGAATGCGCCATCCGGCAACACCATCGCCGCCGCCGAGCACACGATGGCCATGATGCTCGCACTGGCTCGGCACCTGCCGCAGGCCGACCGGTCGGTCAAAGCGGGCCAGTGGGAGCGCTCCAGGTTCCTCGGCACGGAACTGCGCGACAAGGTGCTCGGGATTGTCGGGCTGGGCAACATCGGCGTGGAGGTGACGCGCCGGGCGCAGGCGTTCGGCATGCGGGTGGTCGCCACGGACCCGGTCGTCTCCGATGACCGGGCCGCCCAACTCAACGTTCGACTGATGGACCTCGACGCGCTGCTGGCCGAATCCGATTTCGTCACCTTGCACGTGCCTCTGACGCCGGCGACCCGCCATCTGGTCAATGCCAGGACCCTGGCGGCGGCCAAGCCGGGGCTGCGCCTCCTCAACGTTGCCCGCGGTGGCATCGTCGACGAGGCCGCCCTCTACGACGCGGTCAAGGCGGGAAGCATTGCGGGAGCGGCGCTTGATGTCTACGAGACGGAGCCGCCGGGAGACAACCCCCTACTGGCCCTGCCGCAGGTGATCACGACACCGCATCTGGGTGCGTCGACCGAGGAAGCGCAGATCAGCGTGGCGATCGAAATCGCCGACCAGGTGATTGCGGTGCTGGATGGTGGTCAGCCGCGCTTTGCGCTGAATGCGCCGGTCGTGCTTCCCGAAGAGATGGCTTCGCTTCGCCCCTTCATCCCGGTCGCCGAAGGAATCGGTCGCTTCTACGCGCAGGTGGCGCGCCGGCCCGCCCGGCGCCTGCAGGTGGACTACGTCGGCGCCATTGCCGGCTACGACTGCTCGGTGCTGACGGCGGCCATGTTAACCGCGTTTCTCAGTCGTTTCAGCGCCGAGCGGGTCAACCCCGTCAACGCACGAGCCGTGGCCACCGCCCACGGCATCGAGGTCACGGAGCAACGCAGCCCGCGACTCAGCGAGTTCGCGAACCTCATCACGCTCCAGGCGATCGGCGAGCAAGGTGAGACCCGCGTCGGCGGGACGCTCCTGCTCAACGAGCCGCACATCGTGACGTTCAACGATTTCCGCATCGACCTGGTGCCGACCGGGACCTTTCTCATGAGCTGGCATGCCGACCGGCCCGGCATCATCGGAGCCATCGGCACCTTGCTGGGTGAGCACAACATCAACATCGCCAGCATGCAGGTGGGTCGCGACCGCCCGCGCGGCGACGCGGTCATGATTCTGTCCGTCGACGAACCGGTTCCGGAGTCGATCCAGGCGCGGATCCGCGAAGTGCCAGGAATGGCCGACGTCCAGTCGGTCACGCTTTAGGCGCGATGCCAACCGTCCGGCCCTTCCAGGGAATCCTGTACGACCCGTCCCGGGTCGACCTGGCCCAGGTCGTCGCGCCGCCCTACGACATCATCACACCGGATGATCAACAGCGCTACTACCGGCAGGACCCCCGGAATGTCGTGCGATTGATTGCGGGTGAGGTACGCTCCGCCGATGATGCCCAGGACAACAAATACACGCGAGCGGCCGCGTTCTTTGAGAATTGGCTCGCGGCCGGCATCCTTCGCCGCGAGGGCGAACCGTGCGCCTACGTCTACGAGGAGCGATTCCTGGATCCATTCCAGGGCGAGGCGCATCGCCGTGTCGGCATCGTGGCCGTCGTCGAGCTGGAACCATTTGGGAACGGAATCCTGGCTCACGAGCGCACCCACGCCCGCGCCAAAGCTGATCGCCTCTCGCTAACGCGCGCGGTCGGCGCCAACCTGAGTCCGGTCTTTGCCCTCTACCAGGACCCGGCGCGCGCGGTCCCGCGTCTGCTCGAGCCGGTGATGCAGGAAGCTCCACGACTGACCATTACCCTCCAGGGCGACGAAGAGCATCGCATCTGGGCGCTGCCGACTGATGACCGGTTCCGGCAGATCGCCGCGACGCTGCAAGCCTCGCGCCTTGTCATGGCCGACGGCCATCACCGCTATGAGACTGCGCTGAATTATCGGAACCGGCAGCGGCTGGAGCATCCCGAGGCGTCCGCCGACGCCGCCTTCAACTTCGTCCTCATGTTGCTCGTCGACGCAGATGATCCCGGGCTGTGCATCCTTCCGACCCACCGACTGCTGCGCGACCTTGACGGTTTTGACGGCCACGACCTGCTGCGGCGCCTTGCCGAATCGGCTTCGGTGAACCGCTATCCCACTCGCGCCAGTCTGCTCGAGGCCATGCAGCCCGGCGTCCGGCATCGCGTTGGTCTTGCGCTGCCCGACGGCACGCGGGCCACGGTCGACCTGGCGGATCCGCCGGACCCCGAGGACCCGGTGGCCCGCCTGGACGTCTCCCTGCTGCACCGCGACGTCCTGGAGCAGCAGTTGGGCCTGGAGGAACGGATCCTCGACGAGGAGCGGTACTTGACGTACTCGCGGGATCCGGACTTCGTCCTCGACATGGTCGAGGCCGGCCGGGCCCAGGCTGCGTTCCTTCTTCGGCCGCCAGCGGTATCGGACGTAGTGGCGGTGGCCGAGGCGGGTCGCGTGATGCCCCAGAAGTCGACCTACTTTTACCCGAAACCGCTCTCGGGCATCGTTTTCAATCCCCTCGATCCGGCGATCCGGATCCCACCGGCCTGAGCGGTTCCGGGTGCTGCGGGCCGTGCATTTGATCGGTTGCTCTGTTTCATTTTCGTGAGCCGATTCAGCTTGCTCCCCGAATACCGCTTGGTTAGTATGCTGGGACCAAATGAACGGCAAGCGCGTGGTGATTTCCATGCCCGAGGTCCTCGTGGATGCCTTGAACCGGGTGACGGCCGCCTCGCCCCAGAGTCGGAGCGAGATCGTTTGCGAAGCTGTCCAGCGTTTCCTTGGCCAGACGCGTCAGGATCCCCTGCCGGCCTCCGCCACGGCTCCCGACGAGGCCTTCTTCGACCGCGTCGCCGAGATGATGCAGAGCGGGTTGCTGCAGCCGGGCGACTTCACCGAGGCGGCCACCGAGGAGCCGAGCCCCAAGAGCAAACTCTGGATCAACTAGCGCCGGCGTCGCCTCCGGGGTACTCGAAACGAGAAATCCGGGTATAACGTAACTGGAATGCCGACCTATGGATATCGATGCACGCGCGGCCACCACTGGGAGGTGGTCCAGCGGATGACCGAGGCTCCCCTGACGCACTGCCCCGAGTGCGGGGCTCCAGCGACCCGGGTGTTTTATCCCGTGGGGGTCGTCTTCAAGGGCCAGGGCTTTTACAAGACCGACTCGCGGGGCTCGGGTGGGATCGCCACCGGAACAACGGGCGACGGCGCCGGGAAGGACGGGAAGTCGGACAAAGACGGAAAGTCGAGCAAGGAACCGTCGAAGACCGAGACCAAGGCCAAGACCGCCTCCGACAGCGCAAGCAAGGATGGCGGCAGCGAGGGTGGCGGCGCTAAAGGCGACGCCCCGTCGACGTCACAACCGGCAAAATCAGAAGAGAAGACCGCTTAGTAAGCGAGGAGGGAACGCGTGGCCGGAAAGGACGTCGTGCAGGTGACCGACCAGAATTTCGAGGCGACAGTGGGTGCCTCGCAGCAACCCGTGCTGGTCGATTTCTGGGCAACCTGGTGCGCCCCTTGCAAGATGTTGAAGCCCATCGTCGAGGAGCTGGCGGCGGAGTATAAGGGCCGGGTCACGCTGGCGGAGTTGGATGTCGATGCGAATCCCAACACCGCGTCCAAGTTCGGCGTGCTCAGCATCCCGACGCTGATCCTCTTTCGAGGTGGCAAGCCGGCGCAGCGAATCGTTGGCTATCAGCAAAAGGCCACGCTGCGCCAGAAGATCGACGCCGTTCTGTAAGCTCAGCCGGCACGGGGGTGCATGGGCTCAGGTGGGCTCCTCGGTCTTCAAAACCGCTGGTCGGCATCCTTGGCGATGTCGACGGACGGATCGTTCCCGTCGCGCCCCCGCCAA
>JBDTEO010000033.1:0-48321 GCA_039922495.1 Candidatus Dormiibacter sp.
GCAGCCTGACCGTCTGGTCGATGGACCCGTCGCCGTGGTGGCCGCCGTACGACCTGCTGCCCGAGGCGGTGGCGGTGATTCTTCTCGCTGCCGGAATTGGCGGTGTTCTTGTCTGGCGGCGGCGCAAGGCTCCCCGTCCAGTCAGCCCGGCAAGCGCCCGCACCGATACCTCTTCGATGAGTTGAAATGCGACGCGAATAAGCTAGCCACTCAAACAGATCGACCCCACGTTCGACCGTCAGGGAAGCGGAATCATCACCGGCTTATAGAGGATGCCTGGCGTGTCGGGAACGATCGACGGCAACCAGGCGTAGTCCAGACGCTGATTGACCGGCCCCATAACCCAGAAGCGCATACGCACCGGCCCGGCGCGCTGGCCGGGGCCGAGGGCCTTTGGCCGGCCGTTAGGTTGGAGCCGCGCCGAACCGGCTTGGCACGGCTCCGTCAGGAATCGAGGGGCTAATTGTACGTGTCCGTCGCCAAGTTGAAGTGGTAAACTCGCCCACTTTGAGTCTTCAGATCGAGTACGGCCCCATTGACTGCGATGATTGTCAGGGAACTATCCGCGTTCGGTGCGGTGAAAATGCCCAAATGGGCGGTTAGAAAACTATAGCCATCAGATGTTGGAGCCGACGAGTCCACGTACAGTGCAGGAGCGCCTGGCGACCCGTCTGGTTGCCCTTTCGAACCTGCATAGACGTCCCACCATGTGTTACTTGAGTTGCCGCTTGGCCCGTGCCACTGGTTATTCACAGCAAACTGAGATGACGGGACCGGTCCTTGCTGGACATCCTGAATTCCGGCCACGCGCGTGGCCTTGGAGGATACCGGGGCCGGTTGCTGCTCGGACTTTTGCTTAGCTGCAAGCGAGGCGGGCACGTTTGCGTTTCGTTGCTCCGCCCGCTGAGCGAAAAGCTGTTTCGGGTTAAGGCCTCCGGCCAAGCTTGCGACTGTCCCCGCGGCTACGGCCAGAACCAGTAAGGTGCCTACAATGGCCCCCACGAGCGAGAGTTTGGACTTCATTGTTTCCTCCTAGCAGGTGTAACGTGGAACCGAAAAAAAGGTTTCACGACCCTTAAGACGCGATGTGGATTTCGCAGGAGTAGACCATTCCAGGGTTATCCCCAGCCGCATTCATGTCACTCCAGAAGGTCGTCCAGGCGCCAGACGGAGTCAGACTGTTGCCGTCCAAAAAGTGGTCGTCCAGCGGGCCTTGAAACCAAATTGCGCCACCTCGATAGTTCTTGGCGTAAGTAGAAATCCAGGTCCATTGAGAGGCGTTTACCGAGTAATAGATTTCGGGTAGGCCATAGGCGGCGGACGCGCCCCAGCTCACGTAATACTCCCCGTACTGGCTCCAACCGTTGTTGCAGCCACCGTAGCCAGTCGAGGGACAGCCGTCCGCCGAACCGTAATCAACGTAGAGGCTCGACCCATTACTGGAGTAACCATTGGCCCAGTTCTCAGCGTTGGTCTGGCTGGACGTTCCGCCCCAGCTCGGCTCTATATCGTTGGCGCCCCAAATGTTCTCCTGACCGTAGTATTCGTAACCGTTACTGGTTAGCCAGTTCTTTATGGTGACGGCGACGTTCGCCCAGCCGCTGCCCAACGTCGTGCTTTCGTAACCGGTTGAGTTGTTGGTGCCGACCGCCAATCTCAAGACGGTTGTGGTGTCTGAACCTGTGCCGGCCCAATAGCCAACGGCAAATTGCTCAGCCATGTTCTCGACCTGGGCATACGTAACCAACGTACTGCCGCCAGTTAACTCAGTGTGGGCATTGTCGGACCACTGGACGCCGAAATCGAGCACGACCTCGCTGCTCTGATTATTGTTCTTGTCCGAAACTCCCTGGTTGTAACCAAGGTTGTAGAGCGTTTGTGCGTTTGTGGTTCGTACATAGAAGCTCCACGCCAGGGCGGGCTGGGTCTGAACTGCGAAGGCCGGCGTGCTGCCATGAGCCAGAGCCCCTGCAGCAACGATTACTGCGTACCCCACATATCGCAATGACTGGAGCCTACGGATGATCGCTGGACTCATACTTGCTCCTCATCCAACCCAAAGGGGTGGAACCGTAGCAGATATGCGGCTGTGCTGATTTGCCCCCACGCACAGAGCCCCCTCTGATAGCCCTTGTCACGAGCGTGCCCCCTACCGCTCTAAAAGTCAATCTCCGAACAGGAGTTCGTGACCAGGACGGTTGGAACTTTGGTCGGGTTCGTGGCCGAGCCGCCGCATTACCCAGTGTGCGTGAGCGTAGCAACCGGACGGGGTTGGCCTATAAAGGCCTTTATGGTCGCTAGCGTCGCTGCGCGTTCTCAACGCGAGCCTGGACGGCGTGATCGCGGCGGTAGGGTGCGAACCTAGTAGCAGTCTCAGGACTGGTCCCGAAGCTAGGGACGCGCCTAGTCACGAGACCCCCAACAGTCGGTGGAGAGGTCTGTGCCCGAGCTAACGGAGCCGCCAGATCCCGGGCCCGTGGTGGCACTTGCAAGGGGTAAGCGTATGACAGATATCCGCGACTCCAGGCAAATGTCCGCCTCAAGGACTTACAGTTGGTTGCGAACGGATCAGTCTTCTTGGCGCGTTGGCGCTTGGGAGGGCAAGTTGGCGGGCGAGCGGGGGCACGAATAGGTCAAGCCATCCGAGGAGGCTGCTCCTGCCGCGCGTTCAGCAGATTCCATTCAGATATCAATTCCGTTCGGCGCCCACGCGCGGGAGCGTCTTGAGCAGGCGTTGGTTCCCGGAAAGACCTTGATGACATTGCGCGTCTTCTGGCTAAGACTGGGGCAATAGAGCTTGTAGCGCTGGCTACCGGCGAGGCCGTCTTTCAGGGCATGGCTGAGCTGCGCTCCTACCGTATCTATTCCTTGCTCAAGCAGGGTCTGCCGCGCCGGGATACGGAGTCCTCCTCGCGTCGATCTTCAAGCTGCCTATCGGTCAAGCCCGGAGACTCGTAAACTCGGCGACTGCCCGGTATGCCGTCGAACTGGGCGGTATCACTCAGACCACCGAGGAAGCGCTTCGAGGGGCCGGGTGAAGCGCTGAGCCGCAAGGTTGGCTTGTCACCTTTCGTCGGAACTCGTCCGAGAGAGGCTCGCAGCGACACTCAGCTCGATGGACCTTCCAGGTCCAGAGCGAGTCCGGAGGGGCGCTACCTGGCGTTATCCCGTCGAAACTTTCAACGCGCTGGGTGATGCGTTTGACTTGCCTCCGAGAGGGCCCGATTCAGCAGAGCCAACCGGAGCCGTTCAGTCTGCCGCCGCCGCACCAGCTCCGGGCCGAGAAAAGGCTGCCCCGGGACGGAAGCCCCGAGCTAAGCGATGTCGCATTTCTTCGCTGCATCATCCGCGTTAGAGCTCGACAAGCAGATCTCAGACGTCTTCGGACTCCTAGCCGTGCTGCTTGTGTTCGTAACCGGCTACTTTTCGGCGCTCCTGCCGCAAGCAGAGACCTAATTTCGCTGGTGCGACCCAATGAGGAGGCTCAGCGACTGGCCTTGAGCACGAGGCTCGCCACCTTTCGAAAGCTCGCCTGCGGACTCGAAGGATCGGTTCTGCTCGTCCTAGCCTTGCTATTCTCGGTGTCCCGTCAGGCGATAACCAGCTGGCCCTTAAGCGCTGGGTTTCCATGGGTCCTCTCAGACACGTTTCCGACTGCGCGCGCTGGTCTCCTACTGGTCGACCCACTTCTCGCCGCGCCTTTTCTCGCGACGATTTGGCTTATCCGCTCATTATCGAGGCGGATCAGGCAGCTCCGTTAATGGTGGCTAGCAGGGATCGGCCGTCGTCTGCTGGTAGACCGGGACCGTCGGCCTACCGCGCTTGGCGGCCTCCACCGATCAGCCGCCCGTCGCCAACCTGACCGAGTAGAGCTAGACCGTCAGGCAGGTCTGCTTGGGCTGCGGGCCGGGCCGACGGAGCCCAGGGTCGCGTTGGAGTGGGCCAGCATCTCCTTGTAGGCCTCGGCGCCGGCCGTCTGCGAGGCGGCCCCAAAACGCTGCCTGATGCTGAACGAGGCTTTATGGATGCCACACATCGTTAGCGTATCTACAAAAGCAAGGTCATCAAGGGCGAGGGTTGAGCGTCTGCCTCCCGGGTTGTTGTCAAAATTGTTGTCAGCCAGCGCATCGCCAGGACAGGATATAGTCCGGAAGACGGATTCCGTATTCGGAATTGGTGCCCGCACCAGGATTCGAACCCGGGACCAACTGATTAAGAGTCAGCTGCTCTACCAACTGAGCTATACGGGCGCTCGGCTATTCTATCCAGCCGTTCTCACGCCACGCTCACTCAGACCCCCCCTCGATCACCCCCTCGCGATATCAGCCGGCGCGACGTTCCTCGCGCGCTTCCAGTACCTGTTCTTTTGAACTCTCCGGGTTGACCATCACGACTTCGAAGAGTTCCTCGAAGTTGACGTTGAAAAATTTCATCAGCGCCTGACGAAGCTTCGGGCCGGGCCGTCGAGCCCCCGACTCCAGCGCCGGAATATAGTTCTGGCTGATGCCGAGGTTACGAGCCAGCTCGCGCTGCGTCAGCCCCTTCTTTTCGCGCATCCCACGCAGCCCGGTCGCCCGGACCTCGACATTGACGCCGCCGCCGCTTTCCATACCCGGCATCATCACACGGTAAAGTGTATTTGTCAAGACATGCCTACAAAACCGTCTAACAAAGCCGGAAACCCGAGTGGGCGGCTCATCCTGGAGGGGCTGGAGGGCTTCGCCTACCATGGCAACAACCCGGCGGAAACCAAACTGGGCCAGACCTTCGTCGTCGACCTCGAGGTCATGACCGATACCCGTCGGGCCGCTTCCACGGACCGGATCGAGGATACGGTCAACTACCCGACGCTGGAGAAGATCGCCCGCCGCATCCTCGAGGGCCCGCCGCGGCACCTGCTGGAGACCGTTGCCGAAGAGATCGCCGACGCAATCCTGAAGGAAGAAGGCGTCTTCGAGGTCACGGTCCGCGTGACCAAGCGCCCGCCGATTGCGCACCTAGACGGCTTTACGGTCGAGATCACCAGGCCGGCTGACTAGACTGCACCCGTGCCTGCCCGCCTGATCGACGGCCGCGCCCACGCACGCGCCATCCGCGCTGAGCTCAAAACTGCGGTCGAGACACACCGCAACCAGCGGCCGCCCGGGATCACCGTCATCCAGGTCGGCGACGACCCCGCCTCCACGGTCTACGTCCGCGGCAAGCACAAGGCCGCCGAGGAAGCCGGCTTCACCTCGGCGATCGAGCATCTCCATGACGTGACCCAGGCCGACCTTCACGCGCTGATCGACCGGCTGGCCGCCGATCCAGCGGTCGACGGGATCCTGGTGCAGATGCCGCTGCCGAAGCCGCTCAATGCCGACCAGGCGCTGGAGCGGATCCCGCCCCATAAAGATGTCGACGGCTTGCATCCTTACAATGCGGGCCGGCTGGCCCAGGGCAATCCCACCTTCGTCCCTGCCACGCCGCTCGGCGTCCTCGAGCTGCTCCGCCGAGAGGGCATCGATCCCACCGGCAAGCGCGCCGTGGTCGTCGGCCGCTCCCGCCTGGTTGGCCGCCCGATGGCGCTGCTGCTGCTGCAAAACCATGCCACCGTGACCATCGCCCACTCGCAATCCACGGATCTACGCGCCATCACCAGGTCGGCCGACATCCTGGTGGCGGCCACCGGCAAGAACAACCTGATCACCGCCGACCACGTCAAACCGGGCGCCGTGGTCATCGACGTCGGGATCACGCGCGACCCGGTGACCAGCAAGTTGTCCGGCGATGTCGACCGTGCCAGTGTCGAGCCGATCGCGTCGGCGCTGACCCCGGTGCCGGGCGGCGTCGGCCCGATGACGATCGCGATGCTGCTCGTCAATACCTATCGCGCCTACCGCCAGCACCTCGGCGCCCCGTGACGTACGAGGAATCGCTCGCCTACCTGAGCTCGCTCGGGCGCTTCGGCATCAAGCTCGGGCTCGATCGCACCCTGGCGCTGCTTGCCGAGGTCGGCAATCCGCAGGACCTTTTTCAGGGCGTGCTGGTCGGCGGCACCAACGGCAAGGGTTCGGTCTGCGCCATGCTCGCCGCCATCCTGCAGGAGGCCGGCTACCGCGTGGGCTTCATGCCCAAGCCTCATCTCGTCAGCTACACCGAGCGCATCCAGCTCAACCAGCGGCCGATCGCCGAAGCCGACTTCGCCGCGCTGCTGACCTCGCTGCAGCCGGCGATCGATCGGGTGGCCCGGAAGCTCGGGCCTCCGACCGAATTCGAGATCCTGACCACGGCGTCGCTCTATTCCTTTGCCCGGGCCGGCATCGACCTCCTGGTCTGCGAGGTGGGACTCGGCGGCCGCCTGGATTCGACCAACGTGCTCGAGCTCGGTGTCGAGGTGATCACCAACATCGCGCTCGACCACACCCAGTACCTGGGCACGACCCTCGAGGCGATCGCGGGCGAGAAGGCGGGCATCCTCAAGCCCGATAGCCTCGCCATCACGGGGGCGCAACCACCGGGGCTGGCGGTGATCGAGACGGCCGCCGCGAAGCTCGGGATCCCCTTGCAGCGGCTCGGCCACGAGATCACGCTGGAGGCGACTGACCGGGGATGGGCCGGCGTCGTGGCGACCATCACGACGCCGGGCGGAAGCTACAAGGATCTCCGGATTCCACTGCTCGGCATCTACCAGGCCGACAATGCCGCGCTGGCGGTGGCGGCCGTCGATGCGCTGCGGGCCCGCGGCTGGGAGATCTCCAACGGCGAGCTCCGCAACGGCCTGGCGCACGCGCGCTGGCCCGGCCGTCTCGAGATCATTGATCGAAACCCAATTGTGCTGGTCGATGGCGCCCACAATCCGGCCGGGCTGGAGCGCTCGCTGGCGACGGTCCAGGGCCTGGCGAAGGACAAGCCGCTCGTCATCGTCTTCGGGGCGATGAAAGATAAGGACCTGCCGGCCATGCTCTCGCTCCTCCGAGCTACCAAGGCGCCGGTGATCTTTTCCCACATCAACTGGCATCGGGCCGCCGCGCCGGATGACCTGGCTGCGCAGTTCGGATCGGGGGCGCAGACGGCGCCGTCCGTCGGCGAGGCCGTGGCGTGGGCTCGCAAGCAGGCCGGCCGCGATGGCATCGTGCTGGTGTGCGGCTCGCTCTACCTGGTCGGCGAAGCGATCGAGGCGGGACATAAAGTGACGGCATGAAGATCGGGATCATGGTCGAGGGCCAGGAGGGGCTCACCTGGGAGCGATGGTTTGCCGTCGCCGGCCAGGTCGAGGCATTCGGACTCGACTCGCTCTGGCGCTCCGACCACTTCTTCAGCGTCATGGGCCGCACCGAACGCGAATCGCTGGAGGCATGGGTCTCGCTCACGGCGCTCGCGCAGAAAACGACGCGGATCGGGTTCGGCCCGCTGGTCAGTCCGATGACGTTCCGCCATCCCGCCCTGCTCGCCCGGATGGCGGCCGCGGTTGACCGGCTCGCCAGCGGCCGGCTCACGCTCGGGATCGGCGCCGGTTGGAACGAGGCGGAGCACGCCGCCTACGGGATCACCTTGCCGCCGCTCAAGGAACGCATGGACCGGCTCGAGGAAGGCATCTCCGTGATCCGGGCCCTCTGGCAGGGTGGTCCGGTCGACCTGGGCGGTCCCTACTACCCGCTTCGTGGGGCGACGCTCACCCCGCTCCCGCTGCAGCAACCAGGACCTCCCCTGCTGATCGGCGGCGACGGCGAGCTCCGGTTACTCGCGATCGTGGCGCGATACGCCGATGAGTGGAACTCGCACGCCCCGGGGCCGGACGCCTACCGGGCCAAGCGAGCCCGGCTGGAAGAACACTGCCGCAAGGTCGGCCGAAACCCGGACGAAATCCGCCGCTCGCGCATGGGCGGTCTCCTGATCGCTGCGGATTCGCGCGAGGTGATGAATCGAGCGCGCTGGTTCAAACAGTTTCTGACCGAGCTGGCGGACGTGCCCGAGGACCGGGTGATCGAGGCCCTGAAAGCGAAGTCATGGCTGGTTGGGACGCCGGAGGAAATCGCCCAGCAGTTGGGCCCCTGGAGCGCCGCGGGCGTCCAGCGGGTGATGCTCCAGTACTACGACCTTGACGATCACGAAGGCCTGGGGCTTCTCGCGCAGGTCGCCCGCGCCGTCGCCTGACCCCGAGTGACTTCGCTCATGCCGCCCATTCATCCAGTGCGACACCTGTTGCGCGCGAAGGATTTCATCGATACGCACTATCGCGAGCGGATCGATGTCGCGACCGTTGCGAAGGCGGCGCATCAATCCCCGGCGCATTTCACCCGGCAATTTCGGGACGCCTTTGGAGAAACGCCGCATCAATACCTGCTCACGCGCCGGATGGAACGGGCGGCCGCGCTCTTGCGCAATACCGACTACTCCGTGGCCCGCATCTGCGTCACGGTTGGCCTGTCGAGCGTCGGGTCGTTTACGACCGCGTTTCGACGGACTTTTGGTGAGGCGCCGGCGCAATATCGGGCCGGAAGCCCATCGCCGTTTGCGCAGGCGGTCATTCCGACCTGCGTGTTTGAGGCAATCAGTCGGCCGCGATCGAGCAGGATTCGAGAAGACACGGGCCGCTGACGCCAGTAGGATGAGAAACGGTCGTCAGACAAATCATAAGAAAGGGATGATGAACATGTCGTTACAAACGAGTCACGCGACCCTGTGGGTCCGGGATCAAGACGAGGCCTTGGCGTTCTTTGAAAAGCTTGGATTTGACGTGCGCGAGGATGTCAAGAACGGCGAGTACCGATGGCTGGCCGTCGCGTCGCCGAACCAGCCGGGCCTCGCGATTGTCTTAGCCAAGCCCGGATACCCCATGGACGGCGAAACCTCTAAGTGCATCACCGCGGCGGTGGCCAAGGGGATGCTGAGCGGGCTGGTCTTTTCGACCGACGATTGCTTTGCCACGTACGAAGAATTGAAAGCGAAGGGAATCGAATTCACGCGCCCAGCGGCCAAGCGGCCCTATGGGGTCGATGCGGCGTTTCGGGATCCGTCGGGCAATGAGTTCCGACTGCTGCAGACCGCGGCGGCCACGCCTGCCTGATGGAGACCCACCGCTAGTGGCCGGCGGCGCGCCAGTGGGCGCTGACCTGGTCGGCGGATAAAGCCGTCCCGTAGATCGCGACTTCGTCGAGGGTCCCGTCGGCAAAGTAGCCGTCGGCGCGCCGGCCGATCGACCAGGGGTCGGCGGCGTTGGAGGGGGTCATCGTGATCGCGCGTGACCCATCCAGCGCCCCGTCGACGTAGAGGCGGGCCTGGCTACCGTCGTAGGTGGCGACGACGTAATGCCACTGGCTGGCCGAGAGTGAGCCGTTGGACACCAGCGCCGAGCCCGGGTCGGCGATCACCCGAAACTCGAGCTGCCCATCGCTCAGGTGATTGAGCACCTGGAAGCACTCGGCATTGGCGGCGCAGGCTCCGTTCTTCGCCACATAGACGGCGTTGAAGGCCTCGCTCCGTTCCTTCAGCCACAGCTCGATCGTCACCTGGTTGCCGACCACCAGGTTCCGCGAGCTCGGAACGGTGGCGCCGCTCTGCCCGCCGAAGGTCGCCGCGGTGTCCGGATCACCGGCGATCGCGCCAGGCTGACCGAGCTGGTAGCTGCCGTCGTAGACGCCGTCGTTGCCGTGACCGGATCGATCGACCAGGGTGGTTCCCCCGGCCTCACCGAGGCGCCAATAGCCAACCGGATGGTCCGCGAGCACGGCCGCGTCGTAGCGCGGCGCCGCGTGGCTCGGGCTGGTATTCGGCGGGGCCACACTGGCGACCGATCCGCAGGCGGCCAGCAGGACCGAAACCAGGGCAAATGGGAGGGCACGGACCATCAATCGGGCAACGGTACCGGTCGCAGTATCCTTTCACCGCGAGCATGAGGCAGCTGATCGCGGTTCCGGGCACCCTCAAGGAGCCGACGGCGCAGGCCCTCGAGGCGGCGCTCGCGGGTGGGAAGCAGGGTTTCTGGCTCGACATCGAGAACCCGCAGGAGCCCGATTACGCGATCCTGCAAGAGATCTTCAAGTTCCACCCGCTGACGCTGGAGGACATTCGCCACCAGAACCAGCGCCCCAAGCTCGAAGAGTTCGGTGACTACTCCTTCGCGGTGCTCTTCAGCGCCGACTGGACGAAAGGCGAGCTGAAGATCCGCGAGCACCACCTCTACATCTCGAAGAAATACCTGGTCACCGTGCACCCCGAGCCGTCGCCCGAATTGAAGGCGCTCTACGAGCGCCTGAAGGAGACGCCGGAGCTGACCAAGCGCGGCCTGCCTTTCCTCTTCTATCTCGTGGTCGACAAGCTGGTGGACGAGGTCTTCACGGTCATCGACCACCTCGACGCTGGAACCGACGCGCTGGAGGACGCCATCCTGCAGCGCGATAACCGCGAGGCGCTCGGCCAGATCTACAACCTCAAGCGTGCCGTCGTCGACCTGCGGAAGGTTCTTGGCGCGCAGCGCGACCTGTTTCAGCGCCTCACCACCCAGACGCTCGACGACAAAGAGATGACGCTCTACTTCCGGGACGTCTACGACCACGTGGTTCGGCAGTACGAGACCGTCGACTCGCTACGCGACCTGCTGACCAGCGCCATGGACGTCTACCTCTCGACCGTCTCCAACCGGCTCAACGACGTCATGAAGCGCCTGACCGTGATCGCCACCCTCTTCATGCCGCTGACCTTCATCACCGGCTTCTTCGGCATGAACTTCGGGTGGCTCGTCGGTCACATCACGACCTTCGGCGCCTTCGCCCTCGGGATCAGCCTGATGGTGGCGACGATTGCGATGCAGATCCTCTACTTCCGCCGCAGCGGCTGGGTCTAGTGTTGTGGCCGCCAGCGGCGGCTGACCCACAGCGCGCCGAGCAGGAGCCCGGCCAGGATGGCCCCCGTCGCCAGCCCCGCCAGCACCCGCCCGGTGGCCAGGTCGCGGGCGACCGTGCCCTGGATGAACAAGCGCGGCACATAGCGGATCGCCTGCAGCTGGCCGTTAAGGAAGTCATGCCAAGTTGGCTGCACGTCGGTCCGGATGATGTAGTAGAAGTTGGCCAGTAGCAGGATCGTCCACAGGACGCCGGCAACGACGCCCGCAACCACGAGCCGGGCGAGGTTTCGCGCCCGAAGCCACTCGAAGACGGCCGCATAGCCGAGGGTGAGCAGCAGCGTCTGATCCGTCAGGCGGCGGCTGCCAAAGCCCAGCCCGCCCCACCAGTCCGAAAGGCTGGCGTTGAGAAAGACTTCGCCGATGCCGATCGCGATCAGCGCAATGGCGAACCATCCCAGCCGCCGGACGACCAGGGGCAGCCCGAGCAGAGCCACCAGCACGAAGGGGCTCCAGGAGAGCCATCCGTGGTGGGTGGAAAAGAGCAGGGGCAGCAGTTGTGGGTGGAGAAAGTCAAAGTGGATGTTCGGCGCCGAGGGAGGCAACCAGCGTCCGTAGATCAACTGGTCGTCGAGTAGCTGCGGCAGGATGCCGACCAGGCCGCCGAGGGCGAGCAGGCCGTAGCCTGGCAACAGACGAAGCGACCAGCGGCGCCGCGAGATCAGCCAGATCGCTTCGGCCGGGATGAGGGCCAGGAAGAGGATCTCCTGGACGTGGGTAATAACCATGATGCCGCCGACCACCCCGAGCGCGAACCACTGCCACCGGGCCCGCGAATCCGTCGTCTTGTAGAGAAACAGGGCGAAGACGGTGATCGCGGCCACGCTGAAGGTATGCGAGTAGGAGGGCTCAAAGAAGATGTAGGCGACCAGGGGCGTCGCGAAGGTGACCGCGAGCACCGCCAGCCGCGCCGACCCGCGGCCAAACAGGTCGCGCCCGAACCGGCACAGGAGGAAGAGGGCCAGCAGCGCGTAGAAGAGCGAGGCGGCGGTGAAGGCCAGCTGGTAGGGCGCGCCCAGCGTCGGGTCCTCGGTCTGGGGCGTCACCACCAGCGCCAGTTCGGTCGCGAGGTAGAACGGCGCGGCCATGACGGCCGAGCCGACCTGCTTGTAGTTGGCGGTCAGCCCGTTGGGCAGCCGGATATGAAGATTGGGCGACCAGGCCGGCACCCCGGCGTTGAGGAAACGATCGAAGGTCGGCCGCATGTCGAGCGAGTGGTTGCCGGCGACCGTCGGCAGGTAGGCGTAGTAGCCAATCCCATCCCCGCGGACGGACGCCTTGAAGCAGAGGCCGAGCAGCACCAGCGCGATGCCAAGGATCAGCCCGGTCCGGCGGGCGTTGCCGCTCCGGATTCGCGGCCCGGCAGCAGCGGCCATCGGGCAGAATCCTACCGGCTGCCCCTACGGCGGCGATGAGATACTTTCCTGGCCCGATGACTGCGACCCTCTCCGGCTCGCTCAGCCTGGTGATCCCGGCTCACAACGAGTCGGCGAATATGCCGTCGGTCCTGACCCGTTGCCTGGCCACCCTGCCGGCGCTGTCCTCTGACTACGAGATCGTGCTCGTCGACGACGGCAGCAGCGACGATACCGTCGCCGTCGCGCAAAAGACGATGGGAGCGGCCGCCGGACGCCTCACGGTGGTGCGTCACGCGCGGAAATCCGGTTACGGGTTGACGGTGGCCGACGGACTACGAGCCGCGCGCGGCCGCTATGTCGCCTTCATGGACGGCGATGGGCAGTTCGATCCCGCCGACCTGCAAACGCTCGCGGCGCGATTGCCGGACGCCGACCTGGTGACCGGCCGCCGCCGCCGCCGGGCCGACCCGCGCTACCGCCTGCTGATCGCCGGCATCTTCAACATCTTGATCCGGACGCTCTACGGCGTGCGCTTCCGCGACGTCGACTGCGGCCTCAAGCTGATGCGCCGCGAGGTGCTGGACGCGGCGGCGCCGCTCCTCGCCCGCTCGGCGCTACTCAACACCGAGCTCTACTTCAAGGCAGTCCGCAACGGCTTCCGCGTGGTCCAGGTGCCGGTGGAGCACTACCCGCGGGTGGCGGGGGTTCGATCCGGGGCGCGGCTCGTCCCGATCCTCCGGGCGATCCGCGACCTGGTCTGGCTGCGCCTCAGGCTGGCCCGGTCCTGGCGGGCCCCGGGTGTGCCTGAAGCTGTTCCTGAAAGCTGAGGAAGGTCCGGCGCAGGCCCTCGTTGAGCGCCATCTTCGGCGTCCAGCCCAGCAGCCGCCCCGCGCGGGCCGGATCCAGGGCGGTGGCGCGCACCTCGCCCGGCCGGCCCTCGACGAACTCGGGCTGTCCGGCGTAGGCGGCGACCTCGGAGAGCCGCTCGATCACCGTTCTCACGCTGGTCGCCTGCCCGGTTCCGATATTGAGCGCCCCCTGGGCGGTGCCGGCCAGGGCCAGCAGGTTCGCTGCGGCGACGTCCTCGACATAGACGAAGTCGCGGGTCTGCTCGCCATCGCCCCGAATCTCGGGCGCCCGGCCGGCCAGCAACCGGTCGCAGGTGATCGCCACCACCCCCGCCTCGCCGGTGCCGTCCTGGAAGGGGCCGTAGACGTTGGAGTAGCGCAGCGCCAGCGTCCGCAGTCCGAACGTGCGGGAGAACATCCCAAGGTAGGCCTCGCCCGCCAGCTTGGCGGCGCCGTACGGGGAGAGGGGTTCGGGGTTGGTGCGCTCGGAGCTGGGCAGGCGCTTCGCCCGACCGTAGATCGCGCCGCCAGACGAGGCGAAGACGAAGCGGCGGCAGCCGGCGTCGGCGGCCGCCTTGAGCATTGCCACCGTGCCGACCACGTTGATCTGCGCGTCGCCGGCCGGGTCCCGGACCGAGCGCGAGACGCCGCCCTGGGCGGCGAGGTGCAGGACCGCGTCGGGGTGGAAGGCCGCCAGTCGTTTGGCCGCCTCCGGGCTGGCGATCTCCCCTTTGTGGAACTCTGCCGCCTCGGGCAGGGGCTGACCGCAGGCGTGCCGCAGGTCGTCGATGACCAGCACCGTGTCGCCCGCCTTGACCAGGCGCGCCACCGTGTGGGTGCCAATAAAGCCGGCGCCGCCGGTCACCACGATGCGGTGCGGTTTGCCCATCGTCAGATGATGCCAGCGTGGTGAAGTTCTGGCGCGTGGCGGGCAGCCTGCTGGTCACGGTGGCGCTGCTGCTGCTGGTGCTGCGGGCGATCAACCCGTCGGAGCTCAAGGAGACGCTGAGCGCGGTTCCACCGGGTCTGGTGCTCGTCGCCATGGCGGCGGCCTTCGTTTTCGTCTGGGCTCGGACCTGGCGCTACCACGTCCTGCTGGGTCGCGAGCGGGTGGCGTCGGTCCGCGCGCTGCTGCCGATCACGCTGGCCAGCTGGGGGGTCAGCCTGGTGCTGCCCGGGCCGAGTGGCGATGGCGCCTTCGTCTGGCTCTGCCGCTCGCGGCTCAAAACGCCCATCACGCTCGCCGCCGGCGCCGCGATCGTTGCCCGGCTGCTGGATTTCGTCAGCCTGGTCCTGATCGCCCTGCTGGCGGCGCCGCTCGCCGGCGGCATCGTGCCGGGCGTGGCCCTCGTGGTTGGCGGCGTGCTGGCGATCGTCATCGTGGCCGTGCTGGTCGGGCTCTTCTGGGATCGGTCTCGACAGGCGATCGTCGGCCGGCTGGCGGGTCTGCCGGTCGGAGGACGGCTGGTGGCGCGGGTCGAGCCCGCCCTGCACGAGCTGGGCACGGACAGCCGGCCGATCGCGCTGATCGCCGGCACGGTCGCGGCCCGTCTCGCCACCTCCATCCAGTACTGGGCCCTCTTTGCCGCCATCGGGCAGCCGCTCTCCTACTGGCAGGTCTGGTTCGCGCTCAGCATCCGGACGCTGCTGCTCGCGATTCCGATCCAGGGCATCGCCGGCCTGGGCACCGGCCAGCTGTGGTGGACCGGGGCGCTTACCCTGCTCGGATGGCCGATCGAGGATGCGCTGGCCGCGAGCGTCGCGATCCACGTGCTGGACCTGGCGATTTCGCTGCCCCAGGGCGGGGTGGGTTGGGCGCTGGTCTTGATCGGTCGGCGACGCGGGAGGGCGGCGGAGGCGAAGGAAGCGCAGGCCGCGGCTCAGCGCGTCTGAGCGGCCCGCGCGCGGGCGGGCGTTGTCACCTTGCGGCGCGGCGCGGCGTCGGAACTGATCAGCTTGACCGGGCGCAGCGGGTCGGGCTCGGCCGACGCCTGCCAGCCGGCGGTACCGCCCGTGCGCCAGTCCACGTTGGGCTGCTGCAGCTCGACCGGGTCCACCCGGTGGGCGTGCGCCTCGACGGTGTCGATCACCGACTCGATCAGGGTGTCGCCGAGGAAGTGCGGCTGGAGCCCGAGGTCGAGCAGCTTCTGGTGCTTGGCGTTGTAGTAATGCTCCTCGCGCTCGACCCGCGGATTCGGCAGGTGGGTGATCGAGGTTGGCAGGCCGTGCGTGGCGCGCGCCTCGCGGACCTTTTCGGCCAGGCCCTTGACCGAGAACTGCTCGGTGAACTGGTTGAAGACGCGGTACTCGCCGGGATCGGCGGCATGATCGAGGGCCAGCCGGACGCAGGCGACCGTATCGCGAATATCGAGGAAGCCGCGCGTTTGCCCGCCCTTCCCGTAGACGGTGAGGGGCTTCCCGACCGCCGCCTGGACGCAAAAGCGATTTAAGACTGTCCCCCAGATCGCGTCGTAGTCGAAGCGGGTGCTCAGCCCGGGATGCATCGCGACCTCATCGGTGCGGTTGCCATAGACGACCCCCTGGTGCAGGTCGGTGGCGCGAAGGCCCCAGATCCGGCAGGCGAACTGGATGTTGTGGCTGTCATGCAGCTTCGAAAGGTGGTAGAAGCTGCCCGGCTGCATCGGGAAGGGCAGCCGGTCCTGGCGGCCGTTGTGGGTGATCGTGATGAAGCCTTCCTCGATGTCGATGTTCGGGGTGCCGTACTCGCCCATGGTGCCGAGCTTGATCAGGTGCGCCCTGGGGGCGTGGTCGCGCAGCGCAAATAAGAGGTTGAGGGTGCCGACCAGGTTGTTGACCTGCGTCAGGCTGGCGTGCGGCAGGTCGATCATGGAGAAGGGGGCGCTGCGTTGCTCGGCGAAATGGATGACGGCGTCCGGCTGGACCTCGAAGATCAGCTGGTTGACCGCCGCCGTGTCGCGCAGGTCCATCCGGCGCCAGGCGATCGTCTTGCCGCTAACGCGCTTCCAGAGCGCCACCCGGCGGGGCATGGTCTGGATCGGGATCAGGCTCTGGGTGCCGCACTCCCGGTCCCATTGCCGGCGGATCAGGTTGTCGACCCCGACGACGTCGTGGCCGTGCTTCGAGAGGTGAAGCGCCGTAGCCCAGCCGAGGTAGCCGTCCGCCCCGAGCACGATGACCGTCTTCTTACTCACTCAGCGTTCTCCCGGGCCGCGTGATGGGGGTCCGTCGTCAATATTAATGAACCCTAATAAGAAGACAATGAGCCGATCGGCCTATCCGTGCTCCTCGTCGTCGACCGGTTCGACGTGGACGACGGCGTCGGAGACGATCGGGAGCTCACGCCGAATACGCTCCGAGACCGCGTGGCCGACTTCGTGCGCTTTGGCCAGGGTCAACTGCCCGTCAACGTGCACGGAAACGTCCAGGAGGACGCTTTTGCCCGCCTGCCGGGCGCGCAGCGCGTGGTAGCCGTGGAGTTGCGGATCGGTCTCGAGGATTCGTTCGATGGCCTTGATCGTCTTCTTGTCAGGCATGGCGTCCAGCAGGACCTGCGTCGTTTCCCGACCCTGCCGGATGGCGGTGGTCCCGATGATGATCGCCACCACGATTCCCGCCGCCGGGTCGGCCCAGCGGAAGCCAAAAAGCGAAATGAGTAGCAGGCCGAGAAAGACCGCCAGCGAGGCCCAGAGGTCGGAGGCGAAATGCAGGGCGTCCGCATCCAGCGCGGCGCTGCCGCCATGGGCGCGAGAGACCCGCGCCAGGTAGCGGCTGACCACGATGTCGATCACCACCGCGCCCAGGACGACGACAAAGGAGTACCAGGCAACATGGACCGGTGAGCTGACCACCAGCCGGCGCACCGACTCGATCACGATCGCGATGCAGGTGGCGCCCAGCAGGAACATCTGGATCAGGCTCGAGATGTTCTCCGCCTTCGCGTGCCCGAAGGCGTGCTCCTCATCGGCCGGCTTCTCGGCGGTACGGATGCCGGCGTAGGCGAAGATGCTGGCCGACAGGTCGAGGAAGGAGTGGGCCGCGTCGGCCAGGATCGCCACGCTTCCCGACAGTAGTCCCACGGTCAATTTGGCGGCAATCAGCACGAGATTGACCGCGACCGAGTAGAGGGCCGCCGCCGGCTTGCTGTCCAGCCGGGAGCTTGCCGGGTGCGTGTGGGCGGCATCCATACCGGTAAAACTACGCATTCCGGGTGGACTTGCAACCGCGAAGATAGGAGCATGGGAAACCGAGGGCCGAGTCCGCCAAAACCGAGAGCAGCGATCCGGGCCATGCATCCTTATGAATGGGAGCCGCCGAGCGCCAGTATCGCCCGGCAGGCCGGCGTCCCCGAGGACCAGGTGGTGCGGTTCGATACGAACACTTTCCCATGGCCGGGCGTGTCCCTGGACGATCTCGTACCAGTGGCGCTCAATGAGTATCCGGACACCAGCTACGGCGCGTTAACCCAGGCGATTGCCGACTACAACGACGTTGCAATGGACCGCATCACGGTCGGCGCCGGTGCGGATGAAATCCTCGACCTCTGCGCCAAGGCCTACATCGACGCCAGCACCACGGTGGTGATGGCGCGTCCCACCTATCCGATGTTCCGCATCCTGACGGAGATCGCTGGCGGCGCGATCGACGAGGTTCCGATGATCGACCTTCGGCTCGATCGCGCGGCTTTCGTCACCCGGGCCAAGAACGCGCGGCTGACCTGGCTCTGCAATCCGAACAATCCGACCGGCGAACTGCTGCCGTTGGACTTCGTCGCCGAGGTTGCACAGGCGACGGAGGGAGTCCTGGTGGTCGATGAGGCCTATTTCGAGATGTCGGGCGTGACGGCGCTGCCGCTGATCGAGTCGATGCCCAACGTGGTCATCAGTCGCACCTTCAGCAAGGCCTTTGGGCTTGCCGGCGCACGTGTCGGATATGCGTTAGCTGGACCCGCAATCAGCGACGCGCTTCGGCGCGTCCGGCCGCCGGGCAGCATCAGCGTCGTCTCCGAGGCACTGGGCGCGAAGTCGATGCGTGACCTCGACGGCATGCGTAAGCGCGTGGCGGCGATCAAGGCCGAACGCGAGCGCCTACGCACCGATCTGACGGGCCTCGGCCTCGAGGTGCGGGACTCGGCGGCCAACTTCCTCTTGGTCCACGCGGGGCGTCAGGCAGCACCGGCCTTACTCCGTTTGGGGCTGGTGGTCCGAACGTTCGATGCGTCGCACCCACTTGCCGAATACATCCGCGTCACGGTGCGGCGGCCCGAAGAGAATCGACGGCTCGTCGAGGGTCTGGCCGCGCTCTCCAGATCGGGCTCTTAACCGCCTTTTCGTATTCGAAACCGGGGGTTTCCGAGACTGGATTGCGTCAATGTCTGATACCCGAGCTGTCACGCCGTGGGGGAGGTCAGCTGGTTGACTCTTTTGGGCCCTGGCCTGACAATGGCGAGCGCCAGTGTGGAACCTCAAGCGAACCTTTTTGCCTGCCCTCGTGCTGGCTGCGGCGGGCATGGCCCTCCTCGGGAACCAACTCGGGGCCCTCGCGTATACCACCGGGTCGACCGGCTACGACATCAGCTATCCCCAGTGCGGCGGCGCCTATCCAATCGGTGCCTTCGGCATCATCGGCGTCGACGGGGGCTATCCCTTCGCCCACTACAACCCCTGCCTGGCCGACGAAGTCAGCCACGCGCCCAATGCGGCCCTCTACCTCAACACCGGCTACGACCCGGTCTACACCCAGGTTGACGGCACGCACACCCTGCCCGCCTGCGTGACGCAATCGGCCTTGGTCGCGGGAACCGACCCGCAGCGCGCCGCCTGGGCGGTCGGTTGCAGCGAGGCCAGCCGCTCGATTACCTATGCCACCTCGCAGGGCGTGACCAACCCGAGCAGCTGGTGGCTCGACGTCGAGACCGCCAACAGCTGGTCATCGACCGACCTGTCGCTCAACCAGTACACCCTGCAGGGCGTGGTCGACACCGTCCTGCGCCAGTCGCCGGCGTCGGTGGGCATCTACTCGACGCGTTATCAATGGAATGCGATCGTCGGCTCGCTGCCGGTCTCGGGCGTCAACGCCGACTGGGTGGCGACCGGCGCTTCGAGCGCGAATAAAGCGAGGACCTTCTGCAGCAGGAGCTTCACCGGCGCCCCGGTCTGGTTCGTCCAGTACCTGCACGCCAGCTTCGACACCGACTACGCCTGCTAGCGGCACCGGCTTTCTAGAGATCCACGACCACAAGCTTGAAGCGCGCGTGCAGCCGAGCCGCGATCAGCGAGCGATGGCAGGCCTTGGCGTCGCGCTCGACGCAGAGCAGCGCTGAGACGCCTGGATCGGGGAGTGACTCGAGAAAGGCCCGAAGGTCGACCCGGTCGAGGATCTGGGTGAGGTAGCGGCGCCGGTATTCGCTTGCCAGCTCAACTTGCTTGACATGTTGCCGGCGTAGCTTGCCGAGGAAGTCATCGAGGCTCGAGTCGTAAACCCCGATGGTCGCGACCGCGCGCACGTCGCGCCTTAGCTGACGCGGACGACCGTCGCCTTCCGGTCTCCCCCGGGCGTCTTAAAGGTCACCGTGTCGCCCGCCCGGTGGTCGACCAGCGCGCTGCCGAGCGGCGACGCGACCGACATCAGCCCTTTGGCCATGTTGCCCTCGGTCGGCCCGACGATCTCATAGCTCGACTCGCCGAACTCGTCCTTGACGACCACGGTCGAGCCGATCCGGACCACGCCTTCCTTGCCGGTCCCGGCGACGACCTGGGCTCGCCGCAAGGTGGCTTCGACGGTCTGGATCTTGCCGTCGAGCATGCCCAGGTGCTGTCGGGCGTCGTGATACGCGAAGTTCTCGCTCAGGTCGCCCTGCGAGCGCGCGGCACTGACTTCCTCCACCAGCCCAGGGCGGCGCGCCTTCAGCTCGGCGAGCTCCTGCTTAAGGCCGTCGAAGCCGGCCTGGGTCATCGGGATGGGGGCGCCGCGCTCGTCGGCCATAGGCGCAGTTTACGGGCCTGCCAACGCCCCGGCTATCGTTTAGGTGCTGGCCAAACTCGCCCCGTACCGTAGCCTTTCTACTGCTCAGGTCGTTTCCACATCGCCAGCCGTGGACCACTCACCGTTCTCTTAGACCCGACCATGCAAGATGTCTGACGTCCCGATGTACACAGCCGGTTCTGCAAGGCGGCGCCGCGCCTCCCGTTTGCATCCTGTCCGGCTGGCCATTCTGACGATCGCCGCGCTGCTGCTGTCCGCGCTGGCCGGCGCCGCCGCCTACTTCTTCCCGGTCTTCACCGCCGGCGTCGGGCAGACCGGCCAGCGTGTGACGGTGCCCAATCTGCCGGGGCTGAAAGCCACCCCCACCCCCGCCGCCGCCCCCGGCGCTCCCTTCACCGTGCTGCTGCTCGGCTCTGACGACGACTCAAAATTCAACGCCGACCACATCCTGACCCAATCGATGATCCTGGTGCGCGTCAACCCGGCGAGCAAACAGGTGACGATGCTCTCGATCCCGCGCGATCTCTGGGTCCCGCTCTCGACGGGAGGCACTGGCAAGATCGATGGCGCCTATTCCTACGGTCGGGCCAGCGCCGCGATCGCGACGGTACAGCGGAACTTTGGCGTCCACATCGACGACTACGCCTGGATCGGCCTCAAAGGCCTGATCCGGCTGATCGACCAGCTGGGCGGCGTCGACGTCTATGTCGGCAACCCGGTGCTGGACGACTTTTACCCCAACGACATCGACGTGACCTATCTCTATGGATACACGCGGGTGGCGGTCCTGCCGGGTGCCCAGCACCTCGATGGCGTCCATGCCCTCCAGTGGGTCCGCTCCCGCCATGACGACGTCAACGGCGACTTCGGACGCTCGCAGCGCCAGCAGCAGGTCCTGCTCGCGATCCGGGCCAAGGCGGCGACGCTCAACGCCGCCAACCTGCCGGACATCGTGAACGCGATGCAGAACGAGTTCAAAACCAGCATGAGCCTGCAGCGGATCCGAGGTTTGCTGGGCGTCGCCAGCGGATTCGATCCGGCGAACATCAAGCAGATCGTCCTGCTGCCGCCCACGTACACCTACTACGGCTTTGTCGGCGCGCAGTCCGTCGTCTTTCCCAACTGGACCGCGATCCGTCCCCTGGTCAAGGCGAACTTCCCGTGATCCTGCGCCGGGTCCTTCCCTTTCTGATGATTCCGCTGATGCTGATGGTCGGGTCGGGCACCTACCTCTATCTGGGCTCGGTGAAGAGCGAGGTCTTAAGGCAGAAAGCCAAGGCGCCGACCGCGGTGAAACCGAAGTTCAAGCTGCCGGGGACCATGTACCTGGTTCAGGGCGGGGCACTCTTCAAGTTTGAGAACGGGGTATTCACCCAGGTGGCGTCGGGGAGCTGGGCGCAGCCGGCGCTCACCCCCGACCACACGAAATTGCTCGCGGTGTCGCGGGGCCCCCAGGCGAGCGATCTATACCTGCTCGATCTCAACGGGCACGTCATCAAGCAGTTGACCCACGACAGCGCGCGCATCATCGACGCCAACCACTGGGCCTTTTACCCCCGGGTCACGGCGGATTCGTCGTCGGTTCTCTACAGCTACGACAGCCCAAAGTACGGCTTTCAGGTCGACTTCTCGATCTGGAGCATGCCCCTGAACGGAACCCAGGCGCAGGCGCGCCGGCGCACGACGGCGAACCCCCACACCGGTGGGGACATCGAGCCCATCCCGCTCAATGGCACGGGGATGATCTTCGTCAGACATTCGAACGACGCCACCGGTGTGCGCTCGCAGATCTGGTACCAGGCGCGATCGGGCTTCCTTGGCAACGCGCTCACCACCGCCGATCAGGACTGCGGCCAGCCGGCGCTCTCGCCGGACAAGACCCAGCTGGCCATGATCTGCAGCGGCGGCAAGCAGAGTACGCAGCTCGTGGTGGCCCCCTTCAACGGGACGACCCTCGGCGCGCCGCGAGTCCTCGTCAAAGGCGGCCTGATCGCCCAACCGACCTGGTCGCCCGATGGGGCCGGGCTCGCCTACTTCGCCCCGGCCGGCGTCGCGGGTCATTTCGAGCTCTGGTGGGTTCCGGTCGGTGCCGTTGTGCCGCTAACGACCCCGCATGCATCCGTCACCCCTGGCGCGCCGTCGAGCACGGCGGCCGTCAGCACCACCGCGGCGCCCATCGTTCCCCTCCAGGTCACGGAGGGCCTTGACCTGGCATCGACCTCGGCGCCGGCCTGGTACTAGTCGGCCTTCGCTTTTTCGTCCAGCTCGCGGCGCTGGACCTCGCGGGCCTTCTCGAAGCAGGACCGGCAGAGTCGTAATTGCGTCAGCGGGCCACTCTCGGCGAAGACCCGGCGGCCGCAATGCTGGCAGATGAACTGGCTGCGTCTCGCCATCGGGATTCAGTATCCCAAGGTGAACGCTAAATCGCTGCGGTAAGCTGGAGCCTATCTCCGTGAGGAAGGGACTGGGGAATCCGCTGACCTGGCTCGCCGCTTCGTCGACGGCTGCGGTCGTGATGGTCGCCCTCTTTGTCATCAAGCTCCTGTCGCTGCATGCGTCGGCGCAGGCGCCCAGCCTCTCGAGCACCGCTTTTCTCGCCGACTTCGTGATTCCGCCGAAGACCAACGTGGCACCCGATTTCCAACTTCGCGACCAGGCCGGTCAACCGGTCTCGGTCGCCGATCTGCATGGGAAGGTGCTCGCGATCACCTTTCTCGACTCGCACTGCAAACAGCTGTGTCCGCTCGAGGCCGATCAGCTGGCGCAGGTACAGCGCGCCGTCGGCGCCAGGGCTCCCATGTCCCTGCTGGTGGTGAGCGTCGCGCCGGCAACCGATACGCCGGCCAGCGAGAACGCGTTCGCCGTCGAACATCACTGGACGGGCGACTGGCACTGGGTCAGTGGCAGCGCCGACCAGCTGGCCGCCGTCTGGAAGGCCTACAGCATCGCGGTCCAGCCGTCACCCGACGACATTCTCCACAGCGCGATCCTCTACCTCGTCGACAAGCAGGGTTACACGCGGGCCGGATTTGCCGCGGGCCTCGAGCCCGCGCGCGTCGCCCAGGACATCCGGATCCTGGCGCGCCAGAGCGGCTGAGCGCGTGAGCTCACTGCTCGACGCACCATCCGCCTCCCCCATATCGGGTTCGAGCGCCGGTGCCCGAATTCTCGTCATCGACGACGAGGTCGGGATTCTCAATATCCTCGCCCGGGGGTTGCGCGGCGCCGGCTACGTCGTGGAACCAGTTGCCGACGGCGCCGCGGGGCTCGAGGCCAGCGCGCAGCGACCCTGCGACCTGATCATCCTCGATCTCATGCTTCCCGGCATGGGAGGCGTCGAAGTGCTGCGACGCTTGATGGCGCAGCGGCCGGATCATCGGGTGATCGTGCTCTCGGCGCTCAACGACACGCCCTCCAAGGTCACCTCGCTCGAGCTTGGCGCCCAGGATTACCTGACGAAGCCGTTCTCCTTCGAAGAGCTGCTGGCGCGGGTCCACGCACAGCTACGAGAGGGTCGATTGAGACCCGTAAGCCTCAAGGCCGGAGGCTTCACGATGGATCTCATCCGCCGCCAGGTGCGAGGGGCGTTCGGGCGGGTGCAGCTCGCGGAGCGGGAGTTCCTGTTGCTTCGCGAGTTGATGAGCGCTGCCGGCACGACGGTCAGCAAGGAACATCTGCTTGCCTCCGTCTGGGGCTACCATTTCGACCCCGGGACGAACGTCGTCGACGTCTATGTCCGTCGCTTACGTGCCAAGTTGGGAATGGACTCGATCAAGACGCTGCGCGGCGAGGGGTACCGGGTTGACCTGGCCTGACCTGCGCACCTGGCCGATCCGCGGCCTGGCGTGGGTCGACGTGGCGTGGGCCCTATTTGCGGTGGCCAACCTGGTGGCGATTTTCCTCATTCCTGCCTGGGAAACCGTTCCCTTTCACTTCATCTGGGTCAGTCTCACGATTCTGTATGGCTTCCGTGTTTGGCGACTGCAACCGACCGCCTGGGTCGTCGCGGTCATCATCGTGGCAACCGGGATCGGGCTGGTGGTCGACATCGCCCGCGGGGCGCAACCCCTCGACGAGCTGACCGAGGTGCCCCTGATGTCGGCGATGTTCTTCGCCATGGTCTGGCATGCCCAGCGGCGTGTCGCGGTGATGGACCAGATGCGAAACGTCTCGGAGGAAAACCTCCGGCTACTGGAACGCGAGCGACGGTTCATTCAAAATGCCTCGCACGAGTTGCGAACGCCGATCACGGTTGCGATCGGCCACGCCGAACTTCTGCGGGGATCGACGGACGCCACCACGATCGCCAACGATGTCCAGGTTGTAATCGACGAGCTGATGCGCTTGCGCCGCCTGGCCGAACGGCTGCTGCTGCTGGCTGCCGCCGAAGACCCCGACTTTTTGCACAAACGTCCGGTCGAGGTCGAGCCGATCCTGGTGCAGGCCTTGCAGCGCTGGGCGCCGACGCCCCGTCGATGGCGACTGGGCGCGACCGACGAAGCCGTCGTCGAAGCCGACGGGGAGCGTCTGGCCATGGCCATCGACGCGCTGGTGGAGAACGCCGTCAAGCACACGGTCCCCGACGACTGGATCGAATTGTCGGTGCGTCGCAATCACGGCGTTGATATCGCCGTCGCCGATTCTGGCGAGGGGATTCCGGCGGCGGACCTGTCGCGAATCTTCGAACGCTTCGAGCGAGGCGATCCCAGTCGCTGGCGTAACGGCCGTGGAACGGGCCTCGGGCTGGCCATCGTCAAGACGATCGCCGAGGCGCACGGGGGAACGGTCCGCGCGCGCAGCGAGCTCGGCCGTGGAAGTCAGTTCGAGATCGTGCTGACCGAGGCGCGGCCCGCGGGGACTTACGGGCTGGCCGAGGCGGTCGGCGATGCGGCGGCGGATTCAGATGGTGACGCGGCCGGGGTCGGCGTGACCGACGGCGCCGTGCCAACGCTGGGGGGCGAATTGAACCCGAACCAGTGAAGGCCGGCGAGGCCGTAGAACAACAGGGCAAGCGCGACCAGCAGCACGATCACCGCGGCGATCACCGCCGCGGGGCCGCGACCCTCGGGTTGCGTTTCGACGACTCCCACGGTGCGATTGTGGCACCAAGGTTGCGTTGCAACAAGCCGGTGGGGCCGGCTTCATGAGCTTTCTGACAAAGTTGTAATCTTCCGGCCCTTTACCGCGCCCGGTGCGGGCATCACACTAGGACCGGTGTCGTCACTTACCACTCGAAAGGGGACGGATCGAATGGTCGGCAGGTTGTTGATCGTCGCCGGCGCGGTGGTTGCCGCCGTGATCGGCATCGTTGCCTTTGTCGGCTTGTTCATGCTGCAGCGGCCGGGAACCCTCGCAGCCCGGAGCGCCGATGTGCACCTTGAAACCGTCGCCGCGGTGAACCAGGCCCTGGAGTGGCCACGCCCCAACGATCCCCATCCGGATTGGGTCGCCTACCTGCCGACAACGATTCTCAAGGTGCCGGCCAACGCGACCATCAATATGACGATCGACCAGGAAGACGGCGCATCGGGCCTGCGCAACCCCTTCTGGGGGGAAGTCCAGGGCACGGACGGGGCGAAGCTCCATGTCACCTATTTCGATGACAAGGGCAACCCGCAGGAAGGCGACATGACCTCGATCGATCCGACGCAGGCTGCCCACACCTTCGCGGTCCCGGACCTTGGCGTGTTCGTCCCATTGCTCGGCGTCAATGCGAATGCGCCCGCCGGCAGCACGAATGTGATCACGTTCTCCTTTAAAACGCATGGGCCGGGCGTCTACCACTGGCAGTGCTTTGTCCCGTGTGCCGCCAAGACGGTCTTCAACAATGGTGGCCCGATGTCGACGCTCGGCTACATGGGTGGCGAGTTGATCGTCTCATAGCCGTGAAAACCATCCGCATCCACGAAGCTGACCGGCCCCATGCCTTACGGCTGTTGACCATCTGGCTGGTTCTTTCCATCGTCGGCGTGATCGTGGCTCTCCAGATTCACATTCCCCCGGGCGATCAGTCGATCCAGGGGGCCGATCAGAGCCGGACGATGACCTTGATGACGGCGCTCGCGACACCGATCTTCATTGGCGTGGTCCTGATGATCGTGTACTCGGCCTTTGCGTTTCGCAATCGGGGCCCCGAACTCGTCGATGGTCCACCGATGCTGGGCAACACGCCGATCCAGATCGCCTGGATCACCGGGAGCACGATCCTCGTTCTCTTCTTAGCGCTGGTCGGCATCACCTCGCTGGCCAGTTCCAACGTAGCCCAGGCGGTCGGCGCGCCGGGACGGTCGATCGGCCAGTCGGGCGGTCAGACCGGCAGTGGCACGGCCGGAGGGTCGGGGTCGGAGCTGCAAATCCAGGTGATCGGGCAGCAGTGGTACTTCACCTATCGCTACCAGGACTATGGCGGCGTCGAGACCACCCATCTGTATTTGCCGAATGACCGACCGGTGGAGTTGCACGTCACCTCGCTGGACGTGGTGCACTCGTTCTGGGCCTACCAGCTCGGGGTCAAAGCCGACGCCAATCTCGGCGTGGACAACGTGATCCACGTTACGCCGCAGAAGCTCGGCAGCTTCCAGGTGCGCTGCGCCGAGCTGTGTGGGCTCTGGCATGGCGCCATGGCCGATTCATCCGGCAAGGTCGTCAGCCAGAGTGACTTTGACAGCTGGATCCAGCAGCAGCAACAGAGCTTCACCGACATTCAGAAGGCGGTGCCCAGCTATGCACCGTTCTACTTCCCAGATCCACTGACCAAAGGGAGTTGAGCATGGTCACCGCCAACCTGATGAGCGAGCGCCGGATGCTGATTCCGAATAATCCGATCACCGGTCTCCTGCTGGCCATCCCCGGCTATTTCTTTGGTGTCTGGCTGGGCAATGTCTTCGGACTTTTCGATGACCAGAACACCGGCGTCATCCTCGGGTATACCGTCGCGACGGCCGCATTCCTGGTTGGCATGGGCTTTCTGAACTATCCGCTCACCCGCCTGCTCGGTTGGCCGGTGACCCCGATCAGCGAGAGCGAGCCGGACGCGGGGCTCAGCCGCTACTTCCGCCTCAGCCTCGACCACAAGGTGATCGGCCTGCAATATCTGTTCACGATCTTGATCATGCTGCTGCTGGGCGGGATCGGCGCCATGATGATCCGGAGCAGCCTGCTCGTTCCCGATTCCAGCATCACGCCGCCCGGCCAGTACATCGCCCTGATCGGGCTTCACAGCGTGATGATGATCTTCATCACCAGCGCCGTCATCGTCGGGCCCTTCGGCAACTACCTGGTGCCGCTGATGATCGGGGCCCGGCGGATGGCGTTCCCGCGGCTCGAGGCGCTCTCCTTCTGGCTGGTGCCGCCCGCCGCGGTCATCCTGGCCGTCGCGGCCTTCTGGGGTGGCTTCCCGACCGGCTGGACCGGCTACCCGCCACTCTCGGAGCAGGCGGGCCAGGGGATGGACAGCTACATCGTCGGCTTCGGCCTGATCGCCCTGGCACTGGTCGTGTCCGGGGTCAACATGCTCGCGACCATCATCACCCTCCGGGCACCGGGGATGACCTGGACGCGCCTCCCGATCTTCGTCTGGGGAATCTTCACCACCTCGATCCTCGGCATGCTGGCGGCGCCGGTGCTTACCGCCGCGATCGTGATGCTCGCCATGGACCGGTCGGTGCAAACGTCGTTCTTTTTGAGCTCGAACGGCGGCAGCAACTACCTCTGGGAGAACCTGTTCTGGTTCTTCGGCCACCCCGAAGTCTACATCTTCATCCTGCCGGCCTTCGGCATCGTCATGGAGATCGTGCCCCACTTCGCGCGCAAGCCGCTCTGGGGCTATCGGACGGGGGTCGTCGGCCTGTTCGGGGTTGCCTTACTGAGCTGGTTCGTCTGGCAGCATCACCTCTTTGTCAGCGGCATCGCCCCGGTGCTCCGGCCCTTCTACACGCTGTCGACCGAGCTGATCTCGATTCCGACGGGAATTATTTTTCTGGTCGTCCTGGGCACGATGTGGCGAGCGCGCATCTGGTTTTCAGTCCCGATGCTGTTCTGCATGGGATTTCTCGTCAACTTCTTGATTGGCGGGATCTCGGGCGTTTACCTGTCCGACGTGCCGACCGACGTCACCCTGCATGGCAGCTACTTCTCGATGGCCCACTTCCACTACACCATCATGGGCGGCGAGATCTTCGGCCTGATGGCGGCGGTCTACTACTGGCTCCCGAAGATGACCGGCCGGATGATGAGCGAGACGATCGGCAAGCTCCATTTCTGGTGGATGTTCGTTGCGTTTAACTCGACGTTTTTCCCTCTGTTTATCATCGGGCTCCTCAACATGCCGCGCCGGGTAGCCCAGTACAACCCCGCGTTGCAGGGCCTCAACATCTGGGTGAGCGTTTCGGCGTTCTTCCTGTTCGGCTCGATGGTGCTCTTCGCCGGCAACCTCGTCTACGCCCTCGCGTTCAGCGGCCGCCGGGCCCTGGCCAACCCGTGGCACGCACGGTCGCTGGAGTGGCAGGTCCCCACGCCGGTGCCGGCCCACAACTTCGATCGCGTCCCCGTGATCACCGGTGGACCGTATGACTACGGCATGCCCAATGCCCGACCGGTCGCGGATTTCGGTGGCATTCGAGGGGTGACGAGTGGCGCATAGAACGGGCACCCTCGACGTTCTTCCCGCCGATGAAATCCGGCTCGACGCGCGGGTGGTCTCGGCCGGGGTCTGGCTGTTCCTGACGGCCGACCTCTTCTACTTTGCCGCCTGGTGGTTCGCCTTCTTCTACCTCCGGGCGCTCAACAACAATCAGGCCTGGATCATGCAGGGCCTGACACGGCCCAACCGAGCCTATGGACTGGTCGTCCTCCTGCTGGCGATCGCGACTGCCGTAATCTTCGTTGGCATCACAGCGGGTACGCCGCGGACGATGCTGGCACGCACGCTCGGGCCTGCTGCGCTCATCCTTGGCGCGGCCGCCTGCCTCTTCCAGGGGTATGCGATGTGGCACCTGGGCTTCGGGCTGACAGAGGGCGGTTATCCGAGCGTCTTTAGCGGACTAACTGGATCCTGGTTGATTCAGCTGCTCTTCGCCGTCGGCTGGCTGACCACGGTGGCCGCGCAGGCGGGTCCGGCCGGCGATACCGTGATTCGGCCCGAGTCCGCCGCCGCCTTCGGTCGCATCCTCCTGTTCCTCGCCGGCGTCGGCGTCATCAACTACCTGCTCCTATACCTCGTCGCATGATCATGCGTCTCCCTTTCCCCTTGTGGGGGAGGGTTGGGGTGGGGGGTAACGGATGACCTGGATGAATCCGCTGACCTGGCCGATCGAACCATTGGTTCTGCTCGGCGTCGAGCTGGCCGCCATCCTGTATCTGTGGGGTGGCCGAGAGCTCGCCCACACGCCGGGTCGGTGGCGCAGACTGGCGTTCTGGGCCGGGCTGGCCGTCATCGTGCTCGCGCTCGATACCCCGCTGGAGAGCCTGGCTCGCCAGCTGTTCTGGGCCCACATGACGCAGCACCTGCTGCTGATCATGGTGGCTGCTCCGCTGCTGGTGGTGGCCGCGCCCTGGATGCAGATCTTCCGGGGACTGCCCCTCGGAGTCCGCCGTCCGATGGCGCGCACCGCCCTCAAGGCGACCTGGTTGAAAGGCCCGCGTGGCGTTTTCCTCTGGATGAGCGCGCCGGTTGGCGCCTTTCTGCTCTCGAGCGCCAACCTCTGGGTCTGGCACTGGCCGGGAGCCTATGACCTGACCCTGCGCAACCACACGGTGCACCATCTGGAGCATGCGCTCTTTCTTGGGTTTGGCATCCTGTTCTGGGCGCAGCTGATTGACCAGCCGCCCTTCCGAGCCAGTCTCAGCCAGTTCCAACGTGTCGCGTATGTCTTTTTGGGCACGATCCAGTCCTGGGCGCTGGCCGCGGTGCTGTCCTTCGCGACCGTACCGTTTTATGCGTATGCGGCGCTGCCCGCGCGTCCGGGTGGGATCTCGGCGCTGACGGACCAGGTCTTCGGCGGCGGCATCATGTGGGTGCCGGGCTCGATCACCTACTCGATCGTGTTCATCACCTGTCTGTCCCTCTGGTTCCGCGAGGAGGATCGCAAAGCGGTGGCGATGGCGCCCCCGCGGGTCGAACCGGTGACGCGGTGATGGCGACGTGATCGCTGAAGCGCAGGACGTCCTGGTCGCGGCGGCGCCGCCACGCTGGCGCATCGCTCGTGGCGTCCTGGCCGACTACCTGAGCCTTGCCAAGCCGCGCATCATGGTGCTGCTCCTGATCACCGAATACACGGCGATGATCACCGCCGCGAAAGGGTGGCCCGGCCTGTCGCTCAGCCTGGCCGCCCTCGCCGGTGGCGCCTGCTCTGCCGGCGGGGCGAGCGCCATCAATTGCTGGTTCGATCGCGACATCGATGCCGTCATGGCACGGACCTGCACCCGGCCGGTGCCGGCGGGACGGATTCGCCCCAATCACGCCCTGCTCTTTGGTCTCGGCTTGAGCCTTGGCGGCTTCCTGTTGCTCGGGCTCGCGACCAACTGGCTCGCGGCTTCACTCGCCATGGCCGGCGGCCTGTTCTATGTGCTCGTCTACACCGTCTGGCTGAAGCGTTCGACCCGGCAGAACATCGTCATCGGTGGGGCGGCGGGTGCCTTTCCACCGCTGGTCGGCTGGGCTGCCGTGACCGGATCGCTCTCCCCGCTGGCGCTCGCGCTGTTCGCGGTGGTCTTTTTCTGGACGCCGCCGCATTTCTGGTCCCTCGCGCTGCTCCTGCGGCGGCAGTACAGCGCGGTCCAGGTCCCCATGCTCCCTGTGGTTGCCGGTGACCGCACAACCCGGCGCGCCATCGTGGCGTACACCCTCTTGCTGCTTGCGGTCAGCGCCGTCCCGTCGATCTGGCTCGGACCTGTCTACGGCGTGGCCGCGTTCGCGCTCGGCGGCGCCATGCTCTGGATGGCGATTCGTGTTGTCGTCACCGAGGGCGTTACGTGGGCGGCGCGGCTTTTCCATTTCTCGCTCGCCTACCTTGCCCTGCTGTTCGGGATCGCGGCGGTCGCCGCCGTCCTGCCACGCTGAACGCGACCGCCGGTGTTCAGCCGCGAGTCCGCTGGCCGCGGTTGACGCGTGCCCGGCTGCTCGGCGCCCTGCTTTTGGCCGCCGCGCTGATCGCGCTCATCGTGCTTCAGGTCCAGCCGAAGGCAGTGGCCCCCATCCAGGTCAGCGTCGCCGCCGGACCGGCGCGCCTTGGGGCGCCGGCCCCCGACTTCAGCTCGTCCAGTCCCGATGGTTCGCGAGTTCGACTGAGCCAGTACCGCGGCAAGCCGGTGCTGGTCAACTTCTGGGCGACCTGGTGCGGTCCGTGCCAGGATGAGATGCCGCTGATCCAGCGCGCCCGCGACCGCTGGGCCGCGAGCGGCCTGACGGTGCTCGCGGTCAACTACCGCGAGACCGATGCCAGGGCGATCACGAGCTTTTTGAAGAAAGTTGGCGCGCGCTTTCCCGCTGTGTATGACCCGGACGGGCGGATCGCTGCCGCCTACGGTGTCACGATCGGCCTGCCGATCACCGTTTTCATCGACCGGTCGGGAGTGGTCTCCGTCCTCCAGGTTGGCCAGATGTCGGGCTCCGTGCTCGACGCCCAACTGGCGAGAATCCTTTCATGATCATCGCCGCGCTCTGCCTGGCGACCGGTTGCGCGTATTTCCTGGCGGGCCGTCGACCGCTCCGGCTCTACGGTCCGCGTCGCAGTTGGACGGTCCGGCGCTGGAGGGCGATGGCGTTTGTTATCAGCCTCGGGCTGGTGGCCATCGTGGCCGGGTTCGGGGAGGTGGTCGCGGCCCAGCGGTTCTGGCTGCGAACGTTGCAGTTGCTGCTGCTGCTGATGGTGGCCTGCCCACTGCTGGTGCTGGGCGCGCCGTCGGCGCGATTTGCGCGCCTTTTCAATCGCCCGGGTCAACGCGTAATGCCGAGACAGTCGCGATCGGTCGCGGCATTTCTGCTCTTTAGTGTCGCGTTGGTCGCGGCCTACCTGCCGCCGGTCTATCGGCTGATGGGTGCGTCGGGCCTGGCCCGATCGATCGCGGAGCTCACCGTCGTCCTGATCGGCTACGCCTTCTGGACCCAGGTGATCAGCCAACCTGGGCGTCCGTCCCCGCTCTCGCACCTCGGCCGAGTCGCCTATTTGTTCTTGTCTTCGGCCCAGGTGCGGATCCTGGGCCTGGTGCTCGGCTTCGCACCGGCGTCGTTCTCGGGCGTGCCGCTGATTGACCAGCAGATCGGCGCCGGCATCCTGATGGTGCCCGGCGTCCTCACCGATCTGATCGCGCTGACGGTGTGTCTCTACCTGTGGCTGGCGCAGGATGATCGACGGAATCAGCCGCGCTGGGCTCGAATCGCCTAGCGCCGGTCCCCGGGCAGCCTGATGTAGCGCGCCAGGGCGAGGCTGTGGACGCCGAGCGCGATGAAGCCCAGCGCCAGGATGCCCAGGATGGGGCGGCCGTACGGCTGCGTCAGTAAGTAGGCGAAGATCCCGCTGAATCCGCGCGCCTGCCGGGCATTGTGCTGCAGCGCGGCCAGCAGGATGAACCAGCCCATCAGGACGAAGACCAGGCCGCGGCTGACGTAACCGAACTGGCCCAGAGCCTGGGTCACGCGCTGTTCGTCCCTGGACATCTGGCGACGCTTGAGGTCTTGTTGAAATGTCGCTCGGTAGGCCTCGTAGAGCTGGCCGAGGCCGGCCGCGATCGCGATCAGTCCCGCGACCTCGGCGAGCACGATCCCGGCGGGCGCCCGCAAGACGCGCTCCGCCAGTTGCTGGATCTCATCCGGATGATGGCTGTCAGCCCCGTGCGTCAGGAGGCCGATGGCAAAAAGTGTCAGTCCGAGATAGGCGCAGCCACTGAAGGCGAAGGCCACCCGGGTGGCAACGCCTTTGGCATCATCGCCGCGCTGAAGCGGATCGTAGATCGCCCGGATGAATCCCCAGAGAGAATAGGCGGCGAGGAACCCCACGCAGGCGATCAGGAGGATCCGGCCGAGGAAAAAGCCGGCGATGGCGATCAAGCTGCTCTGCTGGTCAGCGTTCCTTGCGGCGCCTGTGATCGCGATTCGAAGCGCGGCAAGGCCCATGAAGCCGTAGAGAAAGGCTCGAAGGACATAGGCCGCCCGCGCCAGGGCCTTGTAGGCCGGGTGTCGCGTCGCCCGTCTTGCCAGGCGGTTGGTGGCGGCCGCCGATCGCCCGACCGGATTCAATCGCCGGCCAGCGATGCCAGGTCCAGGACGATGCGTTCGAAAGACCCGACGGCGAGCGAAAGATGGCCCTGTCCCGGACTCAAATGGACGCGCGCGCCGGGGAGGTGCGCCGCGAGCCAGGCTCCATGCGCGAAGGGCACCATGCGGTCCTGGTCGCCCTGCCAGATGGCCACCGGGCGATCGATCGTCGCCAGGTCGAAACCCCACGGCCTGGTGAAGGCGAGATCGTCATCGCGCCAGCCGCCGATGCCGGCCGACACGGAACGCCGGAATGACATGGCCAGGTAATCGGCGAACGCGCCGGTCAGTGACGCCTTGTCTACCTCGGAGACCAGGCCACCAAGCGACTCCGCGACCTGATCACCCTGGACGTCGGCCAGGTCGGCGGCGAACCGCTCCAGCATCGGGCTCAAGGTCTCCGTCCCCGCGATCGCCGCCGAGAACTCGTCGACGTTTTCTGGTCCCATGTCCGCCATCCAGTCCAGTCCTTGCGCCGGGTAGGGCGCGACACCGGCAATGGTCGCCGCCGCCAGGCATCGGTCTCGCAGCGCCGTGACGCAGGCCAGGGCGTGTGGCCCGCCGCCGGACCACCCCGCCGTCACGAAGCGCTCCGCGCCGATCGCGTCGAGGATGGCCGCGACGTCCGCGGCAGCGTCCACAATCGATCGCCCGGGCTGGGCCGTCGAGCTGGCATAACCCGGTCGCGAGTAGGTGATCAGCTGCAGGCCGGCCCTGGTGGCGGCGTCGGCCATCGGCGTGTAGGCAACCGCCGCGCTCGGCGTGCCGCCGTGGAACAGCAGCGGCCGGTCTTTCGCCCGGCCCTGGAGCAGGACCTCAAGGCTTCGACCGCCAGGTCGCGTCACGCTGATCGACCTGGCGCTCTCGGGCACGGACTGATCCTAACGAGCCACGCCCCGGCGGCGGCCCGAACGGTCGGGACGATCTGATTCAGGGAGTGCCGGCAGCGCCGTTGCCGAGCGCTCCATCGACTGCCACGGATCGTCATGCTGGTCGAGCCAGTCCCAGACGTTGCGAACCGTGATGCCGTCGGGACGGAGATCCTCGCGCTCGACATCGGACCAGGCGACCGGTACGGCCACCGGCGCCCCGCGCCTGGCTCGAACAGCGTAGGCGGCCACCGTGGTCTGAGCATAGGCATTGCGATTGAGGTCGATGAAGAGCCGGCCTTCGCGCTTTTGCTTCAGAAACTCGGTTGTCAGATGTCTCGGATTGCTCGCGGCCAGCCGCTGCCCGATGGCGTCGGCAAACCCATGGGCCGCCTCAAAGCTCGGTCCGGGCACGATCGGGGCGATGACATGAAGGCCCCGCGATCCTGTCGTCTTCACAAAGGGGACCAGGGTCAGTTCCTCGAGCAACGCCTTCAGCGCGAGGGCCGTCTCGCGCACCAGGCCGAAGTCCTCGTCCGCCGGGTCCAGGTCAAAGATAATCTCGTCGGGCTGTTCCGGGTGCGCGACCCGCGACAGCCAGACGTGCGCCGTGACCATGTTGTAGTTCGCCAGGTAGACCAGGGTGGCGGCGTCGTCGATCACGGCGTGCGTGATCGTGCCACCCTTATGCAGGTCCACGGTCGTTCGATGGATCCAGGCAGGGAAGGAGTCGGGGATTCGCTTTTGCTGGATGGCGAAGCGGCCGATGCCATCCGGGAAGCGATTCATGTGCAGCGGCCGCTCGCGAGTAAACGGCAGCATCCGCGGGGCGATGCGCTCGTAGTAGGAAACCAAATCGCCCTTGGTGATGCCATCGTCGGGGAAGACGACCTTGTCCGGATGCGTGATCGTGATCTGGTGGCCGTCTAACGCTGGCATCGCTCTGACTCTAAGAGTTCGAGCAACGCCCCGGGGGCACCGCGCTGGTTGAGTGCAGGTATCGTTAATCCCTTGTCGGCGGCTATGCAAATCGCCGATGATTGGTCCATGGCCACGAGCCGACGAGCCGACATGTTCACCGCCGACGGCAAGCCGTCGGCCGCCGACCCGCGTGAGAACGGACCAAGGTTGGGAGACGAGCGCACCACGCTGGTCGAGTCCCTGCGCTGTCACCGCCTCACATTGGAGCTGAAGTGCTCAGGTCTTGATGCGGAGTCTATGGCGCGACGTGCCGTCGAGCCGTCGACGATGTCGCTGCTGGGGCTGGTGCGACACCTGGCCGAGGTGGAGCGTGGGACGTTCCGGAAGATGATGGCGGGCCAGGATGTGCCCCGGCTGTTCTGCTCCGACACCGATCGTGACGGTGATTTTGATGGCGCGATTCCCGACTCCCAGGTGGTTGCGGAGGCGTGGGACGCCTGGCGTGCGGAGGTGGATTTTGCCACGCGATTCGTGGCCGAGGCGCCCAGTCTCGACATCACCGGCGACGATCCCTTGAATCAGCATGGCAGCGGTGGACGGCCGATGTTGCTGCGCGAGGTGCTGGTCGGAATGATCGGGGAGTACGCCCGCCACATGGGTCACGTCGACCTGTTGCGCGAGCGGATCGACGGACGCCTAGGCCAGTGAGCCTTTCCGCGGACTAGCCAGAGCGCTGTCGTCGTGGCCGGCTGTCGTTGGCCGCGAGCGAGGGGGCGAGCTGCGCCGTCATCTGTGAGATTTCTCGCCAGCAACGTTGTCGTTCCAGCTTGATCAACCCGAATCGCCAGAGCAGCCGTCGAAAACGAAAGACCATGCCGATAAGTACGGGCCTCCGAGGCGGATGGATGCATCAGATGGCATACCAGCCGGTGGAATGATCTAACGAGCGGCCGCTTCGTAGTAGGGAGTAGTGGGCTCGAATCCAGCCGTCAAGCCGCCGTCACCCGCGGTGACGCCCATATGGCGCAACCGGCGATTTCTGACCATCCTGCTGGTCGGCCTCGCCGTCAACTGGTTCCTGATGTTCGCGCTGTCAGGTGGTCCCAAACGGGTCACCGTGCCCTACAGCACCTTCATCGAGCAGGTGCAGGCCGGTAACGTGAAGGCGCTCAACGCCCAGGACAATGCGCTTCAGGGCGAATTCAAGAAGTCGGTGAAATCCGGCTCGACCAGCGGAGTCCTGTTTTTGACCCAGCGACCCGTCTTTGCCCAGGCCGATCTCGAAGCGATGCTGGCGCAAAACCATGTCCCCGTCACGGCTCACCCCCCGGGGTCAGGCCAATCGCCGCTCCTCGGCCTCCTGCTTGGCTTTGGTCCAGTCCTGCTGCTGGTTGGCGCCTTTCTCTACATCAGCCGGCGGGCCACTGCCGCCGGCGCCGGGGGGATCCTGGGTGCGTTCGGCAAGAGCAAGGCCAAGCTCTACGCGTCCGACGCCCGGGCAAGAATCACGTTCAATGACGTCGCCGGCATCGACGAGGCCAAGGCCGACCTTGCCGAGGTCGTCGATTTCCTCAAGACACCCGCCAAATACGAACGCCTGGGGGCAACCATCCCGCGCGGGGTGCTGCTCATCGGTCCCCCGGGGACCGGGAAGACGCTCCTGGCCCGCGCGGTCGCCGGCGAAGCCAATCGGCCCTTCTTCAGCCTGTCAGCCTCGGAGTTCGTCGAGGCGATCGTCGGCGTTGGCGCCTCACGCGTCCGCGATCTCTTTACCCAGGCGAAAGCCGCGGCCCCGAGCATTATTTTCATCGACGAGTTGGATGCCATCGGGCGATCGCGCAGTGCCGGCTCGAACCTGGGCGGCAACGACGAACGCGAGCAAACGCTCAACCAGATCCTGACCGCGATGGATGGATTCACGCCCACCGAACAGGTGGTTGTCCTGGCCGCCACCAACCGCGCCGAGATCCTCGACGCGGCGTTGCTCCGCCCCGGCCGATTCGACCGCCGAGTGACGGTCTCGCCGCCGGACCGGGCGGGTCGCGAGGCGATCCTGCGTATCCACGCCCGCAAGGTGCCGCTTGGCCCCGACGCCAACCTCGCCGAAATAGCGGGTGCGACGTCGGGATTCGTCGGTGCCGAACTACGGAACGTCATCAATGAAGCTGCCCTGATCGCGGCGCGGAAGGGCCGGAGTGCCGTTGCCCAGGAGGACTTCACGGAAGCCATCGAGCGGTCCGTGCTCGGCCTGCGACGGCCGATCATCCTGGGCGTGGGCGAGCGTCGCCTGATCGCCTACCACGAGTCCGGGCACGCCCTGATGGGGCTGCTGATCCCCGGGGCTGATCCAGTCAAGAAAGTCACCATTGTGCCGCGCGGCATGTCCCTGGGCGTGACCTACAGCCAACCAATCGACGATCGATATAACTATCCCGAGAGCTACCTGCGCGGGCGGATCATCGGCGCGCTCGGCGGCCGAGCGGCCGAGGAGGTCGCCTACGGCACGATCACGACCGGCGCGGAGTCGGATTTACAACAGGTGCATCAGATCGCCCGCTCGATGGTGATCCGTTGGGGCATGTCGCCGAAGCTCGGTCCGATCAATATCACGCCGATGCCGGATGGCAGTGGCGGTGTCGAGCATTTCAGCGACGAAACGGCGAAACTCCTCGACGAAGAGGTTCGACGGATCGTCGACGAGTGCCACCAGCACGCGATCACGCTCATAACCGCCAATCGGCGCCGCCTCGACGGCCTCGCCGAGGCGCTCTTGCGGCACGACACCCTGGGCGAGGACGAGATTCTGGCCGCGGCAGGCATGCCGGAGCGCAAACGGGTTGGGCCAGTGCTTGCGCCACCCTTCGCGCCCAATGGCGAGGGCCCGCTGATCGAGGTGCCGCAGACGTCGGCGCCGGCACGGCCGCCGGTCGCGGCCTTCGATCGCCAATCGTAACCAGGCCCGGACCCTAGAATTAGGCTGCGCGTGCGTCGGATCAGTGAAGGGAGGCAGGGGACATGAGTCGCGTGGTAAATCGCCTTCTCGACCGTCAGCGGTGGCTCGACCCGTGGGCGGACGCATTCCAGAAAGTCATCGGCGGCTTTTACAAGGCGCTCGGTGGCCCGGGTCGCGAGCTCAAGACGCTGTTGCACGGCACCTGGCTCGGCCATCCCCTGCACCCCGTCATTACGGACATTCCCCTGGGCGCGTGGACGCTGGCGATTCTGTTTGACGTCATCTGGCTGATCAAGGGAACGCACGGATGGGTCTCGGCTGCCGATGTCACGATCTTTATCGGTGTGTTGGCGGCGCTCGGCGCGGTCGTCACCGGCTACACCGACTGGAACGAGACCTACGATCGCGAGCGCCGGGTCGGCCTCGCCCATGGACTGCTGAACACCGCCGCGCTGGTCCTGTATGTCATCTCGCTGGTGATTCGGGTTTCCGGCAGTGGGCGCGGCCTGGCGATCGTCATCGCCCTGCTCGGCTATGCCTTCGTGATTTCGGCGGCCTTCCTGGGCGGCGAGCTGGTCTTCAACATCGGGATCGGCGTCAATCACTATGCCTTCCAGCACCAGCCCACGGACTTTACGCCCGTCCTGCCGGTCGCCCAGCTGGCCGAGGGCCAATTGCAGAAAGGCATGGCCGGCGAAACTCCCGTGCTGCTCTACAAGACGGCGGGCAAGATCTGCGCCATCGGCGAGACCTGCAGCCACGCCGGCGGGCCACTGTCTGAGGGCAAACTGGACGGTAACGACGTTATCTGCCCGTGGCATGCCTCGCGGTTTGATGTCTGTAGCGGCACCGTCAAAAGCGGCCCGGCTACCATCAGCCAGGTGCAGTACGAAACGCGAGTGCAGAACGGCCAGATCGAGGTCCGCGTGTCGCCGGACGCGGCGCAAACAAACTAGTGCGGGACAGCACCCTGGGCTCGCTGCACGACGAGGACGTCGAAGACCCGGACTGGGCCCGCATCCGGCCTCGCACCATAACTGACGACCAGTGGCGCCGCTTCGAGGGCTACATGGCCGAAATTCTCAGCGCCATGGGCCTGCGGCTCGATACCCCGGGCACCGAGAAGACGCCGAGGCGCTATCTGCGCGCACTCTTCGATTCGACCGAGGGCTACGAAGGCGACTCGAAGTTGGTCACGGCATTTCCCACGGAGTGCCATGGCGGCGCCGATTGCCAGATCAGCCAGATCGTGGAAGGGCCGATTCCCTTCTATTCGCTTTGCGAGCATCACGCGTTTCCGTTTTTCGGCCACGCCTTCGTCGGCTACATCGCGCACGAGCACATCATCGGCATCTCGAAGCTGACCCGGCTGGTGCGCCTTTTTGGGCGACGCTTCACGGTCCAGGAGCGGATGGGCCGCGAGATTACCGAGACATTGAGTCGCATTCTGCAAGCGCACGGCGTCGCCGTCTACCTCGAGGCGGCGCACCTGTGCACCCAGATGCGCGGGGTCCGCGAGGGGGAGTCGACGACGCGAACGACGTTTTGGCGCGGCAACTACGAGCGGGACCCGCAGCTGCGGACGGAGTTCACCGCGATGTGCCGCCGGGACACCGGCAACGGGTCCCCCATCTGAAGCCGCTGACCCGGTTGTTCGACGACGCCGGACCTTCCGGCGCCAGCCTGCCTGCCCAGTTAGCCGGCCTCTATGACGGCTCGCTGGCCCTCGACCCGCCCTGCGTCTACGCCAACTTCGTCAGCTCGATCGACGGCGTCGTCGCGCTTGAGTCGGGGACGGCGGCCTCCGGTGGCATCATCAGCGGCCGCAACCAGGCCGACCGGTTCGTGATGGGCCTGCTGCGCGCCTTTGCCGAGGCCGTCCTGGTCGGCGCCGGGACGGTGCGCGCCGAAGGCCGAGGCGCCCTCTGGACGCCCGAATATATTTTTCCCGATGCCGCTGAGGGCTATCGCGCCCTCCGCGCCAGGCTCAAGCGTGCCGGAAACCCCACCCTGGTGATCGTGACAGCGCGAGGTGATCTGGATCCGTCCGGACGGGCGCTTCAGGCCGGCGCCCTGGTGCTGACGACCAAGGCCGCCGAAGCAGGCCTGCGTTCGCGCCTGCCCGGCGCCTCTCGAGTCCTGGCAGTATCTGATGGTGACCGAGTTGCTCCGGTTGACGTCATGCGAGCCCTTCACGCCGAGGGTAATCACGTCATTTTGACCGAGGGCGGGCCGAGCCTGTTTGGCCAGCTGGTCGCGGCCGGCCTGGTGGACGAATTATTTCTGACCGTCTCGCCGGCCCTTGCTGGTCAAGGAAATAACTTCGGCCTGATCCAGGGCGTCGACTTCGGCAAAGATCTGAAGCGCGCTTCTCTGGCCAGCATTCGGCGGCACGAATCGTGCTTATTTCTTCGCTATCGACTGAAGGAGGCGGCGTAGCATGGCCGACCTGGCCGTCATCTGTGGCGCGACCGGCGGGCTCGGGACCGCAATCGTTGATGTCTTCGCCAAACGCGGCGACCAGGTGGTCGCGGTGGCGCGCTCGCGCGGCGACGTCTCGAGACTGCAGGACAAATACCCCGGAATGGTTCGTGGTGACACGGCTGACCTGACGTCGCGACTTGAGGTCGACGAACTCTGGGGACGGATCGACGCGGTCGGGACGCCGCGCTGGCTGGTCAATGCCACCGGCGGTTTTAAATCTGGCAAGGTCGTCGAGACGAATCCCGATGACTACACGTTCATGATCAATCTAAATCTTGGCTCGGCCTGGTGGTCATGCCGCGCGGGCGCCCGCCGGATGCTGGCCGCCGGCAGCCCCGGCGCGATCGTGAACATCTCGTCGCGTTCGGGCGTCAGCGCTGCGGGCGGCGCGGCCGCCTACGCGATCGCCAAGGCCGGCGTGATCAAGCTGACGGAAGTCCTCGCCAGCGAGCTGAAAGGCAATGGCATCCGCGTCAACGCGGTGATCCCGAACATCATCGACACCCCGGCCAATCGCAAGTCGATGCCGGAAAAACTCATGGAGAAGGCCGTGGCCCCGGCGGATATCGCCCAGGTGATCGGCTTTCTTTGCAGCGACGCGGCCAACGCGATCACCGGCGTCGCCGTCCCGGTCTACGGCAAAGGTTGATGTTTGCGACAGTTGTCTGTCGCAAAAAATCTTACGAGAGGTTCGAGCTGTTCTGCTGGCAGCGCGGGCAGAAGTAGGTCAGTCGCGCCTGCTCGCCCTGGGCTCGGATCCGGATTGGCGTTCCGCAGCGCGGACAGGGCCGACCTCCGCGTCCGTGAACAGCGTGCCGATCGGAAAAGCCCCGCCCGACCAACGCCCGCCGCATCATCGTTCTCGCCGTCTCATACACGCCGGCGAGCTGCCCATCGTCGAGCGTCGAGGGCTTGGCCCAGGGATCAAGTCGATGAGCCCAGAGCGGTTCACACTTAAAGATATTGCCGATGCCGGCGCAGACCCGCTGATCCAGCAACAACTCGCCGAGCGTCGCGTTGGTCGACTGCCGCGCACGCCGGATCACCTCATCGATCGCAAATGGCTCGACCAGGATGTCCGGTCCCAGGTGCTCAACAGATCGCCGCGGATCGCGGACGAGCTCAACGACGGGAGCGGCAAAACAGACCCCGACGACGTCATCGAAGGCGAGCATCGCCCTCATCCGGTGCGCGGGCTGCCGCCAGCGCTCGCCCGGTCGGTACAGATGCCACGCCCCCGTCATGCGCATGTGCGAGTGCAGGGCGACATCGCCGTCGAAGCGCATGATCAGGTGCTTGCCGGTTGGCTCGACGCCGATCACCTGCCGCCCCTCCAGCCGCCGGATCCGATCAGGCCGCGCCTCGGTGACGACCTTGCCCTCGATGCGGCGGCGCAGCGCGGCCGCCGTCCGCCAGATGGTGTCGCCTTCAGGCATGGACGGGCCGGCGCTCGGGCCAGAGCACCAGGCCCTTCGGCGTGGTACCGAAGCCGGCCTCGCGCAGGAGCTCCTGCAACGGCGACTCCCTGGGCGGCGCCCCATCGATCGACTGGATCTCGAGCTTGTCGACCCGGGCGGCGACCGCGGCCAGGGCGTGCAGGTGGGACAGGGTCACATCGCCTGCGGTCAGTAGCGATCGCCCGCCGCGTTCCAAATACAGTCGCAACTCGCCGCCGTCGATGACGACATAGGCTCCGGCGGCGCGCGCCATCCGGCTCTCACGAGCCGGCCAAGGGATCGCGGTCCCGTACGGACTCGCGGGGTCGGTCGCGGCCAGGGCGATGACCTTGCTCTCCTCGTCGCGCGCGGCCCGAAGCCGGTCAACCGCGCCCGGCAGGGCAAACTGCAGACCGCCAAGCCCGTCGACGAAATAACCGCGGCGGATCTTTCCCGCCTCCTCCATGGCGCGAAGCACCGGGTAGAGGGCCGCGAAGCCGCCGGCGATGCCCTCGGCCAGCGCCGCCTCGCGCGTCAGGACGCCGTAGCGCTGCAGCAGGATCCCGGCGACGGCATGCAGATGCTCGGTCGGCGACACCGCCGGCTGTAGGAAATCATTGACCAGCGACCAGCGGCCCGCGGCTCCGGGAGGCCCGAGCCGCATCATCGGCCGCCGCGGATTCCGCCGGCTCCGTGGCCCCAGCATGCGCAGGGGCACGAAGGTATCGTTCGTCACCTCGCCGGCCCAGACCATATCCCAGAGCGCGTCGAGGATCGCCTCCTCATCGCCCTGCCCGGCCGCGTAATAGAGTTCGCGAAAGAACGAGGCACCGCGATTTTGCAAATGGGCGCGCAGGCGAGCCTGCACCTCGCCCTCAGCGGGGACCGGCTCGCGAATCAGGCGTGGCGCATCCGCGCGCAGGTAGAAGGCGATGCGTCCATCGTGCGGGCCGAGGGAGCCGCGGCCGGCCCAGACGACCTCACCCATCGAAATCAACTGGTCGAGCAGTTGCGGGCGATACTCGCGCATCCGCGCCGGGAGGACGTCTCGCTCCAGGACCGACGCGGGAATCGCGTGGCCCTGCAGCTGGAAGACGATCTCCGCGAGTCGATCGATGCTGCTGGCCTGGACGCCGACTCCCTGCCACGCCGGCAAGAAGCGACCGAGCGTCTCGACCGGCACCGGTTCGACCTCGCGGCGCAGCGCGGCGAGCGACTTCCGGCGCAGGGTTCGCAGCACCTCGGGATGGCAGTACTCCCGGCCGGCGTAGCCCGGCCGGAACTCACCGGCAACGAGATCGCCCCGCCCGGCGAGCCGCTGCAAGGTTGCATCGACCTCGCGGACCGACAGCTGCCAGCGGGCGGCAGGATCGGCGCTGGTAAATGGTACGTGGGTGCGCGCCCACCGCACCAGCAATGAGGCCAGCGGGTCGTCAACCCGGCCGAGGAAGACCTCGGGAAGGCCAACCGGCAGCGTGACCCCGAGCACGTCGCGGTAGCGGCCGGCGTCCTCAGCGGCAATCCAGCGTTCCTCGCCACCGATGCGGACCCGCACCGCGCGGCGCGCGCGCTCGAGCTCATCGAGCCAGGCGCCCATGATGCCGCGGGCCTCGGCCTCGTCGAGATCGAGATCGCCGAGCCGGCGCAGCTGGTCGGCCGCCTCATCGGCATCGCGCGGCCAGCGTTCCTTGAGCAAGCCCTGCAGCTCGAGTTCGAGTGACTCGATCGCGCGCGGGTCGAGCAGTTCACGAAGCTCCTCGGTGCCAAGCAATTCGGCGAGCAGCTCGCGGTCGAGCGTCAGCGCCTGCGCCCGCCGCTCACCCAGCGGCGCGTCGCCCTCGTACATGAACTGCGCCACGTAGTCAAAGATCAGTGACGAGGCAAATGGCGAAGCCCGGTCGGTGTCGACGACCACGGTTCGCACCTCGCGCGACCGGATCGCGGTCATCAGCTCGCGCAGCGCATCCATGTCGAAGACATCGCTCAGGCACTCGCGGTAGGTTTCGATCAGGATCGGAAAGTCCGGGTGGTTGCCGGCAACCTGCAACAAATCGTGGCTGCGCTGGCGCTGCTGCCACAGCGGTGTTCGCTCGCCGGGCCGGCGGCGCGGCAGCAGCAGGGCGCGGGCGGCGTTCTCGCGAAAGCGCGAGGCGAAGAGCGCTGACCCGTGCAGCTCGGCGGTGACCAGCTCGCGGATCTCCTCAGGGTCGAACAGGATCCCGGCGACATCCGGCGCCACATCGGCCTCCGGCAGTCGAAGGGCGAAGCCGTCGTCGGTGTAGATCGACTGCACGTCGATGTCGCGTTCCTGCTGCAGGCGTGCCCTGGCGGCCAGCGCCCAGGGCGCATGGACGCGGGCGCCGAACGGCGTCAGCACGGACAGCCGCCAATCGCCCAGCTGGTCCCGGAATCGCTCGACCACGATGGTGCGGTCGTCCGGCACGGTGCCGGTGGCCGCCGCCTGGTCAGCGAGATAAGCCATCAGGTTGGCGGCCGCGCGCTCGTCGAATCGGGACCGCTGGCGCAGCCGATCGATCGCCGCCTCCGGCTTCAGCGCCAGCAGCTCGCGCGTCGTCTGCCCCAGGGCCCGGCCGACCTCGATCGGACGCCCAAGCGCATCCCCATGCCAGAAGGCGATCCGCCCGGGTTCACCGGGAGCCGGTGTAACCATCACCTGGGAGTTGGTGATGTCGGCGACTCGCCAGGTGGTCGCGCCCAGCACGAACGTCTCCCCCGGGCGCATCTCGTAGACCATCTCCTCATCGAGCTCGCCGACCCGCTTGCCGTCCGACAGTAAATTGACCGAAAACAGACCGCGGTCCGGGATCGTCCCGCCGCTGACCACGGCCAGCCGCTGCGCGCCGGCCCGGCCGCGGAGCTTGCCCTCGAGCCGGTCCCAGACGATCCGGGGCCGTAGCTCGGCGAACTCATCCGACGGATAGCGGCCGCTCAGCATGTCGAGTGTCGACTCCAGCGCCCGCGGCCCGAGGTCGCTGAAGGGATACGCCCGGTGGACGAGGTCGGAGACGGCCGGCACCGACCACTCATCGAGGGCGCACATGGCGACGATCTGCTGCGCCAGCACATCGAGCGGGTTGCGCGGCACCAGCGTCGTCTCGATGTCGCCGGCCAGCATCCGCTCGACGACGACCGCGGTTTCGAGCAGGTCGCCGCGGTACTTGGGAAAAATGGTCCCTTTCGACGGCTCGCCGACGGTGTGGCCGGCGCGGCCGATTCGCTGGATGCCGCTGGCGACGCTGGTCGGCGACTCCACCTGGATGACGAGATCGACGGCTCCCATGTCGATGCCCAGCTCGAGGCTCGAGGTCGCCACCAGCGCCGGGAGCCGACCGGCTTTGAGCGCGTCCTCGATCAGCATCCGCTGCTCTTTCGCGATCGATCCGTGATGCGCGCGGACCAGCTCCTCGCCGGCCAGCTCGTTCAGGTGCGCGGCCAGCCGCTCGGCGAGGCGCCGCGAGTTGACGAAGATGATGGTGGACCGGTGGGCGCGGATCAGTTCCAGGATCCGCGGATGGATCGCCGGCCAGATGCTGCGGCGCGGCGCCTCCTCCTGCGCGCCGATCGCCGCCGCGGGACCGCTGTACAGGTCCGCGCCGCGCTCGAGGTTGGCCATGTCGTCGACCGGCACCTCGACCGTGATCTCGAGCCGCTTGATCCGACCGGCGTCGACGATCGTCACCGGGCGGTTGGTTCCACCGAGGAAGCGCGCCGTCTCCTCCAGCGGGCGCTGGGTCGCCGAAAGACCGATCCGCTGGGGTTCGACCTTCGTGATCGCCGAGAGGCGCTCGAGGCTCAGCGCCAGGTGCGCCCCGCGCTTGGTCTGGGCCATTGAGTGGATCTCGTCGACGATCACCCAGCGGATCGATGGCAGGATCTGCCGCGCCGCGCTGGTCAGCAAGAGAAACAGCGACTCCGGGGTCGTGATCAGGATGTCGGGCGGCCGCCGCTCGATCTGGCGCCGCTCGCGCTGGGGCGTGTCCCCGGTGCGGACCGCGACCGAGATCGGCGCCATCGGCACCCCGAGCCGCTCGGCGTGGAGTGAGATGCCTCGGAGCGGCGCCTGGAGATTACGCTCGATGTCGACGGTCAGCGCCTTGAGCGGCGAGATATAGAGGACGCGGCAGCGCTCGGCCTCCGGCGGGACCGGTTCGGCGGCCAGCCGGTCCAGGCACCAGAAGAAGGCGGCCAGCGTCTTGCCGCTGCCGGTCGGGGCCGCCATCAGGGTGTGCCGGCCCGCCGCGACCGCCTGCCAGCCCTCGATCTGGACCTTCGTCGGGGCTTCGAAGGCCGCCGAAAACCAGGCCCGGGCGGCAGGCGAAAACAGGTCGAGAGCAGGAAGCATAACCTAATTTTAGTGCCGACTGCTTGGGGTGGAGCCGGACGTTCGCCCCACCTCATTCAGTTGGTCGAGCGCCTGACTCTTAACCAGCGACACTTGGTGGACTCCAGCGGACGCCTGCGGAAACTTCCGGCTGACTTAAATCAGTTGGCACAGCCCTCGACATACATCCCCTAGGATGTGTCCGCGCCTGCAGGCCTTTTGGGCGAACGATTTGAGCTGGCAGGCGCAGTTCGAATCCTGCTGCCCCAGCCATCGCCTTCCCCACTGCTGGCCCCGTCCCAGAGCGACTCTGCGCCGTCTCAGCCGAGCCGCGAGCGCTTAGGAACCCAGTCCCAGCCGCGCGCTAAAGAGGTCGTGCCCGGTCACGATTGACGCAAATAAGATGACAACGATGAGTGCTGGGAAGACGAGCACCGCGCACAGGAGCACGATCAAGATGGGATGAGCGAGGATCCACGGGATGGAACCCGGAAACTGGCGCCGGAACGCCTTCCCGTCGAGGGTTCCAAAGGTCCCTGTCACGACCAGGCCAAGTGCCTTGCCAAGGCCTTCGATTCCCCCCTTTGGCCACCACTTAGCCGGGAGCTTGAGCAGCGTTCTGCCGTTCTCGTCGAGAAACAGGTAATAGGTAAATTTCATGTCGTATTTCCAGCTCATCACTTTTACGGTAGCGATGACGACCTTACCAAGAGATCGGCGGGGAATTGATCTCTGCAAGCCAACCGTGTTGACGAATACAAGCTCACCCCGATCAACCCGAAGCAGCGACAGCCGGCTCACCAGGCAGAGCCGCACGCCGTAGAGAAAAAGCCCGCGAAGACCGCGAGGCACATAGCCCAATAGACTTCGGTACCGTTGCGATCCCAGGGGCTTCTTCCAAGCTTCAGGAGCGGCGGGATGACAGCGCACAGCGAGAACCCGCCGAGTATGAGCGCATAGTGCACCCAAGGAATCTGCGGACGGACACCGAGCAACGGCTCCTCGCTGCTGTCCGCCGTCGCCGCCAGTTGATCGCCCACTAACGCGACTAACGAGCCGTTGAGCCGACCCTTGCCCGTTAAAAGGCTCCGTGGAAAGGTGACTGGTGTCGAGCAGCCGATCTCGTAGCTGCCTGCTGACGACTAACGAAGGAGTCGAGCTAACGCCGTGGACATCGATTGGCTGACCTGGGTTGCCAAAGTTGCCAAACCTGACCAATTGACCCAGCCATCGCCTTCAAAATGGCCATATAATATATACGGCCTTGTGGTAGTATAGGTACTATGGCGAAAGCGAAGGTGACAATCACGCTGGATCGCAAGAAGGCCGACCAAGCCCGCGCCCTGGTAGCGGCCCGCTCAACTTCTGAGGTTATCGACCTGGCCCTGAAACGCCTAATCGACGCTGAGCGCCTTCGCCAGGATATTGCCGCATATCGCCGGGTCCCACCGACCGGCTCGGAAAAGCGCATCGGTCACCTGGCCGCGACAAACGGCATCGCTGACGAAACTGACTGGGAAGCCCTCTATCCGGAAACTGAAACCGATCGGTAGCTCCCCTCGCCGTGGTGAGGTGTGGCTCGCGCGACTGGATAAGGTGCGTCCCATCGTGGTGCTCAGCCGAGATCCAATGGGACAGTTGCTTCAGTCAGTAATGAGCGCGCCGGTCACATCGACCATTCGAGGCCTTTCTACCGAGGTGCGCCTTGGTCGAGAAGATGGCCTCCGGATTGCCTCCGTCGCCAACCTCGACAACCTCCAACTCGTGGCGCGAACCCGCCTGGTGCGTCGGGTAGGCCGTGCACGACCCGAGACCATGCGCGCGATTTGCGGCGCAATGTCAATCGCCGTTGGCTGCCCATGATCTGGGCCGTCCGGCGGGCACGTCTAGCTGAAGTTCCCGGATAGATATGGCACAGCCGGCAGTACGGTGTCGGCATGCCAGAGCCAGCCGCTCGCCATGACGAACACGAATCGGACCCACGCCGGTGGGTTCGCCGGCATCATTACCAGC
>JBDTEO010000034.1:0-21952 GCA_039922495.1 Candidatus Dormiibacter sp.
CGGGCTGCGTTTCTCGATGAGCACCGCGTCGACCACATAGCGCTCCAATCCCATCCCGGCACCTCCTTTCGGTAGGTGTCCAGCATGTCTTGAGACATCTGTCCACTATGTGTTGAACTCAGACACTTTCGCCCCAGCCAATCGCCTTCAGGCGATGCCATCATCATCATCTTCTTTGGCTTATCTGAGGGACGAGCTCACGAGGCTATATGATCGATAGATTAGACCGTAAGCCACTTAGGGTATAGTCTATGATACATGCCACGACCTGCGCGCCCCCTTTTTCCCGACAGTCAACGCCGAGCCGAAGGGCTTGGTGAGCGACTGCGCCTTGCACGGCTACGGCGTCGGATCTCACTCTCCGAGCTGGCCGCGCGGGTTGGCGCTACGCGGATCACCCTCGCGCGCCTCGAGCGAGGCGATCTTTCGTCTAGCCTCGGGTTATTGGTGCGCCTTCTGGACGTACTCGGACTCGGGGCGGATCTCGATCAGCTAGCTCGTGACGACGAGCTCGGCCAGCGGCTTCAGGATGTTCGACTCCGGCGGCCGCGGCGAAGTCCCGCGAGGCGGCGGGCCGGTGGCTAACAGCCGCCAACGGGTCGTCGTTTACCTGGATGCACAGGAGTCAGGCCCCCGGCGAATTATCGGAACACTTGGACGGGAGCGATCGGGGTCAAAAAGCGTGATCTCGTTTGCTTATGATCCCAGCTGGCTCACCGCGCGAGATTCGTTCGCCCTCGACCCCTCTCTTCCTCTCTACGAGGGCGAGCAGTTCAAGGGGACATTGCCGGGAATCTTCACCGATGCCGCCCCTGATCGCTGGGGTCGCACTCTGCTCGAACGCCGGGAGGCACTAACGGCGCGTCGCGAGGAACGAAGGCAGCGCCGACTGGATGACTGGGACTTTTTGATCGGAGTAAACGACCAGACGCGGATGGGAGCGTTGCGCCTCGCGCGGGTGAGCGACGGGGCCTTTGTCGATGACGAACCGCTTTCAGTTCCGCCGAGCACGCGGCTGCGCGACCTAGAACATTTGGCGCGCGAGTTGGAGAAGGGGCATCCAAGCACCGCCAGCGAGGGCGAACGCTGGATCGCGATGCTGATCGCTCCAGGTAGCGCACTAGGAGGGGCGCGCCCCAAAGCTAATTTCATGGGCGAGGACAGGGCTCTGTGGATCGCCAAGTTCCCCTCCCGAGAGGACCGACACGATGTCGGCGGTTGGGAGTACGTGGTAACACTCCTGGCCCGCGATGCTGGCATCGATGTGCCACAGACCCGGCTGCTCCAGCCGGGGTCGATGTATCGGACTTTCTGCGCCCGCCGCTTCGACCGCATCGGCAGTACGCGGCGTCTTTATGCCTCAGCGATGACGCTGGTTGGCAGGCGCGACAATGAAAATGCGAGTTACCTTGACCTGGCACGGGCCATCGTCAACCTCTCTGATCCGGCTGGAATCGTCGACGATCTGCAGCACCTCTACCGTCGCGTCGTGTTCAACGTGCTCACGGCGAATCGCGACGATCATCTTCGCAACCATGGTTTCCTGCGTACCAGGAAAGGATGGCGACTGTCGCCGGCGTTCGACGTTAACCCGTCTCCGGAGAAGTTGGAACACAGCTTGGCGATCAACGACACGTTACGGATTCCCGATCTGGAGATCGTGCTTGAGACGGCGCCGTTTTACCGCCTTTCCGGCGCCACGCGTGACCAGATTGTCGGCGAAGTTCGGCGAGCGGTATCGCGATGGTCTTCGGTGGCCCGCAAGGCTCGCATCACTAAGGACGAGATCGAGCGATTCGCCAACGCCTTCGAGATTGGCAAGTAGAGTTGCCAGACCTGACCAGTTGCCCCAGCCAAACTCGCGCAATTATCTCGGCCCTTTTCCGGTTGCTCGGGCCCGTAGCTCCGGGGCGAATAACAGGCTCCAGACACTGAACAACATCGCGGGAAGGACCAGGATGAATTGAGGTGCCATCAGGTAGATGCCTGGGCCCTTGCCAAGAGTGAGGCTAATTCCCGCCGCAATCGTCAGAAGAACGAGGGCATTGGGAATCGATCGCAGCCACACGCCCAATGGAAGGCTCCCCGCCTGTCGGTTGGCAGTCCACAGACCCCAGGCCAGCAAGCCCAGTCCGGCGGCCTCCACCACCAGGGTTATCGCGCCAAACCAGAACGCCGTTATGCCTGGCATGAGCGCGACCAAGGAAAGAACCAGGATGAGTCCCAGCGTTTGTAGGGAGCCCCTGGCCCGATTGCGGACAAGCGGATGTCCTTCCACCTTCTCCAGGTGAAGCGAAATCGCCACGAGCACAAGGCCAAGCAGGGCTGCGGCCGCGGTACCCGCGACCGTAAAGAAGTCACGCCAGGCCTGAGGGTTGAGTCCGTCCACCTCAACATCCTAGAGAGGAAACTCTAATCACGGGAGCGATGTGTCGGAGCCGGCTGTGGTAGCGCAGGGTGACCGTGCCAAGCTTGTCGATGCGGTCAGGACGGACGCGGTACTGGACGGAAGCGAGCTCAGCAGAAGGCTCGGCCTTGACCCGGGCGGTGAAAGCCTGGGCGCGGGTACGGCCTCCAAGCGCGCGGTGGGGCCGCGCCTGGTTGTAGTAGAGACCAATGGCATTGAGCTGAGTTCGGAGATCTCAACCGGAGCAGCTCGCGGGCCGAAGGTCACAGGAACGACTCGACCCGTGCCGCAGCAGCCGGATAGCTAGGTCGGTCGCTGCACCACCGCAATCATGTTGCCCTCGCTGTCCTTGAACCACGCGCTGCGGGCGCCATTGGGGAGGTTGGCGATGCTGTCGACGGTCTTCAGGCCGGGGAAGTCGTACTCCTCGAATGCCACCCCGCGCCGCTTCAGCTCCACCACTTCGGCCGTCACGTCCGCGACCTGAAAGGTGGCCTGCGTGTACTGCCCGGAGGCAGCGCCGCGGCTAGAAAAGAGTACGAAACCTGTGCCATCGCCGCATTCGTAGAGCAACCCACCTTTGTCTTCCGTCGACGGTGTCAGGCCGAGCCTCTCAGCGTAGAAGCTCTTCGCCCGCTCTATGTCGACGGCAGGTAAGGACGCTCTGACGGGGGCATTCTTCAACACGGCATTCCTCCTCGAAGTTCGGTAGTCTTCTCGAGCCGGCGGAGCGGGCACCGCATGGTGCCGCCAGTCTAATGCGCTCTGGTTAATTCGGCCGAAGGGACCAGGCCAGTAGGGGTCTGCTGGCGTACCGGTGGGAATAATTGATGATCCGCACCCTGCCAATGATCAAGACCGGTGGGATCCTCCCGTTGCCAGACCTGACCAGTTGGCCCAGCCATCGCCTTCAACCGCAGCTCGCCCCCTTCGGTCGGCGGTCCCTCCGTGGCGTAGAGCCGCTTCCTGCTGTAAGGCCGTGAATCTGAGGCGAGCGGGGACCATCGTGCCGAGTTAAGAGTGGCCCCTTGACCGGACATATCCGGCGGAGTAAGCTCAACCAATTGGTTGAATATAACGCCCGCCAGCTTGACGCCGTCTATGCCGCGATCGCCCATCCGGTCCGTCGCCGCGTGCTGGATCAGCTCCGGCCAGGAGCTGCGACGGTAACCGAGCTCGCCGCCGCACATCCCATGTCCTTGGCCGCCGTCTCCAAGCATATTCGCGTCCTCGAAGACGCGGGGCTCGTTCGGCGCACGATTCACGGCCGCAAGCACCACCTCGTGCTCGAGCCAACGCCGCTCGACGCGGCTGCCGGCTGGCTCGGCACCTACCGGCGCTTCTGGGAGGATCGCCTCGACCTCCTCGAGGCGAAGCTTCGCGCTAGTAAACGGCGATGATCGGCGCCCACGTCGTCGACATCCGCCGTCGCTTGCCGGCGCCGGCCAGCGAGGTCTTTCGTTGGTGGACTGACCCCGAGCGCCTGCGCGAGTGGATCACGCCGGTAGGCACTGTCGAGGCCGACGTCGATCTCCGCGTCGGCGGCGCACTCCGGATCGTGATGAAGGGCGACGGCCGTGTGATCGAGCATACGGGCAGGTACCTCGAAGTCGATCCGCCGCGCCGCCTCGTCTTCACTTGGGTCTCGCCCTACACGGGTCCAACTCCCAGCCTCGTCACCATCGAGCTCCAGCCTGTCGGCAGCGACGAGACCGACCTGCATCTCATCCATTCCCAGCTGCCAGATGACGCGGCCAGCACGCATCGCGAGGGATGGGGCGCGATGCTCGACCGGCTGACCGGCTGCCTTAATCACAAGGAGGGAATCCCCCGTGCCCGTTGATGTGCTCACCGAGATCGTTATCAATCGCCCGCCTATACAGGTCGCGGCCTACGCTGGCGACCCGTCCAATGCGCCGAAGTGGTACGTCAACATCAAGGCAACCGAATGGAAGACGCCGCCACCCCTGAGCATCGGCTCCAGGCTTGCATTCGCCGCGCAGTTCATCGGCCGCCGGCTCGCTTACACGTACGAGGTGGTCGAGCTAGTTCCCGGCCGCCGGCTCGTTATGCGGACAGCGCAAGGCCCATTCCCGATGGAGACGACCTACGCGTGGGAGCCGGTAGGTAATGGCCAGACGCGCATGACGCTCCGCAACCGTGGCAACCTGGCCGGCTTCTCCAGGGTGGCTGCCCCCTTCATGGCCGCGGCGATGCGTCGTGCCAACCAGAAGGATCTCGCCCGCCTCAAATCCCTCCTGGAATCTGCCTCGCCCTAGTCAACATTCTGCCCAAAGAGTTGCTAGACCTGACCAGTTAGCCCAGCCATTTTCACGATTTGCTCAGGCGCTCCAGCCACCTCAACTCGGGCGACATTTACGATGAGAGCATGACGGAGCCAGTCAGCGACTAATGGCCAGCCTGGAAGCGATCCGGAAGAGACTCGAGCTGCTTCGCGCCGACGTTGCGACGCTCGAGAGGATGCTACCGCCGGAGGAGCCGGAGATCGCCGATCACGTCGCGGTTGCGCGAGACGCAATCGGGGCCGCTCTCGGGGTTTTTAAGAACCGCGACAAGGACGTCCGACAGACCTACGGCCTCAACGGCTGATCGGCGCCGACGTCGAGCCGGCGCCAAGGTCGTCGCGTAGCTTATGAACCTGGCAGGGTTGGCGACGAGGTGCTTCTTAAATCGCCTGAAGACCAGGCGCTCATGGACCACGGCGCCCGGTGCCTGGATGACGGCGTCCTCCGCCGGTTGGCCGAGGAACTGCGTGGGCGACTTCGACAGGACTTGCCCCTTGGTGAGACCGCCACAACTCGGATGACCATGCCCTCCCGTCCGGTCGCGTTTCCCGCGCGACTAGTTTTGGACCGGCTTTCCTCCGCTGACGAGCGCCTTCTCCGACTTCGGGTCGAAGAGGTGGATGTGTTGGGTATCGACGGCGATCTCCGCGGTTTGTCCGGGCTTGAGGTCCTCGCTGCGCGGATCCATCCGTGAGGTGAGCGTCTTGCCGCCCAGATTGAGGTAGACGAAGTTCTCGCTGCCCATGCTCTCGGTGACCTCGACCTTGGACCGCACTTTCGGCAGGTCCTCGCGACCTGGGAAGCGGGCGTCCTTGAGATCCTCGGGGCGGATTCCCATGATGACGTCCTGGCCGCGCTTGGCACCGGCTTCGGACAACACGCGCTCGGACACGGGGACTTCGAAGCCCTCTCCCTGGAGGGCCGCCTGGCCGTTGCCGCCGACCTTTACCGTGAGGAAGTTCATGGCGGGGCTCCCGATAAAGCCCGCGACGAACATGTTGATCGGGTGGTGATACAGGGCCGCCGGCGTATCGACCTGCTGCACGATGCCCTTGTCGAGGACCACGATTCGGTCGCCCATGGTCATGGCTTCGACCTGGTCATGGGTGACATAGATGAAGGTCGTCTGGAGCCGCTGGTGCAGCTTGAGGATCTGGACCCGCGTCGCGACGCGGAGCTTGGCGTCCAGGTTGGAAAGGGGCTCGTCCATCAGGAAGACCTGCGGCTGGCGCACAATCGCCCGGCCCAGCGCGACGCGCTGTCGCTGGCCGCCGGAGAGCGCCTTGGGCTTGCGGTCGAGATATGGCTCGAGGCCGAGGATGCCGGCCGCCTCCCTAACCCGCTTATCGATCTCGGCCTTCGGGGTTTTGCGCAGCTTGAGGCCGAAGGAGAGGTTGTCGTAGACAGTCATGTGTGGATACAGGGCATAGGACTGGAAGACCATGGCGATGTCGCGATCCTTGGGGGCGACATCGTTGACCACGCGGTCGCCGATCAAGACTTTTCCGTCGGAGATCTCCTCCAGGCCGGCAAGCATTCGTAAGGCGGTTGACTTGCCGGAGCCGGACGGCCCGACCAGGACGACGAACTCCTTGTCCTTGATCTCGACGCTCATGTCGTTGATGACGACGTTGCCCGGATAGCGCTTGTATACGTGCTCGTATGTGACCCCTGCCATGGCGTCAGTCTATGCCGGTGTGCTAGTGCCGGTCAATAGAGGGACTTGCCGGCACCGTTTGACGCGGATTAAAGGCGCGGCCTAGCCTGTAACGGTGCCGCGGACCAGGTTGGGGCGGGTTGTTTCGCTAGCACTGCTCCTGGGCCTGCTGGCGGCCTGCGACCGGACGGCGCTGAACCATGGGCCTGCCGGAAGGCATCTGCACGTTGTCGGACCCTGGGTTGGGGACGAGCAGGCCTCGTTCATGGCCATGGTCAAGCCGTGGGAGGACCGCACCGGAAACACGGTCGACTACGAGGCCAGCCGGGACCTCAACGCCTTGCTGACGGCTCGGGTCCAGGCCGGGACGCCTCCCGACCTGGCCGGCTTAGCCGGTTCGGGGCAGATGGCTGAGCTGGCGACGAACGGCACCCTCCTTCCGCTTGACAAGGTCGTCGACCTGAGTCGGCTCAAAGCGGACTATGGGCAGCCCTGGCTCAGGCTGGCGACGGTCAACGGCAAGCTCGTCGGCATCTTCATCAAGGTCGCGATCGAAGGCATGATTTTCTACGACCCCACGACCCTGGCCTCGGCGGGGCTGGATTTCGGGACCCCCCCACCGACCTGGACCGCAATGACGGCCGCCACGCAGCAGATTGAGTCCGCGACGCACGCGGCGGCCTGGTGCATTGGCGTGGAGAGTGGGCCCGCCTCCGGCTGGCCGGGCGCCGACTGGATTCGGGACTTCTACCTCCGCCAGGCCGGGCCGGCCAGGTACGAACGCTGGGCCGCCGGCCAGGAACCGTGGACCTCACCCGAGATGAAGGCGGCCTGGCAGTCGTTTGGCGCCCTTGTGCATAGCCCGACGCTCACCTACGGCGGTATTCCCTACGTGCTCTCGACGAACTTTGCGACGGCGTTTCGCCCCATGTTCACGAGCCCGCCTGGGTGTTACCTCTACCATCAAGCTTCGTTTCTTACCGAGGACTTCAAGAACCTGCAGCCGGTGCCTGACGTCAATGCCGTTGGCTTCCCGGACATCGATCCGCGCTATCACGGCGCCCAGGTGGTGGAGGCTGACCTGTTCGGCATGCTCAAGGACTCGGCCGAGGCCCGCGACCTGCTCCGCTACCTTACGACCGCCGAGGCGCAACAAATCTGGGTCAAACGTGGCGGCGCGGTCTCAGCCAACCAGCAGGTCAGCCTGGATGCCTACCCGAATCCACTCTTACGGCAAGCCGCGAGACTGGTGGTGGCGGCAAGCCCGCCCGAGTTCGACCTCGTCGACGCCGCGAGCACCGCGCAGCAAACAGCCTTCTTCAAAGGGGTGGTGCGCTATATCGCGCAGCCCGATCAGCTCGATGCGATCCTCGCCGACCTCGAGAAAATACGAGTTAAGGGGAATTGACAAAGACAGGCCCTCTCCATAGACTCGCAGCAGTGGCCGGAAACGGCCCGATTCCACGCAATCATGCTCGCGCGTTCGCGGCTCAATCGGAGGGAGGAAACGAATGGGAAGGCTGACCCGAGTTTTGGGCGCGATGGCGATTCTCGCGCTGGGTGTCACCGCGTGCGGCAATGCGACGTCATCCGGATCGGGGAAGATCGGCGGAACGGTCCACATCCTCGGGACGTGGACCGGCACCGAGAAGGACTCCTTCGATGCTGTGATGAAGCCGTTCACGGACCAGACGGGCGTCAAGATCTCGTTTGAAGCCACCCGCGATCTCGATGCCATCCTCCAGACCAAGATCGCCGCCGGCAACCCGCCGGATGTCACCGCGGCCCCCGGCATCGGCACGCTGATCAAGCTCGCCAAGACAGGCAAGGTCGTCCCGCTCGATGACAAGCTCGATATGAGTCAGCTCAACGCGAACTACGGAGCAGACTGGATCAACCTCGGAAAGGTCAACGGCAAGCTCGTTACGCTCTATGCGTGGGCGGCGCTGAAAGGGCTGATCTGGTACGACCCAAAGGCGTTTACGGCGAAGGGCTACCAGGTACCCAAGACCTGGGACGAGCTGACGGCCCTCACGACCAAGATCAAGGCTGACGGCGGAAAGCCGTATTGTGTGGCGCTGGAGAGCCAGGCTGCTTCTGGCTGGCCGGGTAGTGACTGGGTCAAGGAGATCGTCCTGAGCCAGTCCGGCCCGACGGTTTACGACAACTGGTGGCAGGGGAAGCAGAAATGGACCTCCCCGGAGATCAAGCAGGCCTGGACGACCTGGGGCGAGCAGATCCTCGGCCCAGGCGACAGCAACGTTTACGGCGGCAAGCAATACATGGTTGCCACCACCTTTGGCGACGGGGGTCAGGGTCTTTTCACCAGCCCACCGAAGTGCTACATGTTCAACCAGGGCTCGTTCATCACCTCCTTCCTCGACGCGTACACGCCAAAGCCAGCCGCCGGGACCGACTACGCCGTCTTCCCGTTGCCGGATGTGAACACCGCGAATGCCGGTGCGCATGTGGTCGCCGGCGATGCCTTCGTCATGACAAAGGACACACCACAGGCTCGGGCGCTGCTGAAGTACCTGGCCACGGCCGCTGCGCAGGATATTTGGGTCAAGCGGGGCGGTGGCAAAATCGCCATCAACAAGCAGGTGAGCCTGAACGATTATCCCGACGCAATCTCGAAGTCCCTCGCCCAAACCGTGGTCGACACCAAGATCGCGCGCTACGATGCGGGCGACCTGATGCCGTCCGACATGCAAGCGGCGTACTGGTCGGCCATCCTCCAGTTCGTCCAGGACCAATCAAAGCTCGACTCAATCCTGGCCCACCTCGATCAGGTGCAGTCGACCGCGTATGTGGGCGCGTCGCCCTAGCTCGATAACCCGCCGAAGGATAGCGGTATGGACGCAAGCACGCCGTTGACCGTGGCACTTCCGACGTTGCAGGTTGACTGGGAGACGCTGCTCACGGTCAACCTGCCCGCGCTCCTGGCCGTCATCATCGGCGTGCCGCTTGTCCTGGTGGGCTACATCGTGGGCACCGACGTTCTTGTCCGGCGGCTTCCGAAGCGAAGTCAGCCGAGGGTTCGTCCCTGGGTCTGGGTCGGGCCAGCCATCCTGCTGGTCGGCGTGATCCTCGTCTATCCGATGGTGGGCACGATCGTCCGAAGCTTCTTTGATCGCGGAGGGAGCACCTTCGTGGGCCTGGGTAACTACACCCGGGAGCTGACCGATAGCGGCGTGCTGATCACGCTACGGAACAATGTCCTCTGGCTGCTCCTCTATCCCGGGTTAGTGCTCCTCTTCGGCTTGGTCCTCGCGGTTCTCTCCGATCGCGTGCGGTATGAAAAGCCCATCAAGTCCCTGATCTTCATGCCGATGGCCATCTCCTTCGTGGCAACGTCCATCATCTGGCAGTTCGTCTACTACTACCGGCCGCCTGATGTCCCACAGACCGGGATCCTCAACGCCATCCTGGTCAACGTCTTCCACGGCCAGCCCCAGACCTGGATTCAGGACACGCGATTCAATAACTTCGCGCTGATCTTCATCGGTGTCTGGGGCGCGACCGGTTTTGCCATGGTCATCCTGTCCGCGGCGCTCAAGGGGATTCCGGGGGAGCTGCTGGAAGCCGCGCGGGTTGACGGCGCCACCGAGACCACCATTTTTCGGCGGATCATCCTGCCGCTGATGATGCCGACCATCGTCGTGGTGGGCACCACCATGGTGATCTTCGCGCTCAAGGCCTTCGATATCGTGTACGTCATGACCGCGGGAAACTACAACACCGATATCCTGGCCAGGCGGATGTTTGCGGAGCTCTACCAGGCCGGCAACAATGCCAACGCGAGCGCGCTGGCCGTCGTCCTGCTGCTGGCGGTCGTTCCAGTGCTGATCTTCAACCTGCGCCAATTCAGAGCGGTGGAGGCCAGGCGATGAGCGTTGTGACCGCGGCTCCCACAACCACTGACCTGGCCGAGCCGGCCAAGCCGGCCAAGCCGGCCAAGCTGGGACCGACGCGGCTCTCCGCGCGTCTCTCCAGTGTTGGGCTCAATGTGGCCGTCCTCGCCCTGACGCTGGCCTGGATCGTGCCCACGCTCGGGCTGCTGATCAATTCCTTCCGGCCGGCTGGGGCCTTTAACACCAGCGGCTGGTGGACGGCCTTCTCGCCGCCGTTGAACTTCACGATCGATAGCTATCAACACGTGCTCGGTGCCAGCGATCTCGCTCCGAGCTTCTTCAACAGCTTCATGATCACGATCCCGGCGACGCTGATCCCGACGGCGGTGGCAGCCTTCGCCGCGTATGCCTTTGCCTGGATGCGGTTCCCGGGCCGTGACTGGATCTTCCTCGCCCTGGTCGGGCTACTCGCCGTTCCGCTGCAGCTGACCTTCATCCCGCTCCTGACCCTCGCGGTCCACCTGGGGCTGACGTCCGGCAATACGTTGCCGTTCGGCCTCAACGCCGGATTCCTCGCGATCTGGCTTGCCCATACCGGCTACGGCCTGCCCTTCGCCATCTACCTGTTGGCCAACTTTTTCCGGGTGCTGCCGGCGGACCTGTTCGAATCGGCCCAGATCGACGGAGCCGGCCCGGTGACCGTCTTCTTCCGCCTCGTCCTGCCGCTCTCGGTGCCGGCGATTGCTTCACTGGTGATCTTCCAATTCCTCTGGGTCTGGAACGACCTGCTGGTGGCGCTGATCTACCTTGGTGGCACGCCAGAGGTGGCGCCGTTAACGGTGACGCTCACCAATCTGGTGGGCTCCCTTGGCCAGAACATCCAGTACCTGACGGCGGCCGCGTTCGTCTCGATGGTCGTTCCCTTGATCGTCTTCTTTACGCTTCAGCGTTACTTCGTTCGTGGGATCCTCGCCGGCTCCGTCAAGGGATAGCGCCGCCGCTTCATCGACGGACTAGCGGCGGGTCAGGACCGTCGCGACCAGCGCCATCACGATCAGCAGCGGAATCGAAACGATGGCGATGCCAACCAGCAGCACCGTACTGTCGATGCCGGCTTGGGCGGGCACCGCGAGGGCGGCTTGCGCGGCCGGCGTTGACACCGCCTGGGCAGCGTCGCCGGCAGTCGCGGGAGCGAGAACGCCTGTGGCGGGCAGGATCGGAGCCGACCGCGATGTGGCAGCCAGGGTCGGTGTGGAGGCAGGGTTCGCGCTGGGGGTCGGTTGCGGCGCCGGGGTGCCCGTGGGTCGAGGCGCGGCCGTTGGCGGCGGGGCGGTCGGCCGGGGAGTCGGCGGGGGCGGCGTTGGCGTGGCGATGGGTGTGGGCGTTGGCCGGTGCTTCGCCGACGCTGGGGCGGAGGCTTCAGCCGACCACGAACCGGCGGCCGCCAACGCGATGCCCGCGGCGGCGATCAGAACAGCGGCGGCCAGCCCCTTCCGCTGGCACGTGTCAACCTTCACGGGTTCCTTCCCTGACCGAAGAATAACCGCTCCCTGCGCAACGTCCAGCGGCCAGGTGGCCCGCTGATCCCCCGCCGAGCGGCCTACCATTAACCGGGATGCCTGAGGGGAAGCGGACCGCCGTCGTCACCGGGGCCAGTTCCGGCTTCGGCGAGGCGACCGCGCGGGGCCTGGCGGCAGCCGGCCTCCAGCTCGTGGTGGGGGCGCGGCGGATGGACCGCCTGACGGCGCTCGCATCCGAAATTGGGGCCCGGGCCCTACCCCTCGACGTGATGGACCCCGCCAGTATTTCGCGATTCGTGGAGGCGATCGGTACCGAATTCGGCAAGATCGAGATCCTGGTCAACAACGCCGGCCTGGCCGCCGGCCTCGAGCCCATTGCGGAGGGCCACGACCAGGATTGGGTCGAGATGATGGAGACCAACGTGCTCGGCCTCCTGCGCATGACCCGAGCGTGTCTCCCGCTACTGAGGAAGGCGGATCGGGCTCACATCGTCAACATCGGCTCGGTCGCCGGCTTCGAGGTCTATCCCGGTGGCGTGGGCTATACCGCCAGCAAACACGCCGTGCGGGCCATTTCCGGGACGCTCCGCCTCGAGCTGCTGGGCGAGCCGATCCGGGTTTCCGAGATCGCCCCTGGACTCGCGGAGACCGAGTTCAGCCTGGTTCGGTTCAAGGGCGACGCGGCGCGGGCGGCGGCGCCCTACAAGGGCCTCCAGCCGCTGGTCGCGGCCGACGTCGCCGACTGCGTCGTCTGGGTCGTCACCCGGCCGGCGCACGTCAACATCGACGAGCTGGTGGTCCGGCCAATCTCGCAGGCCACCACCCGTGATTACGCTCGGCGCCCCTGACCGACCGCCTGAGGGCTTTTCCACAACCCTATCCACTTATTCACAGCCGCGATTTTCGCGAAATATTTGACGAACGGATAGGCCATTGATATTATAGTCACGGTATCAACTTACTAATAACGATACCGGGAGGTAATTCATGGCAGTCGTTCACGAGCATGACGATGGCGACGGCGGCTCTAGCGCGGCGGTTGTGGCGATCTTCCTGATCGCCTTGATCGTGGTCCTCGCAATCCTGTTCTACGGCTTTGCGGTGGCCCATTGGTTCGGTGTTGGCGGCGTCACGAACGTCAACGTCGGTACCGGTACCGGTGCCGGGACGTCGGCGACGGCGGCGGCAAGCGCGGCGACCTCGGTCTCGGCCTCGAGCAGCCCGTAATCGAACTCGAGCAGATAAAAAGACCGGCATCGAGCCGGTCTTTTTTATTGCCGTCGCAACTGGCGGCCGGCCCTGCTCGAAGCGCGCGCGACGAACACGATTGCGTAACAAGCTCCGCAAGGTCGGGTGCACAGAATGACCATGTGGTCAGCGAACTCCGGCGTCGGGTAAAACAGCTGATGGCCGGCGAGCGTGGCCAGGGCATGGTCGAGTACGCGTTGATCCTGGTCCTGATCGCGGTCGTCGTGATTGTTGTCCTGATTGTGCTCGGGAACCAGATCCAGAACGCCTTCTGCAATATCTCCGGCGCCATCGGCCAGTAAGCGTGCGCTAGGCTGGCGGCATGGCGGGAGGCTGTAGCCTCATCGTCCTCGCGGGCGGCCAGAGCCGGCGTATGGGCCGGGACAAAGCCGGGCTTCCCGCCGGAGACGAGACGCTACTCGAGCGCATCATCACGCGGTTGACCCCGGTCGTCGATGAGGTCATCCTGGCCGGCGGGGCGCCGTTATCCCTGCCCAACGGCGTGCGCTCCGTTGCCGATCGGTACCCGGATACGGGACCCCTGGCCGGGATTCACGCGGGCCTCCTGGCGGCGATGGGTGACCGCGCGCTGGTCGTCGCCTGCGATTACCCAGACATCGACCCGGAGATCGTCCGATTCCTCCAGGCGCGCGTGGCGGGCGTGGAGGCGGTGGTCCCGCGTATCGCCGGCCAGGCGCAGGGCCTCTGTGCGCTCTATCGCGTGGGCGTCGCGTCGCATGCAGAACGGTTGATCGCCGCCGGCGAGCGTCGGGTCAACGCGCTCCTCGAGGCCTGCGCAGTCCGCTATCTCGATGAGATGGAGCTCCGAGGCGTCGACCCGGGGCTCCGGTCTTTTCGAAACCTCAACACGCCCGCCGACTATGAGGAGTGGGTCAGGTCGCAACCGGCGCCGCGCTGATCCGATCGAGCTGCGCCGCCAGGGCGTTGGGGTCAGTCGTCGGAAGCTGGCAGACGAAGTCCTCGCAGAGGTAGGCGGTGGGCCGGCCTTCGAGCGGAGGCCGGTCCTCGAGCAGCGGGAGCGGATGGACATCACGTCCTGAACCGCCGGCGACCACGAGGTTGGGCAGATAGCGCCGGCGGGTGACGCCGAGCAGCGGCCGGCCCTCCTCCGGCGTCTCGCTCACGACCGCGAGCTCGATGGGTTTCGCCAGCTGGAAATCCAGCGCCGCCAGCAGGCGGCCGAAGGCCAGCGGAGCTCTGGCGGCGGTCGGCGCGAGTCGGGCAAGACTCGACCGCGCCCGCTCGACCCAGGACGCGTCACCGAGCAGCGTCCCGGCGCGGAGCAGGACGTCGATCGCCATCGAGGTCCCGGAGGGAACGGCATTGTCGGTGATCTCCTGCGGACGAACGACCAGCGTCTCATGATCGGCGGCGGTATCGAAGAACGCCTCGGTGTCCGGATCCCAGAAGGCCGCCAGCATCTCGGCTGTCAGGTCGCGCGCCGCGTCCAACCAGCGGTCATCCAGCGTCAGGCTGTAGACACTCAGGATGCCATCGGCCACGGCCGCCTGGTCCTCCAGGTACCCGGGCAACGTCGCGCGCCCATCTTTGAAGCTCCGCAGCATGCGACGCCCGCTCCGCATTCGGCTGAGCAGAAACTGCGCGTTCCGAATCGCGATGCCCTCGAGGTCCGGTCGATCGAGGACGTGCGCTCCCTCCGCGACGGCTCGCAGCATCAGCCCGTTCCATCCGGCCAGCACCTTCTCGTCGCGATGCGGCCGAACCCGGCCGGCGCGAACCGCGAGGAGCCGCGCGCGCATCGAGTCGAGCGCCTCGATGGCGCCCGGCCGAACCGGGTGGAGGATGTTGCAGCCCTCGAAGTTCCCCGCCTCGGTCACGTCAAAGAACGCGGCCAGGCGAGCGGCGTCGGCGCCGTCCAGCGCGTCCCGCAACTCCGCGGGCGTCCAGACATAGAAGCGGCCTTCCTCCCCCTCGCTGTCTGCGTCGAGGCTGGAATAGAAGCCCCCCTCCGGGGCGGTCATCTCGGTGCGGACGAAATCGAGCGTCTGTGAGGCGATCCGGGCGAACGCCGGGTCACCCGTCCGCTGCCACCCGTCCAGGTAGACCCGTGTCAGCAGGGCATTGTCGTAGAGCATCTTTTCGAAGTGCGGCACCAACCAGTGCCCGTCCACAGCGTATCGATGAAACCCACCGCCCAACTGGTCGTAGATCCCACCATTCGCCATCGCCCGCAACGTGGTGGTGGCCATCTCGAGTGGTTGGCGCTCGGCAGTTCGAAGGTTGGTCCGCAGCAGGAAATCGATCAGCTGCGGTTGCGGGAACTTGGGGGCACCGCCGAATCCGCCGTGTGCCGGATCGTAGTCGCGCGCCAGCCGCGCAAAGGCCTCGTCGAGCAACGCGGGCGTCAGGGCCTGCGGCGCCGCGGTCGGGGTGGGCCTGGCGAGAAACGCCCGCACCTGCCCGGCCGTCTGCAGCACCTCGGGCTGGCGCAAGGTGAAGGCCTCGCGGACCGCTTCGAGCACGCGGCGAAACGAGGGCATACCGTGTCGCTCGGTCGGCGGAAAGTAGGTCCCGCCGAAGAACGGGGTGCCATCGGGCAGCAGGAACACGGTCATCGGCCAGCCGCCGGAGCCGGTCATCCCCTGCACCGCGCGCATGTACACCTGGTCCAGGTCGGGCCGCTCTTCGCGGTCGACCTTGATCGACACAAACGACCGGTTCATCAGGGCGGCGATCTCGCCATCCTCGAATGACTCGCGGGCCATCACGTGACACCAGTGGCACGCGCTGTAGCCGATGCTCAGCAGGATCGGCTTGTTTTCGGCCCTGGCGCGGCCGAGCGCCTCAGGCCCCCATGGATACCAATCCACCGGGTTCTCGGCGTGCTCCAGCAGGTACGGGCTCGTCTCCGCGGCCAGCCGATTGGTCACGACTTGAGAATAGATCCAGGCGGCCCCTGCTCCGCTTGTAACGGCGGCATGGCATCGCTGGCGCAGGGCGGCGACGGGCGCTTGGGGTGGTGGCGGCCCGCCGTTGCGTTGACATGGGCGGGGGCGTACGGCGTTGGTGTCTGGTCGTGGTCGCCTGCGCCATCCTGCTGCCGGCCGCTTCAGCGCCCGCGGCGCACCCTCAGCCGGCGGTGCGCATCGGTTTTATCGTCGACCCGGCGGGTGCGGCTATCCCTTCGCCAGCTGCGACAGGTGCGGCTGAATCCGCGACCAGGGGATTGGATGCGTCGGGATTCCCGCCTGGCTCAAGTAGCGATCCCGAAGTCCGCTGACGTCGGGATAGCCATGGACGTAGAAGATGGTGCGGATCCCCGCGCTGATCAACAATTTGACGCATTCGATACAGGGGAAATTGGTGCAAAAGATGTCGGCGCCGGCCGTCGAGGACCCGCGGTAGGCGCTCTGAGCCAGGGCGTTCGCCTCCGCGTGGGCGCAGTACTTGAGCGAGAGATCGGTCCCGCTCACCCCGCCAACACACGGGCACGGTCGGGGAAACTCCTCCGGGTGCCAGGTACCTTTCGGCGTGCCGTTGTAGCCCGTCGCGATCACGTGGCCCTCGCGTACGATCACGCATCCAACCCGCCGGCTGAGGCAGGTCGAGCGCATCGCGGCCGCGAAGGCGAGGATCATCGCATAGGAGGATTTGTCGGGCCGTCCCTGCTGGCTCGGGGCGTGTGTCTCGGCGGCGTCGGGGTTGGGGGCAGCACGCCGGGCACGGCGCGCCGCCGGCCGCGAGGGCCTGCTGGTCACGCAAGGATGTTACCCGCTGCGGCGGGCCTGATTCGCCGACCGGAAGCTCAGCTCGCGGCTTTCAGGATTCGGGTGATCGTCGTGCCGCAGTGAGCACAGGTTCCGATTCGCGCCCAATGGCCAGACCGCAATGCCGCGATGGTGGCACGGAGGTCGACCGCGCAATGGCACTGGTAGCAAAAGGTCAGCTGGGCTGGGGTGCGGGAGGTATGGACGACCGCCGGGTTCGTGAAGCGCAGCGAGAGGATATTTCCTGGCTCGTGCATGGCTCTACTCTCCGTAACGTGGTGGTTAGCCTCCCATGTTCGGGTTGCGACGCGACGATCACGTAACGCTTTCTCAGTGTTGCGGAGAGGCTTGCGGAGCCGGGAGCGTTGGAGGACGGGCGCCGACCGCCGACGCCCGTCTTGCGGGTCGGTTAGGCGCGGGTCGGTGCCGCGGTGGCGCGGGCGACGCGGGTCTCCTGGGGGCCGCCGGCCTGCTCCCAGATCTTGGCCACCTGGTCGATCAGGTCGAGCCACTTCTGCGCCTCGGCCTTGTCCATGGACGCTTTCACCTTCGAGCCCTGGCTCACGGCTTGCTTGAGGGTGTCCTTGAGCTGCGGGAACTTCTGGTCGTGCTTCTCCGGTTTGTACCAGTCACTCCAGAGGACGTCGAGGTGATGCTTCGCGAGTTCGGCGCGCTGCTCCTTGATCTGGACCGCGCGCTGGCGGAAGATCTCATCTTTGGAATCCGCGTACTTCTCGTCGATCTTGAAGCACGACTCCGCCTCGATCCGTGCCTGCTCGGGATCGTAGATGCCGCAGGGAAGGTCGCAATGCGCCTCAACCGTGCGCGATGGACGAATCCATTCCATCAAAATCATGGGGTCAAATCCTCCTTAAGGGTGTGAACGACTGCTCCTGAAATCAGTCTACCCGCTGCGCGTCACGGGCGACAGCATGCGTCCCTTGTTGCCGAATGGGGCGCTGATCGTCGTGCAGCCCGTCGATGCCACGACGGCGCTCCGGGTCGGCGACGTGGTGGTGGCCCGCCGGCCGGACCGACCCAGCACCGAGATCGTCAAGCGAATTCTGGCCATCGACGAGCAGGGGAAGCTATTCCTCGACGGCGATAACCCGGCTGCGAGCACGGATTCCTGGCGGTTCGGACCCGTTTCGCGCGATCTCGTCCTGGCCCGGGCCCGGTGGCGCTACTGGCCTTTGCCGGTCAGGCGCTTGTAGGGTCGACGGCGGCAGCCGCCCGGGTCAAGCGCTCCAGCACGCGCGCCTTACCCAGGCGGCCCATCGACTCGATCAGGGGCGGGGTGACGGTCCGGCCGGTAATCGCGACCCGCAGGGTCATGAACAGGTCCTTGGCCGGCCAGCCGATCTGCTCGGCCGTCGACCTGAGCACCGGTTCCAGCACCCCGACCGTCCACTCCGTCAGGGGGCTGATTGCGCTGCGGACCCTGGCCAGTGCGTCCACCGTTTGCACGGCGTCACGCCCCTTGGGCACCAGCGGCTTACCGGCATAGCTGGTCGGATCCTCAAAAAAGAACTGCAACATCTCGTGCGCCTCATTCAGCGTGCGCAGCCGCTCCTGGATCAGCGGGATCAGCGGGATCAGCGCATCGACCGAGACCCCCGGCATCCCTTCGGCGATCCGGCGAGCGAGCTCATCGGGGGCGAGCCGTCGGATGAACTGCCCGTTGAGCCAGTCAAGGCGTTCGAGGTTCGCGATCGCCGGGCTGGACTGGATCTTGTCGCTCCGAAACTGTTCGATCAGCTGATCCATCGTGAGGATGTCTTCGGTCGTCCCTGGCGACCAGCCCAGGAAGGCGATGAAGTTGACGACCGCCTCGGGCAGGTAGCCCGCCTCGCGGTACTCGAGGACGTCCTTGGCGCCGTGGCGCTTGGCAAGCGGCTTCTTGTCGGCGCCGAGGACGAGGGGCAGGTGCGCAAAGGCCGGCGCGTCCCAGTGGAAGGCCTCGAAGAGCAGCAAATGCTTGGGCGCCGAGGGCAACCAGCCGTCGCCGCGGATCACGTGGCTGATGCGGCTCTCGTGGTCATCGACCGCAAAGGCCAGGTGGTAGGTGGGATAGCCGTCCGACTTGAGCAGGACGTGGTCGTCGAGGCTGGCGTTCTGGAAGGTCACGGTGCCCATCACCAGGTCGTGGAGTGTGGTGGTGCCATCCAACGGGATCGCCTGCCGGATCACGAACCGTTCTCCGGCGTCGGCCCGCCGCTGGGCTTCCTCCGGCGGGATGGCGCGGCAGCGCCGGTCGTACCGTTCGGGCTCCTTGCGGGCGCGCTGGTCGGCCCGCATCTCGTTCAAGCGCTCGGGTGTGCAGAAGCAGCGGTAGGCCGCCCCCGAAGCCAGCAGCCCCTCGGCGGCCTGCTGGTAAATCGGCTTCCGGGTGGACTGCACGATCGGCGGCTCGTCCCAGCTGAGCCCTAGCCATTGGAGGCCCTCCTCGATCAGTGCCTGGCTGCCCTCCTTGAAGCGAACGCGGTCGGTGTCCTCGATCCGGAGCAGGAATTGGCCCCGTTGCTGCCGAGCGAAAAGGTAGTTGAACAGGGCGGTGCGGGCGCCCCCGAGATGGAGTGCACCGGTGGGGCTGGGTGCATAGCGGTCGCGAACCTCGGGCACCGGTCAATCGTAATGGCAGCAGAAAACGGCCGCAGCCACGTCACATGAAGCATGCCGCGCTACGCGTTGGGCTGCGTCAAGGACCCGTACGACCATCGGGATCTCGCGGTCGGCCCGCGGCTCAAGCTGGCCCCGCTTCCGGACCGGGTCGACCATGCCGATGCCATGCCGCCGATCTTTGACCAGGGCCCGGCCGGCACGTGTGTCGCCTGCGCCACCGGGTACTACGACAAGAGCTTCCAGGAAGGGCTGGAGCGCCGTTGGTCGCTGACGGATCCGCAACACCAGTTCTCGCCGCTCTTCATTTACAGCCAGCGGCGCAACCAGCCGGGCGACCACGGCATGACGATTCGCGAAGGGATGAAGATCATCAGGGAGCAGGGGATCTGCAGCCTGGCTTGCATGCCGTACGCGCCCGATCGGATCAACCAGGCGCCGACCGCGGAACAGCGTAAGGCGGCGCTGCCCTACAAGGCCAAAAGCTACGCCCGCATCAGCTCGATCGCGGAGATGGAGGCCTATCTGCTCACCAACTGCTTCGTCGCCGGGGTCATGGTGCACGAGCGATTCATGGATGCGCCCGGCGGGATCATCCCAATGCCCGAGCCGGGCTGCGAGTTCCTCGGCGGCCACGCCATCTGCATCGTGGGCTTCGACCGGCGCAACCGCATGTTCAAGTTCGCCAACAGCTGGGGTACCCAGTGGGGCGATCACGGCTTTGGCCACATCAGCTACGCGACGTTGCAGGCCCTCTTGATGGATGCGTGGGGCATGATCGACGCCCCTGATGGCCTTAACGCCTAAGGATCGTGGTATTCGGCGATGATGCCGGCTCGAGCCACCGCGACCCACACGGTGTCGGTGATGGGATCGGCGGCAACGGTGGCGGCCTGCTTGCCAGTGCCCACGACACCGAGCGGCTTGAGGGAGACCATGTCGATCACGGTCAAGTTGTTGCTCCCGTTATTCGCGACATACAGGTGGTGCAGCCGCGCGTTGAAGGCCGCCTGGTCCGGTCCGTGGTCGATATCAACGGTGCCGAGGCACTTATCAAGGAGCACGTCGACGATCGAGACCTCGTTAGCCGTGTGGGTGATGGCATTGACGACGAAGAGGCGCTGCTGGTCCGGATCGAAGACGATGCCGGTCGGGGCCTTGATGTCGCAGCCTTTATACGTCTTCAACACGGAACGGGTGACCGGGTCGATCAGGAGCACCTCATCCTTGTCGTTGATCGACTGGAAAACCCGACCTTGCTTCGGATCGATTGCCCGCAGCTCAGCTTTCCCAGGTAGCTGCAATCTGCCCGTCTCCTTGCGCGTCTTTTCGTCAATGAAGCCGAGGACGTCGCTGTTAAGACTGACCATGATCAGCCCGTGAACAGGGTCGTAATCGATCGCGTCCGCAGACTTACCCATCTTTATGGTTGCCAGGATTTTTAGCGCCTTGACGTCGACGACGGAGACGCTACCGTCGCTGCCGTTGGCGGTAAAGATCACATTTGGGTCAGAGCTCAGCGCCGTGCCCTTGATGCCGGGCAGGTTGGGAACCGAGCCGATGATCTTGGCGGACTTCACATCGATGATGTCCAGCGTGTTCACGCTGCCGTGGGGCACATAGAGGCGACCGGCGGTCGAATCAAGCGTCAAAAGGTCGATCGCCGGCACCCCCGAGGGGTCGGGTGGGAGCTGGATGTTCTTTTTGAAGGTGAGCGGCACCTTCAGGGGATCAGCGGTACACGCCGATAGGCCGCCCAGGAGGACGACGAGGAGCAGACTAAGGGCAGTCCTGCGAATGGCCGAAATCATACCCCAAGTTCGGCTCCAGCCCGGCCGGAATTCGAAAAAAGGTCCTCGCGTTATCACCTTTTATGCCTTACGCTTGACACCGATCCCATCTCCGACTACTGTTATGGCTACACAGGTCTAAACCGAGCGTTAACTGTTCTATAACCGTCAGTAATAGACAAGGGAGACTCGCAAGGGGCTGCCCGGAGGGAAACTGTAGTGGCCACCGATCATACTTTTCTGCGCACTGCGAACTACGACGTAGACGACGAAACCGACGGACTTATTTCTCGCTCGACCTGGTCCCTCAAGCTGTCGGGCCTCATCGCCGGCGTTCTTCTTGTTATCGGCCGTTCGGCCAGCTACGGCAACATCACCTGGGCCCCCGCCTACCACCAGGCAAGCGCGCCGCTAATGGTCATCATCAATACAAACGCGCCCGCGAAGCCGCTGCCCGCGATCCCCAAGACCCTCCCCTCGGCGGATCCGGCCGCGATCAGCAGGCAAAGCGCCGCGGTTGAAGTCATCACATTCTCTCCCGGCAAGAACGCGACCGGTAGTGACGACGGAGAGGGTGGCGGCAACGGCGACGGCAACGGCAGTTCGCAAAGTGCTGGTGACAGTCATGCCGGCTCGGCGGGCAGTGCCAACGGCGCATCCACCGTGAACGAGACGACAGCCACCAACGGGTCGGCGGGCAGCGGCCCAGCCGCCACCGTGACCGAGACCGGCAACTCCGACGGGTCGGCGGGCAGCGGCCCAGCCGCCACCGTGACCGAGACCGGCAACTCCGACGGGTCGG
>JBDTEO010000035.1:0-20514 GCA_039922495.1 Candidatus Dormiibacter sp.
ACGGCCGCAGTCCGCAAAGAAGAGACAGCCCTGATCAAGGCCGCGGAGACGATGGATGCTGGTCAGTTCACCAACCACGCCAAGCACGTCGAGCACCGGATCGACGCGGCCGGCGCCCTGGCCGAATCTAACCGTGCCTACGAAAGGCGCTACCTTCATATCGGCGACGCTGTGAATGGCCTGGTTAGACTGGATGGCCTACTCGATGCCGAAGGTGGCGCGACCCTCCGAACCAGGCTCAACGCCCTGATGCCGCCAAGCGCGGACGATACGAGAACTCCACCCCAGCGGCGTGCCGACGCACTCATTGAGCTCTGCCACCAGGGTGGCGGCCGCAAGGACGGCTCCGGCCCGCGGCCGCAGCTCGTCATCCGGGCGAGCGTGGACACGTTGGCCGGGAATGCCGGCGCACCCGCGGGCGACCTCGAATGGGGCGGACCGGTTCCCGCCGAAACCGTCCGGCGGCTGGCTTGCGATGCAGCCCTGACGCGCTTGACCGGCGCCCATGAGATCGATCTCGAAATCAGTCGCGCCACCCGGAGCATTCCACCCTCGACGCGCCGCGCGCTCGAGGCTCGCGATCGCCATTGTGTCGCGGGCGGTTGCGACCGGCCTCCTGACTGGTGCGATGGGCATCACCGCAAACACTGGAGCGATGGTGGCCCCACCACGCTGGACAACCTGGTCCTGCTCTGCCGCCGGCACCACAAGATGGTCCATGAGGGCGGCTTTGAGTTGCAAGCCGTCTCGCCCGGCCGATGGGCGCTTCTGCCGCCGGCGCGACGCGTCGACGCCCACGCCCGATCGGCCTGAGGGCGACGCTGGGTGCGCTTGCCGGAAACTAAGCCGGGGCTTCTTCCTCTTCCTCCGCAGCTTCGCGCTGGATCGCTAAGGTCTGCACCGGCTCCTCTTCTTCCTCTTCGCGCTGGATCGCGAAGGTCTGTACCGGTTCCTCTTCTTCCTCGGCGCGTTGCATCGACGCCGCAGCCGGCGCGGTTGCCGCGACTGGCGCTGCGTTGCTGGACATGGCCTGCTCTGCATTGCGCTCGGCCGCCTGCTCGAACGGGTCCGACGGATGGCTGACGCTGATCCCACCAGGCGCTGGCATTCCGTCGACGGGACCCGCCTTTTGCTGCACGACGTGGGTCAACTCGTGCGCCAGGATCTTGTTGCCCGAGTCCGTCCCGGGTGAGTACTTGTCGCTCTGAAAAACCACGTTGGTCCCGACCGTGTAGGCCTGGGCATTGACGGCTTTGGCTGAATCGGTCGCCTGGCTGTCGGCATGAACCCGAACGTCGCTGAAATCATGACCGAGACGGCTTTGCATCAGTGCTTGCGTATCGCGATCGAGCGGCTGCCCTGAGCTCGAGGCCAGCAGGTCTTTGACGGGTGACCGCTCATCTTCTAGCATCCTGCTGACGCTGGCATTTCCGGCGGCACGCTGGAGACCCAGGATGCTCGCCGCTGGCGCCTCGCCGGCCTTTGGCTTGATTTCGCTGCGGACCGCCGGCGCTGCTAAGAAATCCCTCTCTTCCATGGCTTATCTCCCTGCTTGAACAAGCTCGTAATACGGGCCAAATTCCGACTCGACGCACAGACGCCCCAACTTCAAGTACTCGCGCTGCGTGGCGCGCACCAGGTCTCGCATCGTGATCTCGCGATCGGCTTCCGCGGCGGCGTAGGCAGCCGCCACGACGATATTCCGGATCGCGCCACCAGAAAGTTTGAAGGCTTCGGCCAGGAACTCCAGGTCCAGGTCGGCGGCACGCGGGACGCTGGTGCCCAGGCTGCGCTCCCAGAGTAAAAATCTATGCTCGGCCTCGGGCTCGGGGAAGTCCACCAACGAATCCAGGCGCCTGGTGAATGCCTCGTCCAGGTTCGCCCGCAGGTTGGTCGCGAGAATGGCAATGCCGTCGAAGAGCTCCATGCGCTGCAGTAAGTAGGCGACCTCCACGTTCGCGTAGCGATCATGGGCGTCGCTGACTTCCGAGCGCTTGCCAAAGAGCGCGTCGGCTTCGTCGAAGAGAATCACGCCGTTGACGCGCTCAGACTCGGCAAAAATTCTGTCCAAGTTTTTCTCCGTCTCGCCGACGTACTTATCGACGACGGTGGCCAGGTCAACGGCGTACAGATCCAGGCCCAATTCGCCGGCGAGGACTTCCGCCGCCATCGTCTTGCCGGTACCCGATGGTCCGGCGAAAAGCGCCGTCAGGCCGCGACGGCGACTCGACGGGCCGCCCATCTTCCAGACATCCAGCACCCGTTCCCGATATCGCGCGCGCGTCAGCAGCTCGTGCAGCTGGTCGCGTGGCTCGGGCGGCAGGACCAGATCTTGAAACTGCACGGCCGGCTGGATCCGGCGAGCGAGGCGTTCCAGGCCGGCGGCATTCTGCGCCCGCGCGCCGGACTTCAGGATCTCTTCATCCAGCGGCTTCTCGCGGGCGTCGGCTTCCATCCGGGCCGCGCGCGTCGCCCGATGCACCTGGTCCGCGGTCAGCCTGAACTGGGCCATGGTGCCGGCCGCGTCGACGGCATAACTCTCAATCTCGAGACTCTCCCGCCACAGCTGCGCCCGCTGGACCGCATCCGGGATGGGCGCCTCGCACAGGTACGGCACTTCCCTCGCCCACGCCGGATCCCAACCGCGCGCGCCGACGAGCATAATCTGGCCCGGCATCTCCGCAAAGGCCCGGAGCGCGGGCAGACCGCGGGCCGCGAGCGACTCGACGGGGCCGGCCACGACGCCGGCGCCGACCAGGCGAGCCTCGCGCGCGATCAACGTTGCCAGCGCTACGGCATCGTAGTCGACCGGCAGTCGCTCGAGGTCCAGAACAAGTGCCGTCCGCGAGACCTGCGCGAGTGCCGCGACCGCCAGCGAGGCGCCGGATGCCCCTGGCCGCTCGCGCACGTAGGCCAGGTGCGATCCAGCCCGTCGAAGCCAACGTGCCAGGGTGAGCGCCGTATCGGGCGCGCTCGGCTCCGGCTGATACGCAAGCGCCGCGACGACCGGATCAACGGCGTCAGAGCCCAGCAGGTGCGCCGTGACCCGGTCCGGGACTCGCAGCGAGCGCGTCAGCATCGGCCGGTCGGCATCTTCGATGAGTATCAATCCCGCATCGACCAGCGGCGAGCCAGCGGCCAGCCGGCTGCGGGCAAAGGCACTCGTCGGTTGCACGCCGCACAGTTCGAGTCCGAGCCCGATGCTCGCGCGGCGCCGCGAGACGTCGTCCTGCAAGTAACCGTACAGCCGCTCGAAGCGAATATCGACGTCCGGCGCCAGGGCGATCAACAACAGCTCGATATCCGTCTCCGATAGATCGAACCGCCGGGCGAGGAGTCGCAGTCGCAGCTCGGCGCCGTGACGTTCAGCTTCGTCAGCCTGCGCGTCTAAGTCCTGTCTTGCCCGGGCGGCCGATTCGTCCGGCGCGGGAGGCACGGCGTCCCCGGCCAGTAGTCGATCCACATGGGCAGGCGAGATGTACAGCCCGCGAAAGCGATCGTCAGTCTCGGGGTCGCCGACCCGGCGCCGGGCCACGGCCGCCCGCACGCGCGCCTCGATCAGTTCAAGCCGGCGCAGCACGTGGGAGAGCGACGCGTCGGCGGTCGTCGTCAAGACCTGGGCGGCCACGAATTTATCTTTCGACGCCGCGGATCCGGACGATGCGACCGGGTTGGCTCTCTTTGCCGGAACGGATCGTCTCTTCCTGCACGGCTGGCGTTCCTGGCACGACCGGATCGCCCGGTTTGAGCCGGCCAGAACGCGTGCCCGGGACGCCGACGGGTTTGGCCTCGGCGATTTTCGCTTCGGCGGCGCGCCGGCCCTTCGCGGTGCGGGCCGCCGAACTGACCGGCGTCTCGGTCGCGGCATCCGGCCGCGCGATCGCAATCTTCGGTTCCTCGAGCACCGGCGGGCCGGCCGGCTGCGCCACGCGAATGTCGATGGGCGCGTTGACGACCAGGTCCAGGGATGGCTTCAGCTCGCCGCCGAGCGCCGACCAGACGTCAGAGATGGACCGGTCCTGGGGCGGCGGCAGGGCAATGCTCAGCGTGATCGAGTGCCGGCTCTCCGCCAGCGAGCCAGACACGACATCGGCCGGCATGACCTGGTGGCGGAGAAAGCAGCTCAGCAATGACGATAAGAGCCTGTGCTCGTCTTCCGGGCGCTGCGTCCAGGCCGTAACCAGGTAGGACAGCTTAAATCGCCGGGGCGGCGGCCGGCGCTCGCTGACGAAGCCGTTCTCGTCGCGAATTTCTTCCCACATTGTCTCGCGACGCTCGACGTCCTCGCGGATGTCATAGAGATATAAGTCGACCGTCGGCGTGTTACGCCGCGAGGACCAGTCTTTGTTGGGCGCATCGAAGGCGACGTCGGCCTTCGACCCGTTCAGGGCATCGCGCTTGACGAGGGCGCGCAGAGACTCATCCACGTCCTGGATCATTGGCAACTAGATTTGCCGCTGGCGGCCCAGGCAGCAAGTCGCCGCCGGGCAGTCGTTGGGGTCAATCTGCTGCCTGAAGGGGCAAGCTCAGGCACAACCGAACGTCCCTTCGGGCACCTCGGCTTACCCGTTTACTGGCCCTGACGACTCTTGTTTGAATACCCCGGCAATGCGACGCTCGGCACGTTCCGACGGCAGATTTACCAGGAGGAAGAATCGCCCATGCCCAATTACCTGTCGCCCGGTGTATACGTCGAGGAGGTCGAAGCCGGCTCGCGCCCCATTGAAGGCGTCGGGACCTCAACGGCGGCCTTTGTGGGCCTCGCCGAAAAAGGCCCGGTCAACCAGCCGACGCTGGTGACGAACTGGAGTCAGTATGCGCAGACGTTCGGCGGATTCCTGGAGGGGTCGTATCTCGCGCACTCGGTTTACGGCTACTTCTTGAATGGCGGCGGATCCTGCTACATCGTCCGCATCGGCGCTGACGGCCATGCCCCCGCAGCCCAGGCCGAGCTCCCGACCGCGAAGGACAAGGCCCTCTCCGGCTATCGCGTCCTGGCGCTCGAAACCGGTCAGCCCGGCAACGACGTCCAGGTCGAAGTCGCCGAGGCCTCACAACCGGCCGAGGACACGTTCAAGCTGATCGTGACCCGTGGCAAAGACCGCGAAGAGTACGACAACGTCACCAGCCGCAAAGGCAAGAACAACGTCATCACGGCCGTAAAAACGGCCTCGAAGCTGATCCAGCTCGAGGAGATCGGGACCGCCGGTGCCCTGGAAAAGGTCCCCGCCCCGGGCAAGGTTACGCTTCAAGGTGGCGGCGCCACGATGCCGGCCCGCGTCACGCCGGATGAGTACGTGGGCAATTCGTCAGACCGGACCGGCTTTGCCGGCCTCGAAGCCGTCGATACCGTCACGATGCTTTGCGTGCCCGACTTGATGGCCGCCTACCAGCGCGGCATGATCGACGGCGAGCAGGTCAAGGCCGTGCAACTCGCGATGATCGCCCACTGCGAGCTGATGGGTGACCGCGTCGCCATTCTCGACGCACCGCCCGGGCTCAACGCCCAGCAGGTTCGCGAGTGGCGGCAGGACAAGGCCGGCTACGACTCCAAGTACGCGACGCTCTACTGGCCCTGGGTCAAGGTCTTCGACCCGCTGGCCGGGCAGGCGAATTTCGTGCCGCCGAGCGGCCACATGGCCGGCATCTGGGCGCGCAGCGACGACGCGCGCGGCGTCCACAAGGCGCCGGCGAACGAAGTCGTCCGCGGCGCGATCTCGCTCGAACTGCAGGTGACCAAGCCGGAACATGACTTACTCAATCCGCAGGGCATCAACGTGATTCGGGCCTTCCCGGGCCGCGGCATCCGGGTCTGGGGCGCGCGGACACTCTCGAGTGACCCGGCATGGAGATATATCAATGTTCGGCGCTTGTTCAATTACATCGAGGGGTCGATCTTACTGGGCACCCAATGGGTCGTCTTCGAGCCCAACGACATGAAGCTCTGGGAGCGCGTCAAGCGCACGATCAACGCCTTCCTGGTCCGCGTCTGGCGGGACGGCGCCCTCTTCGGCGCGACGCCGAGCGAGGCCTTCTATGTCAAGTGCGACGGTGAGCTGAACACGGCCGAGTCGATCGATGCCGGCCAGCTGATCGTGGAAATTGGCATTGCCCCGGTGAAGCCCGCGGAGTTCGTCGTCTTCCGTATCGCCCAGTTCTCGGGCGGCACGTCGCTGACTGAATAAGCAAACGTAAATCAACTAAGGAGCGCGCCACATGCCAACAGGTTTGCCGAATGTCTCCAACAACGATGCGATCGCTGCACGCAACTTCGCTATCGAGGTCGATGGCACCACGATCGCGCAGTTCACGGAACTCAGCGGCCTGACCTCCGAGATCGAAGTCACGGAGCTGAAAGAGAATGGTCCCGACGGAAAGCTCGTCATCAAGAAGATCCCGTCCAACCCGAAGCCGCCGACGATCACGCTCAAGCGCGCCAAGAACGTGTCGATGGAGCTCACCAAGTGGCACGACCTCGCACGTAAGGGCAAGATCAAGGAAGCCCGCAAGAACGGCTCGATCATTCTCTACGACTTCGAGAATGGTGAGGTCGCGCGCTGGAACTTCGTCAATGCCTGGCCCTCCAAGCTGTCGATCAGCGCCCTCAAGGCCGGCTCGAACGACGTCGTCACGGAAGAGGCGACGATCGTCACGGAGTCCTGCGAGCGGGTGAAGTAGCTTGGCAACCAGCACGGCGGAGGTCTCGAAAGAGGCCTCCGCCGGAACGTTACATACCGAGTTTGGCTTCGTGCTGCCACGCGGCTACGTCGACCAATCCGGCACCGTGCACCGGGAAGGGGTCATGCGCCTGGCGACGGCGCGCGACGAGATCCTGCCGCAGCGGGATCCGCGCGTGCGCGAGAACGAGGCGTATCTGACGGTGTTGCTGCTGTCCCGCGTCGTCACCCGGCTGGGTTCCGTCCCGCAGGTGACCTCCGGGACGATCGAGGGCCTCTTCGCGTCCGACCTGGCCTTCTTGCAGGATCTCTACAAGCGGATCAACCAGGAAGGGCATACCCAGGCCGCCGTCACCTGCCCGGATTGCAAGCATCAGTTCACGGTCGATATGGCGGGTGATCGCCTGGGGGGATCGTGACGTACGCAACCGACCGTCTCTTCGAGGAGATTGCGTACGTGGCGTACCACCTGCACTGGTCATTCGAAGAGCTTCTCGATCTGGAACACCCCGTACGACAACGGGTGGTCGAGGAAGTGGCCGGCATCAACAGGCGGCTCGCCGAGGAAGAGAACTAGACCATGTGGCCGTTTTCGCGTAAGGCCGAGTCCGGGACTTCGAGTCCCGTACCAATCGCGGCGCCCATCGTCCGGCAAGACTGGAAGTCCCTGCCGGCGATGCAACGCGCCATCGGCGAGCATCCGCTGACGGCGCCGCCAGAAATCTTCGCCGGGGAGCTGGCCACGCATCACGATCCGTCTGTGATTTCGCGTACGCTCGGGCACCACGTTAGCGCCGAAGCGCCGGCGGGCCTGCTGCTGGCGGTAGCCCGGCCGAGCACGCGGCAGGACGGACCGGCCATGATCCCGCGTCCGCGGCTGCAGCGACGCGCGGCCAGCGCCCAAGAAAACGTGACCCTTGACGCGGCCGGCGAGCTGGACGCGTCCGAGATTTCGCCGCCCGAGGAGAGCATCCAATCGGCCCCAGCTCGGGAGCTGCCGGTCATCGCCGACGCGCCGGCGGCCCAGCGACTGAGCCTGGTAAAGAGCCAGGCCGAGCCCGAGCCGGTCGGCGCCGGGCTGCAAGTCCAGACCCGGCACGACGAGAGCCGCGCGGCCGAGCCCGAGAACCTGGGAAGCCCTGTTCCGCCGGCCGAACCAGCCGGGCTGCTACCCAGCCCGAGATCCCTGGGCCAGTCACGGCGCCTCGGATTGGGCGCGCCGCTTCGGCAGGTACGCCCGACGTCGATTCAGCGCGCGGCCGAGGCCCAGGCACCGGTCGCCTTTCCGTCCGAGATCGTCCCGGCTGGGAATGACACCATCGCGCCAGCCGACCCCGGTGAGCCGACGGTTTCCCGGTTGGCAGAAATCGGTCTCGATTCCACCCAGGCGGCGTCAACGGCAAAGCTCGCACTGCCGCTCGCGCCTTCCGGATCCGGTCGAGAATCAGCGCCGGTGGCCGAGACGAGCCAGACTGTCGAGCCTGCCGATCACGCCGGCGCGGAGCCGACAAGCGCGCAACCCGACGGGGCGCCAGTCGCCTCCCTGCAGCGGCTCGCAGGGTCTGCCGATGCCGAATCCGTTGGCTCGGCCGACTCGGCCAACGCACTGGGCTCGGCAGGCTCCGACCGCTCGAGCAACCTGGCTATGCCCGGGCGCGAGCGCGACCTCCCTCTGGTCCAACGTCAGGCGTCGAGAGAGTCAGACCCCGAGCTCGCGGAACCGCCCAGCCCAATCGCGGCGTCATCGGCCGGGATCGACGCCCCCGCGATTTCGGCGCATGGGTCATCCGTCCCGGCCCAGCCGGAGTCGGTTCCGGCCTCGTCTCCGGCTGAGCCGGCGTCGCGCGCGCCTCAGCTGCCCGCAGCCGCGGCCGCTCGAGGCATGACGGCGACAGAACTCAGCTTCAGGCCCAGCCTGCAACGGGCCCAGCTGGCGCCGCTGGTTGGATCGCGGACGATCGGCACGAGGTTTTCGATGCAGCGGACCGCCGCCTCCCCAGACCAGGGGGCCGCCGCTACGCAGCCGACGCCGGCTGACAGGATCGGGATCCCGACCGCGTTTGCCTTGCTGGACCGCGGTCGGCACGAGACAGTCCAGGCCCTTGCCGCCAGTCCCGGTGAGAATCCAATGGCGCCACCGGATGGACCCGACGGGACCAACCCCGTCCGACAGCTTGTCCGGCCGATGACCCCTCTTCCGCCGCGGCCCGGCAGCGTCGCGTCCCGGAGTATGACGACCCCGCTGCCACTGGCGCCATCGGCCATGATCGCGTCCGTCCAGCGGTCGGCGGCCGAGATAGCCAGCCTGGCATCCGGCGGCGAGGTCGTGCCGATGCAGCGAGCGGACCTGGATGCGGACCAGAACGCTCCCGTCGCTGGCGAATGGCCTTCGGTGCAGGCCGCGAGCGCCGCCTCGAGTGGCGCCGCCAGCACCCCGGCGGCGCCTGACGCGCAGGGCCGGAGCGAGGAACACATCGATGCCCTCGCCGGGCAACTCTACGAGCGGATTCGCATGCGACTGAAATCTGAACTGCTGGTGGACCGGGAACGTGCCGGCCTACTGACGGATCTGAGGTGATGTAGATGCCAGACCTCCACACAGCCCAGAGTGTTCGGTTCCGCGTCAAGATCGACGGCGGGAACGATCTCGGCGATTGGTCGAAGTGCGACGGCCTCTCCGTCGAGTACGACGTTTTCGAGTACAAGGAAGGCGGCCAGAACAGCTTTACCCACCGGATTCCGGGCCGCGTCAAATACCAGAACATCAAGTTGACGCGTCCGATCAACAAGGACTCCAAGCAAGTGGCGGACTGGATTGCCGGCCTCAAACGGCAGGTGCGTCGTCAGACCGGCGAAATCTCGGCGCTGGACCCTGAAGGCCAGGCCATTGTGACCTGGAACCTCGAAGGCATCTACCCGGTCCGTTGGAGCGGACCCAGCCTCGACATCGGCAATAACCAGGTTGCGACGGAAACGCTTGAACTCGCCCATAACGGATTTCTCGGAGGCTAGAAGCAATGCCTAGTTCCGGCGCCGGCAGGATGGTTAAGGCCCGACTCGAAGAGCATGACGGCAGCAACCCCCTTGAGTTCCAGTTCAATCCGTCCGAATATTCCGTCAAGAAGAGTGCGACCTGGAACGCCGCGGGGCGGAGCATGAACACGAAGGCCGGCGCCAAACCCAACTATGTCAGCAGCAACCCACAAAGTATTAGCTTGCAGATCTTCTTCGACGGTTGGGAGTCAGACCACGCCGACGTTACTGTCCGGATAGACCAGCTGCTCGACTGGTGCACGCCGACGAGAGCCTCAATGAACGACAAACCAGAGCCGCCGGTCCTGAAGCTGCACTGGGGAAGCAATCATCAGCTCGAAAATCACAAGTTCTACCTCGAGTCGGTCAGCGCCAAATATACGATGTTCAGCCCCGAGGGGAAGCCGCTGCGGGCGACGGCAGATATCAACCTGAAAGAAGTCCCCGATGACCCGCCGCCGCAGAACCCGACGTCCGGCTCGATCCACGCGCGCCGCACGCACTTGATCACGGACGGCGACAGCCTGCAGTCGATAGCCCAGGCGGAATATGGCAACCCAAATCTCTGGCGTGGGCTGGCGAACTTCAACGACATTGACGACCCGTTGCGGCTCAGCTCGGGCAGCCGCGTCCTTCTCCCCAGTGCGGAAGAAGCCGCGGCGAGGCTCGGGAAATAATGCCGCATCCCTATCACGTCTGGCCCGACGTCGAGCTTGATGGCTCGCCGCTGTCCAGCCAGACGGAAGCCTTGCTGGAGCATGTGGTCGTCGATCATCACCAGCACCTGCCCAATATGTTCGCGATCACCTTTCACGATCCAGCTCGCGATGTCCTGAACCAGCTCAACGTGCACATCGGCTCGACCGTGACGATCAAAGTGACGCCGTCCGGTGGCAGTTCCCCGGAGACGCTGATCAAGGGCGAGATCACGGCGCTGGAAGCCGAATACGACGCGAACAGCTTGCGCACGATCCTGCGCGGTTACGATCTCTCGCACCGGCTGCATCGTGGCCGGCGGACCGAGACCTACAAGAACGTCACGGACTCCGACATCGTGCGCACCGTCGCCAGCCGGGCGAGCCTGCCGATCGGCCAGATCGACAGCACGAGTGGCACCTTCGACCACGTGTCGCAGGCGAACCAATCCGACTGGGATTTCGTCAAGGCCCGGGCCCGCGAGATCGGCTACGAGTTCGGGATGGAAGACGGCAAGCTCCAATTCCGGCAGCCGGTGGCGGCCTCCGGCGCGCCGCAGACCGGAAGCTACCAGAGCCACACGGACCCCTTGCAGCTGGTGTTTGGCGACGACCTGATCGAGTTCCGGCCGCGGGTGACGTCGGCCGAGCAAGTCACGGATATCAAGGTCCGCGGCTGGGACCCGGACTCCAAGCAGGTCGTGATCGGCTCCACGACCGCGGGAACCGTGGCGGCGGCCGGAGTCCATGACGGCCCGGCCAGCCTGGCCGGAACCTTCGGCGGCCCGCCACACACGACGGTGACACGGCCGCTGGGCCAGCAAGCCCAGGTCGACACCGCGGCGGCCTCGATCAAGGAGATTCTCGCCAGCGCCGTCGCCGAGGCGGATGGCACCGCGCATGGCAATCCCAAGCTCAAAGCTGGATCGACGGTGAGCATCGGCGTGGTCGGCCGTGAGTTCGAGGGCCAGTACACGCTCAGTGCCGCCCGGCACGTCTTTGGGCCGCAGGGTTACCGGACGCACTTTGCCATCAGCGGCCGCCAGGATCGGTCGTTATTGGGCCTGGCCTCGCTCGGCTCGTCCAATGGCAGCGCCTCGGCGGGCGGCCACCCGATCAACGGCGTCGTCGTGGGCATCGTCACCGACAACAACGATCCCAACAACCAGGCGCGCGTGAAAGTGAAGTTCCCCTGGCTCGACGACAATTACGAGTCGTACTGGGCCCGGCTGGCGCAGCTTGGCGCCGGCCCCAACAGCGGCGCGCTCTTCATCCCCGAGGTCAACGACGAGGTTTTGGTGGCGTTCGAACACGGCGACATCCGGCGGCCGTACGTGGTCGGGTCGCTGTACAACGGCATGGACAAGCCGAACGAAGGCAGCGGCCTCTTCGATAACGGAAAGGTCAAACGGCGCGGCTTTGTCTCGCGCAAGGGCCACAAGTGGATCTTCTTCGACGACGCCAATAAGTCGGGGGTCGCCTTTATCAGTAGCGACGGCAACCTGAAGATCTCGCTCAACGAGACCAATTCGGAGATCCACATCAGCAGCCAGGGCAAGATCCACCTCGAGTGCCAGCAGGACATGACGCTGGAATCCCAGGGCAATCTCAAGCTCTCGGCCCAGCAGGGCATCAGCCTGGAAGCCCAGACGAATCTGGACCTCAAGGGCAATGCCGGCGCGACGCTCGATGGCGGGCCACAGCTGGAGGTCAAGGCCAGTGGACAGATGAAGGTCACGGGTTCCATGGTCGACATCAACAGCGGCGCCCTGCAGGTGATGTGATGGTGAATCCATGCCGTTCTTGATCCAGGTCGGCGCCCAGGTCATGTGTGCCCACGGCGGACAGGCCCAGGCGACGGTGCCCTACCCGCGCGTCTTGCTGGGCGGGCAGCCCGCGGTTCAGCAGGCGCCGCCCTGGATGATCGCCGGCTGCGCCTTCCCTCCCCCGCCCGTCGCCAATGGCCCCTGCCTCACCGCCATGTGGTCCACGGGGACGACCAAAGTCATGGGCGGCGGCATGCCCCTGCTGCTTCAAAGCAGCCAGGCCCAGTGCATCCCGACCGGGACGCCGGCCATGGTCGTGATGACCCAAACGAAGGTCCAGGCCACGTGAGCGAAGAATTCATCGGCTCCGGCTGGGCCTTTCCGATGCGCACCGACGCCACGGGCCGGATCGCCCTGGTCTCGCGCGAGAAAGAAATCGAAGAAAGCATCCGGCTTGTCCTGGGAACCGCGATCGGGGAGCGACCGATGCGCCCCGAGTTCGGCTGCGCGATCCACGACTACGTCTTCGACAGCGCGGATTCGGAGACGGCCGCCCGGGTCGCCGCGGCCGTCCGCGCGTCCCTGAGACGGTGGGAGCCGCGGATCGAGGTCCGCGACGTGATCGTCAGCTTCGATGCCGCCGACTCGAGCGTGATCTACATCGATATTCGCTACGCCGTGGGCGAGAGCAACGACCCGCGGAACCTGGTCTTCCCCTTCTATGTGATCCCCGCCGAGACGTCGTGAACAAGCAATTTCTCCGAGGAGTGTGAGCATGGCGCTACCGGTCCCCAATCTCGACGATCGTCGCTTCCAGGACCTGGTTGACGACGCCAAGCGCCTCGTCCAGCAACGCTGCCCGGAATGGACCGATCACAACGTGTCCGACCCCGGCGTCACGCTGATCGAGACCTTTGCCTGGATGACGGACCAGGTGCTGTACCGGCTCAATCGCATCCCGGAGCGCAACTACGTCAAGTTCCTCGAACTGATCGGCGTCCGCCTGTTCCCGCCGACTGCGGCGCGCGCGTCGATCACGTTCTGGCTCGCCGGCCCGCAGCCGGCGACCGTGCACATCCGGCCAGGCACCCAGGTCGCGACCATCCGGACCGAAACGGACGAGGCGATCGTCTTCACGACCCTTGGCGATCTGCCGATCATCCCCTGCTCGGTCAGCCGGATCGCCTCCAGCCTGAGCAGCGACAAGGAGGTCAGCGACCACACCGACGCCCTCGAAGCGCGCACTCAATTCTTCTGCTTCGACAAGGTGCCCAAGCCGGACGATGTCCTGCTGATCGGCCTGTCGGACGCCGTGCCGTCCTGCGCGGTCACGATCCGCTTCCGATGCGACATCGAAGGCGTCGGCGTCGATCCGGAAAATCCTCCATTGATCTGGGAAGCCTGGGATGGCTATGGCTGGGCCGCCGGCGAGGTCGACCGGGACGGCACCGGCGGCCTCAACCGGGATGGCGATCTCGTCTTGCACGTACCGAAGAGCCACGTCGTGTCGGTGATCTCGGGCCAGCGGGCCGGCTGGCTCCGCGCCCGGGTCCTCAAGCCGGAGACGGACCAACCGACGTATAGCGCTTCGCCGATCATCAAGGGGGTCAGCGCCTTCACCATCGGTGGGACGAGTGAATCCGTCAACGCCGAGCTGATCGAGAACGAGATCCTCGGCGTCTCCGAAGGCGTCCCCGGACAGCGGTTCGTCCTCAAGCACAGCCCGGTGGTCCCCGGTGGCTCGGCGGCCGTCCTCGAGGTGAGCGGCATCGACGGCTGGGAAGAATGGAAACAGGTCCAGGACTTCGTCGACAGCAAGGCGGACGATCCGCACTTCATGCTCGACGCCGTCGCCGGCGAGGTGTTACTGGGGCCGGGCGTCCGCGAGCCTGATGGTGTGCTGCGTTACTATGGCGCGGTTCCGCACAAGGGCGCGCGGTTGCGGCTGCGCTCGTACTTGATCGGCGGCGGCCGGCGCGGGAATGTCGCGCGCAATGCCGTCACCATCCTCAAGTCCTCGATCCCCTACGTCTCCAGGGTCCAGAACCGGCGTGCTGCCGAGGGCGGCGTCGACGGCGAGGACATCGAGAACGCCAAGGTCCGCGGGCCAATCGTGCTCCGGACCCGCGATCGCGCCGTGACGATGGAAGACTATGAGCACCTGGCCCGGGAAGCGGCCCCCGAGGTGGCGAGGGTTCGCTGCGTCACCGCGGGCGATGGCGCCGACGCGGGGGGCGTGCGGATCCTGGTCGTCCCGGCCGCCGGCAGCGAGGCCGGCCGGCTGCGCTTCGAGCAGTTGCTCCCGGCCGAGGAGACCTTGCAACGGATTGGCCGGCGCCTCGACGAGTCGCGGGTGATCGGCACACGCGTGCTGGTCGAGCCGCCCGTCTACCGCGGCGTCACCGTGGTCGCCAAGCTCAAGCCCCGCCCGAGCGCAAACCCGACGCGGCTGCAGGCCGACGCGCTGCAGGCGCTCTACGAGTACTTTCATCCGATCAGCGGCGGCCCGGACCGTAACGGCTGGCCGTTCGGCCGGCCGGTGCACGTCGGCGAGGTCTATTCCGTCCTCCAGGCGTTGCGGGGCACGGAACTGGTCGAAGACGCCCGGCTCTTCGGCGCCGACCCGACCACCGGCCAGCGCGGGCAGGCGGTGCAGCGGCTGCAGATCGAGCCGCACGCACTCGTCTTCTCCTATGAGCATCAGGTCCTGGTGGAGGGCGCATGATCGCCGCGGCCCCCATATCGTCGAAGCGCGGCCTGGTGGCCTCGCTCGAGTCGCCCCATCCGCTCGGCCAGTACCTGCCGTCGCTCTACCAGGAAGACGATTTCGCGCAACGGTTTCTCGAAGCCTTTGATGCGGCGCTGGCGCCGATTTTCACCACCCTGGACAACCTCAACGCCTACATGGATCCCTGGCTCGCGCCCGAGGATTTTCTGGATTGGCTTGGCTCCTGGTTCGGGCTCGCGCTTGACGAGGCCTGGTCGGTGGAACGGCGCCGGGCGCTGGTCGCCAACGCCTTTGAGTTCTACCGAATGCGCGGAACCTCCAAGGGGCTCAAGGCCCACGTCGAGGTCTTCACCGGCGGCACGGTCGAGATCAGCGACACGGGCGGCCTGGCAACGTCCACGACGGCTGGCGCCGCCTTCCCCGGATCGCCCAACTTCGCCGTGCTGGTGCGGGTCCAGGTAGATGATCCGGCCGCCGTCAACATGGTTCGGCTCGACGCGATGGTGGCGGCGGCCAAGCCCGCCCATCTCACGCACAAGATCCACGTCGTCAAGCGGGCAGCCGTCAAGGATGCAGTGGAGGTGACTTCCGGTTGATCGTCTGTAAGCAATGCGGCCACCACAATGAGGACAACGACACCTTTTGCGGCTCGTGCGGCAAGTTCCTGGAATGGACCGGGGAGCGGGTGGCCGTTGCCGAGCCCGAACCGCCGCCGCCGGTGGCGGAGCCAGAACCGGAGCCGGTCCACCACGGCCTGCTCGACCGCGTGAAGCAGGCGGTCGGCCTGGACGAGGTCGCCGCGGCACCCGCGACGGTTGGGCCCGATGCGCCGACAACGCCGGTGGCATCCGCAGCCGCCTCCGCGGTCCCGGCCCCCGCGGCCCCAGCCCCGGCGACCGCCCCCACGGCCACGCCGTACCGGCCGTTCCCGGTCAACTCCGCCCATGCCGCAGCGAAAGCGCCCGAGCCCGTGCTGGCCGGCCTCGGAACGCCCGTCCCGCCCACGCCCAGCGCGGCCCCCAACGGCCCGAGCGCATCGGAGGAGCCGCTCTCGCGACGGCCGACAAGCGTCGCGCCGGCGGCGGTCCGTCCCCGGCCCGGGCCCCGGACCATGGAAGCGCCGACGCGCCGGCATCCGGGCGACCTGATCTGCGGCCAGTGCGGCGAGGGCAACGATCCAGGCCGACACTTCTGCCGGCGTTGTGGCAGCGAGCTGGCCGAGGCGGCCGTGGTCCAGCTGCCCTGGTATCGCCGGATTCTAAAGCGACTCTCTGGCAATCGCACCCGCGAAGCCGGATGGCGGCCGAACCGGGTAGGCGGCCCCAACGTGACCGGCATGGCCGTCCGCATCGTGCGGATCGTGATCGCGGCGGTGATCGTCCTCAGCGTCCTGGCCTTCTTGCTGGTCCCGCCGTTTCACGCGGCTGTCGTCAATAAGGTTACGGCCGCGGTCACCGCCATCCGGAAGGCGATCCATCCGAACCTCGACCCGGTCCACGCAATCGCCGCCACCGCAACCACGTCGACTCCCGGCCATTCTGCCGACCTGGCGAGGGATACGTTTTCCAATACCTACTGGGCGGCCAAGGTGAGCGACCGGGCCCCGGTGCTGGTGCTAAAGTTCAGCGATCCGGTCGACCTCGCCGAGATCGGGATCACCCCAGGCGCGTCCGGCGCGGCCCCCCAGGATCAGTTCCTGGCGGAGCCGCGGCCAAAACAGGTTCACCTGGTCTTTTCCAACGGCGACTCAACCGACATCACCCTGAGCGACAGCAACCAAGCGCAGTTCACGGCGATCGATGTCAAGCAGGTCACGTCCGTTGAGATCCACGTGATGTCCACCTGGGCGCCCGCCGGAGCGGCGCCATCATCGGTGGCGATCACCGAAGTCGAATTCAAGATGAAGGACTAGCGGGCGGTCGCGCTCAAGCCCAGTTCTTCAAGCACGCGGGCGTAGTCGCGACGAGCCCGGCTGGCGGCGACCGGGTCGCCGGCCTGTTCCCGCGCCTTGATCAGCAGCCGCCAGAGTGGGTCGTGCAGCCGATCGATCCAGAGCCCGGTGGCGCAGGCCTGCGCCGCCCCGGCGGGATCACTGCGCTTCATCAGCATTTCAGCAAGGCTTTGGGCCGCTTCCAGGGCATTGCTCCGGTACCGTTCGCGCGCCTCGATCACCCATTCCGCCGGTCCGTCCTCGGCCAGGAGGTCCCCACCGTACAGCTCGAGCGTCTGGCGGAAGGCCGCGACGGCCGCCTCGACCTCGCCGCGCAAGCGGGCAACCCGACCGGCGGCCAGCGCGCGAGAAAACTGCAGCAGGTCGACGTCCGAGTCGGTGGGCGCGGCAAGCCGGTAGGCATCCCCCTCGCGCAGCAGGAAGGACGACCCGCCGCGCATCACGCCAGGCTCGAGCAGCTGCCGCAACGAGGAGACGGCCACATGCAGGTTGCGGGCCCCGGTTTCTCCGTCGGCATCGGGCCAGAACGCGAGCTGCAGGATCTCACGATGCACCGCGTTGCCGGCATGCACGGCGAGCAGCCGGAGCACCGCTCGCACGCGCGGCTTGATGGTGGTCAGGTCGACGGGACGGCCCTTGATCGAAATTGCGAAGCCACCAAAGCATCGGATGCTGAGCGACGGCACGCCTCGCCCGGAACTGATCGGGATGATGTTCTCGGCCGGCGGACCGAAGATCGCAAACGACGCCAGCTTGCATTCCTCCTGCACCGACATCGCCAACCCGCGGTACTCGGCCGCTCGGTCTGGTTCGGTTTCGGCCAGCGCGAGATATGGGAAATAGCGAGCGCCCGGCGTGCCGCTGTATCGCGCCAGGTTCTCCGCCTGCAGGGCGGCCTCGCGGGCATCAGGAGAACCGAGCCGGGCGAGCGCCAGCGAGAGCAGCGCGCGGGTCCAGGCCTCGAGGACCCCGGCACCCAGCTGCCGGAAGACGTCGGTCGCCGGCTCCAGGATCGCGACGGCGTTCTCACCGGCGTACAGCGCCGCCCAGCCCTGCATCAGGGCGACCAGGGCGCTGCCCCAGCGGTCCCCCTCCCGCTCACACAGCAACCGGATCGCGTCAGCCTCGGCCATGCTGCCGGGGCGGACGGTCAGCACCAGCGCGGCGCGCGCCAACCGGGCGAGCCAGCCGAGCCCGATCCGCTCCGCCGCGTCCGCAGCCTGCTCGACGTCGAAGACGCCTTGCAGGTCACCGCCCATCAGGGCGGCGACGCCGGACCAGAGCCGCGCCGCGGTCGCGAGGGCGGTGGTGGCATCGCGGCTTTCCGCGGCCGCATTCAGATACCGACGCGCCTGGTCCATCTGGCCGGCCAGCAGGCAGACGATGCCACAGGTGAGTTTCCCGGTCGCCTCGGGCAGCTGCCCGGCCATCTGCTTGGCGCCCAGCGGATCGTGGGCGACGGCGCGGCGAAGCACGCCCGCCCAGTCCGTTCCCGGCATCGGCGCGGGTTCGAGCCAGCCAGCCAGCGCCTTGCGCTCTGTCTGGCAGATGAGGCCGGCCTCGGTCGACCCGAATCCCTGCTCGGCGCGGTGATAGGCATCGATGGCTTCGCGCCAGCGACCCTCAGCGCGATGCCGTCGCGCGCTGCCCAGCATCAGCCACGGATCCTGACGGAGCAGCGCCGGGGGCAGCGCGTCGATCCAGGTGTCCGGCCCCTCGAGCAGCTCGCCACCCTGGTGACGCAGCAGCCGGTCAACGGCCTCCCAATCTTCGCCGCGTGAGTAGGCTTGGACGGCCTCCGGGAAGGCGCCGGTTTCTTCCAGCAGCATCCCGGCGCGCCGGTAGGTGATCCGTGCCTGGAGCTCACCGAGCTCCTCGACGAGCACCTGTTCGAGGTGCGAGCGGAGGACTTCGTGATAGCGATATCCACCGTGGTCGTCGGTGACGGAGGTGAAAATCTGCCGGCGCTCCAACTCCTGAAGGAGCTGCTCGCTGCCGGTGCGCTCCAGGAACGCGTCGCATACAGGACCGCTCAACCGGCCGAGCACGCAGGTGCTGACCAGGAACCGCCGCAGGTCTGGCGGCAGCTGATCCAGCACGTTGCGGGTCAGATACTCGCGGGTGAGCCGGGAGCGCACGCCGAGCGCCTTGAGGATCCGCCGCCGCTCGTGCGCCGGCTTCCCGTGGGTCGCGAGATGAAACAGCTGGAGGCCGGCCGCCCAGCCCTCGGTGCGGCGCGCCAGCTCAGCGAGCTCTTCTGGCGGGAGCGGTTCGCGATAAAAATCACGGAAGAGCCGCTCGACCTCCCAGGAGCGAAAACGCAGGTCCTCGGTCCCGATCTCGAGGAGCGCGCCCGAGACGCGTAGTCGGGACAGATTGAAGCCCGGCAATGAGCGCGAGCCAATGAGAAACGTGATGCTGGGCGGCGCGTAATCGATCAAGCGTTCCAACGTGAGCTCGGCCGGACTGTCCTCAAGACTGTGCAGGTCATCGATAACCAGCAGAGCGCGTGGTCCGCTCCAGGCTTCGAGCGCCCGCGCGGCGATCTCGACGGTGTGCCAGCCTCGCGGCAGCTCGCCCAGCGCCCCGACCATGGCGGTCTCCAGATGGTTTAAGAACGTACTGGTCTTCGCGTCCCAGCTTTCGGCGCGATACCAGGCGACGGGAACCTTCGCGGACGCGGCGAATCGGCTCAGCAGCGTGCTCTTGCCCGACCCCGCCGGGGCGACCACCAGGCCGACGCGATATTGCCAGATGCGGGCAAGCAGGGCGTCAATCCGTTCGCGCGCGAGCGAGTGTACCGGTGGTGCAACCACCTTGGCCGATACGACGGCCGTGGACCCCTCGTTCACCACTGGCGTACCCCTCTCCAGTCGGTCCCGTTTGGGTCGGATCGCAGGCTTCGCCGGGACGGCGATGCCTGTGTCTATCCCTTACAAGTCCTGCTTCTTTTAGCCCCTACGTCGCGCCCGCTCGTTACTTCGCCAGAGTACTCGCCGTTCTTGGTTTGTCAATATGTGCTTTCGCATAGAGTCGCCGGCGGCGACTATGTGTCCTTGACTGTGCCACGGAGCGTGAACAGAACGGCCGCGTAGAGCACTGGACGATTGCGGCCGCGATGCTCGGGCTCTGCATGGGCGAACGTTTGTGCCCCTGAAAGGTGGACGGTCGCGGCGCTGGCGCTGCACCAGGGCCCTTCTCGTTATGATCCAGGGCTGTAGGCGAGGCGGACGAGGAACAGGCCGTGCCCGCGAAGATCGCCGAAATGCCGGCATCGGATCGCGCCATGGCCACGCGGCTCCATGCTGTCGTCATAGCCAGCGCGCCAGCCCTTCAAAGCGCGAAAAAGTTCAACACGAGGTATGCGACGTTCGGCTTGAGCGACAAGGCGAATCTCGACGAGGGCGCCATGTGGCCGGTCGCCTTCGCATTGAAGGCGTTGACGGCCGCCGAAGAGGCCCGGATCGTTGCGCTCGTGAAGAAGGCGGCGCGCTAGAGACGGGGCTCCGCCCAATGGGAGATCAAAGCGCCTCCTGCAGTGTCTGAGTTCAACACATAGTGGACAGATGTCTCAAGACATGCTGGACACCTACCGAAAGGAGGTGCCGGGATGGGATTGGAGCGCTATGTGGTCGACGCGGTGCTCATCGAGAAACGCAGCCCG
>JBDTEO010000036.1:0-2500 GCA_039922495.1 Candidatus Dormiibacter sp.
ATGGGCGAACAGCCCAACCCTTGGGACCTACTCCAGCCCCAGGATGCGACGAGCCGACATCGAGGTGCCAAACCTTGCCGTCGATGTGAACTCTTGGGCAAGATAAGCCTGTTATCCCCGGGGTAGCTTTTGTCCGTTGAGCGCCAGCCTTTCCATTCAGGGCTGGCGGATCACTAAGCCCGACTTTCGTCCCTGTTCGGCTTGTCGGCCTCACAGTCAAGCTCCCTTGTGCCTTTACACTCTTTAAGCCTGATTTCCATCCAGGCTGAGGGAACCTTTGGGCGCCTCCGTTACTTTTTAGGAGGCGACCGCCCCAGTCAAACTGCCCACCTGCCACGGTCTACACGCCCGATCAGGGCGCATGTTAGATCTAAGACCAACTAAGGCTGGTATTCCAAGGGTGACTCCGCCAAAGCTAGCGCCCTGACTTCATAGTCTCCCAGCTATCCTCTACATAGCAAGCCCCAGATCAGTGACAGGATGCAGTAAAGCTCCACGGGGTCTTTCCGTCCTGTGGCGGGTAACCTGTATCTTCACAGGTGCTTCAGTTTCGCCGAGTCCATGCTCGAGACAGCAGCTAAGTCGTTACGCCATTCGTGCGGGTCGGAACTTGCCCGACAAGGAATTTCGCTACCTTAGGACCGTTATAGTTACGGCCGCCGTTTACCGGGGCTTCAATTCAACGCTTGCACGCATCCTCTTAACCTTCCGGCACCGGGCAGGCGTCAGCCCCTATACATCAGCTTGCGCTTTAGCAGAGACCTGTGTTTTTAGTAAACAGTCGCTTAGCCCTATTCTCTGCGGCCCAGTCAGGCTTCGGGAGTAAATCCCTACACCCGGCCGGGCTCCCCTTATCCCAAAGTTACGGGGAGATTTTGCCGAGTTCCTTAAGCATGGTTCTCTCGATCGCCTTGGAATCCTCTTCCCACCTACCTGCGTCGGTTTGCGGTACGGTCACCTGCGTTCTGGCTAGAGGTTTTTCTTGGAAGCATGGGATCAGCCACTTCACTTTCTTGCGAAAGCTCCTATTCGCATCTCGGCGTTGAATGCCACCCGGATTTTCCTGGATGACCGCCTACCTGCTTGACCGGGCACATCCGATCGCCCGGATGGCCTACCCTTCTCCGTCGCCCCATTGCTCATAACGAACGCGAGGTGGTTCAGGAATGATGACCTGATGTCCTATCGTCTACGCACTTCTGCCTCGACTTAGGTCCGACTGACCCTGGGACGATTAACGTTGCCCAGGAAACCTTAGGTTTACGGCGAACACGTTTCTCACGCGTTTCTCGCTACTTGTTCCGGCATTCTCACTTCTGTCCACTCCACCAGTCCTTCCGGTCTGGCTTCGCTGCGGACAGAACGCTCCTCTACCTACCGGTCCTTGCGGACTCGGTACCGAAGCTTCGGTAACGGGCTTGAGCCCCGATCATTGTCGGCGCATCATCACTCGACCAGTGAGCTATTACGCACTCTTTAAATGGTAGCTGCTTCTAAGCTAACATCCTGGTTGTCTGAGCGACAATACATCCTTTACCACTTAGCCCGTACTTTGGGACCTTAGCTGTCGGTCTAGGCTGTTTCCTTCTCGACCACGGAGCTTAGCCCCCGTAGTCTCACTGCCGCTGGAATATCTGTCGCCATTCGGAGTTTGGTTGGGTTTGGTAACGAGGTGATCGCCCCTAGCCCATTCAGTGCTCTACCTGCGCCAGACTCATCAACGACGCTGTACCTAAATACATTTCGAGGAGAACCAGCTATTTCCAAGTTCGATTGGCATTTCACCTCTATCCCCAGTTCATCCACTCCGTTTTCAACCGAAGTTGGTTCGGTCCTTCACGCGGTTTTACCCGCGTTTCAACCTGACCAGGGATAGGTCACTTGGTTTCGGGTCTACTCAGCGCGACTACCACCGGCTTGCGCCGGCCATGCCCTATTCAGACTCGCTTTCGCTGCGGCTCCGGGTGTCAACCCCTTAACCTCGCCACGCTGAAGTAACTCGCCGGATCATTATTCAAAAGGCACGCAATCAGGCATTCCAGTCGCTTGCGCAACTGGCATAGCCCTCTCACCGCTTGTAAGCACACGGTTTCAGGTACTCTTTCACTCGGCTTCCGCCGGACTTTTCACCTTTCCCTCACGGTACTAGTTCACTATCGGTCACCAGGAGTGTTTAGTCTTGCGGGATGGTCCCCGCGGCTTCCCACAGAATTCCACGTGTTCCGTGGTACTAACGAACTCCGCTCGAAGACCAGTCCTCTTTCGCCTACTGGGCTGTCACCACCTGTGGCGGCCCTTTCCAGGGACCTTCGGCTAGTGGCTGGTTTGTTAACTTCGATGTCATCCGGCAGGACGACCTGCGGCTCGTACAACCCTCACATCGCAACGGCTGCCGCCTATCACGCGATGCAAGTTTCGACTGTTCCCTTTTCGCTCGCCACTACTAAGGGAATGGTTTCTTTTCCTCGGCCTACTAAGATGTTTCAGTTCGGCCGGTGCC
>JBDTEO010000036.1:5000-32704 GCA_039922495.1 Candidatus Dormiibacter sp.
CGCACAGGACTTTCTCCCGGCTGTCGGGCAGCCTGTGAATGATAGCGTATTCGCCGGCTAGGTTGTCAAGGCGTTCGAAGCAGCCCTGAAAATGTACCACCCGCGGGTGCCGGCTAAACCCCCCGGCCGCACCCCGCGAACCGGCCTACCGGCTGTAGTCGGGCAGGTCCTCGAGCTCGGCCGCAGTCAGATCGGTGTACACCCGGCGGGTGGTGATCTTCGGGATCCGATCCGCTCGCACCTCGACCTTGTGGCCACCGTGGGCCACCTTCACCACGATTCCGTGGAAGATATCGTCGCCTTCGTCCCCGAGCAGCCCTTCCGCCCGCCCGATCTCCTCACCGTCCCGCCCGACCACCGGCGCCTTCTCCGGCATCGCCAGCCAGGCGATCTCCCGCTCCTCCTCCTCCACCTCGCTCAAAACGCTCGCCTCCCCGAAAACGCCCGAGCCAGTGTCAGCTCGTCGGCGTATTCAAGTTCGCCACCAACTGGCAACCCGTGAGCCAACCGAGAGGTTCGCACCCCCAATCCGGCCAGCTGCGCCCCCAGGTATGCCGCGGTGGCCTCCCCTTCCATGTCGGGATCCGTCGCCAGGATGACCTCCGCTGCCGGCTCACGACGCAGGCGCGCCAGCAGCTCCGCGATCTTCAACTCGGCCGGTCCCACCCCATCGATCGGTGAGAGCGCTCCGTGCAAAACATGGTACAGCCCGTGATATTCGCCAGTCCGCTCAATGGCCAACACGTCCAAAGGCTCCTCGACTACACAGACCACAGTGCGATCCCGGCGACCGGACTCGCAGATCGTGCACCGCGCCGTCTCCGAGATAAAGAAGCACTCGTCGCAGAACCGAATCCTCGCCTTGACGTCGACCAGGGCGGCCGCCAGGCGGTCGATCGAGTCCCTTGGCGCGCGCAATATATAGAAGGATAGGCGCTGCGCCGTCTTCGGCCCGATCCCGGGCAACCGGCCCAGCTCGTCCATCACCCGGATCAACGCCGGCGGGATTTCGGCCAACCCAACTCCGCCTTACAACAATCCCGGCGGCAAACCCAGCCCCGCCGTCACCGAGCCCATCTCCTTCGAGGCCAGGTCGCGGGCCTTGTCCATGGCGTCGTTGACCGCCGCCAGGATCAGGTCCTGGAGCATCTCGAGATCGCTCGGATCAACCACCTCCGGTTTGACCACCACCGAGAGCACCTTCTGATGGCCGTTGACCGACACCTCGACCATGCCGCCGCCGGCCGTTCCGGTGACCGTCATCGCGCCGAGGTCCTCCTGGATCTTGGCCATCTTCGCCTGCATCTGCTGCAGCTGCTTCATCATCTTGAACTGCTGTCCCAAGTCGTTACCTCCCTCGCGGCGTGACCCGCACATTGGTCGCGTCAAACCGGTTCATGGCGTCCTTCACCAGCGGGTCGTCCGCGATCGAGGTGGTCCCGCGCACCGGCGCCGCCCCGATCGCCGCGGCCGGCTTCTCCCCGGCGACCAGCTCAACTCTCGCATCCGGGCCAAACACCTCCCGCACCGCGTTCAGCAGGGTCTCCCGATTCTTCGGGCCATTCATCAGCTCGGCGTGCGCCGGCCAGCGGAACTCAATTCGCACCAGCCCGTCGTTCACCGCGGCCAGTCGCGCATCCATCAGCAGCGAGCCCACCGGCTTGGGCAGCTTCTGCTTCAAGGCCTCCCAGCGCGCGTCCGGCCCGAGCACCGCGGGCTCCGGGGCCAGCGCGGGCTCAATCAGCTTCTCGCCCCCAACGGCCTCAGCATTCGCGACCGCCGGTGCGACCGCCACGGCGACCGGCTGGCTCATGTTCGACAAGAGCGTCACCTCGAGCAACAGCCGGGCATCGGCGCCTTTGCGCAGCTCGGGCTCCATCTCCATCAGGCCTTTCCACATCCCGAGCAGCGCGTTGCGTCCGGCCGCGCGGCCAATCTTTTCCAACCCGGCACTGGCCGCGCCACCCAATCCCTCGGCATCCTGATAGCCGACCGACAGGAGCGCCGCCTCGCGGATCGCGCCCAGCAATCCTCGCACCAGCTGGCGCACGTCGCCGCCGGCGTCGTAAAACTTCTGGAGCTCGCCCAGCGTCCTCGCCGCGTCGCCGGTGGTCGCATACGCCAGCAATTGCACCAGCGTGTCGGGATCGGCCAGCCCCAGCAACTCGCGCGTCTTCGCCACCGTCAGCTCAGCGCCGCCCTGCGAGATCAGCTGGTCGAGCAGCGTGATGCCGTCGCGCATGCTGCCGCGCGCCAGCCGCGCGAGCAGGGCCAGGCTCTGCGGGTCGACCTTAACCTCCTCGGCCGACACGATCGACGCGAGGTGCGCCGCCAGCGCGCCCGTTTCGATCCGCCGGAAGTCAAATCGCTGGCAGCGCGAGGCGACCGTCAGGGGGATCTTGTGCGGCTCGGTCGTCGCCAGTACAAAGGTCACATGCGCCGGCGGCTCCTCCAGCGTCTTCAGGAGCGCGTTGAAGGCCTCGGTCGTCAGCATATGCGCCTCGTCGATGATGTAGACCTTCACCTTCAGGCTTGCCGGCAGGTACTTGACCCGCTCGCGCAGGTCCCGGATCTCGTCGATGCCGCGGTTGGAGGCGGCGTCAATCTCGATCAGGTCGACGGCGGCGCCGGTGCCGATCTCAACGCAGTTGGCGCAGACGCCACACGGCTCCGCGCCTTTGCGGTCCAAACAGTTGATCGCCTTGGCCAGGATGCGGGCGGTCGACGTCTTCCCCGTGCCGCGGACCCCGGAAAACAGGTAGGCATGCGCCACCCGGCCCTGCTCGACGGCGTTCTTGAGGGTCTGGGCGATCGCATCCTGTCCGACCAGGTCGCCAAAATGCTGCGACCGGTACTTGAGATAAAGCGTCTGATATGCCATCAGGGGTTGCCCTGACAATTCTAGGGGCTGGCTACAAACGCAAGCGACCCGCCCCACCATACTCACGCCGCCGTCACGGGGTGGTGACGGTCCGGCACCTCGGGCAATTGAAAGCCTCCATGTAAGTCAGCCCTGACAGGGTGAAACTCGGATCGACATGAACTGCAAACTGCGCGCAAACCGTTGCCGGGGACAATCGATGGCCGAACTCGCCATTGCCTTGCCCGTTGTGCTCATCCTCGGACTCGGCGTAGCTGACATCGGCCGCGCCTTTTATTACCGCGAGGCCGTCGGCAACGCCTCCCGGCAGGCCGCCAGGATCGCGGTCCTCAGCCCCCAGCAGGCAACCGGCGATGGGGCCTGCGCCGGAGGCGGCGCCTCGCAATCGCTGAGCACGACCATCCCGCCGGCATCGGGAAACGCCCTCGCGACGATCGGCAACGAGGTCGCCCTGGAGAGCACCTCCAACGGACAGCCAGCCGGGACCGCGGTCTCGGGCGCAACCCTGACCGTCACCTGGCATTGCGCCAGCAACATGGCGCTGACCCATGCGACGGCGACCTCCACCGATCCCGCGAACACCGCATCCGATGCCATCGACGTCCAGATCTCGTACTCGATGCCACTGATTACCCCGTTCCTCACCAACTTCATCGCCTCGCCGGTGATCATCAGGGCTGACGTCCAGTCGAGGGTGCAGTACTGATGCGTCCACTACGCTCGCGCGCTCAGTCGCTGGTCGAGTTTGCCCTCGTGGTTCCGGTGCTCTTCTTCGTGCTCATCGGGCTGGTCGACTTCATGCGATTGATCCAGACCAACAGCACCGTGGCCGATGCGGCCCGGCAGGGCGCCCGCCAGGCGATCGCCAACGCCAACACCAGCGACCAACCGTGGGCCGCGGCCGATTCGAACCCCTGCCAGGGTACCAACTTCACCTCGGGCGCGAGTGGCCACGGATGCCTGACCGATGCCCGAATCCGGGAGACGGTGAACCAGGTCATGCAGCCACTTGGCGGATCCGTCACCTTGTACTCCAACACCCTGGCCGGTTCATGCGGCGCACCGACCGCCGGTAACACCAGCCTCTGCATCGCGCCCGCCGAGACCGGCGCCGCCGGCTCCTACGCCGACTGCACCGCAGCCAAATCGGCGCTGGGCCACGATCCGCAACCCGGCGAGCTGGGTTCCCGAAAAGCTGAGTGGTCGTTCCCGAAATTCAAGGGCTGCTTCCTGATCCAGGTCACCGTGAAATACACCTACAAGCCATGGACACCCTACGGTCCCGTCATCACGCTGGTGTCCTCGACCTCGATGCTCGGAGAGGAGTACTGAGATGGCCGCCCGCCGTCAGGAACGCGGCCAGGCCATCGTGGTCGTCGCCTTCATGGCGATGCTGCTCTTCGGCTTGGCCGCCCTTGCCTTCGACCTCAGTCTCGCGATGTCCGACCGTCGGGCGCTTCAGGCTGACGCCGACACGGCGGCCCTCGCGGGCGCGATTTCGTACGTCACGAGTGTGCCCGCCGCCCACTGGGTGACGATGCAGTACCTCCAGAAGCCGCTGGGGTTCACGCTGCCGCTCGGCTCTTGCACGGCCATCACGACCTGCCCCGCGGGGACTTATACGACGGGTAACTACACCGTGACCATCGGCGACCCCTCCACCCGCCAGATGGATCTCACGATCCAGCACACCGAGCCCGCGATCTTCGCGAGCCTCATCGGATTGGGGTCGGTAAAGACCGGCAGTAGTGTTCGGTCCTATGCGCCGGGCCCGACCGTGGTCGGCACTCCGTACGGCGCGGTCGCCGCCACTGGCAGCATCACGGTGGCGGGCGGTGGCGGCACCACCCGAAACTTCGGCAACGGCGTCTACGCCGCATCGGCCTTCGGCGCGAACAACAACCCGCATTCCGACGGCGTGACGCCAGTCCAGACCGATGCGAACGGGACGGCGTGCCCGGGCAACCTCGCGACGACCGTCGACCTGGGTGGAGCAACGGACTCGAACACCCATTGGGCATGGGTCGGGAGCAGCAGCACGACGAACTACAACGTCACGGCCCCGACCACCTTTGACAACTACGGCCCCACCAGCAGCGGTCCGACCTTCACCAGCGCGAACTACACAACCGTCGGACAGGGCAAGGACGCGAGCGGCAACTGGAACCCCGGCATCTACAACGGCGTCTATCCGAGCGCGCCGGGCAAGCTGAACCCCGGCGTTTACAGCCTCATCAACAACACCGCCACCATGAGCTTCGGCGCGCTGACCAACGTGACCTACACGGCGATCGGCACCGAAGACCCAACCGGCGCCGCCGCGATCGTCCTTGACTCGAGTGACACCGGGGCGATCGACATCACCACGGTCACACTCAACGGCATCGACGACCTCCATCCGCAGAGTTACACCGGTCCTCGAGATCCGCAGGGCACCCACAACTTCGTCTTCTACGGCGGCAATGGGGCCACCGGCTATACCGGCTCGATCAACTTCGCACCCTCGACGAACGCCACCTTGACCGGTATCTTCTATATGCCCAAATTGACCATCACGAGCAACGGTAACCCGACCTTTACCTTCAGCGGCCAGTTGACGGTCGCGAGCATGGACCTGAAGGGTGGCGGCGCGAACGGCCAGGTTGTGAACTGGGTGTGTGGCCTGGACGCCGTGCTCGGCAACCCCGCAATCCAGGGCGGCGTCAACCGCTAGCGCTGGATCCAGGCGCCTACAGGATGGGCGCCACCAGGCACGTCGGTCCGCCGTCCGCCCGAATGAACTCCTCAAGGTCGACTTCAACGACCGTCTCCCCCGCGCGCCGCATCACCTCGACGGCGGCCGGGTGCCCACGCGCGACGAAGCATCGACCGCTCGCCACCAGGACATTCGCGGCGGCGACGTCCTCGTCCGTAATCACGAGTCGCTCGATTTCGCCGGCTGGCGCGACGTCTGGTCCCGCGCTATCCACTGAGCGATAACCGGCGAGGGTCCCGATCAATCGCGATGACCCCAGCGGGCTGATTGCCGAGGCGAGGTGCAAGCGATCGTCGACCGGGCACAGGTAGGCACGGTAACCCAAAGGCTCCACCGCAGCCGCGAGTTGCCGAGCGCCGGCCTCGTTCGTGCGCGCCGAGACGCCGATCGCGACCCGATCCCCGTAGGTGATTACGTCGCCCCCGTCGAGCGTCCCCGGACCGCGGACTTCCACGAGCTCGGCACCTGGGACCATCTCGCGAGCGCAGTTAACGACTGAGGCAACCTCCGGCCGCCGTGATGGTTCGCCCGGCCGCGCCGCGACCAGCAGCGCGGTCGGCGCCTCGGTGCCCGCACGCGAGAACGCGAGCACGGTATCCCAGGTGAAGCAGGCATCGGGCAAGTCCGGATCAGGCGCCAGTAGGACCACCTCGACGCCCGCGCCCCTCAGCGCCTCGACGTACGCCGCGTGTTGGCGAGCCGCGCGCACTGGATCGATCTGGTCGCGCTCCGGATGCTCCGATAGCGCCCGACTCATCGCCTCGCTCGGCGGTCGCATGATCAGCCGCACCCCTGCATTCTCCAACACCGGTCAGCGCCCCGACGTTGCACCATAGGCAGGTGAACACGCCCATGCGTTGGCGCGAATTGTTCCAGCAGGGCCGCGCCCGGCTGACCGTCGGCATCTTGCTCGTCGAGTTCCTTGTCGCCGTGCAGTCCCTCGTCGTGACCGCCATCTTGCCGGCGATCCGGCATGATCTCGGCGGGCTCCAATACTACGGCCTGATCTTCAGCGGGTACTTCGTCGCCGGGCTGGCCGCCGCGCCGACGGCCGGCCGCATGGCGGATCGACGCGGACCCGCCGGACCATTTCTCCTCTTCAGCAGTCTCTTTCTCGTCGGGACGCTCCTCTCAGGCCTGGCGCCGTCGATGCCCGCCCTGACACTCGTGCGCATTATTCAGGGCTACGGCGGGGGTGGTTCGTACCTGGTGGCGCTCGCCGCGGTTACGCGGACCTATCCGGAGACCGGCCGGCCACGGGTCCTCGCGCTCCTCGCCGGCGCATGGATCGTGCCGGGTTTGCTCGGTCCTTCCTTTGGCGCCCTGATTGCGAGCACCGCAGGCTGGCGGTGGGCATTCGTCTCGATGGTGCCGCTGACGATCGTGGCCGCCGTCCTGATCCTGCCCGCGCTGCAACGCGTCGCGGCCCCGACGACTCCTTCGCCCCACCTGTCGCTCCGATGGCCACTGCAGCTGGCGATCGGAGTGGGCGCGCTGGTCACCGGGTTATCGCTCCTCTCCATCGTGAGCGTTCCGCTCCTGATCGTGGGCCTTGCGCTGACCGGGTCGGCGCTCAACCGGATCCTGCCTCCTGGGTCTCTTCGAGCAAACCCCGGCATGCCGGCTGCCGTTGCCATGATTTTCCTGCTGATTTTCGCATTCATTACCGCCGACGATTTCATCCCGCTGTTGCTGACGGCCGTGCGCGGCCGGTCCCTGGCGGAAGCCGGCATCGTGATCACGGCCGGCACCGTCAGCTGGTCGCTGGGAAGCTGGTGGCAGTCGCGCGCGATCGCGACATTATCCCGGCTGATGCTGGCGCGACTCGGGATTGCGCTGGAAATCGTCGCACTGCTCGGTGTCATTGCGACGCTGAGCGGCGCGCCGCTTGCCGTTCCGTACGTCGCCTGGTTCCTTGGCGGCTTTGGCATGGGCATCGCGTTCCCAACCGCCTACCTCGTCGTCATGGACGGCACGACCCACGCTGGGGCTGGCGTCGCCGTGAGTTCCGCGGACATCGCCGAGCGTCTTGGCCTCGCGCTCGGCGGCGGTCTGGGCGGCGCCGCGATCTCGCTAGCGCTGGCGGCTCACGCCTCGCTCAGTGCCGGCCTCGCCGGCGCGCTATTCCTCTCACTCGCGGCCGCCGTCGCTGGTCTCGCACTCGCCCCGCGACTTACGCCTGCGCCTGTTCCCTCGCCCGCCGAACCAGAATCGACGCAGCCAGCGCCCCGCTGAGAACGGACGACCACGACATTCCGTCGCACAGTCCCACGCTACGCAACCGGCCGAGCCTGTCCACCTTGGTTCTGGACGTCCGATTCCCGCTAGCGTTGCGGGCTCGAAAGCCTCACCATAGGCGCATGACCACCGCCGCGCTGGACTTCGAGCGCTGCTACCGGGCCGTCGAGAGCCGGGATGCCCGCTTTGACGGGTGGTTCATCACCGCCGTCACAACCACCGGCATCTACTGCCGGCCGAGCTGCCCGACGCCGGTCCGCCCCAAGCGCCAGAACGTCCGCTTTTATTCGACCGCGGCCGCCGCCCAGCTCGCCGGGTTTCGCGCTTGCAAGCGCTGCCGCCCCGACGCCTCGCCCGGCTCGCCGGAATGGAACGTGCGGGGCGACCTCGTCGGCCGGGCGATGCGCCTGATCGCGGATGGTGTCATCGATCGCGATGGCGTTGCCGGTGTTGCCCGCCGCCTCGCGGTCAGCGAGCGCCACCTACATCGCCTGCTGATTGGCGAGCTCGGCGCCGGACCGCTGGCGATCGCCCGAGCCCAGCGTGCCCAGACCGCTCGGACGCTGATCGAGACCACGGCCTTGCCGTTTACCGACGTCGCGTTCGCGGCCGGCTTCGACAGCATCCGGCAATTCAATGACACGGTCCGCGAGATCTTCGCGCTCACCCCAACCGAGCTCCGCGCGGCCGGTCGCCGGCGCGGCGATCATCCCAACGGCTCCCTCACCCTGCGCCTGCCGTACCGTCCACCGCTCGACTGGTCAAACCTGCTGGCCTGGCTCGGGACGCGGGCGATTGCCGGCATCGCGGAGGTGGAGGGCAACCGCTATCGCCGAACCCTGCGACTTCCCGGCGGCGGGGCCATCGTCGAGCTCGAGCCGGCCGGCACGCACATCCGGTGCACGCTTCAGCTGGAATCGATCGCCGACCTGGCCGCCGCGGTGCTGCGTTGTCGCCGCCTGCTTGATCTCGACGCCGATCCCCTGAGCGTGGTCGAGGCGCTCTCGATGGATCGGCGCCTGTCGATGCTGGTCAAGCGCAACCCCGGCCTGCGGGCCCCCGGCGCGGTCGACGGCACCGAGCTCGCCGTCCAGGCGATCATGGGCCAGCAGGTTTCGCTCGTAGCGGCGCGCACGCTGACCGCGCGCCTCGTCACGGCGCATGGCGACCGCATCAAGATCGCGCACCCATCCTTGACTCACCTCTTCCCCACCGCCGGTGCGCTGGCGCAGGCGGACCTGTCGAAATTCGGCGTCCCGGCCACTCGCCGGACCACGCTCACTCAGATGGCTCGCGCGATCGCCAGCGGCACCCTGGTGCTGGATCCCGGCGCCGACCGTACCGCCGTCTATCAGCAGGTGACCGCGCTGCCCGGCGTCGGCGACTGGACAGCGGGCTACATCGTGATGCGCGCGCTCGGCGATCCCGATACCTTCCTCGCCACCGACCTCGGCGTCCGGAAAGCGGCCGTAAATCTTGGCCTCGGCAACAATCCTCGAACCATCACGGAACGCGCCGCCGCCTGGAGTCCCTGGCGGACCTACGCCAACCACCATTTATGGGCGAGCCTCGCATCCCCCATCATGAAAGGAGCCGCCTGAATGATCACCACCACACACGCCCTCGCCAGCACGACCCATGACACACCCGTCGGCCCGCTCACGCTGGTTGCCTCCGACCGCGGGCTCCGCGCGATCATCTGGCCGCGCGACACCGGCCGAATCCGGTTGACGGGGCGACCGCGCCGAAACCCCGACAATCCCTGGCTGGTCTGCGCGACACGCCAGCTCGATCAATACTTTGCCGGCGAGCGCCAGACGTTTGACGTCCCGCTCGATGTCGAAGGCACCCGCTTCCAGCTGGCCGCCTGGCGCGCCCTGTCGGCCATTCCATTTGGGACGACCGTCAGCTACGGCCACCAGGCGCGACAACTCGGCATCCCCACCGCGGCTCGCGCGCTCGGCGCGGCGAATCGGGCCAACCCGGTCTGCATCATCGTCCCGTGCCATCGCGTCATCGGCGCGAATGGCTCCCTGACCGGCTTTGCCGGCGGGCTCGAGCGGAAACGCTTCCTGATCGACCACGAGGTCACCGTCCTGGCGCAGGCCGGCGGCGTCCCCGGGCAGGGCGATCACCGCGCCATGCAGTTGACCGCCGTCATGTAGGTCGGGCGGGCGGCGGCCCTTACTATCGAGTCGATGTCCGACACGCCCGCCGCTAACCCGCTGCTTCACGCCCGGGGACTGGTCAAGCGATTCGCCGACTTTACCGCGGTCGACGGGATCGACTTCGATGTCGCGCCCGGCGAGGCGTTCGGCTTTCTTGGTCCGAACGGTGCCGGCAAGACCTCGACGATGCGGATGATCGGCTGCGTCTCACCGCTTTCGGGCGGCACCTTGCGTATTCTCGGGATGGACCCATCAAGCGACGGCCCGCGGATCCGCGCCCGCCTCGGCGTCGTGCCCCAGGCCGATACGCTCGATGCCGAGCTGCGCGTGCGCGAGAACCTCGAAACCTACGGCCGCTACTTCGGCCTTCCCCACCCCGTGGCTCGCCGGCGAGCCCAGGAGTTGCTCGAGTTTGTGCAGTTACAGGAGCGCGGCAATGACACGGTCGAACGCCTCTCCGGTGGTATGAAACGACGGCTGACGATCGCCCGCGCGCTGATCAACGAGCCCGAGGTGCTTCTGCTCGACGAGCCGACCACCGGGCTCGACCCGCAGGCACGCCACCTCGTCTGGGACCGCCTCTACCGGCTGAAGCAGCGCGGCGTCACACTCGTTCTCACGACCCACTACATGGATGAAGCCGAGCAACTGTGCGACCGCCTGGTCGTCATGGATAAAGCCAGGATCGTCGCCGAGGGCTCACCGCGTCACCTGATCGACCGCTACGCGACCAAAGAAGTCCTCGAACTCCGCTTCCCTCCCGATGCGACGCCCTCGCTCGACGGCACCCTGACCGGCATCGCCGACCGCGTCGAGGTCCTTCCCGATCGCGTCCTCGTCTACACGAATGATGGCGATGCCGCGGCTGCCGCGATTCATGCCCGGGGCCTTCGTCCGGAAAGTACCATCGTGCGGCGCAGCTCGCTCGAGGATGTCTTCCTCCGCCTGACCGGGCGCAGCCTGGTCGAGTGAGGAGTCGAGCGATGACGGGCACGCTGCGCGTCCTCGAACACAACGCGCTCGTCTACCGGCGGACCTGGCGGGGCTCGATCTTCGCCTCCTTTGTTTCGCCGATGTTATTTCTGGCGGCGATCGGACTCGGTCTCGGCACCCTCGTCAGTCGCGGCTCGCCGCAGGGGGTCAACGGCGTGTCGTACCTCGACTTCCTCGCGCCCGGGTTACTGGCGACCGCCACCATGCAGACGGCCTTCTCCGAGACGACCTATCGGCTGATGGCGCGGATCCGCTGGTCCGGCACCTACGACGCGATGCTCGCGACCCCATTGAGCGTCCATGACATCCGCAACGGCGAGCTGACCTGGCTTGCGCTCCGCCTCCTGCTCGTAGCCGTGCTCTTTTTTGTCGCCATGGTCCTCTTTCATACGCTCCACTCCGCGACCGCCGCGCTCGCCGTGCCGGTCGCCGCGCTGAATGGCCTGGCGTTTGCCGCGCCGATGATCGCCTTTACCGCGACCCAGCAGACCGACACCGGCTTCGCCGTGATCGGCCGCTTCGTGATCACGCCGCTGTTCCTCCTTGGCGGCGCCTTCTTCCCCATCGACCGCCTCCCATCGGTGATTCAGGCGATCGCCTGGCTCACGCCGCTCGCCCATGGCGTTGCCCTGACGCGTGGCCTGAGCCTGGGCACCATCGCGCTTCCGGCCGGACTACTTCACCTCGGTGTCCTCGTCGCCTATACCGCCATCGGCGCCGTTGTGGCGGGGATCGCCTTAGAGCGGCGGCTCGCCAGATGATCGCCGCCCGCCGCCACCTCGCGTCGCTCCCCGCGCCCTCCCGGGCTTTTCCGCTCGTCGAGCGGAATGCGATCCTCTACCGGCGCGGCTGGATCATCATCGTTTCCGGATTCGTCGAGCCACTGGTCTACTTGCTGGGCATCGGCTTCGGCGTCGGCTCGCTGGTTGGCTCGGCGCTGACGCTCAACGGCCATCCCGTCAAGTACGCGGTCTTCGTCGCGCCGGCGCTGATGGCGTCGTCGGCGATGAACGGCGCGGTCTACGAGACCTCGTTCAACTTCTTCTTCAAGCTGCGCTACATCAAGCTCTACGACGCGATCCTCTCGACACCGCTGGGCGTCGTCGACATTGCGCTCGGCGAGGTGGCCTGGGCGCTGATCCGCGGCACGCTCTATGCGATCGGCTTCATCGTCGTCATGGTCGCGCTCGGCCTGGCTCCGTCACCGTGGACCATCCTTGCCCTCCCCGCCGCCATGTTGATCAGCTTCTCGTTCGGTGCCGCGGGGGCGGCACTGACCACCTTCTTGCGGACCTGGCAGGACATCGAGCTGATCCTGATCGTGCTGATCCCACTCTTTCTCTTCTCCGCGACGTTCTATCCGTTGGAACTGTATCCGGGGCCACTGCAGGTCATCGTCGAGCTGACACCGCTGTATCACGGCGTCGATCTGCTCCGCAGCTTGACGACCGGATCCCTTGGGCCGGGCCTCTTGCTTGACGTCGCCTACCTCCTCACGCTCGGGCTCGGTGGGCTCTGGGTCGCGTCCATTCGACTCAACCGGCTCCTGCTCAAGTAACCGCGGCTGCCGGTATCGTGATGCCGTGAGCGAGAGCCCCATCGTGACAACGCGCTGGGCGGGCAAGGGCGTCCGCTTTGACACGACTGGTCCACGGGGCCAGATGGTCATCATCGACGAGCCGAAACCTCTTGGTGACGATGCCGGCATGGATCCGGCCGAGCTGTTGCTCGGCACGCTGTCTGCCTGTTCCGGCATCAGTGCCCTGTCGTTACTGCACAAGATGCGCCAGCCTGTCCGCTCGCTCGAGATTCGCGCGCGGGGCAAGCGCCAGGACGACTGGCCCAAGGCCTTCACGGAAATCCACCTCGCCTTCATCGTTGGTGGCGGCGGCCCCTTCGACCAGGCGCTCGTCGAGAAAGCCGTCCACCTCGCCCACACCCGCTACTGCCCCGTGAGCGGGACGATCCAACTCGGCCAGAACGGCTGCCGCATCGACGCCACCGTCACCATCACAACCTGAGATTCCCTGCCCACTCACAACGAGCGCCCCGGCGCGGTGGCCGTTGCTCCGACGCTGGCCGCCGTCACCAGGGCGATCGCCAGCAGGTCGCGCAGCGAGAGTCGCTGCGTGAGGAAGACGAACCCCGCCAACGCGCCCATTGCGGGCTCGAGGCTCATCAAGATGCCAAAGACCTGCGCCGAGAGCCGCCGCAGCGCGGCAAACTCCAGCGAAAAGGGAACCGCCGTCGACAGGATGGCGACCACCAGTCCCAAAAGGAGATTGCGCGGCTCGAGCAGGTGCCCACCCGCGCCGGCAACCCCGAATGGCAGCAGCGCAATCCCACCCACCGCCAGGGCAAAGGCCAACCCATTCGGTCCCGGCACGAGCCGCCCGACTCGTTGGCTGAGCACGATGTAGCCGGCCCAGCCCACCGCGGCCGCGAGCGCGAACAGCACACCGACCGGCGTGACGTTCCCACCGGCGAACGACAGGATTGCGACTCCGACGCCAGCCATCGCCACCCAGGCAAAGTCGAGCACCTTTCGCGATCCGGCAATCGCGATCGCCAGCGGACCGAGAAACTCGATTGTGACCGCGATCCCAAGTGGGATCCGGGCGATCGCCTCGTAGAAAGACAGGTTCATCCCGGCGACGACCAAGCCAAAGAGCAGGACCGCGCGCCACTGCGCCGCCAGCAGCCCCAGCCGGCGCGGACGCGCGATCGCCAGCAGGATCAGCGCCCCGAAGCCAACGCGGAGGAAGACCGTGCCAGTCGGCCCGAGGTAGGCAAACAGATGTCGTGCCAGGGTCGCGCCGACCTGTACCGAGGCGATGGCGCCCAGGGCGTAGAGGGGAGCGGGAACCCTTGGTTGCTTTGCCAGGCGGTCCAGGCTAGCGGCCGGTCTGCGCCGCGGCCTCGCCAAGAAAATCGAGGACGATTCGATTGAACACCTCGGGTTGCTCCATGTTGGGCACATGGGCCGTTCCGACCATGACCGCGCGGCGGGCGCCACGGATGCCTACCCCGAGCCGGTCGGCGGCGTCCTGGACTCGATCAACGTCGAGATCACCCACGATGATGAGCGTCGGCACCTTGATGTCGCCCAGGCGTCCGGCTGCCGGCGGATCAATCCTTGCCGGCTTCGCGTCAGGGGCAGCGCGCTCCCAGTTGCGCCGATTCATCTCCCGAACGGCCGCACGAACGCCTGGGTCGATGTCGGCAGCTTGCCGGCCCTTTCCATAGAGCCAGATCTCGAGCTCACGCTCGAGGGCGGCGTCGAGGCCATCGCGCTCATAGATCTCCTCAACGCCGGCCATGAGCGCGGCGAACTGGGCTGACGGCTCGTGGCCACTGAAGCCCGCACCAACCAACACCAACGAGCTGACCGCCTCAGGATGGGTCAGCGCCATGTCGATCGCCAGGGCGCCACCCACCGAGACCCCAATCAGCGCAGCCCGCGAGATCCCGACGTCCCGCAGCAACCCGAAGAGGTCCTCGACCGGCGAGCACTCGCCGTGCGGCACGTCCGATTGGCCGAACCCGCGCATGTCATAGCGCATGACCCGGTGGTATCGGGCAAATTCGCTGAATTGCGGCTCCCAGCTGCGGCTGTCCGTGATCCCGGAGTGGATCAGGACGACCGGCGTGCCGGCCCCGGCGACCTCGTACCAGAGCTTGCCCCCGTAGACCTCCGCAAATCGTGCTTCCGCAATCGCCGGCGTCGGCTTTGACATGGCACCCGCTACATTACTAGGGATGCACGACGCCAATAACCTGACGCGTGATGAGGCGCGGAGCCGCGTCGAACTGGTCCGCAGCCCCATCTACGAGATCGCCCTCGACTTCACGACCGGGGACAAGACCTTTACCTGCGACGCCATGGTCCACTTCCTCTGCGATCAGGCCGGGGCCAGCACCTTTATCGATTTCTTCGCGCCCTCGGTGGACAGCTGCGAGCTGAACGGCGAGGAGGTGCCCAAGGAGGCGTTCAACGGCGCCCGCATCCAGTTAGCGCATCTCAAGGAGGCTAACGAGCTCCACGTGCTCGGCACCGGCACGTACGAGAACGTGGGCGCGGGCCTCTGCCGCTTCGTCGACCCGGTCGACCAGAAAGTCTACCTGCATACGCAGTTCGAGCCGTTCGATGCCCATCGAATGTTCCCCTGCTTCGACCAGCCCGATTTGAAAGCCACCTTCGACTTCACCGTCTACGCGCCCGCGGACTGGGTGGTCATCTCGAACAACCCCGGGCAGGCCGCGCCGGTGGCCGGGCGCGAGGGCGTCAAGCGCTGGAGCTTTGGCAGCTCGCCCAAGATGTCGTCCTATCTGACCGCGATCGTCGCCGGACCGTACCACGGGGTTCGCGACCGTCACGGTGATGTCGATCTCGGCATCTTCTGTCGCCAGTCGCTGGCCCAGTACCTCGAACCCGAGGAGCTCTTCACCATCACCAAGCAGGGCCTCGACTTCTACGGACAGGCCTACCAGTACCCCTATCCGTTCCAGAAGTACGACCAGCTCTTCGTTCCCGAATTCAGTAGTGGAGCGATGGAGAACATCGGCTGCGTCACCTTCAACGAAGTCTTCGTCTACCGGTCAAAGGTGACGGACGCCGCTCGCGAGGACCGAGCTAACGTCATCCTCCACGAGATGGCCCATATGTGGTTCGGCGACCTGGTCACGATGCGTTGGTGGGACGACCTGTGGCTCAATGAGACCTTCGCGACCTTCATGTCGGTCCTCTCCCAGGTGGAAGCCACCCGCTTCAAGAACGGCTGGGTCACCTTCGCCAACCAGTACAAGGCCGGGGCGCGCCGCCAGGACCAGCTCCCTACCACGCACCCGATCGCCGCCGATGTGCCCGACATTGCCTCGGTCCGCTTGAACTTCGACGCCATCACCTACAACAAGGGAGCCTGCGTCCTTCGCCAGCTGGTTGCCTGGGTCGGCCAGGAAACCTTCCTCAAGGGCGTGCAGCGCTACGTCAAGGAACGGCAGTACGCCAATGCCTCGACGGCCGAATTCCTCGCCGACATCGAGGCAGGCTCCGGTCGCGACCTCTCGGCGTGGTCCGAGGAATGGCTGCAGACGGCGGGGCTTAACACCCTCCGCCCGCTGATCACGCCGCGCGGCGACAGCATTGGCTCGCTGATCATCCAGCAGGAGGCGCCGGGCGACCATCCGACGCTGCGCTCCCACCGGCTCGCGGTTGGCCTCTACGATCTCAACGGCGATCAACTCACGCTGCGTCGGAGCGTCGAGCTCGACGTCACGGGCGACAAGACTCCCGTTAAAGAGTTGGCCGGCGAGCCCCAGGCGGACTACGTGCTCGTCAACGATCGCGATCTGACCTACGCCAAGATCCGGCTCGACGAGCGCTCGCTCGCCACCGCGACCGATCACCTGGCCAAGCTGTCGGATCCGCTGGCCCGCGCCGTCTCCTGGGCCGCGCTCTGGGACATGCTCCGCGACGCCGAACTACCCGCGCGCAATTTCGTGCGGCTGATTCTGAACAACATCCACGGCGAGACCGACGTGGGCATTGTGCAGGACCTGATCGGGTACAGCAGTTCAGCGATTCATGTATACGGCGACCCGAACAGGGTGAAGCTGGCGGAGCAGCAACTGGCCGAGCATGCACTGCGCGCCCTGGATCAGGCGGCGGAAGGCGGCGACTTCCAGCTGGCCTGGGCGCGTGCCTTTATCGGCGCGGCGAGCTCGGACGAGCACCTTGCCGTTCTTTCCGGCCTGCTCGACGGGATCAAGGTCTTCCCCGGCCTCACGGTTGATACCGACCTGCGCTGGTCGATTGTTATGGCGCTGAGTAGTGTCAAAACCGAGCATGAGGGACTGATTGGGGCCGAATTGAAACGCGATCCAACGGATCAAGGTCATCGATACGCGGCGGCCGCCCGCGCGGCGCGACCGACAGCGCAGGCGAAGGCCGAGGCGTGGAGCGAGATCATCGAGAACACTGATCTACCAATCGCCACGATGGAGGCCGTCATGAGCGGCTTCTACCGCTACGATCAGCGGGCGCTGGCCGAGCCGTATGGCGCGAAATATTTCGCCGCCCTTGATCGGATCTGGACCAGTCGCGACATCGAGGTCGGCCTCTCGTTCACCCGGATGATGTATCCCGCCGTTGTCATCGGCGATGACACCGTTGCGGTGACTGATCGTCACCTTCGCGGCCAGAGCGTGCCCGGGCCAATCCGTCGGGTCTTGATCGAGGCCAAGGACGGCATGCTGCGTGCGATGCGCGCCCGCGCCGTTGACACCGCCGCCGAGAAAGTCCCCGCCCAGCGCTAACTCCTCCCTCGATTCCTCTGCGGGGCGGGTTGAGGAAGGGGGTCTTTAACTGTTTCGTCCCATTCGCAGCATCGACTTTCCGCCCCCATCCACCTGGGGCGGGTAATAATTTGCTGACGATGCCTGAAGACATCTGGGCCCACTGGCTCGCGTTCCGGCGCCAGGGCTCGGCGCACTTATCGCCGGACGAGGAACGCCAACTACATTCGCTTCGTGACCGGGTACTCGACCTGGCCGCTATCAAGCCTGGGGATCGGCTGCTCGATGTTGGTTGCGGCGATGGCCTGATCGGCTTCGGCGCTCTGGAACGCGTTGGACCAAGCGGCCACGTCACCTTCAGCGACGTCTCGGCCGATCTGATTACACGCTGCCGCCAAACCGCCGATCAAATCCAGGCACTCGAGCGATGCGATTTTCTGATCTCATCCGCCGACGACCTCGGTGAGATCCCCGATGCATCGGTGGACCTCGTCACGACTCGCTCCGTCTTGATCTACGTCAGCGCAAAGGAGCGTGCCTTTGGAGAGTTTCATCGCGTCCTGCGCTCCGGCGGCCGAGCCATCATCGCCGAGCCGATCAACCGGTATAGCTGCCCGGAGCCCCCGGGCACCTTCCTCGGCTACGATGTCCAGCCGATTGTCGAGATCGCCACGAAGCTGATGAGGCTCTACGACTCGGAAGAGACGCCACAGATCACACCCATGCTCGACTTCGACGAGCGCGACCTCGTCACGATGGCCGAGCACGCCGGCTTCAAACAAATCCACCTCGATCTGCGTATCGACATCGAGGCAACGCCAAAGGTTGCCTGGGACCGCTTCGTCCGGCAGTCCGGTAACCCGCTATCCCCCACGCTGGAGGAGGCCATGGATCGTGCGCTCACGCCCGCCGAGCGCGAGAGCCTAACCGCGTATCTTCGACCCCGCGTTGAAAGCGGAAATGGCATCTCCCGGCGCGCCTTCGCCTTTATGTCAGCGTCGAGGTCACGCGGTTCAGCTCCGCGTCCCCAATGACTGCGTCTACATCAGGAGCGCACAGACGTCCGTTACGCGGCCACTGTGACTGAGGACGAGTCCGGTTGCGAGGTCGATCTGGATGTGGCCGGCGTACTGCCAGATCCCGGTTGGGTTGACCACGATGTTCAGGCCGCCACCGAGGTAGGTCGCGCTTCCATCTGGATAAAACGTTATCCTGGCCGGTCCGCTGGAGTTGAAGATCAACGTCTTGCCGCTGGCGACCCTGGTGAAACCGGTCGAGGCCGCCCCATTGATCGCGACAACGACTGTCCCATCCGATCGGGAGAATGCCTTGGAGTATTCCCTCGTGAACCCCTGGAATCCGATGACTGGCCCGACGGCGGGGCTGCAGACGTCGAAGACCATGGTAGGACCGGGAGGAACTGGGGTCCGACCCGGGTTCCCGGAAGCCACGACGAACACCGAGTTCACGAGCAGCACCACCGTGCAGACAGACAGCGACGCCAGCATGCGGGGTAAGCCTTTCATCGTGCCCTCCTCAAGGTCGAGGTCGAGTTGGCCGTTTCGGTGTTCTCGTTGTACGCGCAAATCCGGAACCCGTCAAGCTAGCGAGTGATTCCAAACCGCGAACCCGACAAGGAGGGGTCGCCAAGAGATGAGCAAGCAGAACTACTCGATGCCTACCGAGGTCCTCTTCCAACCTCTGGAGCGGATCGACCTCCGTCCGATCGTGCAGGGCACGACCGACCCCTGGTTCAACCAGACGTTGTGCCAGGTCAACGATGCCGTGGTGCGGCTTGGCATCCTGAACGGTGAGTTTCACTGGCACCAGCACGCCAACCAGGACGAGTTCTTCTACGTGGTCGAAGGCAAGCTGATCATCGAGCTCGAGGGCAAATCCGTCGAGCTCGGACCCATGCAGGGATTCACGGTCCCGATGGGTGTGCAACACCGGCCGCTTGCACCGGAGAAGACGATCGTTCTCATGATCGAACGCGCCGACGTCAAGGCAACCGGCGACTGACGGACCGCCGGCGCCGCTAGCGAGCGGCCTCGTCCGGTACCGGCCAGAACTCGAGCCCGGCCTCGTTGAGATCCCGGCCGATACACGCGATGAGCCATCGGTTCTGCTGCCGGATCGGCCAGCAATCGAAGGAGAACAGGCCGCGTAGTGACCGCGTCTTGAGGTTGATTTCCCAGCCGCGTCGCTGCTGGAGCGGCGCTTTGTAAACCCGGGCGGCCTTGGCGCGGTCGTATGGTTCCACCAGGTCGATGAACCGCACGCCTTGCAACTCGCGCCGGAGGCGGCCGACCGCCCGCGCCACCGGGATGCTGGCGTCGACGATGCGCCCGCGCGGGTCGAGGAGCACGACCAGGTAGGGCATCAGGTCCGCCACCGATCGCCAGGGTTCGTCCACCCTGTCGCTGAACACGACCGGCACCTCGGCCGCTGGAGTCGGCGGCTCGGCGACCGGCATCAATCCGCGCGCTTCCAGCACCGCAAGCTTTAGTGACAGCCCGCGCGCGCGCGTCAATTGCTTGACGCGGATCAAGAAGTCAACGTCGTCCTGGGTGTACTGACGCTGCCCGGTCTTCGACCGCTTCGGCTGTACGGCGTCGTGCCGCCGCTCCCAGGCTCGGATGGTATGCGGTGACAACCCGGTCATCGATCCCACTTCACTGACGGACAACGAGGGCCGCTCGGTCATTTACCGATCCGCTGGGCGAGGGTAACGGCGACGCGGACGTCGCTGCCGTGGCCGTCGGCTCCCACCCTCGTCGAGAGTGAGGCGTTGCGATTGAAGGCCGGCCCGCCGACCAACACCGGCAGGCCCTGCTCCTTGAGCTCCGCAATCGTGTCCTTTAACGACTCGGGCCGGGGCAGATACCCAGCGGATAGGCCGACGAACTTGGGGCGGACCTCACGAACCATCTGAGCCAGGTCGGCACCAGGCGTGCGTCCGCCGAGCATCGTCACCCACCACCCCTCGTCCTCCAAGGCCGCGGCTAGCAGGCGCAGCCCGACCACATGCTGTTCGGCGCCAACCGCGGCGAGAACGCATTTACCCCGGAAGGATCGACCCGGGGTAGGGGTCGGCGCCAGCGCCGAGGTGATCTCCTCGACGATGACAGTCGCGCGGTGCTCCTCGGCGATCCCGATCTCACCGCGATACCAGAGGTCTCCGATCTCGTATTGCGCCGGATGGATGAGGTCGGCAAAGAGGGTCAGCCTCGATCCTGTCGCGCCAAAAACCTCCTGGACGAACGCGGCCGCGCGTTCCTTATCCCCCTGACGCAAAAGTCGAACGAAGCTCCCGACTCTCACGCCGCCGGTCCGGCTGACCGCCCGTGCCATGCCCGCCCCCGTATTCGTGGAAATCCCGGCTGTCTAATAACTTGTCTAAGCATAGGCGGTGAACCGCCCCGCGGGCAATCAGCGGCGGGCAGAGTGGACTCATGACGTCCACCATGACCCAAACGATCGTTATCCTGTCATCCGACGCGACACTGCACGCCTCGCTTACCTCCCTATTCGAGGCTCGCGGCCATCGCGTCCTCGCCGACCTCGAGGTGCCGACGCATTGGGCTGCCGACGCAGACTGTGTCGTCGTCGACCTCGACCGGCCGTCGACCCGGCTATCAATCGAATGGCTCGAGGGGCGTTTCCCGGGCGTGCCGTGCCTCGTGCTCAGCGGATCGCCGTGGTCCGGTCCGCAGGCCGCCGCCGGCCTGACCCACGGCTACTTTCTCCACATGCCGGTTCCGGCACTGGAGCTCACCGCCATGGTGGAGGGCCTCCTGCATGACTAGCCGCTGGGATGACCCCGCCATGGCGATGATCCGCGAGATGGCCGGGGACCTTACCGCCCTCGACGCGGCGGTCGAGGTGTTGAAAGGCGAGGCCGACAACCACCGCTCGCTGACCACGGTCGACGTCCTCGTCAAACAGTGCTTGACGCGTCAGCTCGACTTACTCGCGCATCTCAAGGGGTAGCACCATGGCCCTCGCTTTTCCGCAAGCTGACCTCGACGTCATCGCACTCCTCGCCGCCGGCGACAGCCGGGCCATTGAGTCGCTCTACGACCGCTACGGCCGCCTCGCCTTTGGGCTTGCTTTCCGGATGTTGCACGACCGGATGGCGGCAGAAGACGTGGTCCAGGAATCCTTTGTCGCGCTCTGGCGTCACGCTCGGAGCTTTGATTCGGGCCGCGGCCAGCTCAGGAGCTGGTTGCTTCGCATCGTCCGAAACCGGGCCATCGACCGCCTGCGCGGCAATGCCACGCATCGGGAGACGGCCAACATCGATGATGCCAGGTTGGCCGTCGACGACACCGCCTGGGATCACGTTGCCGCCGACGCCGATCGCACCCAGGTGCGAAATCTCCTCAATGAACTTCCGTCCGGCCAGCGTCGTGCCATCGAGCTCAGCTATTTCGGCGGCTTGACCCAGCCCGAGGTCGCCGTGACCATGCGGTTGCCGCTCGGGACCGTGAAAAGCCGCCAGCGACTCGGCCTGGAGAAGATGCGCCAAGCGCTCCACGCGACGGAGATTCAGTAGGCGATCCGCCGGCTCAAGCTCTGCTCGCACCCGCCCCTGGGGGTTCCTCTCCCGCCCTCGCTTGGTGGGGACGGCCGGGGTGGGGGGTAGAGTGCCCTTATGGACCCGATCCGCAGCGTCGCCCGGCCGATGTTGGGCGCGGTGTTCATCCTCGGCGGGATCGATGTGTTGCGCAACCCAGGGCCACGCGCCGAAATCGCCAGGCCCGTCGTCGAGCGGGTCGCATCGGTTGTCCCGATGTCGCCGGCCGATCCCGAAACCGCGGTACGGGTCAATGCCGCCGTCCACCTCGTAGGCGGCAGCATGCTCGCCCTCGGATTCCTACCGCGACTTGCGGCCCTGGCGCTCGCTACATCGATGGTACCGACCACCCTCGCCGGTCACCGATTCTGGGAGATCGACGATCCGGCGAAACGCGGCATGCAGCGGACCCAGTTCCTGAAGAACACTGCCATCATGGGCGGCCTCCTGGTCACCGCCCTCGACTAACGACCCTCGTCATCTCCCTTCCCCGATTTTTCGGGGGTGGGGCCATCGTCAGGGACTCGGGCTCGCGCTCGGCGATGGCGATGGCCAGGGTGGGATGGCGACACGCGGGCGAACGATCGGCGTGCCATCAAACTGCCGTTGCGACTGGGGATAGGCGTTGGTGATCGGCTGGCCATCGGCGCCGGTCGGATAGGCCGTCGTCAGGCCGGCTCCCCTGGCATCGACCACCAGCGGGCGGCCGTCCTGGTCGTAGAGCAGCACATCGACCAACGTCTTGCCGTCCCTCGAGTAGGGATAGATATTGGTCACGCCACCACCCGCGTAGGCGCCCGGAAAGCTGGGGGTCGCATCGGACACGGGCGCACTGTCTTGAAAGGGAGTCGTGCTCATCGAGTGCAGTATCGGAATGGCAAGTAGTGCGATCGCCGTGTTCCCCAGGATGCCGACGAGCCGCACGGCGTGATTGCGAGGGCGGCTCCGCTGGCCTAAGCGCACCGAGATCACGATGGCAATGATCGTCGCGATCAACTGCAGCAGCCCGCTACTGCGGAATGGATTCGGAATGGGTCGCACGTTGAACCCGGAACTGAACATCGCGGTCAACAGCAACACCACGAGGTAGCCGCGCAGGACCCACCAGGCCGGCCGCAGGCTCGGAACGAACGCACGCACGTCGCGATACCAGCCCGCCTGACGCAATCGCACCGCCATGCTGGCCACCATTGCCTGCAGTGGCAGCGCGCGCCGGCCGCCCTGACCATGCACCGCCCCATAGGCAGCGCGCAGCTCGGCCCCATACGTCTCGGATGGCCCAAGGCGTTCGACCAGGGTTCCGTCGGCCTCTGCCGCGATCTCCGCGAGGTGGTCCTCGAGATCTTCGAGCAGTGCCGTCTGCTCCTCAACGGGTAGGTCCGCGAGAGCCGCCCGAACCGCCGTCGCGTAGCTGGCCACGTCATTGGCCCGAGTCTCTGTGGTCATCCCTTATGGCTCCTCCCGTTGAGCAGTTTGTTCAAGGCCCCGCTCAGCGAGGTCCATGCCTTCGCCGACTGGTCGAGCGTCTTGCGACCGCGGTCGTTCAGCCCGTAGTACTTGCGGTGCGGCCCCTCGTCAGAGGGCACGACGTAGGAATTGAGCGCCCCGGCCTGGTACAGCCGGCGGAGCGTGCCGTAGACGGAGGCGTCCCCAACCGAGTCCAGGCCCTGGTCACGGAGGCGGCGAACGACGTCGTAGCCGTAGCTGTCCTTCTCCCCCAATACCGCCAGGACCGCCAGGTCGAGCACGCCTTTCAGCAACTGGGAGTTGTCGACATCCATCTTCTGCATCTCCGCTACGGATGGTACTACGGAATGCAGACTAGCGCAACTAGTTCAGCGAATTGAGGACGATCACGTCCTCGAAGGTCGGGCCGGGGGACGGGGAACTGCCTGGCTGTGACGCCTGGCTACAGCCGGCCAGACCGGCCAGCATTACCCAGGCGGCTGCGCGGCGCATCCTTCATCTGTACAGGTGACCAGCGCTACTCGATGGTTGTGACGTAGGCTCCAACCAGCGTTGCCGTCTGCTGGTCGACCGCACCGTTGCGGCGGTCGCCATGACCATCCTGAAAGTGCGCAAACGCAGGTGACGATGTGATCGGATTCACCTCATCGCTGCGATGGTTATGGAACGACACGTGGACAAAGGAATTATCGGCAAGCCGCAGGACGATATAGCTGACGTTGTCGGGCTTCTTGGCAGCGAGGTCCTGGAAAACGGCCTCCACTCGACGCTGGTTCTCATCCGCAGCTTCGGCCGTCCGCGTCGAGTATCGGGTAACCAACCGTTTCTCCATGCCGTGGAGCCTAGCAGCTACAGGAGTGCGGCAACCTGGCGGGCGATGACCGCGTCTTCGCGTGCAGTGATTCGAAGCACGGCGGGTCGCCAGCCTGCCTCCGTCAGCACGGCATCCCCCTCCTCCACTCCCGGCTGAATGCCGCCGAAACCAAGTGGGCCGAGCCGCCGAACGATCGCCGACCGGATCGAGCCCGAATGCTCGCCAATCCCGCCTGTGAAGACGAGCGCATCGATTCGCGGCAACGATGTCGCCACGGCCGCAATCCCCGCTGCCGCACGGTGCACGAACATGTCCACCGCCAGCTGGGCCCGCTTGTTACCTTTGTCCGCCGCCTCTTCGGTCGTCCGCATCCCGGCCTTCCGTCCCGTTACCCCGACCACGCCGGACTCGTGCCAGAGCAGCTCGTCGAGTTGGCGGGCGCTGACCCGTCTGACCCGCATCGCATAAAGAAGGATGCCGGGGTCAATCGACCCCGCACGCGTGCCCATCATCAGTCCCTCGAGCGGCGTCAGGCCCATCGAGGTATCGACCGAGCGACCCTCGTGGACGGCGGTCACCGAGGCGCCACTTCCCAGGTGCGCAATGACCAGCGCCAGCTCTTCCGCCGGTTGGTTCAGCAACGCGGCGGCTCGCCCGGTTGACCATTCCGCTGACAGCCCGTGGAAGCCGAATCGCCGGATTTTCCAATCCCGCGACCACTGCGAAGGGACCGGATAGAGGTGAGTCGCTTCCGGCAAGGTGGCATGAAAAGCGGTATCGAACGTCGCCACATGCGGCGGCTTCTTCAAGTCAGCTTGAACTGCTCGGATGGTGGCGGCCGCGACCGGATTGTGCAGTGGGGCGAACTCGGCCAGGGCCTCGATCCCCTGGATCACTTTGGGCGTGATCCGCACCGCGCGGCGGAACTGGGTGCCACCGTGCACCACCCGATACCCGACCCCTTCGACCGTTGACATCGCCACCGACTTCTCGAGCTTCTGCAGCGCCTCCCGGACCGGGCCGGCAACGCCCCGCCCCCTGGTCGCGTCGGTGCCCAGCGACACCTCGACCTGCGCAAGGGTCGTCAGCCCGTCGCTCTCGACGGCGCTGACCTTGAGTGAGCTGGACCCCGGGTTGAGAACTAGGACGCGCACGCGATCAAGACGGCCACGTCCATGTGACGACGTCGGGCACGTCCTCGCCATGCTCTCGGGTATAGCTGCGGTGGCGAAGCCGTTCGTCCACCATGTGCTGGCGGACGTGGGCGGCGCGGGGACCAAGCCCGGGGACGCGGTCGATGACGTCGATCACCAGGTGGAACCGGTCGAGGTCGTTCAGCATCACCATGTCGAATGGCGTCGTGGTGGTTCCCTCTTCCTTGTAGCCGCGGACATGCAGGTTCTGGTGATTGTGCCGCCGGTAGGTCAGGCGATGGATCAACCAGGGATACCCGTGATACGCGAAGACCACCGGCTTGTTGGTCGTGAAGAGCGCATCGAACTCGGCGTCGGCAAGACCGTGGGGATGCTCGCCGGCGGTCTGCAGCTTCATCAAGTCGACGACGTTTACCACGCGCACCTTGAGGTCGGGGATGTGCTGGCGGAGGAGGTCGGCCGCGGCCACCGTCTCCAGGGTGGGAATGTCTCCCGCGCACCCAAGGACAACATCCGGTTCGCCCGTGTCGTTGCTGGCCCAGTCCCAGGTGCCGATGCCGCGGGTGCAATGGACGACCGCGTCCTCCATCGACAGGTAGTTGAGCGCCCGCTGCTTGCCCGCCACGATGACATTGACGTACTGGCGGCTTTTCAAACAGTGATCCGCGACCGATAGCAGGCAATTGGTATCGGGCGGCAGGTAGACACGTACGACTTCGGGCTTCTTGTTCATCACCAGGTCGATGAATCCCGGATCCTGGTGGGTGAAGCCGTTGTGATCCTGGCGCCAGACGTGCGACGTGAGCAAGTAGTTGAAGGAGGCGATCGGCTTCCGCCAGGGAATGTGGTTGGTCACCTCCAGCCACTTCGCGTGCTGGTTGAACATCGCGTCGACGATATGAATGAACGCCTCGTAGCAGCTGAAGAGGCCGTGTCGGCCGGTCAGCAGGTAGCCTTCGAGCCAGCCCTGGCAGAGATGCTCGCTGAGCACCTCCATCACCCGTCCATCGGGAGCGAGGTGATCGTCGGTTGGTAGGCGTTCCGCCAGCCAGGCTCGGTTGGTCGCTTCGAAAACGGCGCTCAGCCGGTTGGACGCCGTTTCGTCAGGTCCCATCAACCGGAAGTTGTGCGGATTCTTGGCGATCACGTCGCGTAGGTATGCCCCGAGCACCTTGGTGGCCTCGTCGAAACTATCCGCCGGCTTGGCCACCTCGACGGCATACTTCCGGAAGTCCGGCAGCCGCAGCGGCTTCAGCAGTAACCCGCCATTGACGTGCGGATTGGCACTCATCCGGCGCGTCCCGGTCGGCGCCAAATCGGCCAGCTCGGGAACGAGGGCGCCGTCTTTGCCAAACAGCTCCTCAGGGTGATAACTGCGCATCCACTGCTCGAGGATCGCCAGATGACCCGGCTTGGCCAGGTCGTCGACCGGAACCTGGTGCGCCCGCCACGTCCCCTCGACCGGCAGGCCGTCGACGTCCTTCGGTCCCGTCCATCCCTTGCGCGTCTTCATCACGATCACCGGCCATTGCGGCCGGTCGGCGCGGCCCGCCTTCCGTGCGGCACGTTGGATCTCGTCGACATCGTCGAGGACGCGATCGAGCAGCGCCGCCATCGCCTGGTGCATGGCCATCGGGTCGTCACCTTCGATGAAGTACGGCGCATAGCCGTTGCCCTCGAGCAGTTGGCGAAGCTCCATCTCAGGGATCCGCGCAAGCAGAGTAGGGTTGGCGATCTTGTAGCCGTTCAAATGAAGAATCGGGATGACCGCGCCATCGGTGACCGGATTGAGGAATTTGTTCGAATGCCAGCTCGCGGCCAGTGGACCGGTCTCCGCCTCGCCGTCACCGATGACACAAAAGACCTTCAGGCCGGGATTGTCGAAGGCCGCCCCGTAGGCGTGCGTCAGTGAGTAGCCGAGCTCGCCGCCTTCATGAATGGAGCCCGGGGTCTCGGGCGCGTCATGACTGGGGATGCCACCGGGGAATGAGAACTGCCGGAAGAGTTTCTGCATCCCCACCTCGTCCCGGGTGATGTCGGGATAGACCTCGGTGTAGGTGCCTTCGAGGTAGGCATTCGCCACCATGCCCGGTCCCCCATGGCCAGGCCCGCAAATGTAGATCGCGTCGAGATCCCGCGCCTTGATCACGCGATTCACATGGACGTAGACGAAGTTCAAGCCCGGCGTCGTGCCCCAGTGGCCCAACAATCGCGGCTTGGTGTGCTCGACGCGGAGTGGCTCCCGCAGGAGCGGATTGTGCAGTAGATAAATCTGGCCAACCGACAGGTAATTCGCGGCTCGCCAGTACGAATGGATCAGCTTGAGCTCCGCGGTCTCGAGCGCTGGTGTGGTTGGACCCG
>JBDTEO010000037.1:0-67290 GCA_039922495.1 Candidatus Dormiibacter sp.
CAGGCGGTACGGGCGGTACCGGCGGAACGACGGCAACGAACCCCAGCACGGGCGGCCAGGCCGCGGCTGAGGTCAGCCGGCTTGCCACCACCGGGCAACCGCATTCGTCCAGCAATCCGTCGGCGCCGTTCCTCCCAGGTCTGCTCTTGACCCTCCTGGGCGCCATCGCCGCGGGCAGCCGGAAACTGTTCGCACGACCGTAGCGACAAGCTAGGTTGACCGCCCGGGTGGGAAAGACCGCCCGGGCGGTCGCGTCTGGAAGTGCACGAGCCGGGAACTGCTCGTTCGGTAGGGAGGGAACGTGAGGCTTCGGACCAGCATCAACTGGGCGGCAGCGGCCCTGATCGCGTCGGGCGCCGTTCTGACCACCACCGCCATGGTCAGCCACCCACCTTCTCATGGACCCGGGGCGATCCAGGTCCTGCCCGGCACGCGGGGGTCCAATCTTCGACCCGGGCCCTCAAGCCCCTTGCCGCCACGTTTTCCCCAAACAAGCGGCGGGAGCCAGGGTCCGGGAATAATCGCGACGCTGTCGATCCCGCGGATCGCGATCGATAGTGCTCCGGTCCGCGACCGCGGGACAGACGGGAAGGGCGGGATGGCGATCGCCTCCGGCTATGGCATCACACATTTCACCGGTTCCAGTGCGATCGGCCAGGGCAATGCGGTGCTCTACGGGCATGACGACATTGACGGCAGCGTTTTTGCCAGGCTGGGTGAGCTGCAGCCCGGAGATGGGATCGTCGTCCGAACATCGACGGGCGACCACCAGTACCAGGTGGCCACGAGACGGATCGTGGCGCCGACGGCAGTGCAAATCCTCAAACCGACCTCCGGCGTCCAACTGACCCTCTTCACCTGCTGGCCGACGAATATCGATTCACAACGCCTGGTCATCACCGCGGTGCCCGCCACGGTCTTGGCACAGTAACCGCGCCGCGTACGAGTAAGTGGGGAAACTGTCGTGAACCTTGCCCTGGCGGAAGTCGGGCACCCTCGTGAACTCCATGTCTGGTGACGGGGGGCCATTCGCCGACAAGCGCGCCGACCTCGAGGCCGAAAATCCACTTCTGGCGTTGCGCCGGCAGCTCTGTCTTGGCCAGGCTGATTTCGCACGGGCGCTCGGGGTAAGCTTACCGGCGCTTTGGGCAGCCGAAAAAGGCACGACGGCGAACCCCATCGCTCTCTGGAAGGCGTTGCAGGCACTGGGGTACGACACCGCCGAGCTATCCGACCAATACCATCGGTGGCGCGCCAACCTGCTGGAGGCTGGCCGACTGAGGCTGAGACACGACCTCGGGTCCGATCCTGGCCAGGGGTCGCCGCCGGGACGATAACCTGACCTGACGAATCGCAAACCCTGGCCCGGACGGCTCGTTGCGGGCGTGGTTATCTCCGGCGCCGTCGTCCTCGCGCTGCAGGTCTGGCTCTTCCACGCCGGCACGCGCGATTTCGACGAGGGCGTCTACTGGCAGTCGGTTCGCGCCCTCAGTCGTGGTGAGCCGCTCTTTCGGTCGGTCTTTGCCTCGCAGCCGCCGGCCTTCTACTACACTCTCCTCCCCTTCTACCTGCTCTCGCACGCCTTCGGGGCTTTGCGTCTCACGGTCCTGCTCTTCGCGCTCGTCGGACTGGCCGCCGGCTATGCCGCCGCCCGGATGCTGGCCGGTCCCACCTCCGGGCTGATCGCTCTCATCCTGTTGCTCGGGAGCCCGCTGTACATCCACGAGGCCGGCATCGTCCAGGCCGACATGCCGTCGGTGGCCATGATGCTGGTGGCCGTGGCGCTCGCCATCGCGACCACCCGCGATGGCACCCGGGGGGTCGTGCCCCTGTCGGCGCTGACCGGGGCCGCCCTTGGGCTCGCGATCGGTCTCAAGTTCTCCGGCGCCGTGGCGGCCATCCCGGTTGTGCTGCTGCTCTTGACGCCGCGGCGGCAGCCGGTCCGGGTGCTGGTCGCGGCCGCGGCCGGCGTTGTCGTGACGCTGCTGGTGATCTTCCTGCCTGCCCTCCGAGACCCGAGCGCCGCCTATGCCGACCTGGTCGCCGGCCATCTCCTTGCCGGACAGGCGGCCAGGGCCGGCATCCTCGCCAATGCCGCCCGGCTGCTCGACCGCTCGAGCCTCCCGCTGCTCGCGGTGGGCCTGGCCGGGGCCGTGATCGCCGTCCGGCGCCACGATCCGCGGACCGTCGCGCCGCTCGGATGGGTGATCGGAGCGATCGCCGCGATCCTCATCTACCACCCGCTCTTTCCTCACCATCTGCTGATCCTGCCGCCCGCACTGGCACTCGCCGCCGCGGTTGGGTTTGCCGACCTCGCGGCCTGGCGAGCCGCCTGGCTGCCGGGATTCGCCGCCGCCGTCCTGGTCGTCTCGACCGTGGGCCTGGTGCGCGGCTTTCGCGATGCGCAACGCACCTTCATGCCCAACGGCCACGACCTCGCGGTCGCCGCCGCCATGCGCGCCGCCAGCCGGCCGGGCGATTTCGTCATCACCGACAATGCCTACGCCGTTGGGCTCGCCGACCGGGACCTCCCCGGCCCGCTGGTCGATGCCTCACACGAGCGGATCGCCGCCGGCCTGCTGACCGTCGTCGACCTCGACGCGGCCAGGAACAACTACGGCGTCAAGGTCCTGGTCACCGACAACGGGCGCCTGCAAAGCGTCCCCGGTTTTTCCGATTGGCTCCACACGCATTTCCGGCTGGTCGAACCGATCGGGAGCCACGCCGCGCTCTATTTTGCCCTGGAAAAAAGCGGGGAGTACTGAGTTCTAGGCAGCCTTGCGCTTTGCCGGCGCTTCGCCGGGCAGGGCCGGAATCCTGGGCGCCTCGGCAAGTTGCTTGAGGCGCTCCACATGATAGGTGTCTTGCTGGCCGAAAAGGCGTTGCTTGGAGGCGAGGCGGATCCGCCCCAGCGCGACGAGGGCTTTGACCCCGTCTTTCCAGGTCAGCTTCTTGCCCTCGGCGCGGCTCCGCGCGTAGTAGTCGATCGGCACCTCGTGGATGCGGTAGCCCAATCGGAGGATCCGGCCGGTGATCTCGGGCTCGATGTCGAAACGATCGCCCACAAGGCCGAGCCGTCGCATCAAAGCGGTGCGCATCGCTTTGAAGCCGGTTTCCATGTCCTGGATGTAGCAGTTGAAGAGGACGTTGGTAGCGAGCGTGACCAGCTGGTTGCCCTTGACGAACCAGTAGGAGTACGCGGTATGTCCGGCAAAGCCGCGCACCCCATAGACGACGTCCGCGCGGCCGTCGACGATCGGCCGGATGAGCTTCGGGTAGTCGACCGGGTCGTACTCCAGGTCGGCATCCTGGATGATCACGATCGGCGTTGTGATCGCGGCTAGCCCGGTCCGAATGGCGGCGCCCTTCCCCCGGTTGACGTCGTGCCGCTGGATCACGACGCGGGGATCGGCGGCAAAGGCCTCGATCTCCTGAAGCGTTCCATCGGTCGAGCAATCGTCGACCACCACCACCTGCTGGACGCAGGGCTGGAGCAGAACGCGGCGGATGAGGCGGCTGACCGTCGGGGCTTCGTTGTAGGCGGGGACGATGACCCCGAGCGGCGATTCGGTGGGAATGGTCGCCATGTGTGCCTTCAGTTCAACGGCGGAATCGGCCGGATTCCGTCGGCGCTCGTCGCCCTGCCGGCCGAAGATCACTCTGGGTGGCTAGCAGATCGTGGCGATGATCGTGCCGGTTCCGGCATGGCCGGGGTTCGGCCCGTAGCCAGGATCGGTGCGGACCACGACGATGTGGAGGATGTCGCCCGAGATGGCCGAGCCCTTCTGGGTGATGTGACTGGAGACGATCACGCCCATCACCGCCGGGACCGTCGCGGGCGGATGCGGACTGTTGCCCGGACGCGTGGTCCAGGTCTGGCCGCAGGCGGGCGGGGGGTTGCTCAGTTCGAGGCCCTTGAAGGCGGCCGGGGCGGGACCTTTGCTCATCAGGTCCTGTTTCCACCACTGGGCGCCCCAGTAGAGGATGTGGCCGTTGGCGACGTTCTCGAGGTCGCCGATCACGAAGGATCCGCCGCTGCCGGCGAAGGCCAGCGTCCAGGTCACCGTCGCTGGGTTCGACGGAATGCTGCCGGCCAGGTTGCTGACCGAGGCGCGCCAGGTATCCGTGCCCAGCTTCGTGCCGGTGTAGGTAAAGCTTGCCTGGCCACTGGCGTTGGTCACGCCCGAGCCACTCAAGCCGGCGTTGGGGCCGCTCAGCGCCGAGAACTGGACCGCCGTGTTGGAGAGCGGCTGGCCGCAGCTGTTGGTAAAGGTTGCGGTCACCGTCGCCGTCGACAGCACCTGGTGACTCTGCGCCGGCGGGGTGAGGCTCAGGAGTGACCCGCGGCAGGGCGCGTGGCCGATGACGGTCCACTGGATCGACTCATTGCCGCTGCAGATGCCAGCGTCGATGCCGCCGGTGTTCAGCACCTGGCCGCTATCGGTGTATGAGGTCGTGGCGCCGTTCACGGTGACGTCGACCACCGGTTGGATGCCATCGGGCGTGCAATTCCCCGTGTAGCTCGAGCCGCCGGGCCCGATGTCCGACGTATCCATTTGCGTCGGGGCGCACAGGTCATTTGCCTCGGTGGCACGCTGCGTAACGATCAGATCGTTTCCGGGTGCCAGCGTCGCGGCCGGCCAGCCGCTGAACGTGCAGGTGTCGATGTGCACGGCGACCGCATTGATGGTCGCGGGGCTGCTGGAATTGTTCACGATGCGAACGGCGCCGGCGTCATAGACGCACGCCGTAGTGGGCGCGCAGCCCTCGAAGCTAGTGCGTGGTGAGCCGAACCACGGCGTCGGAAAGTTGGCCGGATCGGCACGCAGGCTGTCACCGTAGCCGACGAAAACGCCGATGCCGGCTGGCGCCGGAGCCGACTGCGGGTTCCCTGTTCGAACCGCCGGGGATGGGATGGCGCCCTGCGTGGCGACTGCGGGCGCGGCCAGCGGCGAGAGCATGGCGCCGAGCGCCATCAACTTCAGGGCCGCGGCCTTGAACAACGCGAACCAGACGGCGTTCTCTCCCACTGGTGCCTCCTGGAACCCTTACGGAGTCCCTTACGATGCAACGAGCCGGGATAGCCACCCCTTGTGGCCAGGCGAATCACAGTGCCGAGAAGAGCCTGTCAGCGCGCGGTCGCGGCGAGGTGACGGCCGACTGACGTCGCTTAGAAGACGATCGCCATATTGTGGAAGTCGGCCCAGGAACTCTCGAAGGTCGCCTTGTCCACCCAGTACTGTCCGCCATGCCAGGGGTCATTAACCCGCACGGAGGTTGGCGAGACACCGGTCAAGACGACCGTATGCTCGTCGAGCGTATAGCGAATGCTGCGGCCGTCCCAGGCCGTCCAGGTGTGGACCGCCGGTCGATACCACCCGACCTCGACCCAGACCTCGACCGGGCGCCCCGCCGAAACCGCCTGGTAGATGTCCGGCGCAAACAGGCCTTCTCCGCCGGTGGCCTGCGGCGCTCCATGTGAGTGGGCGATCGAGAGGATCAGCGGGTAGTAAATGCCGTAGCCCGTCGGGGGATACGCATCGGTGCCATTGACATTGCCGACGAAGTTCGTGTAGGGATCGCCCCAGCGCTGGATCCGGCCTCCACCGACCACCGGCGCCCGCGTGTCTGGTGTTTCGAGGTTGAATAGCTCCTGCTGGCTGTAGTTGTGACCAGAGTAGGCGAGCGCCATCGCTAATGCCGCCGTCTCGCAGTCGAGATTCATCGACTGCCGGTAGACCGGGACTGGGAACATGATGGAATCGGTGCCGGCGATCATCTGGCCACCCTGCGATTCCCAAGCACTCCAGCCTCGGCCGTCCCACCATTTGTGCCACATGGCGGCATCGCTGCTGCGCGCGAAGACGTCGATGCGGCCAACCCCCCAGGAGATCGCGAATGGGTTGGACTCGATCTGACCTCCCTGGGGTTCGAAGCCGCTCCAGCCCCGGCCATCCCACCACTTATGCCAGAGCCCGTTGTCGCCTCCGCGAACGAAGACATCCAATCGGTTCGCTCCCCACGATGACACGGCGGCCGCGGAGGTCAGAAATCCTCCAAGTGGCTGCCAGCCCAGCCACTGCCCTCCGTCGAACCACAAGTGCCAGAGCTGCTCGTCGGACCCACGCACGAACACATCCAGGCGACCGGCACCCCAGGCGACGGCCGCCGGATCCGAGGTGACCTGCCCACCGAGGTTGCCCCAATCGTTCCAGGTGGCGCCGCCATCCGCCGACCAGTTGTGCATCAAGTTGCCGTTGGCGGCGACGGTGAACACGTCGAGGCGGCCTGGCCCCCACGAGGCGACCGCGGGCGCGGAGTACAGGGCGCCGCCGAGCGGCTGCCAGGCGCCCCAGGCAGCGCCGTTGAACGTTTTTTGCCAGAGAGCCCGGTCGACCCCGCGGACGAAGACATCGATCCTGCCACCGGCGGAAGACACGGCCGCCGGGTCGGCCGTCAGCTGTCCACCCAGCGGTTCCCATGGGCTCCAGGTTCGCCCATCCCACCACTTGTGCCAGAGTTGATTGTCCGTGCCACGGATGAACGTGTCCAAGCGATCCGGGGCACCGCTCGAGACGGCCGCCGCGGCGGGTCTGGCGGGTGTGGCCAGCAGCGCCGGCAGGAGCAAAGTGAGGAGCAGGGCACCGGTAAGCAGCCACGATCGTTGGTTTGTTTTCACATGCGCTCCCGTGGCGAGGTGTTAGGCGCGAGCGCCGTTCAATAGGCTAGGCGGCACAGCCGTCATGCGTTTGTAGTTCAGCGATCGCGCTCGCTTGATGCCATCGCGGCCTGCGCTGCTGCCAGTCGCGCGACCGGAACCCGGTAGGGCGAGCAACTGACATAGTTAAGGCCGATCGAATGGCAGAAGTGGATCGACGCTGGGTCGCCACCATGCTCGCCGCAGATGCCGATCTCCAGGTCTTTGTGCGCCTTCCGACCTTCCTCGACCGCCATCTTCATCAGGCGCCCGACGCCGACCTGGTCGAGTGACTCGAAGGGGTTCACCGGCAGGATCTTCTCTTCGACGTAGCGCAGCAGGAACTTGCCCTCGGCATCGTCGCGGGAGTAGCCGAAGGTCGTCTGGGTCAGGTCGTTGGTCCCGAAGGAGAAGAACTCGGCGTACTCCGCGATCTCGCCGGCGGTCAGGCAGGCGCGCGGGATCTCCATCATCGTGCCGAACTTGTAGGGGATCTCCGCCTTCTGCTCGCTAAAGACCTGCTTGACGACGGCCTCGAGCAGATCGCGGGTGCGATGCAGCTCGTTGACGTGGCCGACCAGCGGGATCATGATCTCGGGCCGGACGTCGACGTTCTTTTTCTTGAGCGCGATGGCGGCCTCCAGGATGGCGCGCACCTGCATCTGGATGATCTCCGGGAACATCAGGCCAAGGCGGATGCCGCGCAGGCCCAGCATCGGGTTCTGCTCGCGCATCCCCTCGATGGCGCGCAGCAGCGCCTCCTCCGGCTCGAGCTTCTTCTTCGAGGCCTTTTTGAGCCGCATGATCGTGACCTTGACCAGCTGCTCGTCGTAATTCGGGAGGAACTCATGCAGCGGCGGGTCGATCAGCCGGATGATGACCGGCAGGCCGTGCATCTCCTTGAAGATGCCGCTGAAGTCCGAGCGCTGGAAGGGCAACAGCTTGGCCAGCCACTTCTGCCGCTCCTTCGTGTCCTCGGCGAGAATCATCTTCTGCACCATCGGCAGGCGCTCCTGCTCCATGAACATGTGCTCGGTTCGGCACAGCCCGATGCCCTGCGCGCCATAGGCGCGGGCAACCTTGGCGTCGCGCGGGTAATCCGCGTTGGTCCAGACCTCGAGGCGGCGGCGCGTGTCCGCCCAGGTGAGCAGCTGGTTCAGGTCCTTGTTGATGGCGGGCTCGATCATCGGCACCGAGCCGAGGATGACGTCCCCAGTCGAGCCGTTGATGGTGATCAGGTCGCCTTCCTTGACGGTGGTCCCATTGACCGAGAAGAGCTTTTTGGCCAGGTCGACCTTCAGGCTCTCCGCGCCGGCGACGCAGGGCTTGCCCATGCCGCGGGCGACCACGGCGGCGTGGCTCGTCTTGCCGCCACGCGCAGTCAGGACGCCCTTGGCGGCGATCATGCCGTGGACGTCATCGGGGTTGGTCTCGATCCGGACCAGGATGACGGCCTCGCCCTTCTTGCCCCGCGCCTCGGCGCGATCGGCGTCGAAGACGGCCTTGCCACTGGCGGCGCCCGGCGAGGCGTCGAGGCCTTTCGCGATGATCTTCGGCTTTGCCTTGGGGTCGATGCGCGGGTGCAGCAACTGGTCGACCTGGATCGGCTCGACCCGCTGGACCGCCTCGTCCTCGAAGATCATCTTCTCGCTCACCATGTCGACCGCGATCTTGACCGCCGCGGCGGCGGTCCGCTTGGCCGAACGCGTCTGCAGCATCCAGAGCTTTTTCTTCTCGATGGTGAACTCGAGGTCCTGGACGTCGCGGTAGTGCTTTTCGAGTTGGTTCGCCGTCTCTTCGAACTGGCGATACACCTCGGGGAGCTGCTTCTTTAGCGACGCGATCGGTTTCGGCGTCCGGATCCCCGCCACCACATCCTCGCCCTGGGCGTTGATCAGGTAATCGCCGTAGAGAACCTTCTCCCCCGTGTTCGGATCTCGGGTGAAGGCGACGCCGGTGCCGGAGTCGTTGCCCATGTTGCCGAAGACCATCATCTGGACATTGACCGCGGTGCCGAGCGTGTGGGGAATCTTGTTGAAATTTCGGTAATCCTGGGCGCGCTTGTTGTTCCAGGAGGAGAAGACCGCCTCGATGGCGGACTTCAACTGCTCCTGCGGGTCGTCGGGAAAGGGCTTGCCGCTCTCCTTGAGGATGATCGCCTTGAATTCGGCGAGGAGCTTCTCCAGCTGCTCCGGCTTCAGCTCAGGGTCGGTCTTGACCTTCGCCTTCTCTTTCGCCTGGGTCAGCTTGTGCTCGAACTTCTCGGCATCAATGCCGAGCACGATTTTGCCAAACATCTGTGCAAAGCGGCGGTAGGCGTCGAGCGCAAAGCGCCGGTCGCCGGTGAGCTTGGCCAGGCCCTCGAGCGTCTGCGGGTTGAGGCCGAGGTTCAGGACCGTGTCCATCATCCCGGGCATGGAGAATTTGGCCCCGGAACGCACCGACACCAGCAGCGGATTCTTGACATCGCCCAGGCGTTTGCCCGTCTTCGCCTCGACGGTGTGGAGCGCCTCCATCGCCTGCTCCCACATCCCAGCCGGAAAGCGCTTGCCGCTGTCGTAATAGGCGTTGCAAGCCTCGGTCGTGATCGTGAATCCGGGCGGCACCGGCAAGCCGGCGCGCGTCATCTCGGCGACGCCAGCCCCCTTACCACCGAGGAGGTCTCGGAGATCCTTGTTGCCCTCCTCGAAGAGGTAGACCCATTTCTTTGAGGTTGCGGCTTTCGGCTTGACGGGCGCCTGCGTGGAAAGGGCCATATTGTAAATCTCCTGAGTACGTGGGCTGAGTAGTCAGGATACCAACCGGTCCCCTGCCGTCGCCTGTGCCCTAACCGCGATCCAGCGTGGTCAGGCTGGGTTAGTAGCTGCCCATCGACTGCCAGCCGGACCAGGCGCTGGCGTAGTACTTGTGCCAGAGCGCGTTGTCCGTTCCCTGGCCGAAGACGTCCAGCCGTCCCAGTCCCCAGGCGACGACCGCGGGGTCAGAGATGAACTGGCCGGCTTGCGACTCCCAGCCGCTCCAGGCGCCCGAGTACCAAAGGTGCCACATGCCGCCGTCGACGCCGCGGGCGAAGAGATCGAGACGTCCGGAACCCCATGCGGTCACGGCTACACCCGAGGTCAAGGTGCCGCCGAGCGACTGCCATTCATGCCAGCTTCCATCCCAGTACTTGTGCCAGATGCCGTTGTCGAGGCCGCGAGCGAAGATATCAAGGCGATTGGCCGACCACGAGGCGGCGCTCGGTCCCGAGGTCAGGTGACCACCAAGCGGCTGCCAGGCGCTCCACTGGAGACCGTCCCACCACAGGTGCCAGATGCCGTTATCGCCACCGCGGACGACCACGTCAAGGCGTCCGCTGGCCCATGACGCGACGCCGGGACTCGCGGTGAGCACGCCACCGAGCGATTGCCAGCCATTCCATTTGCCGTCGTACCACGTGTGCATCAGCGAGTTATCGGTTCCACGCGCGAATACGTCGATCCGGCCGGGCCCCCACGAAACAGCGGCCGGGTCCGAGGTCAGCTGACCGCCCAGCGATTCCCAGGCGCTCCAGACGCCGCTATCGAACCAGCGATGCATCAGGGCGTTGTTCGCGCCGCGCGCAAAGACGTCGAGACGGCCGCTCGCCCACGACGCAACGGCGACAGCGCGCCCCGCCGGGGTGTCAGCGCCCGCCGGAGCCATCAGGAATTCCTCGGCCATGTAGCCGCCGCCACTCGCATCGGTAAACCATGCGGTGGCGACATAGTCGTAAGCCCCGAGGATGTTGGCGCGGTGCCCGGGACTGTTCATGAACATGGTGTTCACCCGGGCATCGTCGGGTCCCGAGGAAATCCAGGCTACGTTTTCACCGGCGCTCGTCGCGCCGGCAACGCAGCCCATGTCGAGGTTAACGCCGTTCGCGTGTGAGATAAAACCTTGCGCCGCCATCCGTTGGGCGTTCTCCAGAGCGATGTTGGCCAGGCACGTATTCCACGCCAGCGGGGCCAAGCCTGCGCTGGCGCGGTCCTGATTGATATAGGTCTGCTCGATCGATCCATCGGCAGCTGCGACTGGCCGCATGTTCATCATCGGGCTCAGCGCCAGCGTGCCCAAAATGCCGACGAGCGCGATCCAACGTCCCCGACCACCCAGTAATCCCATGACCGTGTGACGGCGCCGGCGGATGCGAGCTTTCCGCAGTTCACCGAACGGTCACATGACGATCACGCGCCATTGCTAGGCCGCGTCCCGAGCGTGACGGGATCATCGAAAGGTTCCGACTACGGCGTGGAGAGCATCTCGCGACAGAGCGCGAGGTCCGAGCGCCGGATGAAGACGTCGGCTGTCGCGTTGCTCTGCGAGACCGCGGCCGGGGCCGAGGTGCCGCTCCCGTCGATCTTCCCCCAACCGCTCCACACGGATCCCGTCCAGGATTTGCGCCAGAGACTGTTATCGGCACTTCGCAAGAAGGTTCTCGAGTTGCGTCGCTCGACCGCTGGCAACGGTTCCGGCGACGGTGCCGATATCGCCAACGGCGGCGGCCACCCTGGTGGTAGGGAGGCTGCCGGCTGCAAGGAAGGACGCGGCTATGAACGCGGCACAAGGCGTGGTACGAAAGCACACAGCACTACCATCGTATAAGGCGATATGCGCGCGCCGGCAGGGGGCCGCCTCGCCACGGAAGTCCAGCTCCACCCGCTACCCTCTGGTGGAGTTGATTCGCCCGGGCCTGTCCACCGCTGCCCTCCAGGACCGGCGTGCGGAGCAGCGTCTTGGCACCGTCCGGGTTCCAGGCGCGGTCTGGATCGCCGTCGGGTTGGCCGTGCTCGCCGCGGCCTCATTGACCTACCTCAGCCGCCATCTCGACTTCTTTGGGGACGAATGGACCTTCGCGATGGTGCGTCGGGGCTGGACGCTCGGGTCGTTTTTCCGGCCCCACAACGAGCACCTCGTCGCCGCCCTCGCGCTGATCTACAAGCTGCTCTTTGCGACCGTCGGCATGCGCAGCTACCTCCCCTACATGCTCTGCCTGGAGGTGCTCCACGCCGCCACAGGAATCGTGCTCTTCCTGCTGGTCCGCCGCCGAGCAGGTGACGTCCTCGCCCTCTGCGCTGTGGCGCTCTTCCTCTTCATGGCGCACGGCGCCGAGAATTTGTTCTGGGCCTTCCAGATGTCGTTTGTCGGCTCGACCTGCTTCGGACTCCTCGCCATTCTCATCCTCGATCGACTGCACCTGGATCGCGTTCGGCTGGCACTCGCGTCCGCGGCCCTCCTGGTCTCGTTGCTCTTTTCCGGGGTCGGCCTCTTCTTCCTCACGGCGGTGGCCGTCGATCTCTTTTTCGACCGGGAACGCCGGCGTTACCTCGTGGCGGTGGCGGTCCCGACCCTCTTCTACTTGCTCTGGTTCGCCAGCTATGGCATCAAGGGTGTCACCGCGCACCGCTCGCCATTGACCCTCACCGGGTTTCTCTCCCTCGGAAGCTTCATCCCGACCGGCATCGGAGCCGCGATCAGCGGTCTGTTCAGCTTTGGCGCCATGTGGGCCATCCTCGTCTTGCCGGTCGCCTGTGTCCTCCTGGCGATTCGCTACCTCCGGCGCGGTTCGATCGATGCCCGCTCCCTCGGCTTGATGGCCGGCCTGGTAACTCAGTACGGTTTGACCGGGCTGGTCCGCTCCCAGTTCGGCGATGTGCAGTCCGCCTCGTACCGCTATATCTACGTCGCCGGCGCATTCCTCCTCCCTCTCTTCGCGGATGCGATGCGGGACTTACCCTGGTCCCGAGTCTGGCAGGCGGCCCTTGCGGTGGTCACTGTTGGCGCGCTCGTCCATGGCGCCCCGTTCCTGCACGGCTTCGAAGTCGGAAGGACGGCGATGATTCGCGCACAGGACGCGCAGTTTGCGGCTGCCCTGGCATTTCGCGGCGCTCCTGACCTCCAGCTCGACAATCCCCTCGCTCCAGAACCGGGCAGTCTGCGCGTGTCGGCCCGGCAGTATTACGCGATCGTCGATACCATGGGCACCCCGTTGCAGGTGTCCGGGCCCGACAGTTTGCGCGGCATGATCCAACCATCGATCGACCAGGCGATGCTGACGATGTTCGGCCCGGCGCTCCGCGTTACCGCCACCGCGTCCACGCAAACTCCGTCGAGCGGGACCGGGTGCCAGGCATTCGATCCGGCGTCCGATCGGCTGGTCGATCTCGCCGTGCGGTCCGGATCGGCCATTGATCTCGTGCCGGCGGGGCGGACCACGATCGACTTCTACCTCAGCTACGTGGCCGACCCCGGCCCCCAGCCGCTCAAGACTTTCACGCTCTCGCCCGGACAGGTCTACGAGGTCCACGTCCCTGACGCGGGCAAACCGATCGCCTGGCGCCTCCGGCTTGCCGGCACGATGCCGGGACCGCTGGGCATCTGTCCGGCAGGGGGGCCGGCGCCGTAGCCGTCTGTCAGGGCGCGCTGTTCCAGGCGGTGTGAGCCAGGAGACCGTCGACGTTTCCGTAGAACACGTCGATGGTATTAAATGCTCGACACGGCGCCGGGATCCATCGTGATCCAGCCACCCCGCGGTTCCCAGCTCCTCCAGGCGACGCCGTCCCACCACTTGTGCCAGAGCTGGTCGTCCCCGCCACGGACGACCACATCGATGCGATTCGCCGACCGGGAGACAACGCCAGGGTCACCCGTGAGGGAGCCGCCGAGCGACTGCCACGGATGCGAGGTCGTGTCCGCCGAAAGACACCGTGATGCCGACGATGAAGATCAGCGCGCCAAATCTCGAATGTTCACGGTTACCCTCCCTGGACGCGGTGCTTCATTTGTAGCCGGTGGACATCAGCTCCCCGTCCGGGCCGCGATAGAACACATCGACCTGGCCGGTGGTCGCCGAGACCGCGGTCGGGTCCGAACCCATGAAGCCGCCGTGCGGTTCCCAGGCGCTACAGCCGGTCCCGTCCCACCATTTGTGCCACAGGCCTTGGTCGATTCCCTGGATGAACACGTCGAGCCGCCCGCTTCCCCATGACGCGACATCGGGGCTGCCGGCCAGCACTCCGCCCTGAGCCTCCCAGCCACTCCAGGCGATGCCGTTCCACCATCGGTGCCAGAGCTGCCTGTCGACGCCTCGTGTGAACACATCGATTCGGTTGGCGGCCCAGGATACGGCAGTCGGGTCGGCGGTGAACTGACCACCAAGTCCCTGAGGGCCGCTCCATCGCGTGCCATCCCACCACCAATGCAGCAGCTGGCGGCCGGCTCCAATGCCGAACACGTCAAGCCGGCCATTGGACCACGAGGACACATCCGGCCCGGAAGCGAGTGCCCCACCAAGCGATTGCCACCCGCTCCAACTGGTTCCATCCCACCACCTGTGCCACAGCGCATTGTCACCGCCGCGCACGAACACGTCCAGCCGCTGCGTGCCATCGCCGTGACTCCAGGAGACGGCGCCGGGATCAGCCGTGAGGTAACCACCCAATGATTGCCACGGGTGCCAGGAGCCGTCGGTCCAGGTGTGCACAAGCTCGTGGTTCGGGCCCGTCGCAAAGACATCAACCCGGCCAGCTCCCCACGATGCGGCATCCGCCCCCGAGATCATGGCCCCCCCAAGACAGGCGACGTCCGACCAGCGAGGTCCGGGGGGCGCCGCCCGCGCCTGCGATACGAGCACCGTCGCCGTCGCCCAGTTCTTGCCACTGGTGGCATTTTCCGAGTACTCTGCCGCCAGCCAGACCCCGCCCGCAATGCACGGGTCGGCGGCCGCCGCCGAGTAATCGCCGAAGCGGCTCCCGTTGGGCGGCACCGGTGCCGTCTCGACGTAATCGCCGGTGCCGGCCTGGATCGCAGTGGGCGGTCCGAAGGTGTTCGAGCCGCTGGAAAGCACGACACCCAACGCGCTAGCCGGGTCGGCAACGGAAGATTCGGAGAAGGCGACGAACAGATTCCCCGCCGCGTCCGGCGCGATGGCGGGATAGTAGACGTCGGCGTCGGGGATCGCGTACTCGACCGATCTGGCCGGCTTGCTGAGGTCACCAGTCGTCACGGCAACTAGGCGTAGGCATGCGCGGACGCTCGGGCCGGTGGGGGTTGTGGTCGGCGTGCAGCTGTCGTTTGCAGCCGTCCAGAGCACGCCACCCTGCCAGACAGCGGAGATGAGGCGGTCGTCGTCCGTCTGGAGCGGTGGCGGGGCCGGGTTGCCCGGCTGCAGCGCCGACGGCGGGATGTGCGTCCCAGTCATCGCCGGTTGGCTCTCCGTGAATGTGACCGTTCCCGCCGCCGGATCGCCGGTTACCGCGAAGACACCCAAGAAGTTGGTCGTCCCGTTCGGCTGCTGCCCATTGTTGTAGGGCATCCACAGCGTGGTCGTCGCGCTCTGGGCGACCGCCGGGGCGATGCTAAAAATTCTGGGGTCAGGGCCGCGTTCGAAGAAGTCGGGTGAGCTTGCACCGGAGACCAAGTCGGCCTTATGGAACACAAACGTTAGCTCACCTAGGAAATTCGCGGGGGTCGCATTGTCGTAGACCTGACAGGACAGCCCGATCTTGTCCAGGCTCGTGCCGATCTTGGGCTGATCGCAAGCATGGGTCGCCAGGGTGGCGTCGGCGGCACCGTCGTCTGCGTACGTGTTCCATGGGTCGGCGGGATCCGCCGAGGTCGAGACGGCGAGGTAAATCTCGCCGCTTGTGAAGTCGCTATTCGCGGACGCCCCCGAGGCGATCCAGCGCCCAATCGAACGATCGAAGATGACGCGAGGATCATAGAAGGCGAACCCTGGAGGCACTCCGAAGAACTGCTGTAGGTCAAACGGCGAGCCGATCGGCGTGCCCGACTTCGAATAGATCGCCCCCAGGACATTGACCATCTCCAGCAGCGAGGTCGGCCCGGCGGCGAGCTGGGTATCCGGAGGCGTGAAGTCGTAACCAGTATTGAGAGCGACCTGTTGGTCGTGACTCAATAAGGCAAATCCACTGCCGGCCGCGGCGGCAGCCTGCGGTCGGCGCGGGGCTGTTCCGCCGGCGATACGCACCGTCGAAGCGGTTGGGGCCGCCTTGGCTCGGTTGAAGACGCCACGATCATGAACCAGCATCGAGTGGGAGGCCCGAAGATTCTGGTGTGCGGGGGGAAGCGCATGGACGTCGACTACCCGGGCGCGCGTCAGGTGTGCATAGCGTGCCGGCACCGAATGGGCCGCCGCCGCCTGGACGCCAACTGTGAACGTCACGGTCGTTCCACTCAGCAGGGAAACGGCAAGGACGCCCATCAGGCCGCGGCGAACCACCGAAAGACTATACCGCCTGAATCACGCTACCCGACCCACTTGTGCCAGACGCCGTTGTCGATTCCTCGGGCGACGACGTCGATCCGGCCAGGCCCCCAGGAAACGGCTCCCGGGTCGCTCGTAAGCTGGCCGCCCCACGGTTCCCAAGAACTCCACGCGGTGCCGTCCCACGACCGGCGCCAGAGCTGCTGGTCCACCCCGACCACGAAGACGTCCAACCGTCCACTCGCCCAGGAGGCCACGTCCGGTCCGGTGCCGAGCCTCCCGCCGAGCGCCTGCCACGCATTCCACTGCTGCCCGTCCCACCAGGTATGGCTCAACTGGTTGTCACCCTGGCGGCTGAAGACGTCGATACGATTGGCTGCCCAGGACACGGCCCCCGCATCAGCGGTCATGTTGCCGCCAAGCGATTGCCAGGCGCTCCACGCGGTGCCATCCCACCACTTGTGCCAGAGCCCGTTGTCGCCGCCCCGGACGAAGACATCAAGCCGGCCGCTGGCCCAGGAGCTGATGTCGGCGCCCGCCGTCAGCACGCCGCCTAGCGGTTGCCAGCCACTCCAGCCGGTACCGTCCCACCACTTGTGCCAGAGCTGGTCGTCGCCGCCGCGCACCACCACGTCGAGACGGTTGACGCCCCAGGCGACTGCCCCCGGATCTCCGACCAGGTAGCCGCCCAGGTTCTCCCAGGGATGCCAGCTGCCGTCGTAGTACTTGTGCTCCAGCTCGTGATTCGCGCCCGCCGCGAAGACGTCGAGCCGGCCGGGTCCCCACGACGCCACGTCAGGGCCCGAGGTATTCGTCCCGCCCTGGGGCTCCCAATCGCTGGCCAGCGAGCGATAGGCGACGACCCTGTTGTTGGCGCCGACGTAGACCTGGCCGCCGCCCGCCGAAGGCGTCGAGAAGGTCATCGCACTGCCAACGTTGTCGTGGAACCTGACCGAGCCATCGGCGTTGAGCGCGTAGACGTCACCACTGGGTGGATCGATATTCCAGATGGACCCACCGGCAATGATTGGCGCCCCCGCGTAGCTCTCCGTCGGGCCATGCCATGACGGCGCGGCAATCGCCGGGGTTGCGGTCCCGACGCCTGTGAGCTGGACCGCGACGATTCCGTCCTTGCAGGGGATGTAGACGCGCTGGGCGCCGCTGTTGTAGGCGAGGCCGCCGAAGGCCGCGTCGCCGGTTTGCGTGCAGACGCGACGGGTGGAGAGCGCCGTTTGATGGTTTGCCCCCCCTGGCGAGGCCTGGCTCAGGATGTACCCGATGCCTTCTTTCCCGACCTGGAAAGCCAATTGTGCCATCAGCAGTGTCGGCCCCATCGAGCCGAGGTCCGTATCGCTGACATTGAGCGTCCGCCAGTTGGAGGGCGCGAAGTAGTCCAGCAAGGCCAAGCCTGGCGACAACTTAAGGACGCTGTCGCCATAGTCAAAGGTGGTGCAACCGGCGGTCGGACAGCCGAACGTATTGCCACTTGTGACCCAGATGTTCCCACCGGCGTCGATCGACATTCCGTTTGCGCCCCAGAATCCGCCCGCGTTGCTTGCCACCGGGAGCACGAAGGATGTGATGGCTCCAGCGGCGGCGGCGGGGGCGCTCACGACCCAACCGCGATAGGTCCCGCAATCGCCGTTACGCCCGCCAAATGGGATATACACGCGGCCGCCGCTCAGCGCCAGGGCGCCACGCTGGCCCTGGAAGACTTGATTGAACGAATAACCGGAAGCGGTGGGGAGAATCGACTGCTCCCACAGCTTGACGCCGGTATTCAGATTGACGGCCCAGAGCTCGTAGTGGATCGGGTTGGCATTGAGCAGGCCAACGGCGTACAGCGTGTTGGTGGCGGTGTCAATGACCGGTGTGCTGGTGATGCCGATCGGGCTGATTCCCCCGCACGTATATGGTGGGTTGGCGGGCGTGACCGCGGCACCTAGATTCAGGTGCGGCCAGACTTCCGCGCCGTTGGCCGCGTTGAGCGCATAGATGCTGTTGTTCTCGGTGGCCACCACGACGATGTTCGTGCCATTGGGGCCGCTGGCATAGAGCGGCTCGGCGAAGACATGCGAGTCGAGCACGCCCGAGGTCCAGGCCCGCGCGATCGGATTCGCGATGGCGGTCGAGTCGTTGCCGGCCCGCGTGTTATCGAGGTGATAGGTCGGCCAGGCCGCCGTCGAGTTCAGCGGCAGGAGCGCCAGTGCGGCAACGAACAGGAGGACCAGGCGGCGCAAGACGCCGATAATCTACAACATTGCGGCCGGACTATCAGGGGGTGACGGTTTGGCGCTTGACGGTGCTGTCCGAGGCGCGCAAAAACACATCAACGGTGCTGCTATTGCGTTGCGAAACGGCCGAGGGGTCCGACAGCCAGGACCCGCCCAGCGATCCCCAGGCGCTCCAACCGGCGCCATTCCACACCTTCTGCATCAGGGCACCGCTGTTGTCCAGCGCAAACAGGTCGAGGCGGCCCAGCGCGGGCGAGGCCACCGCCGGTGAGGAAGCGAGCACACCGCCCTGGGGCTCCCATCCATTCCACCGCACGCCATCCCACCAGCGATGCCACATCGCGTTGTCGATACCACGCGCGAAAACGTCGATCCGGTTCAGGCCCCAGGAGACCACGCCGGGATCCGACGTGAGCTGGCCGCCATGCGCCTCCCAGCCGTTCCAGCGAACGCCATCCCACCAGCGGTGCCACAGGCCGCCACCGACGCCGACAGCAAAGACATCAAGGCGTCCAGCCGACCAGGAGGCGACTTCGGGAGCGGCGGTGAGCGTCCCGCCCTGCGGCTCCCAGCCGCTCCAGGCGTTCCCGCCCCACCATTTGTGCCAGAGCTGGTCATCGCCACCACGGACGAAGACGTCGATCCGATTAAACCCCCATGACACCGCACCCGGGTCACCTTTGATGTAGCCGCCCAGCGATGACCAGCCGTGCCAGCTGCCGTCCCACCAGTTGTGGATCAGCGCGCCGTTGGCATCGCGGCTGAAGACGTCAAGACGGCCGGGGCCCCACGAGGTCGCGGCGATGCCGGCACTGACGGTGGTGCTCCCCAGGCTCTCGGCTCCAGCCCCGGTTCCAGTCAGCGACACATGGTCCGGTGCCCCAGCCTGGTAGTTGATGGTCAGGTCTCCAGGGCGGCTCCCGAGGGCCGCCGGTGTGAAGGTCACCCCGATTTGACACGACTGGTTCTGATGGATCGGGGCGGTGCAACCGGTGGCGGTGAAGTCCGAGCTGGGCGTCGCCGTGGTGCTGCTGACGACCAGGTCGGCGCTTCCAAGGTTGGTCACGGTGACCGACTTGGTCGACGCGGTGCCTGGTGCCTGACTCCCGAAGTCGAGAGTTGTGGGGCTCAGCGTATGGGATGCCTGGCCGGTTCCATCGAGCGGCAGGCTCTCAAACGGGTCGCCCGCCGCGTCGTTGACGGTCAGGGTGCCCTGCCTCGCGCTCGCCTGGGATGGGGTGAAGACGATCGCCACATCGCAGCTTGCGCCGGGGTTGATCGACCCGCCGCAGGTCGTGCCGCTTGCTTTGATCGAAAAGTCGCCGGTCGTTGCCAGGATCGGCGTGAAGCTGGTGGTACCGGTGTTGCCGAGATGCACCGTCTTGGGGCTGCTCGGCGTGTTCACGGTCTGCGGGCCGAAGTGGAGCGCTGTCGGGTCAAAGGTGGCGACTGGTCCGGCCCCGATCGCCGTCAGCGTGACCGTCTGCGTCGCCGGCGACGAGAGCGCGCCGGCATTGTCGGTGACGGTCAGGCTTCCCGAGCGCGTCCCGGGGCGGCTCGGAATCGCGCTCACGCCAATTGCACAACTCGCACCCGCCTCAAGTCGGCTACCGCAGCCACTGGATTGAATCGCAAAGTCGCCGGATATCACGACGCCGCTGAAGCTGAGCGGGCCGTTGCCCGTATTCGTCACCGTGACCGACTGCGGGTCACTCGGGGTGTTGAGCGGCAGGGGATGACTGAGGCTGCCGAAGGTCAAGCTGCTCGGGTTGACCGAGGCCTGTGGGACCGTCCCCGTCCCGGTCATCGAGACCGATTGCGGGCTCCCCGCGGCACTGTCGGTCAAGGTCAGCGTCCCGCTACGGGATCCCGCCACGCTTGGCGTGAACTGGACGGTTATCCGGCAGCTGGCCTGCGGCGTGGCGAGTCCGCTCGTGCAGCCATTGAGGTCGACCGCAAACTCGCTGGAGGAAGACCCGACGGCGATCGGCCCGATCGGCTGCGTCCCATTATTGGTCACCGTCAGCTCGACATCCCCGCCCGTCGTGCCCCGCACCTGCCCGCCAAACTCTAACGTGGCAGGATTAACGTCGACCGGGTACATCGGCTCGCCGGAAAGGACCGGCGCCGCGCAGGGGGCGAACGGGTCATGGCTGACGCCGGAGCACGGGTCCCCGGTCCGATCCAGGGTGAAGTGCGCGGTCTGGCCGGCCGGCACGATGGTGGTGTTATCGTCGGCGAAGGCCTGCGCCACGTTCTGAGCCGCGATGGTTCCGTTCGAGCCGTAGTAACTCAGCACCGCCTGGGGCTGTTCGACCGTGATGCCGCTGTTATTGGTGACATCGCCGCAGACGCTGTCGGACGAAATGCCGGCGGGGCAGGCGGTCAGAACGGCGGGGAGCCGCACCGCCGTCGATATCGCCGGTGCGAATGACGCCGCGTCGCCGACCGTGATCGAGGTCTGCGGATTGGCGGTGGCCCCAGTATAGGTGTCCGCGGAGCCCTGGAACTGCCACGTATCTTCGAAGGCTGCGGTGCTGTTCGGTGCCATGATCAGGAAGGATGCGTACGCCACCGAGCCCGCCCCGGCGACGTTGTTCAGCGTGTAGGGCACTCGCACATCGAATGCTGGCAGCGGCCCGTTGTTGTGAAACTCGCCGATGATGTGGACGGTCCGCAGGGAGCCGGTCGATTCATCCCATTCGTTGATGGCACTGACCGTAACGTTCGGGACCGTGGCTTGCACCGCCGAGGCGGGGCTGGCCCCGGCCAGGCTCGTCAGCTGAAGAGCGGCGGCCGTACCGCAGCCAAGGGCCATTCGCCGCCCGATTGAAAGGCGGGCAGGCAGGCGCAGGTGTGGCCACGGACGCACCGTGACATCGTGCCAGCCATCCACCTCAGCGACAAGGCCCCCCGGGCCGGTTGGCTAGGCAGGCATCCTTGCCTGCATGGGCAATTCGGGCGAACCTTCGGGCAAGCGGCCGCCCGAGTTAGTCGAACCAGCGGTGGAGAACGGAGCCCGTCGGCCCATTCCCGAAGAGGTCGATCCGGCTATCGCCCCACGAAACGGCCGCAGGATCGGACGCGAGCTGCCCACCGAGCGATTCCCACGGGCCCCAGTTTCCGGCAAACCACAGGTGCCACAGCGCACCGTCCGTCCCCATCGCAAACACGTCGAGGCGGCCCAGGCCCCAGGATGAGGCAGCCGGACTCGTGGTCAGCTGGCCACCCAGAGATTGCCAGTATTGCCAGACCCCGGCATCGAACCACATGTGCCAGAGAGCCTGGTCTGTGCCCCGGATGAAGACGTCGAGCCGACCGGCTGCCCACGACACGGCAGCTGGGTCCCCGAGAAGCTGACCACCAAGCGATTGCCAGGGCTCCCAGCTCCCATCCCAGTACAGGTGCCAGAGCGCCCCATCGGTCCCGTGCGCGAACACGTCCAGCCGGCCCTGCGACCAGGAGGCCACCGCGGGCCCGCCCGCCAGTTGACCGCCCAGCCGTTCCCAGCTACCCCAGGCACGGCCGTCGTACCAACGATGCCAGAGGGCATTGTCGATGCCACGGGCGACGACATCGAGCCGGCCGGCGCTCCAGGACACCGCCGCGGGCCGCGAGGTGAGCTGGCCGCCCAGGCTCTCCCACCCGCGCCAGGCGGTCCCGTCCCACCATTTGTGCCAGAGCGCGTTGTCACCGCCGCGGACGAACAGATCGAGCCGGTTTGCGCCCCACGACGCGACGGCCGGCGAGGCGCTTGCCACTCCGCCGAGCGATTGCCAGCCGCTCCAACTTCCCATTCCGGACCCGGAAAGCGTGACCGACTGCGGACTATCGGGGGCGTTGTCGGTCAACCGGATCGTGCCGGAGCGCGGCGCGACGCTGCTCGGCGTAAATCTCACACTGATCGAGCAGCCCGCGCCGACGGCGAGGGTCGCCGGACAGGTATTCGTCTGCGCGAAGTCGCCGGTCGCGGCGACGGCCAGGTTCGCCAGCGGCAGCAGGCCGGTGTTGGTCACGGCGATGGTTTGCTTCGGGGCCGTGGTGTGAATCGCGACCGCGCCGAAATTAAGGCTCCGCGGGGCGAGGCTCGCGATTGGACCGCCACTCAGCGTCACGGAGTTCGACGGGCTCGAAGCCGGACCCGCTCCCACGGTGTTGATTGCTGTCACGGTAAAGGTGTAGGTTGTGCCGTTTGTGAGGCCGCCAAGGGTGGCGCTCAGCAGCCCGCCGCCGACGGTAGCGGTCACCGGTCCCGGCGATGCGGTCACGATGTAGTTGGCGACGCCGCTCCCACCGTCAAAATCCGGGGCGCCCCAACTCACGGTGGCGGTCCCGTTGCCGGCGTTCGCGACAACGCCTTGCGGCGCGTGCGGAATCGGAAACTGTGCGTAGCCCGTCAGCCACAGGTTGCCGGCATCACTCGGCCAGGGGTCCGCGCCACTACCCCACCACCCCCATGGGTCGATCGCCGTCCAGTTCGAGGTGACGTAGACCCCGAAGTGCAGGTGCGGGCCGCTGCTGCACCCGGTGTTCCCGCTGAGGGCGATCACCTGTCCGCGCTGGATGGCCGCGCCGACCGCGACATAGATCTGCGAGAGGTGGGCGTAGCGCGTGCTCAGGCCATTCGGGTGATCGATGATGATGGTCTGGCCGAAACACGGATTGTTCGGATCCGTACCGGCGAGCCGCACGGTGCCGTCGCCGGCCGCCAGGACGTTCTCGTAGGCCAGCGCATAGTCCCAGCCGTTGTGGCCGTCGTAGTAGAGGTAATCGCCGCCGCCAGGGGTCTGGGCGTACCCGGAGCTGAAGCTCGGATCGACCCCGTTACTCCGAAGGCCCAGCGTCCCGTCGAATTCGCACACCCGGCCGTCGCTGGTGTAGTCGGGATTGCAGTGGTCAAACACCGAGGTGATCGAATGCCAGGTCGTGTATGGCCGGGTCAGGAACGCGTTCGAACTGGGTGCCATCGCGGCGCTCGAGGCGAGCCTGGTCCGCGCGGGCTTCTGGGCGGGCTCAGCCAGCAGCGGCGGGCGTAGGACGCCATTGCTGGTCTGCAACCCCGGCTCGAGCCCGGAATGCTCCGCTGGCACCGCCCCCGGGCGATCCACGGCCACCGCCTGTGACGTCACTGGCAGGCAGCAAAGAACGAGCGCGATCGCGGTAAAGCGTCGGAAAATCCCCATGTGTGCGACGAGGGATTCTACGGACGTTGGGCCCGAAACCTGCGTCTTACGGGTTAAGAGTTATGTATGCGCCGTGTGGTTGGATTTGTTGATAGCGGGGACGGTTGACGACCCATTCTGGATCTCGGCCGAGGGCCGGCCGACCAGGATGAGAATCGCGGCAAGAGCCAGCCCCGCCGTAAGCCCCGTCGGCCCGTTGAAGCCAGACCCAAGTCTTCGGACATCAACGAGGCTGTCCGGCGAGGGCGTCAGGACGACGTACACGACCAACATGAACGCGATCTGAAGCGCCGCCACGAGCAGCCCCAGCCTCGGCGAGATCGCGCAGAATGCGCATGTGGAGCCGCCGAACACCAGGAGCTCGAAGAGGTAGGTGCCCGAATGAGGGGCGGTGGCCGCGGGGCCAAAAAGGACGAGGCACCAGACCACCAGCCCGGAGCCGATGCAGATCCATGACACGGCGCCGGCGACCAGGTCGCCTGGTAGAGGATGCCCCCTCGACCGCGTCCGCCAGATCCCAATCAACGCCGCTGGTAGGCCCAGCGCCATCAGCCCGACCATCGGCATGAACTTGAGAAACAGTTCCACTCGGAGTGCATCGGCTGACCGCCGGAGACGTTCCAACAGCGCCGGGCCTGGGTTCACAGCCGCGACCAGCGCATGGATCGCATCCAGGTCACTTCTCGGGTCGCCAGCCAGGTTGGTGAAGTTGAGGCGTTTGTTTTGGCCGGTCCCGACTAGACCAGCGTGCTCATACCTATGCAGGATCGTCGAAAGGCTTCCATCCGAGGTGACGGCAACTTGCCCGGCCAGGTGCCACTTCAGCAGCCGATTGCCCGGGGGATCGTAGGCGTGCTGGAACCACATCCACGGCGCAAGGCAGAGCACGATGACGAGCCCCGCAGGGACCAGAAACCGGAGGCTGGGCACCCGCCGGAGGGCGAGCATCGTCAAGGCAATCGCCGCCAGGGCAAAGGCACTCCCCTCATGGCCCAGCATGGCGAAACCCGCGAGGGCGCCGCACCCCACGCCGGCAATCGCGTTCCCACGGATACCCCGATACCGGTGTGTCAGCAGGATCGCCGCCAGCAGCAGGAGAAAACCCGCCGGCAAAAGCTTCGGCCAGACGTAAAAACCGTTGATGAGGAAGAAGCCGGACGCGACGGTCACCGCCACGCCCAGGACGCGGGCAAGGTGGCTGGCGCGACTCTCGATCAGGTAAATCCAGAGGCCGACGACACTAAAACATTGCAGGATTACGCTGAGCACTTCGTACTGCAAAGGCTCGCTGAACCAAAACAAGGGGTACTGGGCCACCACGTAACCGGCTTGCAATGGTGGCCGATCGCTGAAGAGCCAGTCGCCAAGAATGTGTGAGGGGAGCGGGCGGGTCGGTGCGTTCAGCGCCTGCGCAAACAGCAGCGGGATCAAGTTGTCACCGGGGAGGACATACGTGAAACGATTCCCGGAAACCTCCAGTGGGTGACCGAGGCCTCCGTACATAAAGCCGAGGCTGACCACGAATAGCGCGGCGAAGACCACCAGCGCGCCCGGCACCCAGAGTCCTCGGATCAGTCTCACGGCCTCTGGGGTCAAGCGGCGCCATAGAACAAGGGTGGTCACCACCGCCGCGACCGGAAATCCGTAGCTGAGGACATGGCCGGCCGCACTGCCGGCAAGGTAGACCCAGAACGCCAGGTATCCGTCTATCGCTGTCGCCAGGAAGGCTGCGATGACAAGAAGCGTTTGGCTTCGCACTGCGAGCCTGGCGGCGATGACGGCCCCGAGCAGGGCGGGGATTGCCAGAAGCGCCGAATGCAGGAGCACCAGCAATGCCAGCGTCGCTGTGTCTGACCAGCCGGCGTGGAAAGCAAGCTCTAACACGGACGTCGCGGTTAGTTTGGCAGGACGCGCGTCGCTACGGCTGGGCTGCCGCTACCCCGACTGATACCAGATATGCCACAGGGCGTTGTCGGGGCCGCGGGTAAAGGTATCAATCCGGCCCGGACCCCAGGACACCGCGGCCGGATCCGATGTCGGGGCGCCGCCCAGTCTCTGCCAGGGCAGCCAGGAGGTTCCGTCAAACCCGAGGTGCCAGAGCGCGTTATCGGAGCCGCGGACAAACACGTCGAGCCGTCCGCTGCCCCAGCTGGAAGCGTCCGGACCGGTCGTCAAGATGCCGCCAAGAGACTCACCGTCGTTCCAGCTCGAGCCATTCCAGGCGCGATGCCAGAGGGTAAGATCACCGGCCCGATAGAAGAGATCGATATGGTTTACCCCGCTCGATACGGCGCTGGGGTCCGAGTTGACCGCCCCACCGAGCCGCTCCCAGGGTCCCCACGCCCGCCCGTCCCACCATTTGTGCCAGATCGCGTTATCGATCCCGCGCACGAACACGTCGAGGCGACCGCTACCCCATGAGGCGACATCTGGCCCGGAACTCAGAATGCCACCGAGGGACTCCCAGCCACTCCACGCGCGGCCATCCCACCAGCGGTGGAGGAGCGCGTTGTTGGTTCCTCGTGCGAAGACGTCGATCCGGTTTATGCCCCACGAGACAGCCGCCGGGTCCGATGCTATCTGCCCGCCCTGAAGCTCCCAGGCGCTCCAGGCCCGACCATCCCACCACTTGTGCCACAGAGCGTTATCCGTGCCCCGCGCGAAGACGTCCAGCCGGTTGCTGCCCCAGGAGGCCACATCCGGGGAGGACGTGAGCTGTCCGCCGAGCGATTGCCAGCTGCGCCATGGCCCGAACTTTGCGTAGAGCACGTCCCAGAGGTCCTGGGAGCTGCCATCGAAGCCAAGCGCCCACATGCCGGTGCCGCGCAGATTGTTGTTGTTGACGAGGTCGTACTTGAGCGCGAGCGATGCTCCGTTCTCGTCATAGAGCTCACGCCAGCTGTTGTGGTTTCCCCCACAGGGGTCATTAGGGGCAGCCGGGCTGGACCATGAGGCCCATGGCGACTGCGCGGTATTGTCCCACCCGACCGCCAACGAGTTCGGGTGACCGTTGGGACCGCAGTTCAGATCCTGCAGGGCGTCGGAGTAGGTGTCCGCTAGCGGACTCTTGGCCCCATCAGGACAAGCTTGCGTCGTCGCCAGGGGGTTCCCGCTCGTCGTGCACCACTTATATCCGTAATAAGGGACCCCGAGGATGACTTTGTTGCGATCGTTGGTCTTGGCCAGGTACTGCTGCACCGACGTCGTGTCGTTGTAGGTCCACCCATTCAGGGGAGCCGTTGGCGCCGCATGGCCTGGGAGGTTGTCGAAGTTCATGTCGTAGGCCATCACGAAGAAGGCGTCCACATAGGGCGCGAGGTAGTCGATCCGGAAGATTCCATCGTTCCAGCTAGCCGACCCGGAATAGGTGTCCGCTGTGACCTGCCAGCCGGCCGGAACCTGGGTATGGAGCTGTTGCATGAAGCGGGTGAAGCCGGCTTGCGCGTCTGGGTAGGTCGGCGCGCCCTGTCCCTCGAGGTCGACATTGATGCCATCGAGGTTCTTGCTCTGCGCCTTGGCGATGGCATTGGTGATGGCCGCGGTGGTGGCCGTCTGATCGGTGACGATGGCGTTCACGGTGGCGGCGTTCGTGGCCTTGATTACCAGAACCACGCGATCGCCGGCCCCATGCGCGCGGTTGATCAGGTCGGCGAGCTCGTTGCTATTCCAGCCCGTCCAACCCTGGTCACTTTGATTGATGCTGCCATCGGCGTTAATCGTGAGCCCGAAGTAAGCCACGGTGCTGAGGAGCGAATAGTTCCAACTGATCTCGCCGGTCGAGCCGCCGATCGTCCAGGAAGGCGCGAAGCCAAAGACCTCGCGCTGGAGCGTGCCGGTTGTGCCCGGCACGGTCGCCGGCGCCAGCGCACCGGAACTCGAACCGTTCGAGGGCACCATTGGCGCCTTCACGGACTGTCGTGGAATTATCGCCGTGTGTAACGGCGTCAACCTCAGCGTGTCCGGCGGGTGGCGCGCCTCGTCGCGCAGATGCGGGCCGATCGCCGGATCGTGCTGAACAACAGCGGACACCGGCGCGCTGGACGGTGGCAGCGCGCTGACCGGCGAACCAGCGGCAAACGTGGCCAGCACGGCAACGGTAGCGGCGATGGCGACTCTCATGGCGGCTCCGATGCTAGGCATCGTCCCTGAGAAGGACAAACATGCTGGTTGTCAGGTTCCCTTTGGACAACGTACACGGCCGCGGAAACGCTACGCGCTGGCCGGAATTCGAGCTTTACGGTCGGCCAAGTACGCGGTCAACGCTTCGCGCCACGGTGGCATCATGTCCAAACCGAGCCGCTTGAGGTTCCGGTTCTCGAGCACGGAGTAGGCGGGCCGTGTTGCGGCAACGCCCGACTCGGCAGTCGTCTGCGGCTGCACCTGGGGTGCGAGGCCCGCCTGCCGGAAGACCTCGCCGGCGAACTCGTACCAGGTGCATTCGCCCTGGCAGGTCGCATGGTAGGTCCCATAGGCATCGGTTGTGGCCAGCAGCGAGATCTGGTCGGCGAGGAACCAGGTCGCGGTCGGCGTGAGCGTCTGGTCGTTGACCACCTTGATCGACGTGCTAGATCCCGCCAGCTTCAACATCGTTTCGACGAAGTTGCCGCCCTTGCCCGACGAGCCGGCCACGCCGTAGAGACCGCTTCCTCGAACGATGAAATGCTTGGGCCACAGGTACCGGATCAATTGTTCGCCCGCAACCTTGCTGACACCGTACACCTGGATGGGGTCGACCGCGTCGTCCTCGGTGCGGGGCGTCGGGTGACGGCCGGAAAACACGTAGTCGGTACTCAGATGGATGAGCGGGGCGCCAAGATCTCTGCAGGCTAACGCCAGGTTCCGAGCGCCGGTCGCATTGACGGCGAAGGCGTTTGCCACCTCGTCCTCGACAACATCGACCTTGTGAAAGGCGGAACAGTTGATCACGATGGCAGGTCGGAGGGCACCGAGCGTGCGCTGCACCGACGCAAGGTCAGAGACCTCGACCTCCTGATGGCTGAGCAACCGAAGCTCGTCCGCGGGATGCCGCTCGTTCCAGCGGCGATTCAGGTCGTAGGCGAGTTGGCCCGTGCCGCCGATGATGGCGACACGGCTCAAGAACTCACCTCGCGCAAGGGCTTGGGTGCCCTCGGAAGGTCGAAGACGCTCCCCGTGACCTGGATCACGCCCTGGGCCTCCTGGAGCAACTTCATCCAGGCAATGTTGTAGTAACGCGGATTATCGAAGTCGGTGTAGTTGGCCCGCCGGATCTGCTGGACCATCGTGTGGACCGACGCTTCCACGGTCACCTGCGGGGTGATCCCGAGCCTGCGGTCGAGCTTCTCGCCGCTGACCCGGTAATTGCGGACCCCGCGGTAGCTGTAGTCGGTGAGGATCTCGACCGGCACGTCGAGCTCCCGGAGCGCCGCGCGAACGCGCATCGCGAGCTCGCTGATCCGGAAGTTGCGATAGACGAGGTTGAACAGTTCGCCATTGATGATCTTGGGGTCGGCGCGGATCAATGCGATGTAGGCCCGTGCGGCGTCGCGCACATCCGCCAGCGGGCGCCACATCTCGCCCCCGAAATGGAGCGAGATGGTGCCTTTGCTCAAGGCGTCCTTGACAAACGTATTCACCACGAGGTCGTATCGCATCCGTGGAGAGAATCCGAAGAGCGTGGCCTTCCGCAGGGCCGCCACCGTGAAGCGATCCGAGGCCAGTTCCATCAGCTCACGCTCAGCCGCGAGCTTTGATCCGGCATACGCGCCCGGCGGGTCGACATCGGCGGTCTCATCGAGCAGGACGTCCCGGGACTCATCAGCCACACCGCGGTCATAGATGGAGCAGGACGAGGCATAGATGTAGCGATGGACACCCTGGTCGCGGGACAGCCGAGCCAGCGCGACGCTCGCGGTCGTGTTCATCTCGTAGTTGGCCTTCGGGTTGAACTCCGCCGTCGGATCGTTGGAGATCCCGCCGACGTTGATCACCGCTTCGACGTCTTCGAGGATCGCGGGTGAAACCGTCCGCATATCGCCTATGGTCAGTTCGACCCGGTCACGGATGCCGGTGAGGCCCTGGTCACCGAAGTAGAGCCGGTCGAGGATGCGGACCGCGTAGCCGCGCTCGAGCAGCTCCTGCGCCAGCACCGATCCCACGTAGCCGCCGCCACCGACCAGGAGGATCGTGCTCATGTCGTCGTGCCCTGATACCGGAATGCCGGTTTGCGCGAATATTCCTGCAGGCTCATCCCCATACCGTCTCGTTGCGAGACGACCGGCTCCGGGACGCCCCAATCGATCGCGAGCTCGGGATCATTCCATGCGACCGTCCCTTCCGAGGCGGGGGTGTACAACCCACTGCATTTGTATTGGACTTCCGCATAGTCGGATATTGTCGCAAAGCCATGGCCAAAGCCGGCCGGCACCATGATCTGCCGCATGTTCTCGGCAGTCAGGTCCGCACTGACCCACCGGCCGAAGGTCGGCGACCCCACGCGCAGATCCACGGCCACGTCGCGGATCGCGCCAGCCGTACAGCGCACCAGCTTTCCCATCGGGGCCGTCATGTCCTGGTAATGGAGGCCGCGGAGGACGCCTTTTCTGGATCCCGAGTGGTTGTCCTGGACAAAGGTCTCCCGGATTCCGTGTTCCGCGAAGCGTTGCTGATGGTAGTTCTCGATGAAGAAACCCCGTTCGTCACGGAAGAATTTCGTATCGATGAGCACGACACCTTCGAGGCGAGTTTTGCTGACCGTGATCTCCATCCTGCCTCCTTCCTTACTGGAGCCGTTCGGTTAGGGCGGCGCGCAGCTCGGTGAGCGGAACGCGCACCTGGGTCATCTCATCGCGCGACCGGATGGTCGCGGCCCCGTCGTTGGCCGTCTCGAAATCGACGGTCACCGCATACGGTGTGCCGATCTCATCCTGGCGGCGATACCGCTTGCCGATCGATTGCGTGTCGTCGTACTCGGTTCGAAAATGGGGGCGGAGGTCATCCTGGATCTTTGCCGCGAGCGCGGTAAGCGGCTCCTTGCGGGAGAGCGGCAAGACAGCGACCTGGATCGGCGCCACCACCGGCGCCAGTCGGAGGACGGTGCGCTGCTCGCCCCGCACCTCCTCCTCGGCATACGCGTCGAGCAGGACCGTTAGCAAGGTGCGGTCCACCCCAGCGGACGGCTCGACCACGTGCGGGACGTAGCGTTCCCGCTTGATGTCGTCGAAATACGATAGGTCCTTCCCCGACGCCCGCTGGTGTGCCGTCAGGTCATAGTCCCCGCGAGCGGCGATGCCCTCGAGCTCTGACCATCCGAACGGGAACTCGTACTCGACATCGAAGGCCCCGCGAGCGTAGTGGGCGAGCTCGTCTTTGCCATGCGGCCGTAGCCGCAGTTTCGGCGTGCGGATTCCGAGCCCCTGGTACCAGGCAAGCCGCTGGTCCTTCCAGTAGTCGAGCCAGCGCATCTCGTCAGCGGGCGGAACAAAATATTCGAGCTCCATCTGCTCGAACTCGCGAAGTCGAAAGATCGAGTTCCCGGGCGTGATCTCGTTGCGAAACGCCTTGCCGATCTGCGCGATTCCAAACGGGGGGCGCATCCGCGTGGAATTCACGACGTTGGCAAAGTTCACGAAAATGCCCTGCGCCGTTTCCGGGCGGAGGTAGACCTGGGCGCTCGAGTCCTCGGCGGGCCCGACAAAGGTCTTGAACATCAGGTTGAACTGGCGCGCCTCGGTGAGCTCGCCGCCATCTTCCGGGCACCGGTCGCTGGTGAGCTGGTCCGCGCGGTAGCGGCGATGACACTTCTTGCATTCGACGAGTGGGTCGGTGAAGTTCTGCACGTGCCCGGAAGCAACCCAGACCTGCGGGTTCATCACGATCCCGGCGTCGATGCCGACGACGTCATCCCGCAGCTCGACCATCGTGCGCCACCAGGCGCGCTTGATGTTGTTACGCAGGGTCACGCCAAGCGGCCCAAAGTCCCAGATGCCCTGGATCCCCCCGTAGATCTCGCTGGATTGGAAGAAGAAGCCGCGCCGCTTGGCGAGCGAGACCAACTTTTCCATCAGTGGCGCTTCGCGCTGCGGCGGCGGAGCGGTCGCCACTAGCCCCTCATGTTCCGGATGAATTCCAGGCTCTTCAACCGGCGGTCGAGATGATATTCGAGCTGGCCTTCGAGCGCGTTCTCAACTTCTGTCAATAGCTCGCCGGACAGGCGCAGGCGATCGTAGAGCGCCGCATCATCGGCCGCCATCACCCGGAGCACCTTCAGACCGTTGACCGAGACCGGCGAGCCGGCCTGGTCGTGGGCGCCACAGCGATGGCAGAGCACGCCACCGAGGAGCGGCGAAAACCAGGCGGCGATCTCCGGCAACGCCTCGCCGCACCCGGCACAGGCAAGCAGCTGCGGTTGGTAACCGAGAAGGTCAAGAATCCGCATCACGAACCACGCGCTCTCAGCTCGGGGCGACCGCTCGGGGACGTTCAGCCGTTCAATCGTGGTCACCACGAGCTCGAAGACATCGTCGACCGGATGCCGCTCTTCCAGGACCTTGTCCGCGACCTCGGCGACCAGGCACGCGTACGCGGTGCGGTGCAGGTCGCCGCTGATGTGCCGGACATCGCCATTCCGCTCCGCCTGGGCGACGACGTCCAGGTTTCGGCCCCGGGCGAGCATCATCCGCGAGCGCGCAAACAGGTCGAGGCCATTGCCGATTCGCGTCTTTGCCCTGCGCGAGCCTTTGGCGATCGCCGCCAGCTTGCCGTGTTCGCGGGTCAGAAGCGTCAGGATCCGGTCTGCCTCCCCATAATCCAGCCGGTGCAACACGATCGCATCGGCGCGGTAGGTCGGCATTTGCTGAATTGTAAGATTCGCCCTGCAATTGGACCGGCCGCAGGACGTCATCGTCGTCGGCGGGGGCATCCTCGGGCTGGCAACGGCCCGTGTCCTCCTGCAGCGGCGTCCCGGGCTTCGCCTGACGGTCCTGGAGAAGGAGGCACAGGTCGGCAGCCACCAGAGCGGGCACAACAGCGGCGTCATCCATTCCGGCCTCTACTATCAGCCGGGGTCCCTCAAGGCGACCCTCTGCCTTCGCGGCGCTCGCCTCATGACCGAGTTTTGCGAAGAGCATCGGATCCCGTATGAGCGCTGCGGCAAGCTCATCATCGCGACCCGCGAGACGGAACGGGAGCGCCTGCTGGAGTTACACCGTCGCGGGACGGCAAACGGCGTCGCGGGATTGCAGTTGGTCGGGGAAGACGGCATTCGGCAGATCGAACCGTGCGCGCGCGGCCTCCTGGGCCTCTACTCGCCCACCACCGCGATCGTCGACTTCGGCGCCGTGACCCGGGCGCTCGCCGCCGACGTGGAGCGGCTGGGTGGCACGATCGCCACCTCCACCGCGGTGCACGGGATCCATCCCAGAGGCCCACAAATCCACGTCATCACCCGGACCGGCCGGTTCGAAACCGCCTCCCTGGTCACCTGCGGCGGTCTGTTCGCTGACCGGCTGGCCCGCATGACCGGCGGACCAGCGGATCCGCGCATTGTTCCCTTCCGCGGCGACTACCTGGTGCTCAAGGCATCACGGCGCTCGATGGTGAGGGGGCTGATCTACCCGGTGCCGGATCCGGCCCTCCCCTTCCTTGGCGTTCACACGACCCGCCGGGTCGATGGCGACATCTGGCTTGGCCCGAATGCGGTGCTCGCTTTCGCCCGCGCCGGCTACCGTTTTTCCAGCGTCAACCTCAACGACCTGGCGGGCATCGTCGCCTGGCCGGGCTTCTGGCGGATGGCGCGCCGATACTGGAAGACGAGCCTTGGCGAGATGTACCGCGATCTGGATCGCCGCGCGTTCGTCAGGGAGCTTCGTCGATACCTGCCCGACCTCCGGCCAGAGGATGTCGAAGCCGGCCCGTCAGGTGTCCGTGCCCAGGCCGTTGCCCGCAGCGGTGCTCTGGTCGATGACTTCGTCTTCACCGGCGCGGGCCGGATGCTTCACGTCCGCAACGCCCCCTCCCCCGGGGCCACCTCCAGCCTGGCCATCGGGGCGTACATCGCGGACGAGTTGACGAGAGCCGCGGCCGGCTGAGAGCCGAGCGCGCATCCCGTAGCCGTACCAGCGGAGATAGCGAGGCATCCACTGCCAGAGCTTGAAGCGGCTCGTTCCCGCCGTTCGGTCACGCCAGGTGGTCGGGACTTCGGCGATCGGCATTCCAAGCCGATACGCCTTCATGGTTAGTTCCAGGGCCAGCTCGAAGCCCCCTTGCGATTGGATCACGACCTGATCGAGCAGACGCCGGCTGTAAAGCTTGAAGTTGCTGGTGGAATCATGCGTCCCGACGCCCGCCAGGTGGTGCAGCGACAAACCGGCCGCGCGTGACAGCGTCCGCTTGAGTGGCGGTCCCCCGATCTGGCCGCCACCGCGCATGTACCGGGAGCCGGCCACGACGTCAGCGCCGCGCTCGGCGGCCGTGAGCATCCGATCGACGACCTCCGGCTCGTCCGATCCGTCCGCCATCATGACCAGGACGAAGGGCGCCGTTGCGGCGCCGAAGCCGGCTTTGATGGCGTTGATGACGCCTCGCCCAAGGCGATTGCGATGGGGTCGCACATAGGGCAGCGTCGCCTGGAGGCGGTGGAGCACCGGCAGCGTGTTGTCCTCCTCGAAGTCGTACACGACGAGCACCTCGATCGGGCGCGTTCGGACCTGCCCGTCGATGCCCAGCAGGACGGCCGTGATGTTTTCGCCCTCGTTGTAGACCGGCAGCACGATCGACAGCCGGGGCGCCGTCGCGGCCACCAGGTTAGCGGGCGCCGCCCACGTACAGCGTCTGTTTGCCCATGACGCGCCAGGCAAGGGGCAGGCGCAGGTAGCCCGAGACCAGCGCCGGGTGATGCGGGAGGCGACTCTGCGTGGTGTACGGCAGAAACCGAACGATCAGCTTGACCGTCTCGAACCCGGCGAGGCCGGCGGCCTCGGTCAGGCTTCGTTCGGTCAGCGCGACCTTGTGATCGATGAAGTCCCAGTATCGACCGCCGACCAGCCGAATGTTGGGCTGCAGGACGATCACACGGCCGCCCCGCCTCAAGAGCCGGGCACAGACCTCGAACTGCCGGATCACGTCGCCTGGGTCCGGCAGGTGCTCCAGGTAGTTACTCATGAAGATCGCGTCGAAGTGCCGGTTCGGCAGGTGCTCCGCCAGCGCCAGGCCGTCGGCCCGGACAAACTGCACGTCCTTGGGCAGGAACCCACTGACGTCGCGGATGTCCGTCGCCCACTTCTCCTCCGCCTGGATGTTTCGGATGAAGTCCCCGTGGTCGCAGGCGAGGTCCAGCACCGCTCCCGGGCGATCGATGAATCGCTGCAGATACCGCACGACCGGCCGCCAGAGCTTGCCTCGTTCCATCGCGGACGACTCGGGGAAGCGCTGGGCGTAGACCTGGTCGAGGCTATCCGTCAGATTCGTCCGCCCTCGATCTCGCCCTTGATCCATGGAATTACCTCCCCAAGCATGCTCTCGAGGCCGGTGGTCGCCTGGAAGCCGAGCCGCTCCCGGGCTTTGCGCACATCCGGAACGCGGCGTTGAACGTCGTGCTCGAAGCCCGGGTCGTGCACCAGGCGCAGCGGCCGCTCCGGGCCGTGGACCATCCGCCAGATGAGGGCCGCCAGCTCCGCCACCGTGGTCGAGCGGTCGGTGGAAAGGTTGAAGTCTTCGCAGTCGGCTACCGGTGATTCGACGCAAAGGCGGATGCCATGAGCCAGATCACCACCGTAGGTGTAGTGGCGGATCTGGGTCCCGTCCCCGAGAATGTGCAGGGGATCCTGGCCCTTGAGAATCTTCTGGACGAGGTCGGGCACGACATGGCTCATGGCCAACTTCACATTGCCGCTCATCACCTGGCTGTCACGGACGGCCCGGCGCTCACCGATCCCCACACAGTTGAAGGGCCGGATGATCGTATACGGCAACTGGTACTGCTCGTGAGCGCCCTTGGCGAAGTACTCGGACGAGAGTTTCTGGAACCCATAGGTCGAGATCGGTGGCGGACTGGTCAGCTGGGCGCCTTCGGGGGTGGGAAAGACGGTCGCACTTTCGTAGACCATGCTGCTCGAGAGGACATTGATCTTCCGTAGGCGGCCGTGGCGATGCGCCGCGATCGCGGCGTCGAAGGTCGCCGCCAGAATCCGCTCGTTCTCGGCGAGGAGCTCGTAGGCGAATTCATGGAAATAACTGATGCCCCCGATCATGGCGGCTCCCGCGACCACTTGATCGCACTCCGCGCTCAACTCGGTTAAGAGTGGCACGTCCTTGGCGTCTCCCTCGACCAGCCGGTAGCCGGGGTGATCGTCATAGCTGCGCGTGACCGGTCCGTACTTGCTGAAGTTATCGAGGCCGATGACCTGATGTCCCGCTTCCAATAATTCCGGGACCAGGTAGCCGCAGATGAAGCCGGCGGCCCCGGTGACCAGCACTTTCACAGGCTGATGCCTGCGCCCAGCACACCCCAGATATCCACGACTTCCCGCTCACCGATCTGCAGATTCTTATACGGGCTGTGCGGCGCGCCGATGATGATGACTTCCGCCTTCTGCAGCACCGTGGCCAGTGGCACAAGGTCGGGATCATCCTTGACGTACGGGTCAGTACACAGGACGTGCGCGCCCCTGAATGCGAGGAGCTTCTTCAACTTGTAACTGAGCGAGCTTCGGATGTCGTCGGACTCGCTCTTGAAGGCCATGCCCAGGACGCCGATGGTGCGGCCGGCAAGCGGACGGCGGTGGTTCAGCATGTCGACGATGTAGGCCGGCAGCCCCTCGTTGATCAACATCGCCGCCTGGCCCATCGGAAAGTGATCGGGCGTGAAGGCGGCGAGCTGCATGGCATCCTTCACGAGGCAGGGGCCGGCGGCAAAGCCCGGTCCCGGCAGATCCTTGGCGCGCGGATAGTTGTGGCGAATGGCATGCAGGATTCGTTCGTAGTCGAGGCCGGCGCGGTGGGCAATCTGGAAAAACTGGTTCGCGATCGCGAACTTCATATAGCGCCAGGTGTTGGTCAAGAGCTTGGCCAGCTCGGCCTCATCGGGGGTCGTTCGCACGATCTCCAGATCCAGTTTCGTGAACAGGTCGCTGGCCCGCGCGAAGGCGCGGTCGGTGCTGGCGCCGACGAGCTGCGGCAATTCGCGAAGTTCCTCGAGCGCATACCCTTCGGCGATCCGCTCGGGGCAGCACGCGACTTCGATCTCATGGCCCGAGCTTCGCAACTGCTCCTCAACAAAGCTGGTCGTGCCCGGGTAGACCGTGCTCCGGAGGATCAGCAACGCCTGGGAACGAAGATGGGGCAACAACTGGGCGACCGCGCGCTCGATCCCTCGCAACGACGGGTTCATGAACTCGTCGATGGGCGTCCCGACCACGAGAACGACGGTGGCGGACCGCCCGACGATCGCGGGATCAGTGCTAAACACGAGGCGTCCAGTTGGCAGCAGCCGTGTCAGCAGCGCATCGGCCCCACGTTCCTGGAAGGGCATCTGGCCCTGGCGAATCTGCTCGACCTTGGCGGCGTTCGTGTCATAGATGCCAACCCGACAGCCGACGTCGGCAAAGGAGAGGGCGAGCGGAAGCCCGACATGACCGCACCCACCGACGATGACGAGGTCGAGCTCACCGGCTGGCGCGGGCCGGGGCGCTGCCGTTGGTTCCATCCGCAGTGCTAGGGTAACGAAAGCTGGCTGATCACGCGCGTGTCGCCGGCGGGCAGAATCGCCGGTCGATGCCGAGCACCTTGACCAGATGCTGCTGAAAGCCCACGTACTCGGGGTTGTCCCAACTTGCATGGAGCGGATCCACGAACAGCGGAAACAGGTCCGCGTCAGTTCGAACGCGGCGCTCCTGTAGCCAACGCCGTTTCGCGCTCAACGAGGCGAGCGCGTGGCCAAAGTCGCTCAGCGCAACGTGCCCGCTGATCGCGATCGGCGCCACCAGTAGCGCGTTGTGAACGGCCCTCTGCCGCATGCGCATAGCGTTCCGGCTGATTCGTTGCCCAAGAAAGCTGCGCCCCTTGGTGATGAGCGGTCGAACTCCCTCCTCACGCAGCACCCGGCGCGACCGCTCGAGCAAGCCGGGCTTTCCGTCGACTTGTGCCGGCGGGGACGCCGGCAGCCCTGATGGCAACGCCTTCGAACCATCGAGTTGGAACGACTGCGCGTCGATTTCGGTGTAGCCAAGGGCCCGCTCGTTCAGGAGCAACATGGCTGCGGGCAGCGCGACCGCGAGGTTGGCGGGCTCCAAGCATTTGTAAATCGTAAAGAGCGCGTTGCGCTCGTAGAGGACCCGGAGCCGGTGGGCTTCAAATTGCTTGTGCGTGCCGTGGAGCCGGTGATACACCGTGGCAGCCGGCGTATACCAGACATCGTGCCCGAGCAGGTTGAGTCGCCAGCCGAGATCAGCATCTTCGAAGAAGGCAAAGTAATCCGCGTCGAAGCCGCCCAGTTCGGTGAACAGTTGGCTCCGGATCAGCATCGCCCCACCGCAGGGACTCAGCACGCGTCGCGCGGTGTCCGCACGCGAGCGCTTCCGTCCAACGTCGATCTGAAATCCATGGCCCTCGAAGTTCATGCCGGCCCCGATGAAGTCGATGGTGGTCCCGTACCAATTGAGGATCCTGGAACTGAGACAGGCGAGTCCCGGCTGCGATGCAAGCGGCGCGACGAGTTGCCGCAGCCAATCCCGCTCGACCCACATATCGTTGTTGAGAAAGCCGATCCAATGATGGCGGGCCTGGGCAGCGGCGCGGTTATTCCCTTCCGCAAACCCGTAGTTGCGGTCAAGCGCGACGACCCCGACCGTAGGAAAGGCGCGGCGGACGTAGGCGACGGAATCGTCGCTCGACCCGTTATCGCAGAGGATGATCTCGAGCCGATCCTTCGGATAGTCAAGGGCCAACACCGACGACAGGCAGGCCTGGAGGTGTTGGCGGCCGTTGAAGTTCAGGATGATGAGCGAGATCGCCGGGACTTGGCTCAACGGCGACCGCTGACGTAGTACTCTGCCGCTGGGTAGAGGCTCTGCATCCAGCTCATGAGGTCATGAACCCGTTGCTCGAGCTGCGCGATCCGGCGGCTGGTCGACGGCGCCTGCAGCCCGTCCCGGAGCGGAGCGTACGGTCCCCAGCGCGCCTGTGCTGCCTGCTCATGGAAGGGGGGAATATGTTCGTAGCTGAGTTCGGGGCCAAGCCGGAACAGATCGCTATAGCCGATCTGGACGTCAGAGAGTCCCGATCGATGTAAAACGTAGCGCATGATCAGGGGGCTGTAGAAGCGGACGTGCTGCAGGTCGATCCAGAACTCCCCCAGGTGCATGTCCAGGTTGGCCGGGTTGGGTGTGACGAAGATCGCGAGGCCGCCTGGCCGCAGGGCGCGGGCACTGCCCTCGACGAGCTTCTCCATCTGGTCGGTCGGCAAGTGTTCAACCAGGTGGGAGGCGAACACGCCGTCGAAGTCTTCACCGTGCGTGTTCAGGTAGTCGATCGCATTGCCCTGGGTCGCCGTGAGGCCTTTGTGCCTGGCAGCCTCCACCATCATCGCGTCGAGATCCACGCCGACGCCGTTGACCCCGCGGGCGGCAAGCACCTCGAGAAACTCGCCTCGGCCGCAGCCGACGTCGAGCACGCGGGTGCCCGGCTGGAACCGCTCCGCGTAAAACGCGTATCGCCGCTTGAGCTCGGCGCTGCTGAATCCCATGAACTCGTAGTAGTCGAGTTGTGACCCCGGCATGCGGCTCTAATTTAGCCGAAGCTCGTCGAGGATCCGATCCGTCGACCCTCTTCTACAATGCTTTCCAGATTGAAGGGGACCTTTGAGCTGCCGGCCGTTTCGCTCGTCGTGCTGAATTTCAACGGCCGCGAACATCTCGAGGCGTGCCTCGGCTCGGTCGTGGCGGTCGAGTATCCGAAAGATCGGCTCGAAGTCCTCCTCTGTGACAACGGCTCCTCCGACGGGTCGGTCGGGTACGTCAAGGAGCGCTTTCCCGGAGTCCGAGTGGTTGCGCTTGACCGGAATTACGGGTTTGCGGAAGGCAACAACCGCGCCGCCGCCCAAGCGACGCACCCCTGGGTGGGCTTTCTCAACAACGACATGCGCGTCGAGCCCAGCTGGTTACGCAACCTCGTCGAGCCGCTCGCCGAGCAGCCCCGGCTCGCCTGCTTGAGTTCCCGGATCCTGAACTGGGAGGGTAGCGCCATTGACTTCATTGGCGCGGGGATCAACTTCCAGGGGTTCGGCTTCCAGTTCGACTTCGGCCACAAGCAGTCATCTCGTGATGTTCCTCGCCGGCTCCTGAGCCCGTGCGGTGGCGCGATGGTGATCCGGCGCGAGCTGTTCCGGGAGATAGGTGGATTCGACCCCGACTACTTTGGCTTCTACGAAGACGCTGACCTCGGCTGGCGGCTGAACCTCCTTGGGCATGATGTCTGGTACACGCCGGCGGCGACGACCTACCACCGGCATCACGGCACCTACAAGCGCTTTCCCGACTACAAGATCCAGGTTCTGTATCAGCGGAACGCCCTGAGCACTATGTACAAGTGCCTCGACGATGAAAATCTGGCCGCCGCGCTGCCGGCTGCAATTCTGCTCTTGAACGAGAAGGCCTTGCTGCTGGCCGACGTACGCAGGGCGACGTTCGAAATCGCCGCACGGCCTGGAGCGGCCACCGCCGGGCCCGACGTCCCACCACGTCCGACGATGGCGACCAAAGCGAGGCGTGCGCTGCGCGAGCAGGGATTCAGGGCGGTCCTCCGGAAAGGTGCGGCGCACGCCCGCGTGCGCGCCGGGCGCCTGGCCAACCGCGGACGTCAAGTGCTCCTGGCGGACGCCGTTCCGATGCCGAGGGCCGCCGTCAGCCATTATGTCGGCCTCAGCCAGTTTGCGCATAACCTTGAAGCGCTGGCGCAGAAGCGGAGCTGGCTGCAGCAGCGTCGCGTCCGCACGGACGCCGAAATCCTGCCTCTCTTTCATGTCGCCTTGGAGCCCTCGTATGGCGACCCGAGGTACATCGATTTTCACCACTGGCTCATCCGCACCCTCGAACTGGATCGGCGCTTCGGCGCCGGCCAGGATTCGGACAGCCCGTAGCGGAGCGCGTCGGCATGCCAATACCGAAGCCCTAGTCGCTCGACACGCTACCCCGCCGTCGTCGGACGGCGTCGCGCAGCGCTCGGTAACCGGGCCGCAATGCGGGGCCGACCGGACTGGTCGCGACCCGATGCCGAACGCGATGCCAAAGACTCGGACGCGGCGGCCGCACCTCGAAATGGTGGGCATACGTGAGCGTGGGAACATCGGGTCGCAGGAAACGCCGACCCGTTCCCTTCGAGAAATGGACATAAAAGCTGCCCAACTCGGGGTGATGACGAACGTCGAAATCATCAACACCAATGAGATCGGAAAACAGGACCTTCAGCTCATCGAAAGCGTAGTAGTGGTGCCAGTGCTCAGGCAAGTTCTTGACGTGATTCCAGCACTCTTGATCAAAGGGGATGACGCTCCACGTCATGCAATGGACGGACATCAAATGAATGACGGCGTGACCGCCTGGAGCAAGGACCCGATACATCTCGCGAAAGAGCAGGTAGGCAATGTGTTTCTCGATGTGCTGCACGGCAGCGCAGGAGTACAGGACCTGAAAATAATCATCTGGGAAGGGGAAGGTGAACCCGTCGTAGAGCGCAAACTCCGCTCGCGGATCCTTGAATCGCTCGCGAGCGCGCGTGATCATGTTCTCGGAGATGTCAAGGCCGGTCAGATGAATGGCCGGAAATCCCTCCAGCACGGACTCCATGATCCAGCCGACACCGCTTCCGAATTCCATGACCCGATCCCCCGGATTCGGACGCGCCATCGGATAGAGGACGTCAAACATGCTGCCGCGGTACCGGTCAGCCCGCGCCCGCAACTCCTCCAGAGGGACGCCGTCGTGGATCCGGACGTTGAGGCCTTCCAGATTCTCTTCGCGCGTCCATGCCGCCGCATATCCAGTCGTTTCCACGTCCTAAGTCACATTACCAGTGGCTCGGCCACCGGCGATCCCGTCATGGGCTGACGATCTGTCGACCCTTGAGGGCATTGAAGCCAAGCACGAAGCCGTGGCGGAGCTTGATTCCAAGCCAGACGGCGGGCGCCAGCGCGGCACCCCACCCGGTTGCATAGTGCTTCCGGTAAAAGATCCACATCGACCGATGGAACTCCCGCAACATTGGTCGCGGCCGCTTCCCGGTCGTGGCGCCCTTGTGATGCATAACCACCGCCCCGGGGACGTAGTAGATGCGCCCACCCCTTGCCTTGAGTCGAAAGCACAGGTCGAGGTCGTCTCCGTACATGAAGTAGTCCTCGTCAAAGAAGTCGATCGCTGCCAGAGCATCCCGACGGAACATCATGGCAGCGGCCGTCCCCGCATCCATCTCTCCTGGACGATCCGGGTCCGCGTAGGTCAGGTTGTAGCGACCAAACCAGCGCGCTCGCGGGAAGAGGCGACTCAGCCCCGAGAGGCGCGCGAGGGCGACACCAGGAGAGGGGAAACTCCGTCGACAGGCAAGGTCCAGCCGACCGTCGGGCCGGACAACCTTCGGGCCCACGCCGACGGCATCCTCGAGCGAGTCCAGCGCTGCGCGAAGCGTTTGGACGGCACCAGCTCGCAACTCCGTATCAGGGTTAAGGAGGAAGACAAGGCGCCCGGTTGTACGCCGTAGTGCAACGTTGTTGGCGCGCGAGAATCCGAGATTGCGGTCGTTCTGGATCACGTGGACCCAGGGATGCGCTGTGCGGACCGCCTCGACACTCCCGTCGGTTGAGGCGTTGTCGACGACAAAGACCTCGGCGTCGAGCGATTGCCGTTCCAGAGCCAGGCTGTTCAGGCAGGCCACCACGAGGTCCCTGGTATCCAGGTTGACGATTACGACTGAGAGATCCATTGGCGTCGGGAACGTCCAAAGCGGCCCTGGCGGAGTTTCCTGCGGTAGGGGTACGGCTCAAACCAGGTCTCCAGCGCATCGGATGGAATTGTCCGCCGTGCCTGAATCACGCGACGCTTCCGGACGGCCTGCGGAATCAACCTGACCGCATCGACGGTTCCGAGCAAGGCCGCAGGGCGCATCAGCGTCAACTGCAGGAGCTTGGCGCCGGTGAAGGCGATCATCCCCGGCAAGCGGCGGAGCAGCCCGGGCCCGCCATCGTTCTTGATGATCATGAGAATCCGATTCTTGAAGATATGGCGCTGGATTCGGGTCGAAAACCACGCGCCCGTCCCACCCCGCGCATGAACGCCGACCGCCGTGGGCTCGTACCAGCTTCGCCAACCACGAAGCCGGGCCCGCCAGTCCAGGTCGACATCTTCGAGATAGGCGAAGAAGCTCGAGTCAAAGACCTCATCCTCGAGCAGGACATCATCGAGCATGGCGCGGCGATACAGCGCCGCCGCCGCGCAGACACCAAACACCTCGCCGGGTTCCTTGAACGTCGCGCCGTCAGGCTCCTCCTCGCCGCGATTCGTGGACCAGATGTTCCGATACATGACGTGACCGGTCGAATCGATGATCGGGCCCGCCGGCCCGACCGTCGCGCGTAGCAACTTGCCGGTCGCGGAACCGATCGTCGGGTCACTCGCGAGGACCCGAACAAGAACGGACACATAGGATGGGGCGATGACGGCGTCATTGTTCAGGATCAGCACGAACTCACCCTGGGCGGCCCGGATCGCCCGGTTGTTGCCCGCCGCGAAACCGAGGTTGGTCGCGTTACGAATCAGGCGGACGGTGGGGTCGTGCTCGATCTGATCCGCCGATCCGTCGGTTGAGGCGTTATCGGCCACGATGACTTCCAGGGGCCGGTAGTCCTGTTCGCGGACGGCGGCCAGGCATCCGGGGAGGTGTTCGGCCCCATTCCAGTTGAGGATCACGACGGAAACAAGGTTCGGCGTCACAAGCGGCCACGCTGAAGGCGACGCAGCGCCCTGGAGGTGACACCGGCAAAACCCTCCGACCGCCAGACGGCGGCCACCCTTCTCGCCACGCCAGGCAGTTGACGCGGGTCGCTCACCGCGAGGCCCGCGCGGCGGCCGTCAATCCTGGGATAGATCAGGCCGCTCTTGCCGGCGTCGGCCGCGCGGTAGGGCGTTTCGCAGTAGGCCACGAGCGGCTTTGCCACCCGCCCCCAGGTGAACTGGCGAGACAGCGTCGACGACATCGACGCCATCCGCGCCCGACGTTCGGGATCTCTGGCAAGCTGCAGCAATGCCTCGGCGAGGGCATCGACATCGCCTTCGGGAACGTTCACCCCCGCTCCAACCGCGGCCGCGGCGTCCGTCAGGGTGTCCCCGCCGGTGGACACGACCGGCAAACCAGCCCAGAGGTAGTCAAGAACCCGGGTGCGGAATGAAAACTGCGTCTCGATCTCCTTGAAAGCCAGGCTGACCCCGATGTCGGCATCGCAAAGGTAATTCTCACGCTCGCCATAGGGGATCCAACCGCGATTAAAGAAGACCTGCTGGTCGGTCAGCCCAAGATCGTCGGACAGGCGCGCGGCCTCGCCCACCATGGCCATCTGTGGCATCTCGGGATTCGGATGGCTCACACCCATGAAGAAGAGCTTGATGGCCGGGCGCTCCTGTTTGAGCTTCCCGACCGCCCTGATGGCGGTGAGGGGGTCGAACCAGTTCCAGATACCTCCACCCCACAGGACGACGACGTCCGTCGCGTCAATTCCGGATACCACGCCTTTGATCGCCGGAGCGGATCGTCGCGGCGGCCGATCCTTCAGGCCGAAGGGAACAATCTCGATGAGCCGCCGCAACGTCGGGTCCTGGGCGAACGTGTAGGGATTGACCCGGTTGGCGGCCATCAGCGCACCAAGCCAGAAGTCGCGCTGGCGCTCACTGGCACAGAAAAGAAAGTCCGCGCGTTCGAGCTGCTCGAGGGTGACGTCGAGGTCGTGCTGATGCACCCTCGTCCGGTCGGACAGGCCGAGGTCGTCGTGCATGTGCAGGTTTTCGAGGACGAACGGATCGAAGATGTCCATCGCGAGATATCGCGCCCGGCGCGGAATCACCGGGTAATGCCGGAGCAGATAGCCGAACGCGACGACTACATCGTGCGAATCCACGAGAGTTTCCATAGCGTTTCCCGCATAGCACGCGATGGTGACCTCGGACGAGCTCAGGCCTGATTGATTCGGCGTCCCGATGGTCACCGGGACGGTTCGTGCCAGGACGTGGGCCAATTCCCATACCCGGATCGCGGGTCCTGCCATGGTCTTCGTCATGGGTTCGTGAGTCAGGAAGAGGACGCTCATTGTCGCCGGCTTAGCTGGCGGATTCTGCCTTCAACTCCACCCCGGGCTTGTGCCATTGGCCCGGCATATAGACGAGGCCCCCCGCCGACACCACGTCGGGGCGGACCCGGAATTCAATGCGGCGATCCCAGTGATCGTAGGTGATCCGATCCGCGTCGTCGGTGATCCCGACGGAGAGCAGGTAGCTGCCCTCCATCAGGTTCAACTGGGGGATGGTGAACGTAATGTTGCCGTCACCCTGGAGCGTCCCCAGTGGCACCCCGGCGTAGCGCGTATTGGACGCGTAACAGTGAATGCCATCCGATCGGAAAATGCTGATCCCGAAGACCGGATTGTCCACTCTCGACTTACAGCGATAGGTGATCGACACCTGGACCGAATCGCCGGCCTTGCACACGTACTGCGGCTGGCCGGCTCGGTCGAGGATCTCGGCGCTGCCGATTTCGATCTCGCGGGTTCCCCACCGCGCGGTCGTGGCCTGCTCCGCGAGGTGCTCGGGGCGCTCCTGACGGTGCTTGACATCCTCCAGGTACTGCTTCGTGACCTCCTCGGGATGACCGTCCGAGCGCACCTGTCCTTGATCGATCAGGATGGCACGATCGCAGAAGCGGCGCACCGACGTCAGGTCGTGGGAGACAAGGACGATCGTCTTCCGCTGGCGCCGGAACTCGTTGATCCGATCGAAACATTTCCGTTCGAAGTCGGCGTCCCCGACGGCAAGGACCTCGTCGATCAACAACACGTCCGGGTCGACGTTCACCGCAATGGCGAAGCCGAGGCGCATGTACATCCCGGTCGAGTAGGTTTTCACCGGGTTGTCGATGAACCGCGCGAGGTCGGCAAAGTCGATGATCTCATCCAGGCGCTCACGGATCACATCCCGGCGGAGGCCGAGCAGGGCTCCGTTGAGAAAGATGTTTTCCCTGCCGGTGTAATCCGGGTGAAAGCCGGTGCCGAGTTCGAGGAGCGCCGAGATCCTCCCATTGACATTGAGATGACCTTTGTTCGGGTAGAGGATGCCGGCGAGGAGCTTGAGCACCGTGCTCTTCCCCGATCCGTTGGCCCCGATGATGCCGACCGTTGACCCCGGTTGCACGGCGAAGCTCACATTTCGGAGTGCCCAGAATTCATCGAAGGCACCACGTCGCCGCCGGAGGAGGACCTCCTTCAGGGAGTCGTATCGACGGCTGTAAGTCCGGAACTTCTTGGAAACGTCGTCGAGGATGACGGCAGGCAGCACCTAAACCTCTTCAGCGAAGCGGCGGCTGAGCCGGCCGAACACGATGATGCCCAGGAGGAGGCTCAGGCCGGCGACCGCGGCAAACAGGACGAGATAGCCGACCGAGGGGATCCGCCCGTAGAACCAAATGGCCTGGAAGGAGGAGATATCCCACGCCATCGGGTTCAGCAATAGGATCGGTCGGAGCCTGGGAGGCACGAAGTCGATCGAATAGACGACCGGCGTCAAGAAGAACCAGGCGGTCAGGAAGACACCCACGAAGTACTGGACGTCGCGGAAATATACCTGGGCGGCGGCCAGGATCGCGCCCAGGCCGAAGGTGAACGTGACCTGCAGCAGCACGAGCAGCGGCAGCAGCAGGATGGACCAGCCGAGATGCGGATGCAAGACGACCGTCAGAATCGCCAGCAGGCCGAGGCTGATCAGGAAATTGACCGAGCCGGAGAGGACCGCGGACAGCGGGAGCACCTGGCGGGGAAAGGCGACCTTACTCACGATGCCACGACTGTCGGTCACCGATGTCGTCGCCTGGATCAGGCTCTGGGCAAACGCGTTCCAGGGGACCAATCCCGCGAGCAAAAACACTGGATACGGATGGATGTTCACCCGAACGATTAGCGAGAAGACCAGCGTGTACACCAGCATCAGCAAGAGCGGGTTCAGCAGCGACCAGAAAATGCCGAAGAAGGAGCCCCGATACTTCGTCTTCAGGTCGCGGGCGACCAGGTTCGTCAGCAATTCCGAGTAGGCGACGATCTCGTCCAACCATTGCCGCAATCCGATCGTCTGCGGGCGGGCTCTGGGGGGCTCCGCGTCCTCCGAATAAACGGCGACGGTTTCGGTTCTCCGCATGCTGCCCCATATGGTAGGAGCTCAGGGAGTCAGGTCCACCTCGGAGTGATCACCAAGCATCAGGCGCAGCGCCCTGGGAAGCGTCGCGCTGCGCCGAATCACCACGTCCTTGCCAATCAGGCTGTCCTCGATACGGGTCGGCGCGTCGAGGACCTTGCTGTTCTCGAGGATGATCGAATGCTCGATCTCGCTATTGCGGATCTCGACTCCGTGATAGATCGACGTGAACGGGCCGATATAGGAGTTCACAATCCGGGTTCGCTCACCAATGATGGCCGGTCCGCGAACGACGCTGTCGATGATCTCGGTTGTGTCAGTGGTGACGACCCGACCGATGAGCTTTGAGGAGCCCCGAATTGATCCGTTGACGCCCCGATCGATGCTTTCGAGCACCATCCGGTTGGCCTCGAGCATATCTTCAAGACGGCCGGTGTCCTTCCACCAGCCGTCGATCACGTGAGGCTCGACCTTGGCTCCATGATCCATCAACCATTGGATGGCGTCGGTGATCTCCAGCTCGCCACGTGCGGACGGCTTGATGGCATGAACAGCCTCAAAGATCCTGGCCGTGAAGAGGTAGACGCCCACCAGGGCTAGATCCGACTTCGGATGCGCAGGCTTCTCCTCGAGTCCGACCACCTGGCCATCTCGCAGTTCCGCAACCCCGAACCGCTCGGGCGCGGCGACGCGAGCCAGCAGGATGAGGGCGTCCGGCTGACTTTTCCGGAATTGACCGACGAAACCAGTGATTCCGTCGATCACGAGGTTGTCGCCCAGATACATCACGAAGGGCTCGCCCGCGAGGTAGCCCTCAGCTTCTTTGACCGCATGCGCCAGACCTGCCGGCGCGCTTTGACGAATGAACGTAACCCGGGCACCCCAGCGGCTCCCGTCTCCAACAGCCGCCCGGATCTCCGCCTCGGTGTCGCCGACGATCATGCCAATGTCCGTGATCCCCGCCGCCACGACGGCCTCCATGGCATAAAAGAGGATGGGTTTGTTGGCCACCGGGACCAGTTGTTTGGCGCTCGTATGGGTGATCGGTCGAAGTCGCGTCCCGCGACCACCGCTGAGGATGAGGGCTTTCAACCGGCCAACTCAGGACGGCTCCTGCCGGCTCGCGCGCTCGGGGGTCGCGGATAGCGTTGGTTCCTCGACGGAGGCCTCTGGGATCTGGAACGGTGTGTCGCTGCGGATCCTAACCTTCTTGATCCGCGTCCCCTGGACCGCCTCGACCCGCAGTTCGGCATCGCCGATATGCAGCGTCGCGCCCACTTTGGGGGCGGCCCCCAGCTGATTCAGGACGAAGCCGCCGATGGAGTCGTAGTCCTCGCCGGCGATATGGAGCTTAAGGAGGTCGTTGACGTCATCGACGCTGACCCGGCCGTCGAGCACGACCTCGTTGGGGCTGATGAACTGGATCTCGTCCTCTTCGCCGACGTCGTACTCGTCCTGGATCGGCCCCACGATCTCCTCGATGATGTCCTCGATGGTGACGGCGCCCGCAGTGCCGCCATACTCGTCGACCACGATCGCCATGTGCACCCGGTTCTTGCGCAGGTCGCGAAGCACGTCCGTCACCTTGTTCGATTCGGGCGTGAAATAGGGCTTGCGCGCGATTTCCCGCAGCGTCTTGCCACCATCGTGGTTCAACGCCCGGAGCAGGTCCTTTGCGTATAGCACGCCGACGATGTGATCGAGGTTGCCTTCGTAGGCGGGGATCCGCGTGTGGCCGTGCCTGCTGACCAGCGCCACCGCCGCCTCGACCGGCGCCGTGACATCGATCGCGACCAGGTCGGTGCGGGGGACCATCAGCTCCCGGACGCGCATGTCGCCCATCTCGAAGATGCCGTGGATCATCTCCCGCTCCTCTTCCTCGAGGACCCCCTCCTCTTCGCCCACCGAGACGAGCATCTTGAGTTCTTCTTCCGTCACGAACGGGCCCTTCACCTGCGCTTTTCCGGCAAAGATGCGCACCAGCACCTTCGTGATCGTGGTCAGCACCCGGACGATCGGCCGCATCACCCAGGTTGCCGCGGCGACGATCCGCGCCATGTTCAAGGCAACCCGTTCCGACCGCTGCAGGGCCAGCGTCTTCGGCGCAATCTCGCAGAAGACCAGGACCACGAGCGAGAGGAGCAGGCTGACCAGCCACTGCGCCACCCGTTGCTGGTAGAGGTGCAGCGCCAGCAAGGTCGCCGACGACGAGGCGACGATGATCGCCACCGTGTTCGCGATCAGGATGGTCGAGAGATAGGCGTTCGGGTCTTTATGAAGGCGCTCGATCACGATCGCCTGGGCAATCCGCTCCTCGACAAGGCGCCGAAGCCGGACCCGGCTGATCGACGTGAGCGAGGTTTCCGCCGAGGCCGCGAGCGCCGCCACCACGAGGGCGATAACGATAATGATCAGCTCGATCCAGGCAGTGGCATCCATCAGGACAGACTCCGGGGTTACTTGAAGAGCTCGCTGATCGAGCGGTCCTCGTGGACGCGACGGATCGCTTCGGCCAGCAATGGGGCGACGGAAAGGATCTTCAGCTTCGGATGATGCTTGTCGGCGGGGAGCGGGATGGAATCCGTGATCACGATCTCGTCGATCGGCGCCGCGATCAGGCGTTCGACCGCATTGCCGGCCAGCACACCATGGGTGGCCAGCACGCGCAGGCTGCGCACGCCTTCGGCCTTCAGCGCCGCGGCGACCCCGACCAGCGTCCCGCCGGTGGTGATCATGTCTTCGACAACGACCACATCCATGCCGGTCACCTCGCCGACGACGCGCTGCTCGGTGACGACATCGTCCTTGGGACGCCGCTTGTAGACAAAAGCAAGCGGCAGGTCGAGCAGCCGCGCGATCGAGCCGGCGCGCTTGGCGCCCCCGATATCCGGCGAGACGATGACGCCACTCTGCAGGTTGAGTCGCCGGATGTACTCGAGCATCAGCTTCTCGGCCGTCAGGTGGTCGACCGGGATGTCAAAGAAGCCCTGGATGGCATCGGCGTGCAGGTCGAGGGCGATCACCCGGTTGGCGCCCGCCAGCGTGATGATGTCCGCCATCAGCTTGGCCGAGATCGGGTCGCGTGCCTGGGTCTTCTTCTCCTTGCGGGCATAGCCGTAGTAGGGCATCACCGCGGTGATCCGCCCAGCCGAGGCCCGGCGCAGCGCGTCGAGGATGATGAACAGCTGGATCAGGTTCTCCGACGTCGGCTGGCAGGTCGGCTGGACCAGGAAGATGTCCGCGCCCCGGACGCTCTCGGCGATCTTGACGTCGTACTCGCCGTCGGCAAAGCGGGTGATCCGCATCGTCGAGACCGGGACCTGCAGGTGCTCGCCGATCCGTTTCGCCAGTTCGGGGTTGGCGTCGCCCGATAGGAGTTTGAGCTCGCCCGGTTGCTTGGGCGCGGCCTCGCCAACCTGCTGGCGGGTTTCCACTCGTTCGCCGACCCTGGGCTGCGCTATTTCTTTCCCACCTCTGCCTTGTGCCGCGCCCGGCGCCGCGCGCTGTAGCCCGGGACGATCTTCATCTCCCCTCGGTCGATCGCCAGGCTTCCAGGCGGCACGTCTTTGACGACTACGGTATCAGCGGCGGTGGTGGCGTCGCTGCCGACCCGCACCGGCGCGACGAAAATCGTGTCGCAGGCGATGTAGGCACGGTCGCCGATCTCGGTGGCGTGCTTGTCGAAGCCATCCCAGTTGGCGGTGATGCTGCCGGCGCCGATGTTGACGTTGGCGCCCACCTGCGCGTCGCCGAGGTAGCTGAAGTGAGGAACGGCGCTGCCCGCCCCGATGCGCGAGTTCTTGATCTCGGTGTGGGTGCCGACCCGAACGCCCTCCTCCAGCTCGGTGCCCGGCCGGAGCCGGCTGAAGGGGCCGACGGTGACGTTGGAGGCGACCTTGACGTGCTCGAGATGCGAACGCTCGATCCGGGAGCCGTCCCCGACAATGGAGTCGCGCACCTGGCTCATCGGCCCGATCACGCAGTCCTCGCCGATGCGGGTTACCCCGGTGATCGTGGTGAAGGGATGGATGACGCTGTCCTGGCCAATCTCGACCTCGGCATCGACGAAGGTTGACGCGGGATCGGTGATGGTCACGCCGTCCGTCATCAGCCGGTCGAGGATCCGGCGCCGCATCGATCCCTCTGCCTCCGCCAGCTGCCGCCGGTCATTGATGCCGACGATCTCGCTCGGGTCGTCGGCCTCCACCAGGTGGACCTTGCCCTTGACCAGCCGGACGACGTCGGTCAGGTAGTACTCGCCGGCGCGATTCTTGTTCTCCAGCTTGAGCAGCGCCGGCCAGAGCTCGCGCCCCGAGAAACAGTAAACGCCGGAATTAACCTCGGTGATCTCCTTGACGGCTCCGGCGGCGTCCTTCTCCTCGACGATCGCCCGAAAGAGGCCATTGCGGCCCCGGACGATCCGCCCGTATCCCTTTGGATCGGGCAGGTTCGCCGTCAGCACCGTGACGGCCGCGTGCGCCTTTCGGTGCTCGGACACCAGCCGTTGCAGCGTCTCGGGGCGGAGCAAGGGCACGTCGCCGTAGAGGACGACGACCGGCCCGGTCGAGCGGTGCGCGGCGTTGACCTGGGCCAGGGCATGGCCGGTGCCGAGCTGCTCCCGCTGGGGAACCGTCTGCCCCTCGCCGTTGACCGCGGCCTGGACCCCGTCCTGGGACGGGTTGGTCACGACGATGGTCCGCTCCGGGTCAAGCGCCTTGGCCGCGGCGATCGCCCAGAGCAGCATCGGGCGCCCGGCGACCGGATGCAGCACTTTGGGGATCCTGGAGTTCATCCGAACGCCCTTGCCGGCGGCGAGGACGACTACCGTAACGCTCCCGCGCGTATCCGGCGATGGTGGCCGTTTGGGCCCCGCGGGTCCGCTCTCGGGCATGGGAGGAATTGGTCGCGATTATACCAAGCACCGGATCTCCCTCCCCCGTTTTCGGGGGAGGGTCGGGGTGCGGATTTAGGCGGCGCGCTTCAACTGGTCGGCGCCCGGCTCGTCCGGCCATAGCGTTGACTTCTCGGCGCTCTCGAGTGCCGGGATCGGGCGCGACGTCCGGCGGCCGAGGAGATAGCCATAGCGCTCAGCCGCGGTCTCGAGCGCCAGGTACGGCAGCTGACCCCAGGCAAACCCCCGGAACAGGTACCAGGCCGCCCGCTTGGCAAACTGGCGCGAGTCCGGCCAGAGCGTTCCGCCGGCGTCCCCGAAATGCCGATCGGCATAGCCGGTCAGCCTGGCGCGCGCAAAGGCCGTTTTTAGCGCAGCCCGCAGCTCCCGGGCAACCAGCGCGTCCGGGCTGTAGGCCACGGTATAGCTGGCCAGCACCGCCTGGCGCGCCCAGACCCGATCGGCGCCCACCGGCAGCTGCTCGTTGAAATGGATGCCCTGCCAGACCGAGCGGCGGACGGCGGCATTATCGATGGAGAATGGCAGGCTCTTGTGCCGGATGCGATCGCCAACCCGGAGGCGTCGCGCGTGCGCCTGCCGGCAGTAGCGCTGGGCGAGGCGGAAGTTCGACAGTGGATCACTCGACGGGGAGGCTTCCTGGCGGCCGTAAACACCGGCGACCCCCGGGTCCTCGAAGGGCGCGACCAGGTTGATGAGCCAGTCGCCGGTGGCCGGCAGGGCGTTCTGGCCGAGGAAGACGACCAGGTCGCCCTTGGCTTCGCGGCACGCCTGGTTCCAGCTTGCCGGACCGGCGTTCTGTTCGACGCTGATGAGCCGAGCTTCAGGGAACTGCTCCAGGGTCTGCTGGGCGCCGTCCTGGGAGCCGGAATCCACGACCACGATTTCCAGCGGCTTCAGGCCCTGCCCCCTGAGGCGGTGGAGCAACGCGCCGAATGCGCGGCCCGGATTGAGCGTGGGGATGACGAGCGAGATCGACAGGTCGAGGCTTCCCATTACTCCCTGTAACGAGCGCCGAGACCCTTTCCGGTGGAGTGTTTAGGGGAACCTGACAGTGATGAAGTAGAAAAATGTGGGCGTCTTGCCATCACGCGCGCTGACGCCGAACACCTTCAGCTTGCCGCTCGTCCCTGAGGTCGCGCCACTGAACGGGACGCTCACGTCGTAGTGCCCGAAATCGGGAGCGCTGGCGGAGGCGGTGACGGTCGCGCGCCCAAGCTCAGTTCCGGCGGCGTCGAGCACCACGGCCACGACGGTCCCCTTGTCGACGCTTGCCGTCCCGGAAACCTCGACCGGCGACGTGATCGTCGTGCTGGCGTCGGGGCTGTCAATGATGATCCGGCTGCCGCCTGGAATCGGCGTGGGGGTAGCGCCGGTGTCGCTGCCGGGCGAGTTCGATGTGGTCGCACTGGCTCCGGGGGACGCTCCCGAAGCTGACGCCGAGGCCGAGGCCGAGCTCGTCTGCAGGACGAATTGCGTCTGGTCGCTGCTCCCGCAGCTGGCCAGCGCGAGCACGGTCAGTGCGCCAAGTGTCAGCGAACCCAGTCCCGTCAATGGCAAAGCCCTCATCGTGATCGGAGCAAAGCCTAAACCATCGGCCGCGGCGAAGTCGATACACTGTGCCGATCAACATTTTTGCCTATCAACACGGGCTCTATCCGCGCTCGGAGCGGGTGGTCTCCGCCACGCGCTCCCTCGACCGAGGCCGCGTCGGTCAGTCCGCGGTCGACGATGCCGTCGCGCAGGACGAAGCCGAGTTCGTCCGAACGCAGCAGCAGGCGGGGATGGATTACTTTTCCGATGGGCTGATCCGCTGGCAGGACATCTTCCGGCCACTGGCGGCCTCGGCCGGCACCCTGGTGCGGTGGTTCGATACCAACACCTTCTTCCGAGCGCCCGATCTGACCGGCTCTATGGGCGTGGCCGCCAGCGGATCGACGCTCCCCGCGGCGTCCGTCCCGCAGCCCCGGGTGGCAACGCTCCCCTCGCCCTACATGTTCTCCCGGGCCGCGCACGCAGACACGTCAGACCGCAATCGCCTCATGGTCGACCTGGCCCAACAGCGGCTGCGCCCCGCGATCGATGCCGCGGTGAAGGCAGGCGCAAAGGTGGTCCACCTCGAGGAACCGTGGGTCGCTTACTTCGGGATCGAGCAGGGTGACTGGGCGCCATTCGCCGAGGCGCTCCAAAGTCTCAAACCCGCTGCTCCGGTTACGGTCATCCTGCACTGCTACTTCGGCGATGCCGGCCGCTCTATCGACCAGCTCAAGCGCCTGCCGGTTGACGGGATCGGCGTCGACCTCGTAGAAACGGACCTTTCGGAGCTGGGTCAGGGCTGGGACAAGGACCTGCTGATCGGCTGTCTCAACGGGCGGAGTTCGATCGTCGAACCGCTGGACTCAACCGTTGAGCTCGCCCGCCGCGTTGCGGACACGGTTCGCCCGCGCAATCTCTACCTCACGTCGACGTGCGAGCTCGGATTCCTGCCGACGATCGTGGCCGAAAAGAAGGTGCAACGCCTTGGCGAGGCGGCCAAACGACTGAAGGAGTTGGTGTCGGTATGAGCCAGGTTTTGACGCACAAACCATTGTTGACGCATGAAGTCGGCTCGCTCGACAAGCCAGGGTGGAGGGTTAAGGCTTATGCCGGACAGCCGCTGAGCGACGCCGACATGGAAGACGCCCGCTCCTGGGGTGAGCGCCTCAAAGTCCCCGATTACCAGAAGCTGCTCGAGTTGCTGCGACACACCCCGCTCGATAAGGCGCAGAAGGCGGAGCTGCAGCGGTGGTCGAGCCTTTACGCGCTGCGCCTGCTCGAAACGGCTGGTCTCGATGTGGTCTATGACGGTGAGCAGCAGCGCACGGAGATGTACGACTGGGCGGTCAGCCATACGAACGGCTTCGAGCGGCGAGGCAGCGTGCGAGCGTTCGACAACAAGTACTACACGAAGGCAGCCGTGATCGGACCCATCAAGCTGGGGAGCCCGTTCCATAATGCCGAGTTTTCGTATTTACACGGCTTCGCGGAAGCCGAACTGAAGATCCCGGTGACGGGTGCCTACACGATCGGCGACTGGTCCTTCGACGAGCATTACTACACGAACGAAAACCTTTTGGAGCCGGCCAAACAGCGGCGCCGCAAGCGGAAAGCCGCCCGCCGCCAGTTCATTCTCGACATCGCCACGAACCTGATCCGGCCAAATGTGCAGGAACTGCTCAAGCTGGGCGCCTGGTGGGTACAGATCGACGAGCCCGGCGCCTCGACCGAGCCGGATGAGCTCGACCTCTTCGTCGACAGTTTCAACGCAACGGTGGAGGGCCTCAACGGCATGTTCTCCACTCATCTGTGCTTTTCCGACTACAACCTCTTCTTCCCCGCCATCGAGCGCATGTCGGGCTGCCGGCAGTACGCCGTCGGCTTCGCCAACTACGACCGCCGCGAGCTCGGGACCTCCGAGGACGCCCGACCCGGCTACCACGTGATCAAGAAATTCCGAGACCTCTTCTACAAGCCAATCCTTGGCCTGGGCGTGCTCGATATCCACACCGACTTCATCGAGTCGCCGGAACTGGTCCGCGACCGGGTCCTTTACGCCGTGAAGGTCTTCGGCGATCCCGCGCGAATCCACGTGATGCCGGACTGTGGCCTGCGGACGCGCTCGTGGAAGGTCGCCTACGGAAAGCTTCGAAACATGTCGGCCGGGGTCACCCTCGCTCGCGCTGAGTTGGGATTACCGGGAGACAGCGCCGACAGCGCAAACGACTGATTTCGGCCCCACGCGTAAGGGCTCGGATTGAGCTTGCTAAATCGGCGAGCGATCCGGTCTCATGGGCGGATGCCTTTTCCGAGAAAGCTTTTCTGTGGCCTTTTGGCCACCCTGGGTGTGACCGGTGTGGCCATCCAGACCGTGGTTGCCAGCCCGCTTCGCGACGCCGCGGCGCTTGAGTTAGCACGAGTTCAAACGACCGCCATCGAGCAAGCTCAGGCTCGGCTGCCGCAATTCGACCAACCCAGGCATCGGGCAACCTCCCCGCACGCGGGCTGGCAGGTTGGCGGCCGGCTCGATCACAGCGGCCGGCGCGCGGCGACACGCCCCGTCGTCCTCGCGATCTTGAAGTCGGCGGCTGCGCGACACCAGCTCGACCCGAAGCTGGTGCTGGCGCTCTCCTACTGGGAAAGCGGTTGGGATCAGTCCAAGGTTTCGGCGACCGGGGCCATCGGCCTGATGCAGGTCGAGCCGCCCACGGCAGCTGAAGCCGGACCGACGCTCCTCGGGAGACCCGTCGATGTGACCGATCCCGTGGACAACGCGGAGGTCGGCGCCGCCATCCTCCGCGAGGATCTCACCACCTTCGGCAGTCCGGAGCTCGCCTTGGCCGCTTATTACCAGGGACCGACCAGCCTGCGCAACGATGGCATGCTGCCGGACACGCAGGCCTATGTCGGGGGAATCCTCGCGCTGGCGTCGCGCCTGAACGCCTGACCGTCCGTTACGCGGCCGGTTTCTGCTCGATCTGAATCCAGCCCTCGCGCACGGCTTTGGAGACCGCCTCGAGCTTGGAGTGAACAGTCATCTTGGCGAGGATGTTCTGCACGTGGGTGCGAACCGTGTTGGGGGACATGCGCAAAGCCCTCGCAACGGTGGCATTGTCGTGGCCCTGGGAGAGCTCGGTCAGCACTGCCAGCTCCCTCGGGGTCAACGGCGAGGCGGGGGCAGGGCGCACGGGTTGGGTCATGCCATGAAGCAGCCGGGCAAGCATGTAGGGTGCGATCAGCGCTTCACCATGCGCGGCACTCCGAACCGCCTGCACCACCGTGGCCGCGGGCTCATGCTTGCTGAGGTAGCCCGTCACTCCCGCCTGAACGGCCGCTCGTAGCACGGTCTCGTCTTCATCGCTGGTCAGGATGACCACCTGCGTCTGCGGCCGAGTCTTCTTGATCAGCGCCGCCGCCTCGACACCGGAGCCATCCGGCATGTGCACGTCGAGCAGCACCACATCGGGCTCGAGAATCCGGGCGGACTGGACCGCCTCGTGAACGCTGCCACCCTTGCCGACAACTTCGATGTCGGGCTCGACACCAAGAATGGTGGCGAGGCCGTCGCAAAAGACGGCATGGTCGTCCACAACTAGGACCCGGATCCGGGGGCTCATGGTCTTAAAACGCCCATGAGCCCCCGGCCCTTGCCCTAACCACTCCGGACCTCCTTGCTAGGCGCTCGGCTTCTCGCGAAACCAGAGAGCGCCATCCGCGCCGCGCTCAAACAGGTCGATCGGGCCAGACCGTCGCACGACGGCCCCGGGATCGGCAGTCCAGAATTGATTGTCTGCCTGTTCCCACGCACTCCAGTTCAACCCGTTCCATGTGCGGTGGTACAACATCGCGCCAAGACCGAGGGCATAGATGTCGAGGTGCTGGTCTCCCGAGGAAGCCGCCTCAGGACTCGAGGTTAGGATCCCATCAAGCTTTTGCCACCCGAGCCACGCGGTGCCATCCCACCACAGGTGCTGGAGCGCGCCATGACTATCGGTCGTGAAGACATCGATTCGGTCGGGGCCCCATGACACAGCACCCGGCGAGGAGGCCACGTCACCACCGTCAGTCTCCCAGGTGCTCCAGCCATTGCCCGCCCACCAGAGGTGCCAGAGGTGATCGTCGATGCCCCGAACGAACACGTCGAGGCGGTTCGGTGCCCAGGAGGCAACCTCCGGCGCCGCGGCGAGTACGCCTCCTAATCGCTCCCAACTGCTCCAAGCCGTGCCATCCCACCATTTATGCCAGAGCGCGCTATCGGTGCCGCGAATAAAGACGTCGAGGCGGTTCGGTCCCCACGACACGACGGTGGGATCCGCGGTCAGCTGTCCGCCAAGGAACTCCCAACCGCTCCAGTTCGACCCGGTCCACCACCTGTGCCAGAGCGCATTGTCAATCCCGTGGATAAAAACGTCGAGCCGATTCGTGCTCCAGCTGGCGACCGCCGGCCCGCCAACCATGAGTCCTCCGAGCGACGTCCAACCCGCTGGGCACAGTTGCGATCCCTTGGCCGCCACGATACGCGTTACCGAAGCGTTCACCACCGCAAGCGACAGCGCGCCACTGTTCTGCGCCTGGTCAAGTGCGGCGAGGGTCGGCTGCCAGTCCGAGGTGCCGATCATGACCATATCCGCCCCGGCTTCGATGGCCGCGACCGCGGCGGAGGCCTGCGAGTAACCGGCGCTCGAGATCGCCCCGGCCGCCAGCGAGTCCGTCATGGTCACCCCGCCGAAATGGAGCTTGTTCCGTAAATATTGGTAGGTGGGGGCGGCAAGGCTGGCCGGAAGGCCCCCGGTCAATCCCGGAACCGACGGGTGCCCGACCATCACGACTGGGAGGCCGGCGGAAACCGCCTGCTCGAACGGGATCAGGTCGTTGGCTTCCAGGACGGAAAGGGCTGGGTCGGTCGCCGGTCCCTGATCCGTGTTGGCGCTGGCGTGCCCAAGGCCCGGAAAGTGTTTGACAACCGGCACGATCCCGGACGAACGAAGGCCGTTCGCGGCCGCGAGGCCGTAGGAAGCCGCCACCGGGCCGCTCTCACTGAAGGAACGGTCGTTCTCATCCGCGATGGTGTTTGTCGGGTTCGCCGTATCGAGAACGGGCGCCAGATCCATGGTGACCCCCAGCGAGCGCATGGCAGAACCGTGGCTGGTGAACGACGACTGCACCCGCGCCGGGCTCCATTGGGCAGCCATCTGACGCGCGGAAGGCAATGGTCCGAGGACGTTCGCCAGACGGGCGACGTTGCCCCCCTCCTCATCCGTCGACATCCAGGGATGGACCTGCCCCGCGGCGCCGGCGTCGGCGGCCAGGGCCGCCAGCCCGGACTGGATCGATGGTCCGGAACCCGCCGCCGGCTGGCCATAGAGCACGAATCCGCCAACCCCTGCTGAGGCGAGCGACCCGGATGCGCCGAGGTCTGAAAATTGCCCGCTGACCATCATGAGTTGGTTGAGGCGTGACGCGATGGACCAGCTCGCAACCGGATTGACGCACCCGCCCGAAGCGACGGTCGCCATCGAGCTGGCTGCCCATGCCGGCTGTGTCGCGGACACCAAGGTTGGCACCAGCAGGCTGGTCAACAGGACCAGTTGCAGGAGCCTCCGCCGTACTTGTTTGCTCTTTCTACGTCCCATATCGGTGGCCTCGCCGTATACGAAACGCGGTGGGACCCCAGTTAGTTTCAAACCGGACGGAAGGCGCAGCGAGGGACGGTCAGACACGAAGCGATCAAGGAAAACATGGGCCATTCGGCGGATGGTCAACCTTCGGCGCGCACCCGACACTAGGCGCATGATCGTAACGCCGCCGACAACAAGTCGTCCTGCAGAGCTCGGTCCCGCCACCCTCCTCCGGCCGATCGCCACGCTGCTCGCCGACAGCACGTTGACCGAGATCATGATCAACGGACCTGACGCAATCTATGTTGAGCGCGCCGGACGAGTCCTGCTGACGGATCGGCGATTCGATGACGAGAATCACCTGCTCAGCGCGATCGACCTGCTCGTCTCGAGCATCGGCCGGCGCATCGATTTCACCGAGCCAGTGTTGGAAGCACGCCTGCCGGACGGCTCCCGACTGACCGTCGTGCTGCCACCCGTCGCGGTCGACGGGCCCATGGTCACCATCCGGAAGTTCGCCGCGAGCCCATATGGGATCGAAGACCTGATCGGGTTCGGCAGCCTCTCGCTGGAGGCCGCGAACTTTCTCCGTTCTGCGGTGCTGGCCAGGGCCAATCTGCTGGTTTCGGGTGGCTCGAGCACCGGAAAGACCACCCTGCTCAACGCCCTCGCGACCGCCATCCCCGATCAGGAACGGATCGTCACCATCGAGGAGGCCGCCGAACTGTCCTTGCCGCAAGGTCACGTGTGTCGCTTCGAGTGCATTCCGGCGGGCGAGAAGGTGATGACCCTGCGCCAACTGGTCCGGCACGCCGTCCGGATGCGTCCGGACCGGATTCTCGTCGGCGAGGTGCGCGGCGGCGAGGCGCTCGACATGCTCCAGGCGATGAACACTGGTCACGACGGTGCGATGAGCACCATCCACGCCAACAGCCCGCGAGATGCGCTCTCCCGCCTCGAGACGCTGGTGTTGATGGGCGGGTTCGACCTTCCGGTCCGGGCGATCCGGCAGCAGATCTGCGGCTCGATCAACCTCATCGTCCATGTCAGCCGCCTGGGCGACGGCAGCCGCAAGGTCGTCAGCATCGCCGAACTGACCGGGTTCGACGATCCCACGATCGCGGTGCAGGAACTGTTTGCCTCGGAAGCGAACGGCGGTGCCACGCAGGGTTGGACCCGGCTGATGCCGACTGGAATCCGTCCGCAGATCATGGACAAGATCCATCGACTGCAGGTCGCGGGGCCCGACCTCGCCCGACTTTACCCCAGGAATCCCGCGGCCACAACGTCGAGTACCCGCCGGTCGACCTCCATCGCGGACCCGGGCGGCATCCCGCAATACGAGCGCCGGCAGCTCTAGCCGAGCGACCAGCCATTCGACCCCGAGGCAGCCCCGTTGCCGGTCTTCTCACGGTGAGGTAGCCGGCGTCCTCGAGCTTGCGTAGGTGCGTGATCAGGTTGCCGCGACCGAGCCGTCAGCCTAAGCGTGTAGCAGGCGCCCGCATTTGAATTGCGAAAGCCGCTTGATGCGCTGGTTTCAGCGGCGAATCAGGAAAATGGCTGGGTCAACTGGTCAGGTCTGGCAACTCTCCTGACCGACATAGGCGAAGTCGGCTTGCCGGGCCTGCAGGTACTTAGCGCGTAGTGCGCGTAGCCGCAGCGGCCTCGAAAGCGAGGAGGTTCCTGCGAGCTCGGTCTCCGGAATCCGGTACTGCGGACAGGGTGACCAACAGGTGCACCGCCCCCAGGCGGACCACCGACCGAGGACGCCGTTATCGTTGATAGTCAAATGGTTGGGCAAACGCGACACTCGCCGTGCAAGAGCCAGATTGGTGCTCGATCTTGAGATTTGTTTCAGAAATCAACTCAATAAGAATCCGACCTGGCATCCCGGAAGCCTGATAGCAGTAGATAGCATCGCCTGGCGTGACCTCAGAAAATTCCCGGTTGAGGGTGCCCGAATGGGTTGGATCAAACCGCCATTCACCGCGTTGGGTGATGGTTCCGCCGATCGATATCACGGCGATTCTCGGGTCGACATTTTCGTGAGCCAGAGCGAGCAACTTTCTGATGTCATTACTGGTTTGCGCGGGCGTACCGTTGAACCAATTCCCCTGCAATGTACCTTGCTTGTCTTGAAAGACTTCTCCGCAACCCTGGGCAAGGTGCCTGCCATCGCCCCCGCGACCGAGCAGCAGCTGCAGGCTGGTTTTGAGGCTCCCTTCGTAGTATTTAAGCGCGCAGCTTGCCTGTAAGTCGTAATGGTGATCCGGGTTGGCGACGTACGGCGCCGGGACGCGCCAATCATCACTTGAAAAGTCCAAAGCGGCTGACGACTTGCCGCCGGCTGTACCGAGCTGCTCTCCGGCCCGGACTTCAATGTTCACCTCAGCGGCACAGTGCTCGTACAGGCTTCCATTACCAATTGAGTAGGGTGTTTCGCAGTTGTCGAAGTCGATGCCAGCCAGACGCCCGGCGAGACTCGAAACATGGCCGAAAGCACCACTAACTTCTCGGCACGGGGCGAAGTTCATGTAGTAATCGGTGTTCACGATTTTCCCGTTCGTTGTCTGAACCTGACGCCCGATCCTGAACACGGTGATATCTCCGGGAGCAAAGAGCTTCACGGTTTCCGTCGGGGCATTGGTCCCATTGGCCGCCCCACGCGTAATTACGAAATAGAGGTGATCGCTTGGGAGTGGCGTGAAGTTGCCGAGAGGCAGGATGTAGCTGAGTTTGTCGGGCTCGATAGGAGATACCGAGTAAAGTGCCCCCGCCGAACAGCTGGGCAGGGTCGCCTGAACGCCATGTATCTGGTCAGTCGAGGACGACGGCGAGGGTGACGCTGAAGTTGAGCTGGATGGTGACGGAGTGGCAGTCGCCCAAGTCCTGGTGGTGGCGGAGGTGACTTTCGGTTGTCGGAACGTCAGGAACAGCCCCCCGCCAGCGAGGAGGAATATAAGCGCACTCGCGGCCGCTGCGACCCAGACTCGTTTCACCTGGAGCCGTAACGGCGCCCGAAGGACGATCTTCTCCGCCGCAGGCGAGGCTGGACCTCTGAGGCGGACCGGCCGCCCACCACCTCCGCATGATGCCCCGCTCGATCCATGGCGTCTGGCCACACCGTTCGAGCAGTACGGGCCGGAAGGTGAGGAGGTCACGGAGGTGGTCGCGGGCCTGGGCGTCCGAACACCCGAGATTTCGGCGTAGAGACCGATCACGTCCTCCGGCTGGAGGTATACGGTCTCCTATCTCGAATCTGGCAGCCTCGAGCGTCGGCGGTCGTGCGCCTCAGGGATACGAAACGCCTCTTCACCGCCCGTCTACACTCGTATATCCGTCTTGTTAAGAGCGCGGCGCGCAGGCCGGTGGGCCAAAAGCTTGAAGGCGATGGCTGGGTCAACTGGTCAGGTCTAGCAACAATGCTTTCCGAGATCGGCGATGGGTTCACGAACGCGCTCGGCCGCTTGGCGGTCGGAGGTGGCTGCTGAATCTAATTGACGGCTACTTTCATAGAGGTGACCCACAGGGTCCAGTATTAAAGTTAAGCCTATTGTGCTTTAATAAGCCTCGAGCTAATGAAAGCAGCCATTCGTAGCGGCCAGCCGTGAAACGTGGCATCCAAGGTACCCTCCTGCTGAAGCGGACGCCAGCAGAGTCGTTCAGTGCGTTTGTCCCGCGATCCCTTCCTCCGGAGCCGCCCATATCCGTCGACAGCGAGATGCAGGACCTGATCGAGCGGGCAAACCGCGCCCTGGGACGGTTGGATGGCATCACGATGCTCATTCCTGACATATGGCTTTTTTTGTATTACTACGTCCGCAAGGAGGCGGTCCTATCGTCGCAGATCGAGGGCACCCAATCGACGCTCTCAGACCTCCTTCTGTTCGAGAGCAAGGAAGTCCCCGGCGTCCCTCTGAACGACGTTCAGGAGGTTTCGAATTATGTGGCGGCAATGACCCATGGGCTGAAGCGGATCAAGGAAGGGTTTCCGCTCTCGCTTCGTCTCCTTCGCGAGATTCATGAAAAGCTTCTCGCTAAAGGCCGCGGTAGCAGCAAGGGCCCGGGGGAGTTTCGGTCCACTCAAAACTGGGTCGGAGGTAGCCGACCTGGGAACGCGGAGTTTGTCCCGCCGCCTCCTGGCGAGGTGGTCGCGGCCATGGGAGCATTGGAACTGTTCCTGCATAACAAGCCGAGCAAGACACCCCTTCTGATGAAGGCAGCGCTCGCCCACGTCCAGTTTGAATCGATCCATCCATTCCAAGATGGGAATGGTCGTCTGGGCCGTTTGCTAATTAGCCTCCTAATGTGCTCAGAGGGGGCGCTGAGCGAGCCGCTCCTCTATCTGAGTCTGTATTTCAAGCGGAACCGCAGACAGTACTTCGAACTTCTGCAAGACGTCCGGATGGAAGGGGAATGGGAGAGATGGCTAGCGTTCTTCCTGGAAGGAGTCATCGAGACATCCGAACAGGCCGTCGAGACCGCTAGACGTATCCTCGCACTGTTCGAGGAAGATCGAAAGAAGATCGAGAAGCTGGGCAGCTCAAGTGGGTCGGCGTTGCGAGTCCATCATTTGTTGCAGAAGAAGGTATATGCCTCGATCTCCTCCGCCGTTGGTGAACTCAAACTGACCTATCCAACTGTTTCGCGTTCAATTGATGAGCTCGTGAAGCTCACCATCGTCCAGGAGGTTACAGGACAAAAGCGCGGTCGCATTTTCGCGTATGGAGCATATCTGCGGATCCTCAGCGAAGGGACGGAGCCACTCAGGGACCAGCCACAAAATGCCGGGATCGCTTCGGGGCACACGCTGTCCCGGCCGGCCTAAGCGACTGACAGTTAGTCGCCCGAGAGGCGGTCGTAAGGCCCTCGTGCCTGGAAGGCGATGGCTGGGCTGACTGGTCAGGTTTGGCAACTTTGCTAGCTGCGACGGCCGACGCCTTGGCTACCTCGGTGCGACGCTTCGTCGGATCCCGCTAAGAAAACTTCGTCGGATCCCACTAAGAAAACCAGAAAGCGCCGTCGTCGCTCGTTAGAACGCAAGTTAGGCAACCATCGCCGACGGTCGAGGCCATCTAGCCGCCGCCGAACTGGAACTCGTTCGGCAGGCCAGCATGGGAGACGGCGCCTTGTTTGCTCCTAGAGAACGGCCACCTCCCTACGGGAGAATAGGGGCATCGCTGAGGCCAACGACTGCCCGCTTGGTGGAGCCCACGAGTGGGGCGCGGCTCACCCGAGCCTTTGGGCTAAGCTCCGCGACTGGCTGGCCCACGGTGGGTCTTGGGGGGCGGGACACCTTGTCTGCCAGCGCTGCGGATCCTCCGATCCGCTCGGTGGACGCTATACGGTTCTCACCGGTTGGCAGAAGCACGGCCTTTTCTCACTCCCCGGGCCTCTCCACCGCTTGATCCAGGTCTATCGGCGCCGGCGGAGTATTCGGGCCGACCCCGTAGGCTATCTCATTGCTCTTCTCATCGGCGGTGCCCTCGGCCTCGCCGCTTACTGGGCGTTCCGATGGCCGTGGTGGGCGCTGCCGATCGGGCTCCTCCTTTTGGTGTGGCTGCCTTCACTGTGGTCGGTTATCTGGGCCCCCTCGCCAGCCGGCCTGGGCAGCCCAACAAGAGGACTGCTCTATGTCCTGGAGCCTCGCCGGGCAAATGAGAAGGCGAGGCAAGAGATCGAGGATGTCTTCCGCTTTCCTCCCTGGCCTCTTTTCGGGCTGCCACCCTCATGGCAAGGCAAGCGGTTTCTGGGCGGGCATTCGGTGTCCGACAGGACTATCAGTGCTCTTGCCCTCGCACACGGGGACCCATGGAATCCGGACACTGCACTGCTTCGGGTCCAAGTCAGCGGGAGGGACGAACCGCTGCGCTTCCTTGCAGAAAACCTTTGGCATGTGGCCGCGCGCCCACCAGAGGGGCTACTCCCCGAGGAGTTCTCAGTCTGGAGCACTAAGCAGATGATTGAGATTCGGGCGAGACCAGACCCGGACTGGGGTCACCAAACGATCCCTATCGACGGGATTCCAGTCGAGTGCGACTTTCTGGGCGAGGGGCACTGCTGGGTCGGCCAGGCGACGATCGGCAATGTTTTTCTGACACTAACTGGTACGAACTTCCCGGTTGAAGACGCAGCGCTGGTCAAGATTGCCGACGTGGAGCCTTACATCCAAGGCGGCCGCGACCTTGCCGAGGAGTGGCGCCACGCCGACCAGCGGGGCGGCCCGCTCCGTTAAGGAAGTCGGCTTGTATACATCCAAGCGGCCACCCGCTAAGCTGGGTCTATTGGTCGGGTTTGGCAACGCTGCTTGCCGGAGGTGCCCGGACAATCTTCGCCTCCGTCGACCACCTCTTAGCGCGGCCAACTTACTCAGAGACCGCGTAAGACCATTACTCATGGACGACGTGCCGATGACGCCGATGTTAACGGCTGCGGAGGCGACAATGGAACCGTGCAACACCGGCCGGGGTCCTTTAGTTGGAGTGAGGATTTTGACGAGGGCCTCAACTACTGGTTTTGGCCGCGTCGTGCCGGGGTCATCGCGGATGGCGCCCTCGTCGAGGAGGCGCGCCAGGTCATCAGCCAGGATGCGTTCGCGACGTACAGGCGCCTCGCGCTGGAATCCCGCCGGCAGGAGTACCTGCTGGAGTGGCACCGGTGGAAGCGCGATCAAGTTGTGGCGGCTAGCGAGGAGTCCCGCGCCACGTCCGCACGCGTCAGCAGGGCTCATTACCGGGCAATGGCTGCTGTCGGCCTTCCGTCGTTCCGTGTTCACTGGGTCATGGCGCCGTTTGGTGAACGTTGGCTCTTTCCGTCAGACATCGCGGCGCTAGGCGTCGAGAGCGCCACTGCAGAGCAGCGACGCCAGGCGGTTCTAGACGCAGCCCGAGCGCTAAGGGATGGACCCTAGCCTGAAGGCGATGCCTGGGTCAATTGGTCAGGTTTGGCAACTCTGGTCGACGTCTTGAGCGAGGAATTTTCGAATTCTCTTCGTCGTTTCTATGAGCGCTAGCTAGCCGCCAGGTCGTATAGCGCCGATAGTGGCGGCTCCTGAGGCCCCTTCGACGAACCACAGCCGACCGTCTGCCCCACGCGTCACCCACGTCGCGCCGGAGTTTGGACCCGGCGCGTGGTACCGAGCAGTTAGCCCGGTCGGTGTTAGCCGGAGCACGCTGCTGCCATCGACGTACCAGACATTCCCGTCGGGCCCGAAGACGAAGTGGAAGGCGTCCCAAAAGCCTAGGTTCAGCAGTGCCGCCAAGCCCGTGACATGGCCAGACGGCGTCGTGCGGCGCAGCGTGCCCGATGAGGTCATCCACCAGTGGTTGCCGTCGGGACCAATCACATATCCAGCGAAGGCGGGGCTGCCCTCGTCCATCTCGGTCACCTCACCGGCAGGAGTGGTTCGGACGACTTTGGAGGTGGGCGTGTAGCCGGGGAGTGCGCAGGGTGGCGCGGACTTGTAAGGAACGGCGATGCGGCTCCACAGGTTGCCATCAGCCCCAGCCTGGATGCCGATTGGTTGATCACCTCCGGGGACGGCGAACAAGGTGACCACCCCGGCGGTTGTGATGCGGCCAACGAATCCAGTTGGCATGACACTTTCACCGGCGACTTGCTGCACGTCGAACCACATCGCGCCGTCCGCGCCCACGACGATGTCGCGAGCTTGGGTATTGCGGCGCGGCGCCGACGCTGGGGTCGGCGGCAATGGCACCGCGAACTCGGCGATCTGCCCGGTGGAGGGCACGAGGCGCCCGATCTTGGCGGTAGTGCTCTCGGTGAACCAGAGGTTGCCATCGGGACCGCCGGTGATCCCATCGAAGCCGCCGCCCGTCCCCAGCCGGTAGAGCGTGAACTTGCCGCTTGGCGTGATCCGGCCTACGACCTCCTGTAGGGCGTCGGATGTGCCGGTGAACCAGAGGTTGCCATCCGGTCCTGGGGCTAACTCCCCGATCCCGATGAGTCCGGGAGCCTTGTATTCCGCGATGCCGGCAGTGACTGCAGCTGGCGTAGGGGATGTCGGGCGCGTCGACCCTGCTCCGCAGGCGGGACCCGCCTGGGCGGTCGGTGGCGCCGTCGCCCCTCCGCAGCTGGTGAGGGTCAGAGCAGCGAAGACGACCGGTACGGCGCGGCGACCACAAAGGGCCCATCCGGGTCTCGCTTCGGGTCGTTCTAGCCAACCCCGCATGTAAGGATCATCGTAAAGCGTGCCTCGGATCCGTCAGGTCGGTCCCTGGCGCGGAAAGTGGACAGCGGTCAACGCCGATCGGGCTAAGCACCATTCCAGGACCAACTTCGACCCGTCGGCTTGACGGCGATGGCTGGGGCGGTAGTGTCTGAGTTCAACACATAGTGGACAGATGTCTCAAGACATGCTGGACACCTACCGAAAGGAGGTGCCGGGATGGGATTGGAGCGCTATGTGGTCGACGCGGTGCTCATCGAGAAACGCAGCCCG
>JBDTEO010000038.1:0-12279 GCA_039922495.1 Candidatus Dormiibacter sp.
AGGTCAGAAGCCGACGGCGATCTGCATATACGGGTCCAACTTGACCCGCCATTTCGCGGGATGCTCACAGCCGGCAACCAGCAGCAATGCGGTCAGGGTGTCTGCGGGCTGCTGGTCGTTGAACCGATCTGCGTTCACGCCGTCACCCAGGCCGATGCGGTCTCCAGCTGTGCAGCCGATCCGGATCCGGTTAGGAGTCTCCCGGCCGTCGGCGCGCACGTCTGGCTGGAGGGACGGTCGGTTCGGGATCTTGATCACTCCGACTGGGCCGAGCTGCATCCGCTGTACCGGTGGGGAGCCAATTAGGGGGCTGGCCGAGCCTTCTGCCCTGAGCTTTCACATCGAGTAGGTTTAGCTGGCCGCGCGCCAGGCCTCGCCGTCAGGAAAAGCGAAACGCCGCAGGCTTCCGGGCTTCATCGTGATGCTGTACCCGGGCGCCGAGGGCGCCACATAGCGACCGTTGACCATCTCGACCGGGTCGAGAAAATGCTCGTGCAAGTGGTTCACGTACTCGATGAAGCGACCCTCGATTGCGCCGCTGACGCAAACGTAGTCGAAGATCGAGAGATGCTGGACGTACTCGCAGAGCCCAACCCCGCCGGCATGCGGACACACCGGGACGCCGAACTTTGCCGCGAGCAGGAGCACCGCGAGCGCTTCATTGACGCCGCCGAGCCGGCAGGCGTCAAGCTGGCAGACATCCATTGCCTTCGCCTGGAAAAACTGCTTGAACATCACCCGGTTCTGACAGTGCTCGCCGGTCGCGATCCGAATCGGTGCCACCGCGCGAGCGATCGCCGCGTGGCCGAGCACGTCATCCGGGCTGGTTGGCTCCTCCATCCAGTAGGGGTCGAACTCGGCCAGCCCGCGAATCCTCGCGATCGCCTCCGGCACATCCCAGCATTGATTCGCGTCCATCATCAACAACCGGGTCTTCCCAATCTCCTCGCGGACCGCGGCGGCGCGCCGCCGATCATCCTCGGGGTCGCCACCGACCTTCATCTTGAACGCGGTGAACCCCTCGGCCATCGCCTCGTGGCAGAGCCGCCGGATCTTCTCCTCCGGGTATCCGAGCCAGCCGATCGAAGTGGTGTAGGCCGGAAAGCCGGTTCGCCGCAGTTCCGCTTCGCGCGGCGCCCGGCCGCCGGCGGCGCGCCGCAGTGTTGCGAGCGCTTCGTCGCGACTCAGCGCATCGCTCAGGTAGCGGAAGTCGACGCAGGCGACGAGCTCCTCTGGCGTCAGGTCAACCAGCAGTTTCCAGAGCGGCTTCCGCTCGAGCTTGGCCCAAAGGTCCCAGACGGCATTGACGAGCGCGGCGGTGGCCAGGTGAACGACCCCCTTTTCGGGGCCCAGCCAGCGCAACTGGCTCTCACTCGTCAGGCGGCGCCAAAAGCCGGCCATGTCATCGCGGCATTCCTCCAGTGAGCGGCCCACGACCAACGGGGCAAGCGCCCGGATGGCGGCGGTGCAGATCTCGGTCCCCCGGCCCAGCGTGAACGTGAGCCCGTGACCTTCGAGCCCCGGCCGGTCGGTCTTGAGGATCACGTAAGCAGCCGAGTAGTCGGGGTCTGCATGCATGGCGTCGGACCCGTCCAGGCTGCGCGAGGTGGGAAATCGGATGTCGAGCGCGACCGCCTCCGTGATCCTGGTCGGCACGACCGTCAGCGCGCCAGCAAGCCGCCGTCGATGACGAGCGCCGTCCCGGTAACGAAGGCGGCATCATCCGAGGCGAGGTAGAGGGCCGCCTTGGCAACCTCTTCCGCCGTTCCCAGTCGGCCCATCGGCTGGCGCGCGATGAGCTCCTTTCGGAGCGCGACCGGATCGCTGGACTCAGCCAGCAGGCGACCGACCCATGGCGTGTCGACGGTCCCCGGGCAGATGCAGTTGCAGCGGATCCGCTGGCTCACGTAATCGACCGCGATCTGCTTCGTCAGCGTCACGACCGCGCCCTTGCTGGCGCAGTAGGCGGCGCGGTTTGGCAACCCGATCAGCCCGGCGACCGAGGCGGTGTTGACGATCGCCCCGCCGCCCTGGGCGATCATCAGCGGGATCGCGTACTTGCACCCGAGGTAGACGCCGCGCACGTTGACCGCGAAGAGGCGGTCCCACTCATCTGGCTCGCAATCGACGATGGTCTTGCTGCTGCCGATGCCGGCGTTGTTGCACAGAATGTCGATGCGTCCCTGCCGGACCTGCGTCTCGGCGATGAGCGCCGCGACCGAGGCCGGTTGCGTCACATCGACGGCAGCGCCGCTCGCCTGCTCGAGCTCGCCGGCTGTGGCCCGAGCCGCCTGCAGATCGATGTCCGCCGCGACCACGCGGGCGCCTTCGGCCGAGAAGGCCCGCGCCATCGCCTGGCCGATGCCCGATCCGGCCCCGGTGACGACCGCGACCTTGCCCTCGAATCGGCGGCTCACCGGCTCACTCCGGGAACGTCGCCACGCCGCCACGCTTGAAGATGGTGTAGTCATGCGAGGGCAGGACATGGTCCGCGCGCTGCCGAAGGACCTCCATCGACTCCATCGCGTGGTCGACATCATTGTGGAAACCTGGCGGAATGTCCCGCTCCAGGTTCTCGTAGCTGAAAACGGCGTCGCCGGCGATCGCATACCGCCCGCGGTCGGTGTCGACCAGGATCGCTTGCGACCCGGGCGTGTGCCCGGGCACCGGGATGACACGGATACCTGCTCGGACCTCCTGCTCACCGTTGATCAAATCCAGGTTCGGCAGCTCCCAGGGCGGATGCGGCCAGCCGGAGAGGGGGGAGAGGAAGGACTTGCGGAAATAGCGACCCGGCGCCCGGCCATACGTCACCTCCCTCTGCTGGGCCATGACGCGCGCCTCCGGAAACATTTCGCAGTTGCCCGCGTGGTCCCAGTGGAGGTGGGTCAGTAACACCAGCTCGACCTCGTTGGGCTTGACGCCGGCGCCGGCCAGCGCGTTGGCCGGTTCCTGCGACCGGCTGCGCTCGAAATGCTCGCCGATGAATTCGGCCGCCTTGCCGTGCAGCGGCACGCTGGTGTCGACCACGATGGTCGTCTCCCCCTGAAGCACCCACATCACGCGCGGAATCCGGATCGTCTTGCCGCAGTCGGTGAGATAGGTGATCACCGACTTCTCGATCACCGAGGTGCCGGTGTCGAGGGCGGTGATCCGCCACTGGCCGCTCACACTTCCTGGCTGGTCGGCCCGAACTGGACCCCGGGCAGCTCCCCGTTAATCGTGTAGCCGCCATCGACGATGATCGCCTGGCCGGTGATGTACTTCGCCCCGTCCGAGGCGAGGAAGGCGAAGACGTTGGCGATCCATTCCGGTTCGCCGAGCTTCCCGACCGGGATCCGATCTTCGAAGGCCTTCTGGATGGGCGGCGTGAACATCGGCTCGGTCAGGGGTGTGCGGATATGGCCGGGCAGCACGCAGTTGACCGTGATCCCGTGACGCGCCACCTCGATCGCGAGCGAGCGGGCCAGACCGATCACGCCGGCCTTTGCCGCCGTATAGGCGGCCTGCAGGCTGCGTGTCTGCTCCGCCAGCAGCGACGAGGTCGTCAGGATACGGCCGCCCCGACCCTGCTTGATCATCTGTCGCGCCGCCTCGCGGGAGCCATAGAAGGGACCATAGAGGTCGACCTTGATCATGTGATCCCACTCGTCGTCGCTCATCTCGGTAACCTGCCGTTGCAGCACCGCGGCGGCGTTGTTGACCAGGATGTCCAGCCCGCCGAAGGTTTTGACGGCCTCGGCCACCATCTCGCGATTCGTTCCGGGCTTGCCGACGTCCCCGACGACGACCGAGGCCTTGCCGGAGGCGCGACCCAATTCGTCCTTGACCTGGTTGGCGCCCTCCTTGTTCTGGTCCACGATCACGACGGCGGCTCCCTCGCGCACGAAGGCGTGGCAGATGGCGCGACCGATGCCCGATCCCCCGCCGGTGACGACCGCGACTTTGCCAGTCAGTGTCATGGTGTTCCCCCTTAGCTGGACTTGATCGCCCCGAACGAGAGGCCGCGCACGAGGTAGCGCTGCAAAAGGAAGGCCACAATCACGACCGGCAACGCCCCGATCGTCGCAATGGCGGCGATGTCGCCCCAAAGGATGTTGTGCGACTCCATCAACGTCGGGAGGATGAAGGGCAGCGTGGTCACCCGGCCGCGCGAAAGGAGCACGGCGAACGTGAACTCGTTCCAGGTGAAGATCAGGGCGAAGAGCGCGGTGGCCACCAGGGCTGGCCGGACCGACGGCAGGACGACATCCCAGAGGGCGCGCAGGCGCGAGGCGCCGTTGACGAGCGCGGACTCCTCGAGCTCGACCGGCAGGTCCTGGAAGAAGCCCTTCATCAGCCAGGTGACGAAGGGGACGGTAAAGATCAGGTACTGCACGACCAGGGCCAGGTAGGTGTCGACCAGCCCGAGGTTGGACCAGAAGAGAAACATCGGGATGGCGACCGCGACCGGTGGCATGAAGAGCACGCTGAGGATGAAGAAGGACAGGTTGATCCCGCCGGTGCGGAAGCGCGCGATGCTGTAGGCCGCGAGCGTCCCGATCACCATGCCGATGGCCGTCGAGCTGGCGGCCACGATCGCGCTGTCCATCAGGCCCTTGACCCCGTTGTAGACGAAGAGGGCGTCCGTGAAATTCTGGAAATAAAGCCGCGAGGGCAGAAAGATCGGCGGGTTCGTCTGCCACTCCGGCGGCGGCTTGACCGAGGTAATCAACATCCAGTAGACGGGGAAAAGGAAGAAGATCACCGCGACACCGATGCCGGCGTAGACGAGCCAGCGGCCGGCGCCCGCTCGCGCGACCGGGGTGGCCGCAACGCGCCCACGCTCGATGGCCGGCAATGCCGTTGCCATCAGGCGGTCCTCCCGGCCGGCCGGCCCACCGGGCGCTCCATGAAGCCGAGGATCAGCCGCGCCAGGATCGTGATCAGGATCAGGGTGATGAAAGCCATCGCCGTGCTGTACCCCAGGTCGAAGTAGCGAAAGCCCTGGACGTAGGTATAGAAGGCGAGGCTCTCGGTGCTCGTGCCGGGGCCGCCGGCGGTCAACGAATAGATGATGTCGAAGATCTTGAAGGCACCGATCAGGCGCAGGATCACGGCGATCGCGATCACCCGGTTCAACAGTGGGAGCGTCTGGAAGATCAGCACCTGCCAGCCGCTCGATCCATCCACTCGGGCGGCCTCGAAGACCGGCCGGGGTAGCGATTTGATGCCGGCGAACATCAGGAGGACCATGAACGGGGTCCACTCCCAGAAGTCGACCAGCACCAGGGCGGGCAACGCGCCACGCGCCGATGCGGTCCACCCCTGCAGCGGCAGGTGCAGCACGCCCAACGCCCAGTTGAGGACGCCGTTGTTGTAGTCGAACAGTTGCTTCCATTGGAATGACACGACGGATGGCGAGAGAATGCTCGGAATCAGCAGGATGGTGGCCAGCACTTGCTGGTAACGGGGCAGGCGGTCAAGCGCCAGCGCGATCACCAGCCCGATGACGAGTTGAACGGTCAGGACCGAGATCGCGAAGACGGCGGTGACACCCAGGCTGGTCCAGAACAGGCGGTCATGGAACAGATGACCGTAGTTGGCGAAGCCGATGAACCGCGGTGTGGCGATGGAGAGCAGGTTGTCCTGCATAAAGGAGAGGCGCAACGCCCAGGCCAGCGGGAAGATGCTGATGCCGACCAGCAGGATGGTGGCAGGGGCCACGGTCAGGAGGGCGAACCGTCGCCCTCCCAACCGCGGCTTCCTCTTTAGGAACGCTGCCATCAGGTCAGTACTGGATGCCGACCTTGTGGAAGCTGTCGACCCAGTCGCCGTAGGCTTTGACCTGCTGGTCTTTGCCCAACGAGGTGGTGATGCTGTTCCACTCGTCGGCGCAGGCCTTGAGAGCCTGTGACGGTGATGAACTGCCGGAGAGGGCCTCGTTGACCTTGAGGTCGAGGATGTCGATATAGCGAGGTGCGCCGGGGATCGACAGCTCTGGGTATCCGATCGCGATGCCCGCCTTGTTCGCGGCCACGTAGCTGGCGGCTGCGTCCGGGCTCATCGATGGCTTTCCGCTGTGGTCCTTGACGGCGTTCACGTCGTTCAACAGGGACGTCCGGTAAGGATCCTCGCCGCAGTTCGGGTCGTAGACGTACTTGATGGCGATCTCGGACCGATTCATGTACTGAATCATTTTGTAGGAGTTGTGCGGATTCGAGGAATACGCCGAGATGGCCATGACGCGGGAGTAGGGCATATAGTTGCGCACCGGGGACGGCGCATACCCATTCATCCCCACCGTCTTGCTCTTCGTCGAGTCCTCTGCTTTCAAGGCGAGGTCGTTCCACTGGATCACCATCGCGGTGTTTTGCTTCAGGTAGGCGTCGTTGAGTTCGGGGTAGCCGATCTGCAGGATGTTGGGTGGAGCGTACTGCTTCAGCGTGAGCAGGGTTTCCAGCGCCTTGACGCCCACATCGCTGGAGATCCCCGGCTTCATGTCGGCCGTGAACCACTGGCCCCCGTTGGCGGCGAAGACGTTGATGAACCAGCCGTAACAGAAGCCTCGCTGTCCGTAGAACGCGTTCCCATACTGGTTCGGCGGCCGATGCAGCTCCTTCGAGTAGGCGATGAAGTCATCCCAGGTCTTGGGTGGAGAGGTCAACCCGGCCTTCTGGAAGAGGTCCTTACGATAGGCCAGTTGGAGTTGGTCACCATCGTAGGTGGCGGCATAGAGATTGCCGTTCCGCTTCAGATACGGATCTCGGTAGACGGGAAGGACGTCATCCAGTTTGAAGTCGGCCTCGTTGCCGAAGTCGGTCATCTTGTGGAGGAAGCCCTTGGCGACGAAGTCCCCGACAAAGAACGGCGGGAAGATGAGCACGTCGTAGACATTGCTACGCGTGATCATCTCGGACACGATTTTTTCGTACTGCCCGACGAAGGGCAGTCCGATGATCTTGGGGCTGACCCCGACCGCGGATTGCATGTCACTGGCAAACCACTTGAACGGGTTGGCGTTCTGGCCCTCGTCAACCTCCACCGCCAGGGTCGAGGACTCGGATGTGCCGGAGGTGCTGTTGCCGCACGCGCTCAGCAGCGATCCCATCGAGCCGCCGCCGAGGGCAAGCAGCGCACTCGCTTTGGCGCTGTCCGCAAGAAACGTTCGCCGCGTTACTGGACTCATCTATAATCACGCTCCTTCGACGGTAATCATCAGGCGATTCGGCGGCCATCGCCGGCCGATTGATCCGAGGCAAAAAAGTGCAGCGCGTCGGGTCGCAGTTCCAGGAACACCTCCTCTTCCATCTGGAGCCGGAGCTCCGGGTCGGACTCGACTTTGAAAATTTCGTTGGCGAGCTTGAACTCGTAAATCACGCGCGAGCCTTCCGGCTCGGCGACGTAGACCTGCGCCGGGATCCGGTCCGGTCCGGTTTGCCGGTGGACGCGAACGGCCGGTGGGCGGATCCCGACCGTCACGGTGTCGGCCTTCTCTCGCTCGAGCGCGGCCCGGGCCGAGTCACTGACGGGCAGCCAGTGCGCACCGGTGCGGGCGCCGAGACGTCCATTGCGTTGCTCCAGGCGGGCCGGCAGCAGGTTCATCCGCGGCTCCCCAACGAACCCCGCTACGAAGGTATTGGCTGGACGCGAGTAGACGTCGTCAGGAGCGCCCAGCTGTTGCAGCACGCCGTCCTTCATCACGGCGATCGTGTCCGCCATGCTGAGCGCGTCGAGTTGGTCGTGGGTGACCACGATCATGGCCGTCTTCAGGGTCTTCTGCAGCCGCTTGATCTCGCCGCGCATCGTGCTGCGGAGCACGGCGTCGAGACTGGAGATCGGCTCGTCGAGCAGGTAGAGCTGCGGCCGCTGGATGATCGCCCGAGCGAGCGCGACCCGCTGCTGCTGGCCCCCGGAGATCTGCTGCACCGGCCGCCCCACCAGCGTATCGATGTCGAGCAGCTTCGCCACCTCGGCGACACGTTTGTCGCGCTCGGCTCGGGCGATGCCGCGCACCTTTAGGGGGTAGCCGACGTTGTCCCCGACCGACATCTGGGGATAGAGGGCGAACCCTTGGAACATCATCCCGATCTGGCGTTCGCGCGGCTCGAGCCGGGTGACGTTGCGTTCGCCAATCCAGATTTCGCCCGAGTCCGGCGTCTCGAGGCCGGCAACCATCCGCAGGGTGGTGGTCTTTCCGCAGCCCGACGGGCCCACCAGGCAGAGGAGCGTTCCGTCCGGGACCTCGATCGATAGGTCGCGGACGGCCGGAACCTTGCCGAAGGAACGTGCCAGGTGCTCGAGCCTGACCGAAGCCATTACCTGGCCCTCCGTGCCGAATCTCCCTCCCCCCTTGCGGGGAGGGTTGGGGACGGGGTAATAATCTCCATCGCCTCTGTTAGCGGCGCAATCTCCAAATCCTCTCTGGCAGTAAATCGCTTGAAGATGACCCAGAAGCTGACGCGCTCCCGATCCGGATACCCCGCCCAGTGCCAGACTCCGGGATGCAGCATCAGGCCCTCGCCGACCCGCACCCGTGCCGCGACCAATCCGTCGCCGGGAGTTCGTCCCGTCGTCCGGAGGGCGATGGGCACGAGCAGCTCCCCGTTCATCGGCGCCACGAACTCCGAGGTGAGAACGTGCCGCTCCATCTTGCTGAGGCGCGCCGGCCGCCGGTTGACCTCACAGATGCCGACCTCGACCCAGCCATCCTTCAGTTCGAGAGGCGCGAGCGTGGGCCAGTAGCGCAGCTCCTCGTTTTCGATGGGTGGCGCACTGGTCGGCAGGCTGAGAAGGTAGCCGTACGGCTCCAGCCGAGGATCCCCTTTTTCGATGATGGTCACGACCGCTCTCCCTTCGTGCTTTCCCACCGCAATCGTTGCGATGGAGCCTGCCGATGACCTGCTTGTGTAAGCGGTTTCATCCTAACAACAACACAACCAACTTTCAAGGCCAGCGAACTCCGAACAGCCGCTCCAGATCGGCTCGCCGGGGCAGTGAGCTTTGGGCCCCCGCCTTGCTGGCGGCACCCGCTCCAGCGGCGTTCGCCAGGCGGACTGCGTCCGGCACCGCGATCACCTCGCTGAGGGCGACCGCCAGCGCGCCCACAAATGCATCCCCTGCGCCCGTCGAATCCACGGCCATGACCGTGAAGGGCCCGACGCGTTCGGCGCGGCCATCCTCACAGAACACCGAACCTGCGGCTCCGAGGGTGATGACAGCGAGGCGAACCCCACGGTCGTGAAGCTCCCGGGCCGCATCGCTCGCGGAGCTCATGTCGGTGACGGTTCGCCCGACCAGGGCCGAGGCTTCCGACTCATTCGCGACCAGGATGTCGAGGCCATCGATGCTGGAGGCGTCGAACTCTCGAACCGGCGCGGCGTTAAGAAGGACGCGGATCTTCTGTCGACGCGCGCCTTCGATGGCTTGGCGAACTACGGCTGCGGGAATCTCGAGTTGCAGCACCAGCAAACCACCGGGTTCGACCGCCTCGAGGGCTCCTCGCACCTCGTCGTCGCTAAGCGTCGCGTTGGCGCCGGGGGAAACCGCGATCACGTTCTCACCCACTGGGTCGACCAGGATCAGGGCTGTGCCTGTCGGGGTTTTGAGGTCGCGTGCGACGCGGCTGGTGTCGACCCCGTCGCGGCGGAGGCTCGCCAGCAGGTCCTCGCCGAAGGTGTCACTGCCTACCCGGCCGATCATGCTGACGGCGCCGCCCAGGCGTGCGGCGGCGGCCGCCTGGTTGCCGCCCTTGCCGCCCGGAAAAGTCCGCAGCGCGTCGGCTAGCACGGTCTCTCCGGGGCGAGGAAGGTGGCGCACGGTCGCGACCAGGTCGGTGTTGAGGCTGCCGAGGACGACGATCCGGCCCACGGCGTCAGCCCCGGCCGAGCGGACTGGTGGAGTCACGCACGATAAGCGGCCCCTCGAATACCCGGTCGTTCGATCGGGGCCGCCCCTGGCCGTCCGCGATTGCCTGGATCAGGATCTCGGTCGCGCACCTGCCCATCTCGAGGGCTGGCTGGTGGATCGTCGTTAACGGCGGCGAGGTATAGGCGGCGAGATGAATGTCGTCGAAGCCCACGACCGATACGTCTTCGGGTACTCGCCGTCCGTGCGCTTTGAGCGCCGCGATCGCCCCGATCGCGCTGAGGTCGTTGGCCGCGAAGACCGCGGTGAAATGGACTGCCTCGCCCAGTAGCCGCTCGACCCCTCGGTAGCCGCCGTCCTCGCTGAAGTCGCCAGTGACCCGCAGGCGCTCATCCCGTCGCACGCGGGCCGCGCTGAGGGCAGCCTCGTATCCGGCGAGACGCTCGCGGCTGACGCGAAGTTGAGGCGGCCCGCTGACATGGGCGATGGCCCGATGGCCGAGTGCGAGTAGGTGCTGCGTCGCGACCTGCGCTCCCTTCCGGTGGTTTACGTGTACCCGCGGGGCGCTCGGATAGTCGATATCCCGGTCGAGCGAGACCAACGGTACGCCCGCGCTGGTAAATCGCTCGATCTGCGATCGAGGCAGCACCAGGCCGACCGCGAGGATACCGTCGACCTGCTTGGCCTGAAGCAACCTCAGGTATTCCTCCTCCTTGCGCGGGTCAGAAAGTGTGCTGCAGAGCAGCAGAACGTAGCTTCGCTCGTTGGCCAGGAGTTGGACGCCTTTCACGAGACTCGGAAAAAACGGGTTCGTGATGTCGGGAAGGAGAAAGGCGATCGTGTGCGTCGTCTTGGTGACCAGGCTTCTCGCGATTCCGTTCGGACGGTATCCGAGAGCAAGCACCGCGGTCTCGATCCGCTTTCCGGTCGGGCCGGCGACCGGCCCGGCGCGGTTCACGAATCGCGACACGGTCGCGGTCGACACGCCCGCCCTTTTTGCGACGTCGTAGATCGTCGGTTTCAGGCCACCCCTCCAGATGCCCGCGACGTGTAAGCGGTTACAGGTCTAGCACTGATTTCCGGTGCTTGTCAAGCTTCCCGGTGGCCCGTCCCAGGCTGAGGCGGCTAGCGGCTTCCCACGAAGATGACGCCCGGCGCGGACAGCACGCCCTTCGGCGGCATCGGGACGGCGTGGGCCCGCTTCAAGTCTTTGTTGATCTCGAGCAGTGCCCGGCCCAGCTCCAGGGCCTTGACACGGTAACGATTCCAGCGGTCCCGGCTCTTCGGCTCCATACTCGCCGCCATCGAGAAGCGCCAGACGCCGTCTCGCAAGATCGGAGCAGCCAACTTGTGGAAGTCCGTTGACGGTACGAGGAAGGTGGGATCAGCGAGGCCCATCAGCTCCAAATCCAGGTAGGCGAAGAAGTACCAGAAGAAGGGGCTGTTGACAAGCCGCTCGGCGCGGACGTCGAAAAAGATATTGAGGTAGCGGACGTTCTTTGACATGTGTTGTAGCGTCGCCGCACTCTTGACCTGGCACGCGACTCCGACACCGTACTGTCCGCGAACGTGAATTTCGTAATCGCGTCGCTCGTCATCGCTCATAGGAGCGGCCAGCTCGATGGCCCCGGCGCTGCCCATCATCAGGAACTTCGCGAATTCGCGCTCGACGATCAGACCCTGCTGGACCGAGCTGATGCGCAACCTTCAGACCGTCCGAGTCCAGATCATGCCAGGAATCTCGAGAAGCTCCGAGGCCGTCTGCGATGACGAACCAGCCTTGACGAGGTCTCTCGTAATCACCATCACCTTCTTGCCAAGCTCGCGTTGATTGACGCGGTACGGAATCCAGCGATCGTGCGACTCCGCCTCCATGCTGGCCTCGAGCGTGAAGTGCCACATGTCGCCATTCCGGCTGGGGTTGGCATGTCGATGAAACTCCTCCGATGGAATCAGAAATGTCGGATCGGCGAACCGCATGATCGCGGGGTTCAGGAACGCACAGAAATACCAGAACTGCGGATTGCTGACCAGTCGGCTGGCGCGGACGTCGAAATGAATCCGAAGGTAGTGGGCGTGCCCGCCGCCGATAGTTCCGATCTCGAGGGCGCTCTTGACCTGCATGGCAAGGGCCGATCCGTACTGACCGTGGACATGGATCTCGAAGTCACGCCGCTCCTCATCGGTGAGCGGCGCCGCCAGCTCGATCTTGCCCCGGCTTCCGATCATCAGCAGCTTCGCGAACTCGTTCTGGGCGATGATCCCCTGCTGCACATCGGAGATCTTTGATGCGGGCCGTCGTCCCGTCACTCAATCACCTGGTGCTTGCCTCCGCGCAGCATGCACTCAAACAGTCCGTAGATATGACCGAGGTCGCCTTTGCCCGGTCGGTCTGGATCGGGCGCCTCCCGGTTGACGACGGCGTCGGTGACG
>JBDTEO010000039.1:0-26681 GCA_039922495.1 Candidatus Dormiibacter sp.
CGGGTGTTGCCCTCAGCGTCCGTTTCAGGCGGGTCGATCAGGTCCATATCAATAAACTGACCGGCCCGGAACGTCCAACCAGGAGGCTTTTCAAAGTGAAAAGCCATGGTTCCTTCGGCCACCTCCTGGCGCCCGAGGAGCTTCGAGGTGAAGACCGGCCACGCGACCGGCGGACTCGCTGGCGCGGCCGCATGCGCACTCATGTCGCTTCCCCCTTGCGTGCGATCACCGTTCCCGTTCCTGAGTACTCGGCCTGGCGTCGAGCGCCGCCGCATGGTCGGCTGCCGGCAGATGGACGACCAGCACCGGCACCGGGCTGTGCTGAATGAGGCTATGGCTCACGCTGCCGAGGAGCAAGGCGCTGATCCCACCCCTGCCTCGGGAGCCGATGGCGACCAGATCGTGCGCACCACTTTGGACAGCCTCCAGGATGACTTGGGTAGGGTGTCCTTCGACAAGGTTGGCCTGCACTGAGAGGTCAGCGGGAACTGTTGCTTTCGCTGCATCAAGTACCGAACGTTCATCGGCCTTTATGGCGTCGGTCAGCGCTGGGGCATCCGAAATAGCCGGAGCGAGGCCCATGCCTACGCCTTCATACACGTTGTTGAAGCGCTGCCACGCGGTGATGAGCGTGAGGCTCGCCCGCTGCGTTCTCGCGATATCGATCGCCTGCTTGAGCGCGGCTGCGGCATGGGCAGAGCCGTCTACCCCGACCACGATCCGGTGAAACATTATGTCGTCCTCCTCATCTCTTCAGACGGTAAACGCGAAGCGCTGAGGCGGCGACCGGGAGCGACCGGCGCCGGCTCGTTGGCCACGGTCTGGCCGTCAGGTTGGCAATTGTCAATCGCTGTCATGGCTATATCAGTCCGATCGGGCGCGTAAGAAGCGGCATGCCTTGTTCAGCACTCACGGTAGGCGCAGGCGTCGAGCAGCGCTGTTAGGAATCGTACGGCGCCACCTGTCACACGGCGACATCGTAAGTGGTGACCGTGCGACCTTCTCGGATTCGCAATCTTTGGACATCGATTTCGTCCGCGGTCAGCAGCCGACGAGTGGCGCACTAGTTCGGTCACATCGACAGATTTCAGCTGGCCGCTGCGCACCACCACCGCCTGGTACCGGATGCGCGCATAAAGCTCCGCGAGCGCCCGCTCCGAGCGGTACTGGTTAAAGAACCCGAGGCTGACGCTCAGCGCGATGATTACCGTGATGACCAAGGCGTCGGTGTGCTCACCGAAGAAGAAGGCCGTGATGGTCGCCGCGCCGAGCAGGAGAAGCAGGGCGTTATCGAACTGGCGAAGCAAGACCGCCGCCGGATGCGTGCCGTGACTGCGAATGGCGTTGGGGCCGACCACGCCGAGCCGCCGGCGGCCGCCAGGTCAAGATTGGGCCAGCCTTCGGAGTCGGACCGGCGATCAGACGCCGGCGAAGCACGCACCGTCTGCATTGCTGCGCCCCACGATAGACGTTGTCGAAGGCGAGTACAGCGGTCGGAGGTCGCCGGATTGCGCTCAGGCGTGGCGAAATCGCCGCTTCGACGTTGCTGGTTCGGCTTGGGTACTCACGGCCACCGGTGGCGTGAACGCGAAATCAGTACTTCGCGAAGAACTCGACCACGCGGTTTTCGTCCGCTGGCACATCGATCTCGCTGCGCCGCGGTCGATGCAACACCCGCCCGCTCAACGCCTGATGGTCGGCGGCCAACCATTCGGGGACTCGAAAGCGAAGACTGATCGCGTCGCGAGCTAAGGGCTCGACAGCGCTGGTCGGCTTGATCGAGATCGTGTCACCTGGCCGGACCTCAAACGAGGGACGGTCAACCCGTTTGCCATTGACATGGACGTGGCCGTGGGTGACGAACTGCCGGGCCTGGGCGCGAGTCCCGGCGAACCCGAGTCGATAGACGACGTTGTCCAGACGCTGCTCGAGCTGGCGCAACAGCTCCTCGCCGGTGGCCTCCGGTCGGCGGCGGCTGGCATCGAAGTAACGGTCCAACTGGCCGGCGGCAACCCCATAAAACCACTGGACCTTCTGCTTCTCTCTCAGCTGGAGGAGATAGTCGGAGTCACGCTTGCGGCGGCGGCCCTGCTGTCCTGTGCGACCCTGTTGCCCAGGCGGATACGGCCGCCGTAGAAGGCCGCTCTTGCCGGCGATCTGGCGGGCACCCTTCAGCCCGAGCTCGACGCCAGCACGCCGGGATAGTTTCTCTAGAGATCGACGGGTAGCCACAGGGGATTTATACCTACATGTACAGGGGCCTCAAACGTCGGTCTTCGTGGTCAGCAACTCCGTTCGGCTAGGTCGCTTTAATCTGAGACGAGATGACCAGCACATCTTCGGCGCGGCAGACCGTTGTGCTTCACACCGGCGGCCTTCACTGGGCGACCGAGAAGGCAGTCGTGGAAAAGGTGCTGACGCGCCGGCCCGGAGTGTTGCGGGTGGAGGCGAACCCTGTCGCACAGACAGCGACCGTGATTTTCGATCCGGTGCAGACGTCAGTTGCAGACCTGCGCCGGTGGGTGGAGGAATGTGGGTATCACTGCGCCGGTCAGTCGGTCCCGTCGCATGTCTGCGACTCCATGGAAGAACCAGCGGCGCGACGGCCCCCAGGGCCCAGCCAGCACATCATCCATGAACCCGCCGCTCATGAGGCGATGCGCACGGCGGCGGAGGTCATGGGGCACGGCGGGCACGCGGGCATGTCGATGGACGCGATGGTTCGCGACATGCGGAACCGTTTTCTGGTCGCGGCCATCCTCTCCGCGCCCATCGTCCTGTGGTCGCCGATCGGGCGCCAGGTTTTGCACTTCACGGCACCGGCTCCCTTCGGTCTGCGGGACGACGTCTGGCAACTTCTCCTGAGCTTGCCCGTGATCGGCTATTCCGCCTGGATCTTTTTCGATGGTGCAGTCCGGGCCCTACGGGCGAAAACCCTCGATATGATGGTCCTGGTCGCGGTTGCGATCGCTGCCGGCTGGACCTATTCGCTGGCGGTGACCCTCACCGGCGGCGGCGACGTCTTTTACGAGGCGACCACCGTGCTGGCCGCCTTTGTCCTGCTTGGTCATTGGCTGGAGATGCGCGCTCGCGGTGGGGCCAACGATGCGATGCGGAGCCTGCTCGACTTGGCGCCGCCTCGCGCGTTAGTGATCCGTGCGGGAGAACCCGTCGAGGTCCCAACTGCTGCCATTCTGGTTGGAGAGCTCCTGCTGATTCGCCCGGGGGCGCGGATCCCGGTGGACGGCGTGGTGGAGGAGGGGCAGAGTGACCTGGACGAGTCCATGGTCACCGGCGAGAGCCTGCCGGCCTCCAAGGAGCGGGGATCGCCGGTGATTGCCGGCACCATCAACAAGAACGGCACCCTGCGGGTGCGGGCGACTAAAGTTGGGAGTGACACGGCTCTGGCGCAGATCGTGAAGCTCGTCCAGCAGGCGCAGAACTCTAAGGCACCCGGCCAGCAGCTGGCGGACCGGGCGGCATTCTGGCTGGTCCTCATCGCCTTGCTCGGCGGAGCGGTGACATTCACCGCCTGGATGCTGGCCGGTGCCGGCGTTTCACGCGCCATCTTATTCGCCATCACGGTGGTCGTGATCACGTGTCCCGACGCGCTGGGGCTGGCCACACCTGCCGCGATCATGGTGGGTACCGGCCTGGGGGCGAAACGGGGAATTCTCTTCAAGAATGCGGGGGCCATCGAGATGGCCGCCCACATCCAGGTGGTGGTCATGGACAAGACCGGGACGCTCACCAAAGGTCAGCCTGAAGTGACCGACGTCGTGACGGCGGGCTATCCGGAGAACGAACTCCTTCGGCTGGCGGCGGCAATCGAGCGCGAATCGGAGCACCCGCTCGCGGAGGCCATCGTCCAGCGTGCCGAGGCCCTCAAGATTCCGGTCGCTCTGGCGGAGGGCTTCGCCAACTTACCTGGCCAAGGCGCGATCGGCCAGGTGGACGGCCATCAGGTCGCGGTGGGTAACACGCGGCTGATGGAGCATGAAGCCGTCTCCCCGAATGGGTTGGAGGGTCGTCGCGACGAACTCGCCGAGGGTGGGCGCACGATCGTCAGCGTGGCGGTCGACGGCCGGCTCAGCGGAATCATCGCCATCGCGGACGCCCCCCGCCCGACGGCGAAAGCCGCCGTTGATGCTCTGCACCAACGCGGTGTTCGGGTACTGATGTTGACTGGTGACAACCGCGCCACTGCCACGCGAATCGCCAGCGAGCTAGGCATCGACGAGGTGATCGCTGAGGTGCTTCCCGGGGAGAAGGCCAGCAGGGTGGCGGACCTGCAGCGAGAGGGAGTTCGGGTGGCCATGGTTGGCGACGGTGTCAATGACGCCCCGGCGCTCGCTCAGGCCGACTTGGGTATTGCGATCGGGGCGGGCACCGACGTCGCAATCGAGACGGCGGATGTCGTCCTGATGCGCTCGGACCCTCTCGATGTGGCAACGGCTTTGACGATTGGGCACGGCACACTGCGCAAGATGCATCAGAATCTCGGGTGGGCGGTCGGATACAATGCGATCGCCATCCCAATCGCCGCAGGGGCTTTCGAACCAGCTTTCGGTCTGGTCCTACGTCCCGAGATCGCCGCCCTTTCGATGTCTGGGTCGAGCGTGCTGGTCGCGACGAATGCCCTGTTACTTAAGCGGCTGCGTCTACCCGGTCCCGAAGCGGAGCCAACCGCAACGTCCTAGGCAAGGGCTGCCTGACAGCGAACGCTGAGGAATCGAAAAGGGGCTTGAAGGTCGCTTGGGCCGGGTCCGCTTGCGCACGTTCGTAGTCTGCCGCTGTATAAAACGTATTTGAGCAGCACCGGTGGTATGTGCGCCTCAGAGTCCGGCGCCCGCCACCAAAAGCACGGCTCCAGCTCCATTGCCCAGTGGTTCGACCCTCCCCCTCCGATTGAGGACCGAATCAGAGGACTGGAATTGATGTGGCTACGGTCGCAGAAGGCGTGCGCACCTGATGCTTGACGGTCACGGCCCCGTATTCGTCTGCGGCTTCGAGGCGGAGACCAGCATGAGCATGGCCACGATACCGACCACGCCGAGCGCGGCGCCGTACCAGAACGTCGCGGCAGGCCCGAGACGGTCCCAAAGCTGGCCGCCGGCAACGCTCGCGACCAGGCTGGTTAAGCCGACACTGCTGGAGTAGAAGCCGAGGCCCGTACCGCGTAGCCACACCGGGCTGAGATCGGAGGCGAGCGCTTTACCGACCGCTCGGTAGGTTCCCTGGAATAGCCCGTACAGAACGAAAAGGCTCGCCACCGCGATGATGCTGCGTCCAATGGCAAACCCCGCATAGGTGACGACGAAGATGCCCAGCGCCGCGATCAGCGTGGGCTTTCGGCCGAAGCGGTCCGAGAGGTAGCCGGATGGGTACGAGGCGAGCGCAGCGCACAGGTTGAAGCCGGCGTAAACCAAGATGGTCTCCTCGAGCGAGAGGCCCACGTTCTGCGCGCGGAGGATGAGGAGGGCGTTGGTCGAGTTGCCGACCCCGAAGACGCCGGTCGCCAGCAGGTACTTCCAATAGGCGGAAGGCAAGTCGCGGGCTCGACCGTGCGCTGCGTCTGTCGGCTCAACACGCGGCTCTCGCACGAACAGCACGAGGATGAACGACAGCAAGCCGGGTACAAGGGCGAGGTAGAAGAGCGATCGCATTGGGTACCGCATGCTGAAGAGCAGCAAGATCGCAAGCAGTGGCCCGATGAAAGCGCCTAGGTTGTCCCCGACTCCTTCCAGCCCGAAGGCTCGGCCGCGCGCATCGTCGGATGCGGAGGCTGCGATCAAGGCGTCGCGCGGAGCGGATCGCGTCCCCGTGCCGAACCGGTCCACGAACCTGCCCCCAAGGGCCTGAGACCAAGAGGTCGAGATCCCGATTAGCGGCTTGGCGAGAGCGGCCAAGAGATAGCCGGCCGCGGCCAGCAGCCGTCGCGACCTGATCCGGTCGGACAGCCAACCGGACGGTCCCTGGACGATGTACTGGGTGGCGTTCGCCACGCCTTCGATGCCGCCCAGGGTGCCAGGGGTAGCTCGCAGCACCTGGGTGATAAAGATTGGAAGGACCGGATACAGCATCTCAGTAGAGATATCGGCGAAGAGGCTGGTGAAGGCGAGGAGGTACGTGTCCCTTGTGAGGCCCGAGGCGCGGCGCACACGAACATTTAAGCCCAGTTCTGGCCGGCGCTGGCGGACTTTATTAGTATCGGCAGTAATCAAACGTATTTGAGATAGACCGATGGCATTTGCGCCCTCGAGAGCGCTCGGGGCCTCAAATAACACCGAGGGGCCTAGTGCAGGCAAACGTTCAGATCATGATGCGCACGTCGCGAATCAGCTATTGAACGTCCGGGCTACCGACGCGCGGCCGGTGTACGTGTGAATCCGAACGTCCGGCGATGCACTTGAGCCCTGGGCGATTCAGCACCTGAGTCACAACTCATCCGCGACACCTCCAACTTAGACTTATCGCGTGGCCAAATCGACTCGGCTTTACGTAGTCAGCGACCTGCATGCGGCGGAGGGGGCATGGCGCAAGCTGCTCAATGCCATCAAGCTCAACATCTACCAGGCGGACGCCGTCCTGCTCGCCGGCGACCTCACAGGCAAGGCGATGGTGCCGATCTACCAGACCGACGGCGGCTACGAAGCGGAGCTCCTGGGCGTACGCCAAAAGGCCCGCGGCGACACGGAGCTACCAGCGCTCCAGCGGGCCATCGCTGATGTTGGCTACTACTCGTTCGTCACGACGGTAGACGAGGGAAAGCGGCTGAACGACGACCCCGCTGCCCGTGGCGCGCTCTTCCATCGTCTGATGAGCGACCGCATGGAGGCCTGGCTGACACTTGCCAACGAGCACCTCGCCGGTGTTTCCACCCCTCTCTACATCATGCCCGGTAACGACGACGACTTCGTCATCGACCCCATCCTCGACCGCGACGGCTGGATCACCATCAACGCAAACGAGAAGGTGCTGGACATCCCGGGCGGCTTCCAGCTGGCATCGATGGGGTGGTCATCGCCGACACCCTGGCACACCCCGCGCGAGCTGCCCGAAGAGGAGTTTCTCGACAAGCTGTCGGTGCTGGTCGCGCCGATTCACGACTACCAGAAGGCTATTTTCATGACCCACGTGCCACCGTTTGACTCGGGGCTGGACACCGCCCCCATGCTAGACAGGACGTTGCGGCCAACGGTCTCGATGGGCGATGTCCTTCGGGGCCCGGTCGGCTCGACGGGCGTGCGGTCGGCGATCGAGAAGTTCAAGCCGCTCGTCGGCGTTCACGGCCACATCCACGAGTCCGGCGGCCACCGTAAGGTCGGCTCCACCCTGTGCGTGAACTCGGGGAGCGAGGCCAACCACGGCATCCTGCGGGGCTACCTGGTCGACATCAGCGGCCAAGGGGTCGAGCGGGCGATTCGCGTCGAGGGCTGAGCGCCCGGCTGCCCCGCATTGGCCACCCCACCTCGGCCCTACATTGGCCATTTACGCCTGTTTCAACCCGACGTAGCATGCGGGGCGTGACCGGGACAACTTTTGCGGAGGCCCTGCGAGCATTCCGCGACGCGGTTGGCGCCGAGCATGTGCTGGAATCGGTGGACGCCTTACTGCCCTACGCGGTGAACGTCGACCCGGCGGGGGATGTGCCGCCGGCCGCCGTCGTCCAGCCCGGTTCCGTCGACGAGGTGCGCACCGTGGTCGCCGCCGCGAATCGGTGTCACGTGTCCATCTATCCCCTCAGCGCCGGCCGCAACCACGGCCTGGGCATGGCGAGCGCGGTGGATCCAGGCAACGTCATCGTCGACCTGCGCCGCATGAACCGCATTGTTGAGGTCGACGAGGAACTGGCCTTCGCTGTGGTCGAACCGGGTGTCACCTTCATCCAGATGCACCGGTTCCTGCTCGAGCACAAGCTGCCCCTGTGGGTCAGCCCGACGTCCGGCCCGGTGGACGGCAGCCTGATCGGGAACGCCCTGGACAAGGGTGCCGGCTACACACCATATGGCGATCACTTCTTCAACCTCTGTGGCATGGAGGTAGTCCTGTCTGATGGGCGCCTGGTGCGAACCGGCGATGCCGCGGCGGCTGGCGTCAAGACCGGGCAGACCCATCGGTGGGGCTCCGGGCCAATCCTTGACGGGCTCTTCGTCCAGTCCAATTTCGGGGTCGTGGTACGCGCGGGAGTGTGGTTGATGCCGGCCCCCCCTGACGTGCGTACCTTCGCCGTGCTCTTTCCCGATGACGACGACATCCATGCGGCGCTGGAGTTGACCCGAGCTCTCAAGCTGCGCGGGCCCGTGCCAGGCACAATCAGCATCCCGAACGACCTGTTTGCCCTCGGGCACCTGCCGGCAGATCCTACGGAGCTTGCGGGCGGCCGCCGACCTCTCACTGACGGCGATCGGCGGGACGCCCGCGCCCGATACCAGGTCGGCGCATGGAACCTGGTGGGGGCGATCTATGGCGGGCCTGGTGCCCTCGACCTCAGTTGGGCCAGCGTGCAGAAGGCGGTATCTGCCTACCCTGCGGCGCGCCTGCTGCCACACGACGAGGTGGTCGTCCACCCCGCGTTCGCGTATCGCGTCGACATCGCCTCCGGCATCCCGAATGAGCAGGAGTTGCAGCTGTACAAGATCCGGCCGAACGGGGGAAGCCTCTACTTCTTGCCCGCCATCCGCCTCCGGGGCGATGATGGCCTGGAGGTCACCCGGATCAACCGTCGGATCCTTCCGCAGTTCGGGTTCGACTACACGATCGAATACCTCTGCGCGCCGCGGAGCGTCCGCGCGACCCAGCCGATCATTTACGACACGACGGATCCCGCCCAGCGCACCGCGGCCATCAGTTGCTATGGGCGGCTGCTGGACGAGTTCGCAGCCGCCGGCTACCTCGTCTCGCGACCGAACACGCTCTTCCAGGACCGCGTCATGGCGAGCATGCCGGAATTGCGCGACGTCGCGCTCGAGCTGAAGCGGGCGCTGGATCCTAACGGTATCCTTGCTCCGGGGCGGTACGGGCTTCGCGTCAGGGCAACTGATCCCGGCTCGCCCGACGGGAAGCGCCGCGAGGCGCCGACGAGTGCCCCGGTGCGGTAGGACGGAGGCAGGCAGGGCCATGGCAACCACCAGCGAGCGTGTGGACGGGGAGGCGGGGCCGCCTCTCCTGGTACCAGATCGTTTCAACGTCGCGGAGTGGCTCGTCGACCGTCACATCAGTGAAGGTCGCGGGGAGCGCACCGCCATCCTCTGCGGCGATGAAACGGTCACCTACGCCCAGGTGAAAGAGCGCTCGGACCGGGTGGCGAACGGCTTGCGCGCTCTCGGCGTGCGACGCGAGGAGCGCATTATGCTCCTACTGCTCGACGGCCCGGCGTTCGTGTACAGTTTCTTCGGCGCGCTCAAGCTGGGCGCTGTCCCGATCCCGACCAACACCCTCCTCAAGGCCCCGGACTACCGCTACATGCTGAACGACTCCGGCGCGCTGGTCGTGGTCGTCAGCGAGGCGCTGCTTCCCGCGTTGCAGGCCATCCCCCGCGCGGAGCTTCGCTCTCTACGGGAGATTGTTGTTGTCGGCAATGCCACCGAGGGAACCCGGTCGTTTGACGAGTTGCTCGGCCAGCCTGCGTTGCTGGCGGTTGAGCCGACCAGCAAGGACGACGTCGCCTTCTGGCTCTACTCATCGGGCACGACCGGCTTTCCCAAGGGCGCCGTCCACCTGCATCACGACATTGTGCACACGGTCGAGCTCTACGCAAAGCCGATCCTGGACATCACGGATCAGGACCGCACCTTCTCGGTCGCCAAGCTGTTCTTCGCCTACGGCCTCGGCAACGCGCTGACCTTTCCCTTCGCGGTCGGGGCGACCACCATCCTCTGGCCGGGACCGCCCACCGCGCCAAACGTCTACGCGACGATCGAGCGCTTCAAGCCGACGCTCTTTTACTCAGTGCCCACCAACTACGGGATGCTGCTGGCCCATCAGAAGGACGGCGCGGGAGACTTCGACCTGTCCGGTGTGCGCCTGGCGGTCTCCGCGGGGGAGGCGCTGCCGAAGGCGCTCTACGACCGTTTCCTCGATCGCTTCCACGTCGAGATTCTGGACGGGATCGGCAGCACCGAGATCCTGCACATCTTCATCTCCAACCACAAGGGGCGGGCGCGGCCCGGCTCGACCGGAAAGCTGGTGCCCGGATACGAGGCGAAGCTGGTGGACGAGCAGGGCGCCCCGGTGCCCAACGGCGAGATCGGGAGCCTGCTGATCAAGGGCGACAGCACCTGCGCCTACTACTGGAACAAGCACGAGCGGACCAAGGACACCATCGAGGGCCACTGGATCCGGACCGGGGACAAGTACTCCCGCGATGCCGAAGGGTACTACTGGTATGCGGGGCGGTCCGACGACATGCTCAAAGTGGGCGGCATCTGGGTGAGTCCGGTCGAGATCGAGAACACGCTGATGGCGCACCCAGCGGTCCAGGAGGCCGGCGTCATAGGTCGAAAGGATCGGGAGGAGCTGGAGAAGCCGATGGCCTACGTCGTCCTGGCCAAGGGGACCGAACCCTCCGACGCGCTGGCCAAGGAGCTGCAGGACTTCGTGCGGTCGAAGATCGCGGAGTACAAGCGGCCCCGCTGGGTGGAGTTCGTGCCAGAGCTCCCCAAGACTGCCACCGGGAAGACCCAGCGATTCAAGCTACGGGCGCTGGTCGGTGATCGCTGACGAGGCGCGCCGAGCCGCTTCGACGGCTGCCCGCCATCCGCTCGACCCGCTGACCGCGAACGAGATCCGCGCCGCGCATGAGCTACTCCGTGTGGGTGGCCGGCTCGGGTTGCAGGCGCGCTTCGCCAGTATCGCCCTGCACGAGCCGGCCAAGGAGGTGGTGCGCGGCTTTCGTGCCGGTGACCCGGCGCCCCGGGAGGTCTTCTTCGCGATCATGGACCGGGCCGATGGGGCGGTCTACGAAGCGGTCGTGTCGCTGCACGAGCGCCGGGTCGTGTCGTTTCAGCAGATCCCCGGCGTGCAGGCCCCCTTCCTCTTCGAGGAGTTCGCCGTCGCTGACGGGCTCATCCGCGCGCATCCCGAGTGGCAGGCGGCCATTCGGAGGCGCGGGATCACCGACTTCGAGCAGGTACGGATCGACCCATGGTTCATCGGCAACTTCGGGATTGCCGAGGAGCAGGGGCGCCGGTTGGTCAGCTCGCTCTCCTATTTGCGGGAACATCCGGAGGACAACCCGTACGCCCGACCGATCGAGGGCGTGCTTGCCTACGTCGACCTGGTCGCCGCCCGGGTGACAAAGGTGGTGGATACCGGCGTTGTGCCAATTCCCAAGGATCCGGGTCGCTACGACTCACCCGCCGCCGGTATGCGCACCGACCTGAAACCGATCGCCATCACCCAGCCCGAGGGTCCGAGCTTCACGGTTGATGGCTGGGAGCTGAGGTGGCAGCGGTGGCGGATGCGAATCTCTTTTAATGCGCGTGAGGGCCTGGTGCTTCACACCATCGGGTACGAGGACGGGGAGCGCGTCCGGCCGATCCTCTACCGGGCCGGCCTGTCGGAAATGGTCGTTCCCTACGGCGACGTGAGCCCGGCTCACTTTTACCAGGGAGCCTTTGACGCCGGGGACTACGGGGTCGGGAAGGGGGTCAATGCGCTTGAGCTCGGGTGCGATTGCCTGGGCGAGATCCGCTACCTCGACGTCACCCTGTTCGACGACTCGGGCGAGCCGGTGCACATGCCGAAGGCGATCTGTATTCACGAGGAGGATTTCGGCATTCTCTGGAAGCACTTCGACTTTCCCCAAGGCGGAAGGCAGACGCGCCGATCCCGCCGGTTGGTGGTTTCGTCCATTTCGACGCTGCTGAACTACGAGTACGGCTTCTTCTGGTACTTCTACCTCGACGGTACCATTGAGTTTCAAGTCAAGCTAACGGGCATCGTCCAGACCGCCGCCGTGGAGCCGGGCCGAGAGCCGCGGCACGCGGAGCTGGTGGGGCCTGGGCTGTCGGCCATGCATCACCAGCACCTCTTCAACGTCCGCCTCGATATGGAAGTTGATGGGCCACGCAACTCGGTCCACGAGGTCGACGTCGAGGTCATGCCGGCAGGAGCCGACAATCCGTACGGCACCGGCATGGTGACCAGGTCGACCCTCCTGGCCAGGGAAATGGAGGCTCAGCGGCTGACCGACTCCACTGCATCACGCAGATGGATTGTCGTGAACCCGTCGGTGCGAAACGCGATCGGTAGGGCGACCGGCTACCAGCTAGTCCCGATGTCAACGCCGGTTCTGCTGGCTGGCCCGGGAACGGCCCTGGCCAAGCGCGCCGGATTCGCCACCAGGAACCTCTGGGTGACACGGTTCGACGCGAACGAGCGGCACGCGGCTGGCGAGTATCCCAACCAACATCCGGGGGGCGACGGCCTCCCGAGGTGGACCGCTGAAAACCGACCGCTTGAGAATGAGGACATCGTGCTCTGGTACACGTTTGGTGTCGCGCACGTCGTGCGGCCGGAGGATTGGCCCGTGATGCCCGTCGAGTACACCGGCTTCCTGCTCAAGCCGTGGGGCTTCTTTAGCCGCAACCCGGCGCTGGATGTCCCGCCGCCGGACGGCCACTGCCAGCCCTGACTCGGGGAAATCGGACCGCCTGACTGCCGGGCTCATTGGCCCTTGTTTGGGGCCGATTTCCTCGTAAGGTTGCATCGGGGAAGCACTTTTTGGGAGGGATGAAGCGCCATGAACACCATCTCAACCGGGCCGCCGAGTAGCCCGGCCGAAGGAGCGCCACGCCCCGGTCTCTTTCTGCGCCAGGCGTCTGGCCTGGTCCGCCAGGTCAGCCTCACGAATGCGTACTTCTTCAACTTAGCGGCGTTCATCGGTCCGCAGATCACCTGGATTCCGGTCCTGTGGACACTGTCCTTCGCGCCATTCTGGACATCGTTTTTCTCGGCCTACGCCTGGGCCGGTATCCTGACCGGGATCTTCTGCATCCTTTACGCGGTCATCTTCGCCGCGCTCGCCACGATTATGCCGCGGAGCGGTGGCGACTACGTCTTCACCTCGCGGATCATCTCGCCGGCCGTCGGGTTCGTCGAAGCTGCGATGCTGGTGATTGCGCTGATTGCGCTGATCAGCGTCAACATTCCGCTCCTTCTCACCCAGATCTCGCTCTTCGGCTCGGTGGTGAACCTGGGCACGGGGGCGCTGACCAACTCGACGGGATGGTTCAGCACGAACTGGGTCGGGTTCCTGGTCGCGAGCCTGTTCGTGGTCGGCGCCGCTGCCATCGCACTCGCCCCCGTGCGATCGTTCCACCGGATCGTGACAGTTCTCGGTCTGCTCGCCCTGGGGACCGTGGTCCTGATGTTCGTTAGCTCCTTCTTCATCAGCCACGCGTCCTTCCTCGCCAACCTGAAGGGGGCGACCGGTCAGGACGAGGGGGCCATCCTCAAGGCGGGATCGGGCGCGCTCGGCAGCTTCGCGTTCAGCGCGTTCATGGCGTTCATCGGCGTGACCCTGCTCAACTTCATCGGGTTCCAGGGATCCGCTTACATAGCGGGCGAAGTCCGGGGTAATGTGACACGGGCGGTCCTGATCGCAGTGCTGGCCGCGCTGGCCACCATCGTCGTCATCAGCTCCATCTACGGGGACGTCATTGCCCGGCCGTTTGGCAACAATCTCGTCGCGGCGTGGGGATCGCTCTTCTGGAGCCAATCCCAGCAACTGCCGGGCGGACAGCCACCCGTGGCGCCGTACCTGGCCGCCATCGCGGCGCCTGGCGCGTGGCCGCTGTGGGCGCTTTTGATCGTGGGCGGCGCGCTCCTCAACTTCATGATTGTGCCCGTTTACTTCGTCCTCATCTCCCGGATGCTGCTTGCCTGGGGCATGGACCGGCTGGTGCCGGCCTGGTTCAGCGAGGTGAACGAGCGCACCCATGCCCCGATGAACGCCATCATCGCGGCCATCGTCGTGGCGGAGGTGTCGCTGGTCGCCATCTACTTCCTGAACTACAACCTGGGCTTCCAGATCTGGGCCTCGATCGTCCTGCTCTCCCTGACCTTCCTCATGCCGGGGCTCAACGCGCTGCTATTGCGGTGGCGTCGCCCGGAGCTGGCCCGTTTGGCACCTTTCAGTCGGCAGCTGCCCTGGATGGGCGCCGCCTGGGCGGCCTTCGTCCTCGTCGTTTACTGGTTCATTGCGGTGCAGCCGATCTTCAGCGCACTCACCGCCGCGCAGAACCCGTTCGCCTACATTCACCAGACGGGCCTCGACGTCGCGACCGCCGTCATCGTCCTGGCGATCGTCGCGTTCTTTGTGATGCGCGCCCACAACCGGCGGCAGGGGATCGACACGCGAATGCTCTTCCGGGAGATCCCGCCTGCCTAGCATGTCGCCCTCGTCCACGACGTTTTGCGGCGACCGGTTTAGCATGTTCGCGGAGGTGGCGACACGCATGGGGACCGGCGAGCGCGACGATGCCGCGCTGATCGCCGAGGCGGACCGCCTGCTTGAAGCGCTTCATGCGACGTCGGCCAGGCTGCTGGGCGGGATGGCGGTCTGGCAGCTCTGTCCCTCCGCCCGGTCCGAGCCGCTATCGCGCACCTACCACGACATCGACCTGGCGGTGACTGGCGGCGATGCCCCCGCCCTGCGCCGGATCCTGACCGACCTCGGCTACACCGGCCAGGAACCCTTCAATGCGATGCAGGGCGCCTCGCGGCTGATTTACCGCCGAAATGGAATCAAGCTCGACGTTTTCGTCGACCGCTTCGAGATGTGCCTCGACCTCGACCTGCGCGACCGGCTCCGCCTATCGTCGCGGGCGGTGAATGCGACCGACCTGCTTCTGACCAAGTGGCAGATCGCAGAACTGAACTGGAAGGATGTGCTCGATCTGTTCAGCCTGCTGACCGACCTGCCACTCGCCGACGCCGATGGAGATCGAGTCATCAACGTGACCCGCATCGCACGGCTGGCCGGCAGAGAGTGGCCCTGGTGGGCGGTGCTCCACGACCATCATCCGCGATTGGCCGATTTCGCCCGGACCTTCCCCGCCCTGGCGCCCCGCATCGAGGCCGCGCTTACGCGCATCATCCAGGCCGTCGATGATGCGCCCAAGTCCGTAAGCTGGAAGCTCCGCAACCGGGTGGGCAGGAAGATGCCCTGGTACCGGATCCCGGACGAGGTCGAACGCTGAGTGGAGGAGCGGAGCATGGAAAGGATCTTGTGGGGCGAAATGACCTGGCCGGAGATCCAGGAGGCGGCGAAACAGCAGCGGGTGGTGATCCTGCCGGTGGGCGTCACGGAACAGCACGGCCGGCATCTTCCGACCAACGCGGACTACCTGGTTCCGGAGACGCTGGCCACCCGCGCAGCGCAGCGGCTCCCCGAAAAGGCTCTGGTGGCGCCCAGCATCAACCACGGTTTCACCGCTCACAACATGGACTGGCCGGGGGGGATCACGATCACCGGCCGTGTCTTCATCGACTACGTGTCCGATGTCTGCCGGAGCGTCGTTCACAACGGATTCACGAAGGTCCTTGTGCTTAACGGCCACGGTGGGAACATCCCGTTCCTCGAAGTGTCGATCCGGCTCGCTGCCCTGGAGACGGGCGCCTTCATCGGGCTAATCTCGCACTGGCAGCTGGAGCCCTTCAAGCAGGTGGCGGCGCGCGTCCGGGAGTCGCCCGCACCGAGCGGCTTCCATGCCTGTGAGTTGGAGACCTCGCTCTATCTCGCCATCCGGCCGGAACTGGTCCAGATGGAGCATCGGGACCGCAACGTGGGCCTCAACGATTCTCGCTATTTCTGGATTGATACCGGCGGGGGCGGCGACCGAGCAACGACCGCCGGCTTCATCGAGCCCTTCAGCGCATACACGCAGAGCGGCACGATGGGTGACGCCACGCTCGCTACGGCGCAGAAGGGGGTCGAGCTCCTGGACGCGGCCGTGCAGGGCGTGGTCGACCTGGTCGAGGAAATACACGCCCGGCCGCTGCGCGAAGCCCACGACCATCACGAGCGGCCGAAAATGCCGCATCGGTATCCCACGCAAGCGCCGCAGGGCGTCCTGCGGCCATAGGAGGCTGAGACTATGCCCGAGCAGCGTCACCCCCTAACCGGCCAGAAGCCCGTTCAGGGGGACCCGACCGAAGAGTGGGAGGCCGAGGTCGTCATTATCGGCGGCGCTGTCGGCGGGATGGGTATGGCGATCGCACTCTCGACGCTCGGGGTCAGCTCCGTTGTCCTGGAGCGGCACCGGCAGATCCAGGAGATCAACCGGGGCGACGCGCTGCAGCCGATGGGGCTCAGCATCCTCGAGCGCTGGGGCGTTCTCGACCGGATCGTTGAGCTGGGCGCCTACAACCTGAAGGAGTGGACCTTCTGGAACCCGCGCCTCGGCTACCTCGGGACGTGGTCGTTCGAGAACCTCGACTTCCCCTTCAAGTACGCAAAGGTGCTGCGCCATCCGAAGATCCACCAGGCCTTTTCCGACGTGGTTGTCCAGCGGAAGGAGATCCAGATGCACCGGGGCGCCACCGTGACGACGGTCCTCATGAACGATGATCGGATCACCGGCGTGATGGGGACTCTCGACGACGGCGCCGTCTTCCGCGCTCGGGGCCGGGTGGTGGTCGGTGCTGATGGCCAGACCTCACACTTCCGAGAATTCCTGGGTATTGCGGCGGAGCAACGCTACGTCTACGACCACGAGTACTTGATGGTCTTCGTGGACAAACCCCAAATCCCCGAGCTCGACAGCCGTGGCATGCGCTGGATCACGCGCAACGGCTTGACTGTACTCATCCCCCTGGATGGCGGGACCACGCTTCGGGTCGCGGTCCAGATCGAGAAGGGGTCGCTGCCGAAGTGGCGCAAGCTCACCAACACCGAACTCCTCTACCAGCTCAAGCTACGGGCGCCCGTGCTCGAGAAAGTCTCGGCCACGCTTCCAGGAGCACACAGCTACAGCGTCCACTGGCTGCATGCTGACCAGTACGTCGCGCATGGCGCGGCACTAGTTGGCGACGCGGCGCACCTGGTCCACCCTGGGACTGCTCAGGGCATGAACATGGCCTTCTGTGACGCCGACATCCTGGCCGCAGTGATCCGCAACGGGCTGCGCCGACGTAATCTCTCGGACGGGGTGCTGCGTCAGTACGAGACAATCCGCAAACCGGTCAACCTGGGAACGATGGAAAAGAGCCACGCTCAGACCCTGCATCACACGCAGACCGGCCTCTGGCACGAGATCTGGGGGTCGCGGACCTATCGCTGGACGCTGACTCCTGAACACATGCTGGAGATGTCGAAAGCGGTCGCCGGGCTCTACAACCCGACCGCCGAATCGACCGGGCTGCTCAAGGAGGTCGCGACCGTCTGATGAATCGGATTACGGACGACATGAAGCAGATCGTGAACGACATACGGCTGAGCTTTGTGGCTACTGTCAACGAGGACGGGTCGCCCAACGTGTCGCCCAAGGGCACGGTGCGGGCGGTCGACGACCAGCATCTGGTCTTCGTGGATATCGCATCCCCAAAGACCGTGAAGAACCTGCAGCGCGACCCGCGGGTGGAGGTCAACTGCGTGGACTTCTTGCGCCGGCGGGGCTACCGCTTCAGGGGCGTCGCCGAATTTCTGGGTAAGGACGATCCGATGTACAGCGCGGCCGTCGAGCACCTCCATGCGACGCACGGACCTCATTACCCGGCCAACCATGTCATCCGGATCCGGGTCGAGCAGGCGCGCCCGCTGCTCTCCCCCGCCTACATGTTCAACGAGAACGTGAAGGAAGCAGACCTGCGGCAGGCCTGGATCAAGCGGTATGGCATCCGGGAGTCCGAGCCGGTCAAGGCGCCTTAGCCGCAGCCAGTACCTTTGCCAGAGCGGCGACGCCGGCATGAATCTTCGGCTCGGGCATGGTGGCGAAGGTCATCAAGACCCCCGGGTCTGACGGTGGCGGGTTGACGTAGAGGGAGCGGGCGCGGAAGAGGCCGATCCCCGCCTCACGCGCGCGCTCTAGGAGGGTGTCGGTCGCGGGGCAGCCACGCCAGCGGACCTGGATATGGAGGCCGGCGCGCGCTTCGCCGATCAGGGCATCCTCCCCGAAGTGCGTCACAAGCGCACGCAAGAGCGCGTCCCGCCGAAGTCGGTGAAGCCGTCTGAGGCGCCGAAGGTGCCGGACGAACTGGCCACTTTCCATGAAGGCGGCGAGCGCTGCCTGCTGGAAGGACGCTGTGTGCCGGTCCGCCAGGCTCTTGGCCGCGACGAACGGTTCGACCAGCAATTGGGGGAGCACGACATAGCCGACCCTTAGGGCGGGGCTCAGCACCTTGCTGAAGGTGCCGACGTACACCACCACCTGGTGGGTATCCAGCCCTTGCAGCGACTCGAAAGTGCCCCCCTCGTAACGGAACTCACTGTCGTAATCGTCCTCGACAATCATGGCGCGGGCATCGGTGGCCCACTGGAGCAGCGCAAGCCGCCTCGGCAAGCTCATCGCTACCCCCGTGGGGAACTGGTGCGAGGGCGTGACGTAGGCGAGCCGGATCCGCCCGTGGCGGCGACGGCGCAACGCGTCGACGTCGATGCCGTCCCGGTCAACCGGGACCGGCACGACGGCAGCACCGTGGGAAGCGAAAATCGCCCGGGCGCCGACGTAGCCTGGTTCCTCGATGACCACCGCACTGCCAGGCTCGAGAGTGATCCGAGCCAGGACGTCGAAGGCCTGCTGGGATCCGGTTGTAATCACGATCTGCTCCGGGGTGCAGTTCACTGCGCGGGCGCGGGCGACGTAGGCGGCGACTTCCTTCCGTAGGAGCGCACTCCCCTGCGCGCTGCCATACCCGAGGTCGGCTGGGGACGGTGCGAGCCACTGGCGCGCGACGATCCGCCGCCACTCGGCGACAGGGAAGGCGTCGAGCGCGGGGGCAAAACGGCGAAAGTCATACGTGACTGGTGCCTGCGGGGCATAGGCAAGCCGGTAGCCCTCCTTGAGGATCTCCGCATACCGATTCAGCCGTGGCGTGAGTGGCTCACCGGTCGGACCGAGGGACCGCGGCCGGGTGGCCCGGTCGGGAGTCAGCTGGGAGGCGACAAAGGTCCAGGCACCCACGCGCGACTCCAGGTATCCCTCAGCCGCGAGCTGCTCATAGGCGTTGGTCACCGTGTTGCGCGAGATCTTGAGCTGAGCGGCCAGTTCACGGCTGGCTGGGAGCCGCGTCCCGGGTGCCAGCTGGCCGGCGAGGATCCGCTGCCGGATTTGGTCATAGAGCTGGCGGTACAGCGGAGTCTCGGCGGCGGGATCGAGGGTGAGCGGGAGATCCACTGGCCTGACCGAAATCTAACAGATTGGCCCTTGCGAGGAGCCGATTTGGTGCGGAGTATGGCAGGAAAGGAGGAGAACGAAATGGTGCAAGCACGTGCAGCGGTCAGCACGGAGCAGGTTCATGCCTATGAGAAAGTGCTCTCGCGATTGCTCGGTTACCAGTCGTCGGATGCGCTGCGTACCGATTTCCGGCGGGTGATCGTGCGGGAGGCTGTGGACCAGTTCCCCGCGGCGCTCGACAAGGTGCGATCGAAGGGGCAGCCGGAGGAACGGGCTCTGCCCTGGGCGATCGAGGCAGCCATGATCGAGCGGCTCCGTCGCGAGGTCCCGGATATTGCGGACGTCTTCAAGCCGGAGGGAGCCTCACTCCCGTCGCCCGAAGTCGAAGCGAAGGTGCGTGCGGCCTGGGAGGAAGAGGCGCCCCGCTAGCGAAGGTCGCGCCGGTCAGTCCCAGGATTCGATCTACCCGCTAAGCGACCCCACCGACAAGGTGAGCCATCTGTTCAACGTCGTCATGGACGTTACCGAGCCCCCGTCTCGGAGAGATCGGATCTCGCCGGAGGAGTGGCAGAGCCAGGATCAAGGCGTGAGGCCGCGACCGGCGTGCTCCGCATCTTCGGCGTAGCATCGGAGGCTCCGAGCCAAAGCGAGCCGGAACCGCTGACCGAGCGTGAGCATCAGGTTGCGGATCTGGTGGCGCTGGGACTCAGCAATCCTGCCATTGCCCGGCGGCTGCATATCCGGACTAGCCACCGTCTCGTCGCATGTCGCCAACATTCTTGCAAGCTGGCATTTCGTTCGCAGGTCCAGGTCGCCGGATGGGTCCTGGAGCAACGGTTGCGCGCGATCCAACCGGCCGAGAGCCGGGGCCTGGAGTATGCCTCGCGTGGCAACAGTGATGCTGATACCGCCGCTCGTAGGCGCGTTTGAAAGGTACGCCGGATGCTTTCAAGGCCGCGGGCCAGATACAACGTTCAGTCCAAACCCTCGACCACCGAAGGCGCTTGTGCCTCGGCACTTGTCCTCTCCCTACTTCTTACCAGCCTCCGGGCTGCCGCGACGATGTGGTCGGCGGAGATCCCCGCAGCATCCATGAGCTCGCCCGGCGTGCCCGAGCCAGGCAAAGTGCGAACTGCGCAGTGGGCCATCCGTGGCCGCTCAGCGTCCTCGGCGAACGCCTCTAAGACGGCCGCCGCGATGCCGCCTTGCGGGTAATGGTCCTCCGCCACCACGAACAGACCCTCAGTATCCTGACAGGCCTGGCGAAGCGTGCCGATGTCGAGGGGCTTGACGCTGTAGAGGTCGATGACGCGGGCCGCAATGCCCTCGGCGGCGAGCTGGTCGGCCGCGGCCAGGCAGCCGTGCACGGTCACCCCGCCCCCGATCAGGGTCACACGGTCATGATCGGAGCGCCGCAGCACCTTGGAACCGCCCACCCTGAATTCCTCGCTCGGCGGATAGAGGACCGGATAGGCGCCGCGGGTGGTGCGCAGGTAGACGATGCCCGGGGTGTCGGCCATCAGCCCGGTGAGCTTTGCCGCCGAGGTGGCATCGCACGGGTAGAGAACGATCGAGCCGTGGATGGCGCGAAGCGCCGCCAGGTCCTCCAGCGCCATCTGAGAAGGGCCGTCCTGGCCGATCTCCACGCCGGCGTGCGAGCCCACTAGCCGGATGTTCACCTGCGAGATGCCGGCCATCCGGATGAAGTCGTAGGCTCGGGAGAAGAACGCGGCGAAGGTCGATGCGAAGGGGATGTAGCCGCGAATGGCCATGCCGATTGCGGCGGAGACCAGCATCTCCTCGGCGATATACATTTCGAAGAAGCGGTCGGGGTAGCGCTTCCCGAACTCGTCGGCGTGGGTGGAGTTACTGACTTCGGCGTCCATCGCCACCACGCCCGGGTGATTGCCTAGCGCGAGCAGCGCGTCGCCATAGGCCTGGCGAGTGGCGACCTTGTGTCCAAGCTCGTAGACGGGCAGCGTCACCTTGCCCGAGACGTTCATCGGAGCGGGCTCGCCAGCCGGAGGCTTGCGAGTCTCCACCTTGAGGTCGCGAACGCCGCCCAGCTCCGCAATCGCCCGCACCGCCATCTCCTCGGGCAGCGCCTTGCCGTGCCAGCCATTGAGGTTCTCGATCTCGCGAAACCCTTTGCCCTTGACGGTTCGGGCGAGCACCACAGTGGGCCGGTCGACGGCCCGACGGGCGTGCTGCAATGCACTGTCGATCTGCTCCAGGTCATGTCCATCGATCACGATCGCGTGTGCTCCGAATGCCTCGACCCGCTGCCGGTAGACCTCGAGGTCCCAACCGAACTCGGTTTCGCCGCGCTGGCCCAGCCGGTTGACGTCGATGATGGCGGTGAAGTTGGAGAGCCCGTGCCAGCTGGCCTTGTCGATTCCTTCCCAGATCGATCCCTCAGCGACCTCGGAATCGCCGCAAAGCGTCCACACATGGTAAGGGAGCCGGTCCAGGTTCTTGCCGGCCAGCGCCACTCCCACCGCGATTGGCAACCCCTGGGCAAGCGAGCCGGTGGCCACATCCACCCAGGGCAGCAGCGGGGTGGGGTGCCCCTCAAGGCGGGAGCCGAGCTTTCGAAAGGTCAGCAGTTCCTTATCGGATATGGCGCCGGCCGCCTTGAACATCGCGTAGCAAAGTGGCGAAGCGTGGCCCTTGGAGAAGATGAGGTGGTCGTTGGTGGCCTCGTCCGGCTTCTCCCAGTCATAGAGCAGGTGCCGGCTGAGCAGCACGGCGATCAGGTCGGCCGCCGACATGGACGAGGTGGGATGGCCGGAGCCGGCCGCCGTGCTGCAGCGGATGCTGTCCACCCGAAGCTGTTGGCCCAGCTCCGTCAGGAACTTCGTCTCCTTCTGGGTCAGATTGGTGGTTACGGTTCCCATGGGCGATCTCCTTCCTGCACAGCCGAGGATGTGGTTCGCGTTTCTCGATAACGGGCGGCTTCACAACTTGTAGTCGTAGGATGCGGCTGACGCTGTGTGATTCCTAACAGAGCGGCCGATTTCCGAACCTAAGATCAGTCGCGAACAGCGCGCTCATGCGGTTCATGTACCCGGTGAGAAACGCGATGTGGAACACCAGCCACATTAGCCAGCCCACGAATCCGCTCACCTTGAGGCGGCGGAAGGAGACCACCGCGTGGCCGCGCGACAGATAGGCCATGCTGCCGAGGTCGCGGTACCGGAACGGCCTGGCTTCGCAAGCTCCGGCTACAGCAGGCGCAAAGGCCAGATCCTCGTCAGGCTGGCCCAGCTGGACGTTACGGACCCGGAGCCGCTGCCGGAAGGCCATCCGCCCTGGGGGCTGGACAACGGCATCATCACCTCGCACGACGCCAGCCCGCCCAAATGGAACGACCCCAGATGGCGGCGCGCATCACGGAGAACATCGGTCGGTACCTCCGGCACGAGCCTCTACTCGGCGTCGTGGACCGACAGCTGGGCTACTAAGGAGGTCGCATTCCCCTATGGTTAGCGGCATACGTTGAGCAGTACATCGCAGCGTGTGGTACCGGTGCCCGACAAGGGCCCGATGACTCGGCTTGGGCTGCCGCAGGCCGTGGCGGCCTGCCTGTTCGACCTCGATGGCGTGTTGACCCAGACCGCCAAAGTGCACGCGGCCGCCTGGAAGCAGATGTTCGACGCCTACCTGCGGGACCGATCGGCAAAGGCCCATCAACCGTTCGTGCCCTTCGACCAGGTTGCGGACTATGACACGTACGTTGACGGGAAGCCACGCTACGATGGGGTGCGGTCGTTCCTTGGCTCCCGGCACATCGAGTTGCCCCCTGGAGAACCGAGCGACCCGCCGGATAAGGAGACCATCGGTGGACTCGGAAACCGCAAGAACGAGCTCGTCCTCCACCTGATTCAGGAACACGGGGTGCAATCCTACGAGGGATCGGTGCGCTATCTGGCAGCGATCCGTGAGGCGGGGCTGCGGTCCGCCGTGGTTTCCTCCAGCACGAACTGTCGCGAGGTGCTCAAGGCTGCCGGCATGGAAGGCCTCTTTGACAAGCGTATCGACGGCGTCGTCGCCGAGCGCGACCATCTGAAGGGGAAGCCGGCCCCCGATACGTACCTGGCGGCGGCCCGCGAACTCGGCCTGAGGCCCAGCCAGGCCGCCGTCTTCGAGGATGCACTGGCCGGGGTCGCTGCTGGACGGGCGGGCCGATTTGGCTTCGTCGTCGGGGTCGACCGAGGTGGACAGGCGGAGGCGTTGCGTGAGCATGGCGCCGATGTCGTCGTGTCGGATCTCGCCGACCTCCTGGCCCCGTGATCGAGCACCCGGCCTTTCCGGTCGAGCCCTGGGGGATCCGGGAGACCAGCCTGGACCTCGGCGTGCTGGGGCAAGCAGAATCGCTCTTTGCTCTCTCAAACGGTCATATCGGGCTGCGGGGTAACCTCGACGAGGGAGAGCCGCATGGGCTCCCGGGGAGCTATCTCAACGGATTCTTCGAGGGCCGCCCACTCCCATATTCGGAAGCCGGGTACGGCTATCCGGAGGCGGGCGAGACCGTGGTCAATGTCACGGACGGCAAGGTCATTCGGCTGCTGGTGGACGACGAGCCGTTCGACGTCCGGTACGGAACCCTCCTGTCGCACGAGCGCCTGCTGGACTTCCGCGCCGGGGTGTTGCGACGGCGTGCCAGGTGGCAGTCGCCAGCCAACTGTACCGTCCAGGTCTCCTCGACCCGGCTCGTCTCCCTGGCGCAGCGGGCGGTGGCGGCGGTGCTCTACGAGGTGGAACCAGTTGGCAGGGAGGCCGACGTGGTCGTGCAATCCGAGTTGGCCGCCAACGAGCCGCTCCCACCGCAGGATCAGGATCCACGCACCGCGACGGTGCTGCGCTCGCTGTTGCGGTCAGAGCAGTTCGGACACCACGACCAACGGGTGGTCCTCATCCACGCCACTGGAGCCAGCCGTCTGCGCCTGGCTGCCGGCATGGATCACGTCGTGGACGGACCGGCTGACACGGAGCTGAGGACGGAGAGCGGTCCGGACCTGGGACGACTCATCATTACGGCTCACCTCGAGCCGGGGCAGCGTCTGCGGGTGATCAAGTTCGTGGGCTACGGCTGGTCGAGCCAGCGGTCGGTACCGGCCTTACGCGACCAGGTCGAGGGCGCGCTGGCGGCTGCGTGTCACCGCGGATGGGATGGACTGCTCGCCGATCAGCGGTCGTACCTGCAGGACTTCTGGAATCGGGCTGATGTGGAAGTCGAGGGCGATGCCCAGATTCAGCAGGCCGTCCGGTTTGCGCTGTTTCAGGTCTTGCAGGCGGCGGCCAGAGCGGAGCAACGTCCGATTCCCGCCAAGGGCCTAACCGGCGCTGGCTACGACGGGCACACGTTCTGGGACGCCGAAACGTTCGTCCTTCCGGTACTGACCTACACCGCGCCGGAAGCCGTCGCCGCCGCGCTCCGCTGGCGGCACGAGACCCTGTCCCTGGCGCGGGAGCGGGCGAACGTCCTCGGGCTTGCGGGCGCCGCCTTTCCCTGGCGCACCATCGACGGGAAGGAGTGCTCGGGGTACTGGCCGGCCGGGACCGCCGCTTTTCACATCAACGCCGACATCGCCGACGCCGTCCTGCGCTACTGGTCGGCCACCGCGGATGAGGCCTTCGACCGCGAGGCCGGCCTGGAGCTACTGGTAGAGACCGCACGGCTCTGGCGCTCGCTCGGTCACCATGACCAGGAGGGCCGCTTTCGGATAGACGGCGTAACCGGCCCCGACGAGTACAGTGCGATCGCCGACAACAACGTCTACACGAACCTGATGGCCGAGCGGAACCTGCGGGCGGCGGCGGATGCGATCGAGCGCCACCCCGATCGAGCCGCCGCGCTGGGGGTCGACACCGAGGAGACCGCCGCCTGGCGTGATGCAGCGAAAGCGATGGTCCTCCCCTACGACGAAGCGCTCGGAGTCCATCCTCAGGCGGAGGCTTTCACGCAGCATCAGCGCTGGGACTTTGCCCGCACCCGGCCCGACCAATACCCGCTGCTCCTCCACTTCCCCTACTTCGACCTTTACCGCAAGCAGGTCGTCAAGCAGGCGGACCTCGTGCTGGCCCTTCATCTCCGCGGTGATGCCTTCACCAGTGAGCAGAAGGCGCGCGACTTCGCTTACTACGAAGCCCTCACGGTACGGGACTCATCGCTCTCGGCGTGCACCCAGGCGGTCGTGGCGTCGGAGGTCGGGCACCTCGAGCTGGCGTACGACTACTTCGGGGAGGCGGCGCTGATGGATCTCGAGGACCTGGAGCGGAATGTGCGCAACGGTCTCCACATGGCCTCGCTGGCTGGCGTCTGGCTCGCCGCCGTGGCAGGATTCGGTGGGATGCGAGACCATGACGGAGCCCTCGCGTTCGCGCCTCGTTTGCCCGAGGCGTTGACCCGCCTCGCGTTCCGGCTCACCTACCGGGGTCGGCTGCTCAGCATCGAGGTCAACCATCGCCACGCGAGCTACACGCTCCTTGAGGGCGCCGCGCTGGACATCACCCATCACGGCGAGCGAGTAACGGTCACGACCGCCGGCCCGATCACGCGTACGGTCCCACCGCCGCCGGTGTTGGAGCGACCCACCCAGCCACTGGGTCGCGCCCCGGCGCGGCGCAGCGCCGCACTGCCCAAAGACCAGTCGACAGAACGATCCGTCTCAGCGGCCCCGCCGGGTACGTGAGTCGGCGTTAGTCGAGCAGGGACCCTACCGGCTCTGGATCAGTAGCCGGTGAACTCTTCAGTCCGGACGTCGTCATCATCCACGCCGGCATCCTGGAGGACCGTCCGCAACGCTTCCACCATTCCCGGTGGGCCGGTGATGTAATAGATCGCGGACGCGACGCCTGTTACATACTTTTCCAACAACGCCTTGTCGATCACGCCTCTCTCGCCGTCCCAGGAGAGATGCGATTTCTCCATCTCAGACATGGTCGGGATGAACGTGAAGTTCGCGTCCTGCCTTTCCAGGGCCCGCATGTCCTCCAAGAAGGCAGCATCTTCGGGCCGTCGATTCGCGTAGAAAAAGACGATGTGATGTTGGAGCTTGTCGTTCCCAGCTTGGAGGAGGATGCTCCGAAACGGTGTGATCCCGATGCCACCCGACAGCACGATGGCCGGTCGACTCGCGTTATTGTGCAGCCGCAGATCGCCGAAAGGGCCTTCGATCTTGACTTCGGCGCCAAGCGGAAGGGTCTTCAATACCCGCTTGAAGGCCGTATCGCGCATCCTTGATGCGATCATGATCGTGTCTTCGAAAGGCGCACTCGCGATCGAAAAGCCTCGGGTGTTGCCCTCAGCGTCCGTTTCAGGCGGGTCGATCAGGTCCA
>JBDTEO010000040.1:0-30812 GCA_039922495.1 Candidatus Dormiibacter sp.
CCCGGGACCGCTTGACCAGCGCCTTGACCCGGTCCGGACCGAGCGACGCAGCACCGTGCTCCTTCATGTAGGCAAAGATTTCGGGCCGTTGCGCCAGTGCGGTGATCGCGAGCACATCGCGGTCTGACGATTCCGCCAGCATCCACGTAAGCGCCGTCATCTCGTCGGGAAAGGCGGGCGGGACTGGATGCCCTCCATCCACGACGCCGGCGCGCAGCCGTTCGATGAGCTCGTGCGGCTCGCGGCCCCGCAGGTAGCGGCGCAGTTCCGCGATCGCGACGCGGTCGGCTCCGCGCGCGGCCGTGTAGCCGAGGCGGTGCATGATGGCATTGGTTCGATCGCCGGCGATCCCGAATGTCAGCCAGATTTTGGCGCCGGGCGCGCGTAGGCCCCGGCAGATCTCGATCAGGCCGAGCATGCCGTCTTCGTTGTGGGCGTAGTCGACCACGATGATGCGGCCGTCGAGCTCAAAGAGGTTGGCCCGTCCCGGATTCCGCTCGGGCTCGAGGATGAACGACCGCAGTCCGCGCACGACGGCGTCTTCGGGGACTCCGACCGCCAGCGCGGCCGAGGTCGCCGCCATCGCATTCCGAAGGTTGTGGCTCGAGATGCCCGCCAGGGTGACCGGGATGTCCTCGACACTGACCAGCGCGCGCACATCGCGGCGCGAGCTCATTACGACCAGCGCGCCATCGAGCACCGTGGTGACATGACCGCGGTCGGCGAGCGTGGCGCGAATGGCCGGGTTGTCGACATCGAGGGAAAAGATCCAGGACCGGCCGGTGGCCTGCCGGCGCATCGCCAGTACCCGCGGATCATCCGCGTTCAGCACCGCCCAGCCGTCCGGCTTGGTGATCCGCGTGATGCTGGCCTTGACCTCGGCCAGCTGGTCGAGGGTACGGATCCCGTACTGGTCGAGGTGGTCCTCGGTGATATTCGTCACCACCGCGACGTCGTTGTGCGTCGTCCCGATCCCACGCAACAGGATGCCGCCGCGGGCGGTCTCCAGGACGGCCAGGTTGAGGCCCGGTGTCCCGAGCGCGCGGGCGGCGCCGCTGAATCCGGAGTAATCGCCCTCCTCGATCAGCACCTCGTCGCGGTAGACCCCGTCGGTGGTGGTGCAGGCGACGATCCAGCCGGCTTCGCGGGCGAGGTGGGCCGTCAACCGCACCGTCGTCGTCTTGCCGTTGGTGCCGGTCACGGCGACGATGGGCACCGTCGGGCTGAGGACGGGCGGGGCCGGCCCGGCTTCGACGTTGTCAAGGCCGGCGGCAGCCTCGTGGACGGCACGGTCGATGGATCGCCGGCCGTCCAGGGTCGCCACGAGCAGGTCGCGAATCCTGGCCGCAAACGCTTCGGCTGCCTGCCGGCGTCGCCAGGGGAAGGCAACGACAACCTCCTCAGGCTCCGCGCCGGGTCGGGCCCGCACCGCCAGCTGCGTCCGGGCGGCCCGCGCCAGCGCCCGGGTCAGGTGACCGGCCAGCCGCGCGACGTAGCGCCGCCGCTGCTCACTGCCGGCCGGACCAGGTTTTGCCACCGCCGACAATCCGGTGCGGTGCGCCAGTCGCTCGGCCCGATCGGCCGGCAGCGCCAGCCAGCCGGGGACCGCCAGCGTGAGCTTGATGGCGGGACACGGAAAGTACAGATTCGGGCCATCGAGCACTCTCAGCTCGACCTGCCGAACCGATTCAGTCAGGGGCGTCTCAAGCGACGGCGACCATTTCACGGGCGACGACATCGGCCAGCGCGCGGATAAAGCTGGGCGAGGTGTTGGGCATGTCCATCCGGTGGTAGGCGATGCCGGCCGCCTCGGCCTGCTCGCGCGCGGCGACATCGAGATCGTAGAGCACCTCGAGGTGGTCGGCGCAGAATTGCAAGGGGGCGATGAGGGCCTCGCGATGGCCGGCAGCCGTGAGCGCCGGCAGCACATCGAGCAGGTCGGGTGTGAGCCACGGCTCGGGCGAATGCCCGGCGCTCTGGTACGCGAATTGCCAGCGGGATCGCGACAGCCCCACCGACTGGGCGACCGCGGCCGCCGTGTCCGCGAGCTGGGTGATGTACCCGGGATCGCGCTCCATCACGGAGAGCGGGACGCTGTGCGCCGTGAAGATCACCGGCACGTGGTTGCGGCGAGATGGGTCGAACCTGGTCAGTCCCGCAACCAACCGTTCCGCAAGCGAGGCGATGAAGGTGGCCCGGTCGTACCAGGCCCCGGCGAGGTGGACCGGAACCGCCACCGAGGCTTCGGCCCGCGCCGCCTCGAGCGATCGGCCGTAGCCCGCCAGGATGATCGGTGAGAACTGCGGCGCGAGCACGATGCCGATCACCTGGTTTGCGCCGGCAGCAACCAGTTCCTCAAAGGCGCCGGCGATGCGCGGCTCCGAGTGCAGCATGCCGATCCGCACCACCGCCCGCCCGGCGCCGTCCTGGCCATCGAGCATCTGCTGGAGCGCCGCACCCTGCGCGCGAGTGATATCGATCAGCGGCGAGCGTCCGACGATCTCGTACCGACGCTCGAACTCAGTAATCAGATCCTCCGGAACCGGGCGGCCTCGGTAGACGCTGGCCAGGTAATCGCGAACGCCGGCCGCCGTCGTCGCGGAGCCGAAGGTCATCAAGAGAATGCCGGACGCCATGACCGCAGGATATCAAGGCCTCAGCGGTCGGACGGCGACGTCTGGGGTTAGGTCCGGTGATAGCCGACGGTCAGGAGCGCGCCGCAGGTCACGCACGGCTGGCCTTTCATCCCCCATGCCTCGTCGCGCTGGCACCAGCTCAGCACACTCATGTTCCGACTGAGGTCATAGCGGTGCCGCTCGCAAACAGGGATCGGCTTGAGCCACTGGTTGACGGGCCGGCCGCCGGCGTCGATGCCGATGTAGACGTTCGCCGAGGCAAAGAGGGTGCCCGTGGTCGGCGACTGACAGCACACGCAGGGGATTGGATCGCCATCGGACTCTGCGAGCGGCTCGTCCGATCGCTCGGTTGCCATATGTCCTCCTGACCAAGACTCCGTTCGCGCTATTAAACAGCAGCATGGATGTCTGTCAAGCTTTTTGTCTCAAGGTGTCGCCCGCACCACCGAGGCGACTAACTGCGCCGCTATTTGTCAGCGGCGAGTCTGCGCGTGACCTCATCGGCTGGTCGCGATGAGGCGAGGCTGACGGCTCCGAGAATCAGCGCGACGGCGCCAAGACCGCCTCCGAGCATCGGTCGCCAGCCGCCGATCCCGGCCTTCATGTGAATCAATGTCAGGCCGACGTTTCCCATCGCAACCAGGCCGACAAGACCAAGCGTCGCGGCGCGAGTCGCACGCTGGTCGCCGTTGCGATAGCGGCTCACCGCCACCAAAAACAGCGCCAGCCAGAGCAGCAGACCGAGGACCGAGCCGGCCGCTCGCCCCGGCGCGTCGGTGAACATCGCCGTGCGGGTCACGAGGAACTGACCGACGTCGGCGGTCCCCGCCAGCGAAACCACCATCAAGCCGGCGAGCGCGCTCCTGGTCGACGACCGCATCGTGCTCGTCACCGATCAATCGTGCCACAGTCCGCCCGTCAGCTGCCATTGCGACAAAACCTTCCCGCTGTCACAAAGGCCGCCCGGCGGGTGTGCAAGAACGGCGGCTACGCGAACTTCATCGACCCCAGCACCGGCCAGCCCTTCCAGAACCAGGGCCAGTGCGTCAAGTCCTTTAACCACCAGGGCGAGAGGAAACGATGTGGGAGGAGGGCGCCGGGGCCTCCTCCAATCGCCGAGCGTCGCTTCTTAGTTCAGGCGTTCCACGATCATGGCCATGCCCTGACCACCGCCGACACACATGGTTTCGAGCCCGATGGTGCGATTGTCCGCAGCCATTTCATTGAGCAAGGTGCAGAGAATGCGGGCGCCGGTCATCCCAAACGGATGGCCCAGGGCGATTGCGCCCCCATGAGGATTGAGCTTGTCACTGAATGGATCGATCCCAAGCGCGCGCGCCGAGGGGATGACCTGCGCGGCAAAGGCTTCGTTGATCTCGACCACATCGACGTCGTCGATCGTCATCCCGGCGCGCTTCAGGGCCTGCTTCGAGGCGTCGATCGGGCCCAGGCCCATGATCTCCGGGGCCAGCGCGGAGACCCCGGTGGCCACGATCCGCGCCAGCGGCCGCAGGCCAAGCTCCTTCGCCTTGCGATCGGACACAATGACGACCGCCGCGGCGCCGTCGTTGAGGGGGCAGGAATTTCCCGCCGTTACCTTGCCGTTCTCTCGGAAGGCAGCCTTCAGCGTTGCCAGGACCTCCATCGTCGTGTTGGGCCGCGGCCCATCGTCGCGGGTCATGGTGGTCCCGTTCGGCAGGGGGACCGGGATGATCTCCCGGTCGAAAAACCCATCTTCCCGCGACCGCGAGGCGAGCGTCTGGCTTCGCACCGCGAAGCGATCCATCTCCTCACGGCTGATGCCTTTAAGGTCGGCAACATTTTCCGCCGTTTGGCCCATCGTGAGGTACAGGTCCGGAAACTCCTCCTCGTTGTCGGGCAGCAACCGGGGATTACGGGCATCGGGCAGGCCCTGCGGGAATCGCGACACGCACTCGACGCCGACCGACAGGAAGGCGTCGCCCTCGCCCGATTGGATGGCGTGAAACGCCATCCGGCTGCTCTGTAGCGAGGAGGCGCAGAAGCGGTTGACCGTCGTCCCGGGGACGTCGAGCCGCGCGAGGATGCTGACCACCCGCCCGATATTGAAGCCTTGCTCCCCGAAGGGATAGCCGCAGCCACAGATCAGGTCGTCGATGCTGGTGCGATCCAGCGAGGGGACCTTCTGCAGCACCTTGTCCGCCACGTGGGCGGCCAGGTTGTCGGGTCGAACGTCAACCAGCGAGCCCTTGTTGGCGCGACCAATCGGCGAACGGCCGCAGGCAACGATCAGGGCGTCCGGCATGCGGAAATCAGTCTACCGTCGTCAGCTGCAGAGACTGACGCCCTTGACGGCCAGGACGCGACCGACGGCGCTTTCCAGCAGGCTGCGATTCAGCGTGCCCGCGTCGACCGCCGCAACGATGGCGGTCACCGTCGCATTGGTGAGCGCCGGAACCTGGCTGACGGCGGCGGTGTACAGAACCAAGTCGGCGCCGGCTCGCAGCGCGGCGACGGTCGCTTGGGGCACCGAGTATCCGGCACTGCTGATGGCGACCGCTGACAGGGAGTCGGTGATGACCAGGCCCTGAAAGCCGAGGCGACCCCGGAGGACGCCGGTGATGACCTCCGGCGAGAGGCTCGCCGGGAGCGTGGTCAGGCCCGGCACGCTGGCATTCGCGATCATGACCGCCGGAAGATGCGCGGCAGCCGCGGCCTGAAACGGAAGCAGTCCGCTGCTCTGCAGGACGCTCCACGTGGGCGTCGCCGCCGCCGTGACGTCCGTGTTGCCGTAGGTGCCACCGAGCCCCGGGAAATGCTTGACCACGGGCGTGATGCCGCCGGCGAGAAGCCCCTGCGCAAAGGCCACGCCGTCGTTGGACGCGACCGTCGCATTGGCACTGAACGACCGGGTTCCGTCCGCATTGACGTTGTTAGGCCCGATCCCACCATCGACGTCAAGGACGGGAGCCAGATCCATCGTGATCCCGTTGGCCCGCATCCGCTGCGCCAATCCGGCGGCGAGCTGTTGGATCTGCGCCGGGCTCATCGTCGCGCCCATCTGTCGGGGCGATGGAATCGAGCCGACCAGGTTCGCCATCCGCTGGACGACGCCACCTTCCTCGTCGGTCATGATGAGTGGCTTGATGCCGTCCGGGGCGGCGGCGTTGAGGGCCTGCAGAGCAGCGCCCAGGTTCCCCGGCGCGGAGGCGCCAAACAGGATCACGCCGCCGGCACCGGCTGCGACCTGCGCCCTCACCAGGAGGACGTTGCTCTCGTCCACCGGGACCACGATCGTCTGCTGCGCCAGGCGGGTGAGCGTCCAGGTCGCCAGCACGCTGGCCGTCGTGCAGGGCGGAGGCGTCGCTTCGACGCCGATCACCAGGATCGGCTGCGGCGTGGATGTCGGGGTTGGCGTGCGACTGGGTGGCGTGCTGTGCACCGCCACGATTGGTGGCACGGGGTGGGAAGTCGGAGCAGTTGGAGCCCCCGGGCCCACAATCAGCAGGCCTGAAATGGCCAGGCCCCCCGCCAGCAACGGGACCCTGCGTGGTATTTGCACTCTGCGCACACAACGCGTGCCACGCTAGGTCCGTTTCGGATGAGGTTGAGCTATGACGAAGCTGCTACACAGGGAACACGCGTTCGTTCCCGGTGGCGAGCCGTCCGGTTAGCTAGCGGTCCGGAATCGGCGCGCCTCGGCCTCGTCGAGCGAGGCTTCGAAGGCTTTGCTCGACCGGGGCCTTGTGAAGCGCGAAACCAGTGAGTAGAGGACCGGGACCAGGATCAGCGTCAGGATCGTGCTCGTGAAGAGGCCCCCGATGACCACGATGGCAAGGGGGGGCGCCGATGAAGCCCACCGCCGCTGTTGCCGCTGAGTGCACCGGATCGATCTTTGCCGTGTCCGCCACCACGATCATCGCGGCAGCCTAACGCAAATATCGGGTTCTTTCCCTCACCAGCCACGAGCCCAGTCTCGAAGACATCTTCCTCCGCTACCAAGAGGGCGATGAGACGCGCCGGGGCTGGTCGTCGTGTCGCCGGTGGCCAGCGTCGCGACCGCGTTGCGATCGAAGAGCTCGCGGCGTGCGCTACGAGACCGCCTGAGAAGGCTCCAGTCGAGCCTCGAGCGCATGGCCCAGGCGGTCGAGGAAGTCTTTCACCGTCGCTTCAGCAACTCGAGAGAGCAACGCCCGGTCAATCGTGCGGCCAAGGAAGCCCAGGGGCGGCTCGTACCGCGCGCTAATGGACAGCTGGGTCAGGTGCGTACCAAGTGAGGCCAGCTCGAGTTCTGCCTCGAGCATGGGGAACAGGCCGGTCGGGCCCGTGGCTCGCCAGGTGATGAGAACCCAGGTGCGACCCTCGCGAATGACCGGCGGGCCGACCTCCACTTCGATCCGCTTGGTGACGCGGTGACCTTCGACGGCAAAGCCCACCTCCGCCAGGAGATGTTGTCCCCGGTCGTCAGCGAAGCTGGCGATGCTTGGAATCAGCGTCTTCGGGCTGGCAAGAAGGGCCCGCTCGAGATCGCCCCGTGGGTGTGCCAACTCCACGAAATACCGAATGAACATCCCTTCACGCTAGGCGCCGACACCACCGACCGGTAGGTCCAAAGGTCCCTCCTCACACAGGACCGCCGTCTCTAGAAAGGCCGGTGACATGCGCTTAGTGTCGAGACGAAGCCAAGGCGTGCCCATAAGGAGGCAACCCAATGAAAGCGCTTGTCTATCACGGTCCCGGAAAGAAGAGTTGGGACTCGGTTCCCGACCCGGTCATTCAACAGCCCACCGACGTCATCGTCCGGATCGATACCACGACCATCTGCGGGAGTGACCTCCACATCCTGAAAGGCGACGTCCCCGAGACCAGGCCCGGCACAATCCTCGGCCACGAGGCCGTTGGAACGGTCGTCGAGCTTGGCGCGGCCATCACCATCCTGAAGATGGGCGATCATGTGCTGCTGTCATGTATCAGCTCCTGCGGCCGCTGTGCGTATTGCAAGCAGGGTCGCTACGGTGCCTGCACCGGCGGCGGCGGATGGATCTTCGGACACACGATCGACGGAACCCAGGCGGACTATGTGCGCGTCCCATTCGCGGACACCTCCGTCTACAAGATCCCGCAGGGACTGACCGATGAGCAGGTCCTGTTCCTGTCCGACATTCTCCCGACATCGTTTGAAGTCGGCGTCCTCAACGGCAAGGTGTCGCCCGGCGACACGATCGCGGTTGTCGGCGCGGGTCCGGTCGGCCTTTCCGCGATCCTCACGGCCAGGCTCTTCTCGCCAGGCAAGATCATCGCGATCGACCTGGACGATGGCCGGCTCAAGCGCGCCAAGGCTTTCGGTGCGGACGTGACGATCAACAATGGGACTGGCAGCCCGGTCGCCGCCATCATGGCCGTGACGGACGGCCTGGGCGTTGACGTTGCGATCGAGGCGGTCGGCGTGCCGGCAACCTTCGAACTCTGCGCCGAGATCGTTCGTCCAGGCGGCCATCTGGCCAACGTCGGGGTGCACGGGCATCCGGCGACCCTCCACCTCGAGAAGCTGTGGAGCCGCGACGTAACCATCACGACCGGCCTGGTCGACTCCTATTCGATTCAGCGCCTGCTGAACCTGATCAAGGGCGGCCGTTTGGATCCGACGGTCCTGGTCACGCACCGCTTCGCGCTCGGCGATGTCATGGCCGCCTACGATGCCTTCGCCTCCGCGGCGACCACCGGCGCGCTCAAAGTCACCTTGACGCGGGACGCCGTCGCCTCGGAATCAGTTCAGAAGGAACTCGCCGGCACGCAGTCGCGCTAGTTCTCAAGGGGCGGCGCTCGCAGCGCCGCCCTCTATTTTGGTCGGTCACTTACGCCCGCGACATTTCCACAAGCGTCGGTACGGTAAAAGCCATACCCCCCGATCTAGCAGACGTCGTCGTCGTCATCGCCGGCCTTGCCGGATTAGTCGCCACTGTAGAGCTCGCCAACGCCGGTCGGCGAGTGATTCTGCTCGAGCGGAACCGGCGCCCGGGTTGGGCGGGCAGGCCTTCTGGTCATTTGGCGGCCCGTTCCTGGTCAACTCGCCGGAGCAGCGGCGGCTTGGCGTGCGTGACTCTCACGAGTTGGCGATCAACGACTGGATGACGACCGCTGGCGTTGATCGGAAGGAAGACGAGCGCCTTGCCCTCGGTATGGATCTGGACGGCACCAGACGCGCCTTGGGTGTTATACCGAAATGGAATGCTCGACCACCACTTTCCGATGCGGCCGGAACGAATCAGCGATGGCGTAGTCTCAGCATTCCTGGTTGCCCTTACTCGCACATCTAAGCAATGTCATCTCGTTACCACCGAATGGTGGACCTCGGGACGCGTTACGCCCTCCAGTGTTATTTTCTGGATCTCCAAGGAACGGCTGCACTGGGTCACTGTGGACAAGCAGTATTTCAAAAGCAATCGGCTCGGGCTAAAGGCATCGCACTCCGCCTCAATTATCGACACAGGCAACGAGAAAATATTGCCCAGTCTATTTGACCCCGCGCAACCCACTAGCTTTCGGCTCATACCGCATCGCCACCGCCCCCGAACCGAACTCCCGCCGGCTCACGAGCCTCAAATCGACATGCCTCGATAGGCCCGCGAACAACGTCGGCCCGTGGCCCGCAAGCCTGGGCTGCACCACGAACTCGTACTCATCGATCAATCCCAGCCCCGCCAGCGCCAGCGGAAGCTTCACGCCGCCCACGAACAGTCCCTTCCCCGGCTCTCGCTTGAGCTGCTGAACGGCCTTTCCCAGATCCCCGCGCACGAGCTCGGCGTTCCAATCGACCCGGTCCAGGGTGCTCGACACGACGTACTTCTTTGCCGCGTCGATCGTCCGGGCGAACGGTTCCATCCAATCGGGCCTCGCTCCCGCCGGCGCCGGCAGCCGCCACGCTGCCTCCATCATCTCGTAAGTCACCCGGCCAAGGAGGAGGGCATCGGCCTGGACGAGGTTCTCGACCGCGTGACGATGCAAATCTTCGTCCGCGAGCATCGCACGATGATCGCAGCACCCATCCAATGTGACGTTGATGGAATACCGAAGGGGTCGCATTACGCAAGAGTACCGATTGGGCAGTGAGCGTGGACTCCACGATCAACCGTGCCCCATATCGTCGCCCTTTAAAAGATTGCGATTACTACGACGGTCGTTCTCCTAGACCTGATTGGAGACGGTCGCGAGCGCTAGAAGTCGCTCTGCGACCGACATCTGGTATGCGTCCCTCATCCTGACTGGTTGCCGTTCTTCTCGCGGTTTGCCGGTGGGGATGCTGGCCACCGGAATCTGGCGGACATCTCGGGACAGTCGGTTCCGCAGCCAGGGTCATACGATCGACTGGAACTTATCCCCTACCAGGCCCGAAACGATCTGAAGAGAAAAGCGTTCGGTGCTCGCCGAAGTGTGCTGCAGTGGGCAGCGGTTGCCGTCACGGTTGCCGTGAACGACTTGTGGAGATATAGAGCGCCGCGCATTATGTTTGACAGCGATGACGTACTGATCGCATTAGAAATCTTGCGGAGGGAGAGGGATTCGAACCCCCGAAGGCTTGCACCTTAGTGGTTTTCAAGCCCGCAGCCCGACGTCCGTCACCGTTCCCGGACGTTCGCCGCAGTCCGCACTGTGTTTCACACTAGCACCATCCGTCCGCCGACGTTCGCCAACCTTCGCCATAGTTCGCCGCGGTTGCCGTCACGGCTGCCGTCACGCATGCGCTTGATCAGCGCCTTCATCTGGATGAGGCCACGTGATCGAGACCCATCAGACCACGAGAAATGACCGAGAACGCCTGAGGGTGATCGAGATTTGAGCGAGGTCAGGTGGAGAGCACGACGCCCCTCGCCAACCTTGCAATGCGCTGTCGCCTTCCCGCGGTGTGTCCGACCGCTCCGCATCGCGCAACGCCTCCCACGTCTGTTAGCGAGTGCGCGCATTGCGACCTTAGCGGGGCGCTGACTGGGCAGCATCGCGTTCGGCGAGCGCAGCCTCGTATTCCTCGAGCGATCGATACTCCTCGGCTTCTTCGAGGACCTTGAGGGTGGTGGCCTCCCAGTCGCGCGGCAGTGAGCCAACCGTCGGCATTCGGCGGCGCCGCCGGTAGAACATGTAGAGGAGGACCGCCAGCACGACCCAGACCGGCCCGGCGATCCGCGCATACGCGTGGGTGGCGAGCACCATCACAAGGAAGAACAGCACGCCGATGAACCCAAGCACACCCAGCGCCGGAAACCAGACCTCATAGCCTTGCCGCTGGAGGCGGATGTTGAGGGGCATCCGATAGGGCCGCGGTGTATAAGGATCCTTGAACCGCAGCACGAGCAGCGAGATGAACACGAGAAGGTAGCCGAAGGTCGCGCCGAAGGCATAGAGGTCGGCCAGGATGTCGATGGCCGCGTTGCTACCGGCCTTGCCGGGCGTGAGGAACGCGAACAGCGTTTGGATGACGGCCACCCCGCTAAAGACAACGATGGTGCGGTTCGGCGTCTGGTACCGCTTGCTCAGGCGACTGAACCAGGCCGGGAGCAGCTGGAACTGGCTCATGGAATAGGTCAGCCGGGAGACGCTCACCACCCCGGAATTCGCCGAGATGAAGACGACGATGCCGCCGATCAGCGCGGTCAGCGGCGCGGCCACCGCGCCGATAATCGGGATCCTCTGCGCTACGAGCGCGACCGGGTCACCCTCGTGCCCGCGGAACGCGTGAGTGTCGACCATCCCCATGGTCAGGATGGAGAAGGATAGGGCGAAGATCAGCACCGACAGGATCAGGCCAATCGAGGTGCGCGGAATGATGGTCGCCGGCCGCCGGGTCTCCTGCGCCACCTGAGAGATCGACTCCAGGCCGACGAACGAGATGATCGCCAGGGAGGTGCCGAAGGCGAACTCGCCGAGCGTCGGGCGGTTGAAGGTGAACTGGTGCGCCACCAGGTCTGGCTGAAAGGCGAAGAGGAAGCCGGCGATGACGATCACGGACTGGCCGATGATGGTGGCAACGCCCAGGATCTCGTTGAACATCGTCGACAACCGGATCCCACGGACGTTGAGCCAGACCAGCAGCCCAATGCCGCCAAGCGTTTCGAGCAACCACAGCCACTGGAGTCGCAGCGGACCCATCGGGATCACGAAATCCTGGAAGTGGTGTCCGAAGGTCAGGTAGGGCAGAAAGAAGTTGAGGTAGCCAAACGACACGACCGTGAAGAGCGCGATGTCGATCGTATAGTCGAGCAGCAGCGCGGATCCGGCAACGAAGCCCCACAGGTCGCCCAGCCCGCGTAGCGTGAAGAACTGGCCGCCACCCGCAACCGGGTAGGCAGAGGCCAGCTCCGCGTAGCAGAGCCCGACCATCGCGTAGACGAGACCCGCCGCCAGGAACGCCAGCGGCGTGAAGCCCTGGGCCGCCAGCGCGACGATCCCCAGCGCCGTATAGATGTCGGCGCCCACGTCAGCGTAGCCCCACATGTACGAGCCCCAAACACTGACGTCACGACGCAACTCGTTTGGCGCCTGGGCCGCGCCAGGCCCTTCTTCGGTCGCCGTCTACCCCTCCGCTCCCACATCCCTGACGCTAGGAGCGCGTCCATCAACGCGGTGTCAACGATTTAGGGCTGGGCGATCGGCGCGCCGAACCGATAACCGCGGCCGCCGACCGTGACGATCACCGCCGGCCGGTTGGGGTCTGGCTCGAGCTTGGCACGTAGCCGCTGGACAAAGGTGCGCAGGTAGTTGCGCTCGTCCGCGTAGGTCGGCCCCCAGACCCGCTGAAGCAGGGTTCGGTGGTCGAGCACGCGGCCGGCATGACGAGCCAGCTCCGCAATTAGCAGGTATTCCGTCGGGGAGAGTCGCACCTCGACGCCGGCGCGAAACACCGTCCGCTGGCCGAGGTCCACCGTGACGTCACCGCAGCGCGCCACCATCGGTGGATGTGACGCGGGCTGTCCCCGGCGCAGGACGGCGCGAATGCGGGCAAGCAATTCCTCGGCCCCGAAAGGCTTGGCCAGGTAGTCGTCGGCGCCCATGTCCAGGGCGCGGACCTTGTCGCGTTCGTCGCCACGGGCGCTGATGATGATCACCGACGGGACGCGGCGGTCGCTGAGCTGGTTGAGCACTTGCCAGCCGCTGACGAAGGGCAGCCCGATGTCGAGCAGGATCACGTCCCACGGGCCGCCATCGATGGCGACCACCGCCGCGGCACCGTCCCTGACGGCCCGACCCTCGAAGCCGCCCTCCCCAACCGCCTCCAGCAACGCGTCGCGTAGGGGGGCGTCGTCTTCGACGATCAGGACGCGCCGACGATCCGCTCGCGGCATGTCACCCGACGGCAACGGCGGCGACCTCGGCAGCCACGCGAAGCGTGAACCGGAAGCTGGTGCCACCACCGTCGGGCGACGGTTCCAGTTCGACACGCCCGCCCTGCGCCTCCACCAAACCGCGCACGATGGCCAGACCGAGGCCGGTCCCAGCGGGAGGCGTCCCATCTTCGCCTCGGCTGCCGGTGACGAACCGGTCGAACAGGTGCGCCCGGACCTCGGCCGGAACGCCGGGCCCGCGGTCGATAATCCGGATCGAAACCTCCGACGCGTTTTCGCGCGTAACGTGGATCTCGAGCGGGGTGCCGGCCGGCGCGAAGCGATTCGCGTTGGAGAGGAGGTTGTCGAAGATCTGCCCCAGCCGCTGCCAGTCCGCGAGCACGTCCAGGTCCGCATCCCGAGGTGCCCAGATCACGCGCCGCGCTGGTGCCACGGCCTGCATCCGCTCGCTAGCGGCTGCGATGGCCGCGCTGAGGTGAACTGGCTCCAGCTCGATGTCGAGGGCCGCGTTTTCGATGCGGGCCAGGTCGAGCATGTCGCCGACGAGCGCCCCAAGCCGGCGTGCCTCAGAGGCGATCACCTGGATCCGGTGCCTGGCCTCCGCGCCGACGTCGGCCCGCGCTAGCACCGTGGTGCTCACCGTGAGGATGGTGGCGATCGGCGTGCGCAAGTCATGCGAGATGTTGGCCAGCAGCTCCCCCCGAAGCCGGTGCGTCAGCTCCAGGTCCTGCGCGCGCTGCTGGGCGTGCTGCCGTCGGGATGCGAGCCACCCGGTCAGGCCCGCGGCCCCAAAAAACACGATCAGGTTGACGAGGTCCTCCTCCCGGGCGATGTTCAACGTGCCAACCGGCGAGACGAAGTAGTAGTCGAGGCAGATGAAGCTGGTGGCGGCCGCGACCAGAGCCGGCCAGAGTCCGCGAAGCGTGGCGACCACGGAGACCAGGCCTAGATAGAGAAAGATGTAATAGCGCTGCTGGTTGCCACCAAGCCGCAGCAGCACGGCCGTCAGCGCGAGCGGTCCGGCCAGCGCGGCAGCGCCGACAAGCAGGTCGACGATCAGCCGCTCACGCTTTGTAAGGGACCTGGATGAGGGCAGATGATCGAGACACCTGGACGAATTCTTGACTTCGCTTAACATGGGTCCGGTAAGGATAATCGTACGGAGCGCTGGCGGAACCTAGCGGCTGAGCCGCTGTTTATGGATATTTGGTATGGCGTCCAGTCGCCGGTTGACCGGGCCAGGAGCCTTGCGACGTTTTACAAGGTTGTTGCCCTAGATGGCAGGACGTACCGCGGGGTTGGCTGATTGGTTGAATTCGAGGGTGAGGGCAACACTCTGCCGGAGTGTGTCGGCCACCGGTGATGCGTGTTCGCACGTGTGCTGCAACTCGGCCAGCTGTTTCCTGGTTGCGCCCGGCGCTTCTAGACGAACTGTGTGCGCAATGCGATCGTAGCCAGGGCCGGGCGCAGAGCTCACGCCGAGGTAGCGTTGGACGTTGAAATGCCCTGTTGCCTCGACTGTGAGGCTCTTGATCCCGACACCCAGCACGGAGGCTCGGTTAACAATCAAATTGATGTCACACGCAACCAAGGAGGCCAGAAGCATTTTCACCGCGCTCGGTTCGTTCTCTCCGCCAATGAAGGCCGAGGCTTCGCCTGCGCACATGTTGCCTGAAAGCGGATGGAGTTCTGCCGCCCCACAGGAGTATCGCCGCTCATCGCTAACGCCGTAAGTCGACGTCCCTGGCGATCAGTGGCGTCACGTCTTGCGTCACAGGCGCCTCCTTTGTCGCTGTGGCTTCTACCACCGGGTCATGCCAGCCTCCGTCGGCAGCGATGAGGCTGTCCGCTTGCTTGGGCCCCCAGCTGCCGGGCTTGTACGGGTAAGCGCGGTGATGATTCACGAGGATGGGATCGACCACAGCCCAGGCAGCCTCTACCGTATCCTCTCGGGTGAAAAGCGCGCCGTCGCCGGCCATGGCGTCGGCGAGAAGCCGCTCGTAGGGGGTTTCCTCGCCCGGCTGCTCGTCACACAGGTAGAGCTCTCGCTGTTCGCCGACGAAGTCCTCGCCGACTCGTTTCACCCGAGCGGCGAGGGCGACGGCCGGACCGGGCGCAAGCCGGAAGCGCACATAATTAGCTCCGCCGGCTGGAGGGAGGGAGTCGCAGAACAGCTTCTGCGGTGGCGGCTTCAACTCGACCAGTACTTCGGCGGCGTTCTCGGCCAGGCATTTGCCGGAGCGCAGGTACCAAGGGACGCCCTCCCAGCGCCACGAGTCGATCCTGAGCCGCAGGGCACAGAAGGTTTCGACGTCGGAATCCTTCGACACCCCGGGCTCGGCGCGGTAACCAGTGAACTGGCCGCGCACTAGGTCGTCCGGCCGCATTGGCCGCATGGCCCTAAAGACTTTCGCCTTCTCGTTGCGTTGGGCTTCAGCGCCCATCCCTGCCGGCGGTTCCATGGCGAGCAGCGCCACTACCTGGAAGAGGTGGTTCTGGATCACGTCCCGCAGGCAGCCAGTGGCATCGTAAAACTTGCCGCGTCCCTCCACGCCGAAATTCTCGGACAGGGTGATCTGGACGCTGGCCACGTAGTTGCGGTTCCAGATCGGTTCGAGGAACGAGTTAGCGAAGCGGAAGTAGAGGATGTTCTCGACCGTTTCCTTGCCGAGGAAATGGTCGATGCGGAAAATGGAGGCTTCGGGGAAGACCGACCGTGCGACCTGGTTCAACTCCCGCGCCGACGCCAGGTCGTGCCCAAACGGCTTTTCGATGAGGACGCGCGCACCCGCGGCCAGGCCAGCGGCGCCAAGACCCTGGATGACAGTCTCGAACAGCGGCGGCGGGATGGCGAGGTAGTGGGCCGGATGCCGAGCCCCGCCCAGCGCCTTCTTCAGCTTGCCGTAGGTGACCTTGTCCTTATAGTCGCCATCCACGTACGAGAGCAACGTGAAAAGATGCGTGAGGGCCTGCTTGTCGTCGATGCCGCCGCCGTTTTGCTCGATGCTGTCCTTGGCCCGCTCACGAAGTTGGGAGAGCCTCCATTTCGAGGACGCGACGCCGATGACCGGGACCTTCAGGACGCCTCGCTTCACCATCGCGTAGAGGGCGGGAAAGGTCTTCTTGTGGGCGAGGTCACCGGTCACGCCGAAAAACACCAGCGCGTCCGAGGGCGCCGCGCGGCCGTTGGCCGTGCCGATCTCAGCTGCCACCGTTCTTCTTCTCGTCGTGCCCACCGAACTGCTTTCGCATGGCGGAGAGGACGCGGTCGGCGTAGTCGGCGTCGCCTCGGGAGTCGAAGCGGCCGAAGAGCGCCGCGCTGATCACCGGCGCCGGTACCCCCTCGTCGACAGCGGCCAGCGTCGTCCAGCGTCCCTCACCCGAGTCCGATACCCGCCCCGTGAATTCGGTGAGGTCCGAATCATCGACCAGGGCCGTCGCCATCAGGTCGAGCAGCCAGGATGCCACCACGCTGCCGCGCCGCCACACTTCGGCGACCTGGCCGATATCGATCTGATACTGGTAGAGGTCCGGGTCACGCAGCGGGGTGGTCTCCGCGTCCTCAGCCTGGCGGCGCAGGCCGATATCAGCATGCTTGATGATGTTGAGGCCTTCGGCGTAGGAGGCCATCAGGCCGTACTCGATGCCGTTGTGGACCATCTTGACGAAGTGGCCCGCCCCATTCGGTCCGCAGTGCAGGTAGCCCTGCTCCGCTGTGCTCGGAGCACCCTTCCTTCCGGGCGTGCGCGGCGCCGCCTCGACCCCGGGCGCGATGCTCTTGAAAATGGAGTCCAGGTATTGGACCACATCCTTCTCGCCGCCGATCATGAGGCAATAGCCACGCTCCAGTCCAAAGACGCCGCCGCTGGTCCCGCAGTCGACGTAGTGGATGCCGCTCGCCTTCAGCGCTTTCGCCCGCTGGAGGTCGTCGCGGTAGTAGCTGTTGCCTCCGTCGATGATGATGTCGCCTGCCTCCATGCGTGACGCCAGTTCTTCGACCGTCTTGCCGGCCACGCCTGCTGGCACCATGACCCACACGGCGCGCGGTTTGGTCAGCTTTGCCACCAAATCATCGATCGACGTGACGCCCTGGATACTCGTGCCGGCGATCTTCTTCACTGCGGCCGGGTTGACGTCGTAGACAACGCACTCATGGCCGTCTTTGGTTAGCCGCTGGACGAGGTTGGCGCCCATCCGTCCCAGACCGATCATTCCAAGCTGCATCAGACTCCTCCTTGCGTAGCACGCGCAGACTCCAGCAGGTCTTCAGTCGAGACCGCGACGGCCGTGATCATCGCAAGGCCTTAGCGGTCACGCTGGCTGCTTTAGACTCGATCGAGCGCAGCAGGTCCTCCCAGGCGCTTACGAATGAGGCGGCGCCGTCGCTCTGCAGGCTGGCCGCCAGTTCCGGCACGTTGATGCCGTCGGCCTCGACCTTGGCGATCACCTCGTCGGCGTCTCCGCCGTCGGCCGGGAGAAACTCGCCGAACTCGCCATGGTCGGCGAACGCCTCCAGGGTGGCGGGCGGGATGGTATTAATGGTGTCCGGCGCCGCCAGCGCCTGGATGTAGTAGGTGTCCGGCTTGGCCGGGTCCTTGGTCCCGGTGCTGGCGAAGAGCAGGCGCTGCGAATGCGCGCCCCGGGCTTCGAGCGCCTTCCACTGCGCTGAGGCCAGGACTTCACGATATCCACGGTAGGTCTGCTTTGCCACCGCGATGCCAAGCTCGTCCTTGAGGTTGTCCGGAAGCTTGTCAAGCGTGGCGCGGTCCCAGCGGGACACGAAAAGCGAGGCTACCGATGGCACGTTCAGGTCGAGACCGGCCCCCTCGCGGCGCTCCAGCCCGCGCTGATAGGCGGCGGCGGCGGCCAGGTATTGCTCATTTGAGAAGAGCAGGGTGACGTTGACCGGGACGCCCTGGAAAGTCAACTCCTCGATCGCCGGCAGGCCTTCGCGGTTGCCTGGAACCTTGATGAAGAGGTTCGGCGTGCCGGCTTTCTGGTGTAGCGCCTCTGCCTCCGCGACCGTCCTCTTGGTATCGTGCGCGAGCCGGGGCGAGACCTCCAGCGAGACCCAGCCGTCGGCGCCACGGGTCGAGTCCCAGACCGGCTTGAAAAGCGCCGCCGCCCTGGTGAGGTCGTCGAGCGCCAGCTCAAAGAACAAATCTTCGATCGCGAGTCCCGTTGCGGCCAGCTCCCGCGTCTGCTCGTCGTATGCGTCGCTCCCCGTGATCGCCTTGTCGAAGATGCTGGGGTTCGAGGTCAGGCCGGTCACGGCGTCCTCGGTGATGTAGCGAGCCAGCTGCCCGCTGGTCAGCAGGTTGCGCGTGATGTTGTCGAGCCACAGGCTCTGGCCCGCCTCATGGAGGCGCGCGGCTGCGTTCATCGTTCACTCCTTTTCATGTTGAGATCCCCAACGCGGCGAGGTTGGTTGCGGGGCTGGACGCGCGGGCGCGCTCGTAGGTGTCAACCATTCGGCGGTAGTTGTCCGCGATCGAGCGGCTGGCGCCGGTGCGGTCCAGGTTGTCAGCCAGCCACTGCTGCAGGGGTTCGCGCCAAATCGTGCGACCGATCGCGAAGCCAATGAAACCCAGGACTCCGGCCGCTTCACGTAGCCATCGCTCGTCCGTTGCCACGCTCGCTCCGCCGCCGAGGATGATGCACGAGACCTGCTCGCGACCGCCGGTCCGGGCCTGGTCTACAACTCGCTGGCAATCTTGGCGGCGATCCATGCCTTCGACCTTCCAGATGTCAGGCTCGACGCCGGCTGCCTGTGACTCGGCGATGGTCTGAATCGTCAGCGCCGGTCGGACGTCGACGTCGTAACGGTCGCGGTCACCGTGGGCCGCGTCAAGCTGGGCGGGCTCCGGTGGCACCAGCAGCTCGATCAGGAAGCGGCGGCCATGCTCGTGCAGCCAGCTCGAGAGCTCCGCCAGCCGCGCCAGCTGGCGACGGTTCATGGCGGCGTCGCCGTCCGGGTTGTAACGGACGAGCGCCTTGGCGAAGGTCGGGTCGAAGGCCTCGATGTGCCTGCCGAAGTCAGCGCCATATTCGAAATCGAACTCGTCCTGCCCACTCTTCTCGACCGGCATGGCGACGGTAAAGCCTTCGGCCATGGCCGCGCGGGCCACTTCGGCGCCGAACTCCTCGTCGACCAGCATCGCGGCGCTCACCAGTGGCGCTCCGTCCCTCACGGCTTGCCGCAGGCCTTCGAAGATGACCCGCTTCGAATCGGCGATGCGGCCCGTCACCTCTGGGCTGGGCCTACCCTCGACGCCGAACAGCGTCTTTTTGAAGGAGCCGCGCTGGTCAAAGGCGAGCATGAAGAGCGTCCCGTCGCTCATTCGGTCGGGACGGTTGCGCTGCGCAGGTCGCGACAGCGGCGGATCAGCGCGTTCGTCGACGAGTCGTGGTGGAGTCGCGGCTCACCCGCAGCCTCGAGCTCCGGGATGATCTTCTTGGCGAGGACCTTGCCCAGCTCGACTCCCCACTGATCGAAGGAGTTGATGTTCCAGATCGTCCCCTGCGTGAACACCTTGTGCTCGTAGATGGCGACCAACTGGCCGAGGGTGTAGGGGGTGAGCTTAGTGGCCAGGATGGTAGTGGAAGGGTGGTTGCCCTCGAACACCCGGGCGTTGACCTCGGGCTCGGGCACCCCCTCGGCGAGCACCTGCTCCCGCGTCGTGCCGAAGGCCAGAGCCTCGGGCTGCGCCAGGAAGTTGGCGAGCAGTAGGGCCTGGTGGTCGCCGATCGCGTGGTTCGGCAGGGCGAACCCGATGAAGTCGCAGGGAATCAGCCGGGTCCCCTGGTGGATGAGCTGGTAGAAGGCGTGCTGCCCGTTGGTGCCGGGTTGCCCCCACACGACGGGACCGGTCTGATAATCGACCCGGTTGCCCTGCAGGTCGACCGACTTGCCGTCGCTCTCCATATCGAGCTGCTGCAGGTAAGGGGCCAGTTCCTCCAGGTACTGCGTGTAGGGGAGGATGGCCTGAGTCTCAGCTCCGAAGAAGTTGATGTACCAGATGCCGATGAGACCCAGAAGAACCGGCAGGTTGGACTCGAAGGGCGCGCGGCGGAAGTGTTCGTCGATCGCGTGCATCCCCGAGAGCATCTCGTCGAAGCGCTCGGGGCCGATGGCGATCATCAAGGACAGACCGATCGCCGAGTCGAACGAGTAGCGACCGCCGACCCAGTCCCACATCTCGAACGTGTTGTCGGGGGCGATGCCGAACTTGTTGACTTCGCTGGCGTTGCTCGAGACGGCGACGAAGTGGTTCTTGACGGCCGCCGGGTCGCCCAGCTTCTTCAGGAGCCAGTCGCGGACGGTGCTGGCGTTGGCGAGCGTCTCCAGGGTCGTGAATGTCTTCGAGCAGACGATGAAGAGCGTCTCCTCCGGGTCGAGGTCGTTGACGGCCTCCCAGAGCTGGGTGACGTCCACGTTGGAGACATAGCGGAAGGTGCGGGAGCGGTCGCTGTAGTCCTTCAGCGCCGCGTAGGCCATGTGCGGGCCGAGGTCAGAGCCGCCGATCCCGATGTTGATGACGTTGCGGATCGGCTTCCCCGTGTAGCCTTTCCACGCTCCGGAGCGGACTCGGTCGGCAAAGGCGGCCATCTTGCGGCGGGCCCGATGGACTTCGGGCACCACGTCGATGCCGTCGACCAGGATCCGTTCGCTCTCCGGAGCGCGCAGCGCCACGTGGAGCACCGCCCGTCCTTCGGTGACATTGATCTTCTGGCCGGTAAACATGGCCTCAATCCGTTGCCGCAGGCCAGCCCGCTCGGCGAGGGCGACGAGGAGCCTGATTGTTTCCCTGGTCAATCGGTTCTTGGAGTAGTCGAGGTAAAGGCCGTCGGCCTCGAGCGTCAGCTCCGAGCCCCGCACCGGATCCTGAACGAACAGGTCTCGCAGGTGCTGGCCGCGGACCATCTCGTAGTGCGCTCCGAGCGCCGCCCACTCGGCCGTCTGCGTGATCGTCATCATCGTTCTGACCGCGCTCATCCTTCCCTGACTCGAACTCCTTGGCGATGTTCATGCGAGCAGGACACGAAAGTCCCTCCTGGGCGCCGGACTGAGCTGCAACCATCGAGAGCTCGAGCCCTTTTCGCTCCGATGACTGTATCGACACCGGACGACAGCCAGCGCTTGTGACACCAAGCTTAGTGGCTGACGTGTAGCCGTTCTGTTAGGAATCGCACAGCCCTCCGACACGCTTCGCGAGTACAACCTGTCGCAGCACATGCGCATACGCGGCTGGGTGACGGTGGCGGTGCCCAGGAACCCCTCTGGGCACTGAAGGACAGGGAGGCTGTGATCAACCGCCTGCGGATTGCCATCGTCGGACCTCTCTGGTATCCACTGCCGCCGCGAGGGTATGGTGGCCGTCTATCGCCAACCGATGACGGCCGCCCTGGCGCCAAACGTGCCAGAAAACCGCACAGCGGACCGTGCCGTCATGTCGCACGAGGGTGCCAGCCAGTATGTCTGCGACACACGCCCCAGGTAGCTAGCCAGCCGGTCAGTCGGCGTTGCCAACGCAACTGGATGCAGTCTGCATGCCTCGCCGGCTTGCTCTCAAGCCCCGGCCCAGTCTGGCTGGGAAGGGGGCATCGGCACTTGGTGTAAGCGATGGGCCCAGTGGCTGATGGACTCACTCAGAGGCATCGGCCGCGCAATGGTCACCACGTAATCCATCCGGCCGAGCTTGAATCCTCGCCGGCGGAGCTGCCCCGGACTCTCATTCGAAAGGAGGATGAGCGGGGCACACCTCAAAAAGGGGTGCGATCGGACTGCCTCCAACGACGCGGGCCCTGCGTCGCCAGCTTGGAGATCGAGGTATACGAGGTCCGGCACGGCAGAGGGGTCGGGGCTGAGGCGGGCGCCATTGCGGCTGACTATCTGCACGTGATATCCATCGGGCTCGAGCTTGAGCCGATACAGCTCGGCGATGCCAGCGTCATTTGTGATGAACAGAACTTCGACATCCTCTTCGATAGAGTTCTCCATCCATCCATCCCTCCCTTCCTTTCGACTGCAGTGTGAACAATGACTCCGACAGGCCGTGAGGGCCTGCGACTTCCCTAAATATGCACTGGCCGAATCGCCGAAGATGTTAAAAACCGCACAGCGCGGCCATCGGGTAGAGGGACACGATGGCGGCGGAGAGCGACCGTGGCAGAACTGACTCTGAGCCTACGACCCCTAATCGTGGTGACCCGCGCCATCTTGACAGGCGATGGCATCGGTAATTTGGAGGCGGGGGCGCACCGGGTGCTTTTTGCGGAACCGTCCCCCGCTCAGGCTGAAGCTCAATGAATTTCCCTGAGTAACGAGCTGCGAGGCGAGCCGATGCCTCCTTGGCGGTCTCGCGATCAATGACGGAATCAATGACCACCCCCGTTCTTGCCTCAGGCGAACAGGTCGAGCTGACCTCGGGCCGGCTTCGACTGACCGTCGTGACCGTGGGGGGTGGCCTTCGCGAGCTGACCTGTGACGGCTGGGCGGTACTCGACGGGTACAGCCCAGACGAGGTGGCTCCGGGAGCGTGCGGACAGGTACTGGTCCCCTGGCCGAACCGGCTGGCCGACGGCCGCTACCAGTTCGAAGGACAGCATTACCAGCTTCCCCTGACCGAGCCCGAGCAACACAACGCCATTCACGGCTTCGCTCGCTGGATGCACTGGCAGGTAGAGGAGCCTCAGCTTGCTGCTCTATCCACGGGTGGGTTACCCATTCGCGCTCCGGCTCGCGGTCGAGTACACGCTGAGCCCGTCCGGGGTCGCGGTGCGCACCACAGCGCGGAACGTCGGCCGCTCTACGCTACCCTACGCCAACGGCTTCCATCCATACATCTCGGTCGGCACCGACCGCGTTGATCCTTGCCTGCTTCGCATCGCCGCCAGGAGTTGGCTGCCGACCGACGAGCGGCAGATCCCGACCGGCCGCCGACCCGTCGACGGATCCGAATACGACTTTCGAACGGTCCGCGAGATCGGCTCGACGCAGCTCGACACTGGCTACACCGATCTGATCAGAGATGAGGACGGCATGGCTCGTCTGCAGCTACAGTCTCCCGACCGCTCCCGGACGGTCAGCCTATGGATGGACAAGGGTTATGGCTATGTCATGGCCTTCAGCGGGGACAGTCTGCCCGACGGGGCGCGCCGCCGGAGGTCACTCGGCGTCGAACCGATGAGTGCCGCGCCGAACGCGTTTCAGAGCGGCGACGGCCTGCGCGTACTTCAGCCCGACGAAGCCTGCAGCACCACCTGGGGGATCACGTGTCATGAGTGGTAGGCAGCGCCCGGCGACCTGCGTGCGGAGGAGCCACGGCACGAACGACGCCTGGATCTGATAACAGGCCAGTGCTCAGACGAGGGTCTCACGGCCTACTACCGCGCCGACCATTCTTTCCTTCACCGGACTGAACGCAGGCGGAGCGCTCACCCAGGCGCTCTGCATCAGCGTCAGCAACGTTGCCTTCACCATCATGGCCATCCTCCTGCCCGATCCCTGGGGCGCCGCTTCTTCTTGATCCCGGGCACCGTATGCCTGACGATCGCCCTTAGTCGGACTCGGCTTCTACTTCAAACTGCCCTACCTGCAGCAGAACTTCCACCGCGATGGTGCTCGACTTCATGCTCCTCCACATCGCCGGATTCGCGATCGGGCTGGGCCCGGTCTTCTGGCTGTTGATCTCCGAGATCTATCCTTTGCGGATGCGAGGCTCGGCGATGGCGGTTGCCACTCTCTTCAATTGGGCGCTCAACTTTGGCGTCTCCTTCACCTTCTTGTCGTTGATCCAGGCTGTATGCCGTCCTGGGTTTCTGCGCGCTGATCTTCTTCTGGTTCTTCGTCCCCGAGACCAAGGACAAGAGCCTGGAGGAAATCGAAAGGGCGGTCCACGGCAAAGGTCTCGTGGAGCACAACCGCGTTCCTGTCCTTGTGCAAGGGCACCAGCCTTGAGACTCCGGTTAGACGTCGGCCGGGACGGGTTGCCAGCGGATTTTCTTGACGCGACGAGCCACCAAGAAGCGTGCGCTCGTCGCAACATCCCACTGACCAAGCGCGTACCTTATTGAGTAAGGAGCAAGGAAAGGAGGATAGAGCATCGCCATGACTCTTGGCGTGGATCCTCTAGCTGCATCGATAGGATTTCCCTGGTGGGCCAACCTCGCCCACTACATCAACCTGCTCTTTATCGGCCTGCTGATTCGAAGTGGTCTACAGATAGCCGGAGCCCATCCCCGGCTGTATTGGAATGACGGCTGCGACCCGGACACGGCCTGGCTCAAGTTCACGAGGAAGATCGTGCCCAGAGACCGGCTGTATACGGCGATGGATGACGAAGTGCTCGTCTCACCCCTGTTGGGACTCCCTGGAGGAGACAATCTCGGGCTTGGTCGCCATTGGCACTTCTTCTCGATCATCTTCTGGGTTCTGAACGGCGTCGTGTATGTCGTCTTGCTCTTTGTCACCGGTGAGTGGGTAAGCCTGATTCCAACCTCCTGGTCGATCGTCCCGCGCGCCTGGAATACCCTGCTCATCTATCTGAGTTTCCATATTCCACCGGCCAGCGACTTTCGACCCTTCGACCCACTCCAACAACTGGCGTACGCGGGTGTGATTTTCCTCCTGGCGCCGTTCATGCTCCTCACCGGAGCCGCCATGTCACCGGCCATTGCCGCCCGCTTTCCCTGGTATCTCAAGCTCTTTCGGGGAAGACAGGCCGCCCGCAGCCTTCATTTCCTGAGCATGATTTTGTTTGTCCTCTTCATTCTCATGCATACCGTGCTGGTCCTGGTGGTGCATTTCCAGGACAACATTCGTAACATCGTGCTCGGCAGCCCACGCGCAAGCCTGGGCCTTGCCATCGCGATTGCCGCGCTGGCATTGATCGTCGTCGCCGTGATCTATGTCTGGGCACAATGGCAGACGCTACGAAACCGCCGGGGAATGCAGCACGCACTCGGCGTTCTCGTCGACCCGGTGCGAAGAACGCTCCTGCACCGGAAGCTATCGAAGCAGCACTACAAGCCGTCCGACATCTCGCCTTATTTCTGGGCCAATGGCTATCCCCCAGAAACCGAGGAGTACAAACAGCTTGCCGAGGATGACTTTGCCGAGTGGCGGCTTGAGGTCGGCGGCCTGGTGGTCAGTCCGCTCGGTCTTTCCCTTGATAACTTGCGGAGTCTGCCGAAGCAGACGCAGATCACCAAGCATGTCTGCATCCAGGGCTGGTCGGGCGTGGCCGAATGGGGAGGCGTCGCCGTGACGGAAATTCTGAAGCTCTGTGGGTCGAAGCCTGAAGCAAAGTACCTGATCTTCACCTCGTATCAGCATGGAAGGCGGTCCTATCCGCCCGGGGACGAGGCGTCACATGAACGACCGTTTTACGAGGCGATTGACCTGGAGATGGCGAGGCATCCCCAGACCATCCTGGCCTATGAAATGAACGGGCGGCCGCTGCCGATTCCTCACGGCGCTCCCTTGCGTTTGCGGGTAGAGACCCAGCTCGGGTACAAGATGGTGAAGTATCTGCGCTCGATTGAGCTGGTCGCGGATTACACGCACATTGGTGAAGGCCAGGGCGGCTTCCGCGAGGACGTTCAATTTTACGGCACAAGCGCCGAGATCTAATACCCGCAAGGGCAGCGACTTTTGTTAGAGCGGCTCACCGGCGGGTGCCTCTTTAACAAGTAGCCCGAGACTGCTGGGAGGCTCTCACGCAGGGAGGGCAACCTCGGCGAGCCTGTCAAACATGCCTTGCAATCCGCGAGAGAAAGCAGGGAAGGGATGCATCAGCTCGGCGATCGTCCGTAAAGGAATCTCAGCCAGGATGGCGAGCGACAGCTCGGACACGATCTCCCCGGCCCGAGGGCTCACAATCGTGGCGCCCACGAGCACGCCGCGGTCTCCATCTGCCACCAGCTTGATCACCCCGCCCGGCTCGCCGTGGATGTAGCCCCGGGCCGTCTCACCCATGTCCTGTGCGGCGGTACGAACATCGCGAAATCGATTGCGCGCCTGCTCCTCGCTGAGCCCGACAGCGGCGATTTCCGGATCGGTGAAGGTGACCCGTGGCATGGCGCTGTGATTGGCCTGGATACGCTCACCCTTGAGAGCGCGGGCGATCAGGCCGCCATGGTACCAAGCCAGGTGTGTAAAGCCAGCGATGCCAGTGATATCGCCCGCCCCCCAGATGCCGTCTCCTGCTTCCAGGGTCTGCGGGTCGATCTTGAGCCAGCCTTTTTCGGTCGTGGAGAGCCCCGCTGCCGCGAGCCCGAACCCCTGAAGGTTTGGTCGCCGCCCAGTCGCCACGAGTAGCCGCTCGGCTGACCGTTCCTCCCCCGACGCCAGCGTGAGTCGGATACCGTCACCGCCTTTCTGGACTCGGGCGACGTGCGCTGAGGTCGTGACGCCAATGCTTTCCTTTTCGAAGTAGCCGGCGAGCAGGTTCCCGGCCTCCGGCTCCTCCGCCGGGAGTAGGCGGTCCAGCGCCTCGACCACATGCACGCTGGTCCCGAAGCGGGCGAAGGCTTGCGCCAGTTCGACACCGACGGGGCCGCCGCCGAGGACGATCAGGCTCGCTGGCAACGCGGGGGTCATGACGGCTTCCCGGTTGGTCCAATACTCGACACCTTCCAGACCAGGGATAGAGGGCGTCGCCGGCTCGGCCCCGCTGGCGATGATCACCGCCTTCTTCGCTTGAAGCGGGCGGCCGCCGACCTCCACTGTCCGCTGGCCAGTCAGCCTGGCCTCGCCACGGAGTAACCGGGCGCCGTTCGCCTGGATCGCCTTGGCCGCATTGGTGTCGTCGAGGTCGCGCGCCATCCAGTGGGTCCGTTTGGCGATCTTGGGGAAGTCGACCTGCCATTCAACGCGGGAGGCCGCGAGCTTTCGTGCCCTGCCCGCCTCGGCAAGCGTCTCCGCCGAACGGAGTAAGGTCTTCGACGGCATGCAGCCCCAGTAGGCGCACTCGCCACCTACCAGTCGCTTCTCGATCACAGCCAGCGACAGCCCAGACCCCTTCAGCCCGTTGGCGAGCGCCTCGCCTGCCGTCCCAGCCCCAATGCAAATCACGTCGAACTGTTCAGTCATCGCGCGACTCCTTCCCTCGTCGACACAAACCGGAGCTTACGGCTCACCGGAGATCGCGGCTGTGCGATATAGCACACCACCCCGAATGACATCCCGCCGGCGGCCCGTCAGTCCGGCCAACTCAACGCAGGCCCTAATCGCCTCCGGCATTGCGTAGGGTCCCTTGCTGATCAGGAGCCGAGCTGGCCTACCAATGCGTCGAGGACTGAAGGCGGGCCTCGTCAGCCGGAAGATGCTGCTCCCGGACCCCACGTCGTGAGCGGTAAGCTTTGGAGGTGGATTCCCTTGAAGGGATGCGCGAGCGACGTGAACACCGCCGGCGCGAACTGGCCGGGCCCGCGCTCCGTTTCGACCTCGGGGCCAGGCTCGGCGAACTCCGTAGACAGCGCAGCTACGAGAGCGGCCATAGCGCGGCAACGCTGGTAAAGGAGTCGGACTTCCGGATCGTGCTGATCGCGCTGAAGGCGGGGGGGCGGATCAATGAACACCACGCTAATGCTCGGATCTCCGTCCACACCCTCGAGGGCCGGCTCCGCATCCATTTGGCGGAGGGGAATGTCGAACTGGGACCCGGCGAGCTCCTCGCGCTGGAGCCGAACATCCCGCACGCCGTCGAAGGCCTGCAAGACAGCGCCTTGCTACTCACGATGGCATGGACCGGTGAGCCCCGCCAGGTCGACGTTAATCCTCCAGTGGGCTGAGCCTCGAAGCCCGCTGCGGCAGGTGCGACTTCTGTCGAGCTTCAACGTTTTCGCAGGGCTGGCGCTGTACGGTTACTAACAGAATTTCTTTTGTGCCCGATGAAGATGTGAGCATGGCAAGAAAAGCACGCGAGAGAAAGGGACGCACGAAGAAACACGAGGTCTCGGGCCGAGCGCGCCGTGAAGGGCCAATCGAGCGGATTCACCAGGCGGAGCACATGATTGAAGCCGGTGCCGCGCGCGTCGCCTCGAACGTTGAGAACCGTTTTCTCGCTGCCGCCGATGTCGCGACTGCGACGGGCTCCACTGAAGTCAACCAGGCTGCCACGATCGGGGCGGCGATTGACTCTCTTGAGGACGAACCCAATGGGCGGCAGGTCGAACAGGCCATCCTGATCGATTTCTCGTCGCCGCCAATCAACTTCTACGAGTCCAACGGGCGGCTCGCGGCGGCCATTCCGCTGCCAGGCGCCCATCGAGACACCATCCACCTCACGCTCACGCCGCAACGGCTTACGCTGGTGGCCGAACCCCGCTACCCGGAGGAAGAGGAACACTACCTCCAGCAACAATGGTTGGCGAAACGCTTTAGCTGTAGCTGTCGATTGCCCAGAGCGGTGCGCCCCACGGAGGCCGAGGCCATCCTGTCCGACGGCATCCTGCGGGTGGATGCGCCGATCGGCGAGGTTACGGGCTCACGGCGGGTGTCCGTGCCGGTAACTGAGCTCCGTTACTGAGCTCGGATCTGCCACCGGCCCGGCCCAACTCAGGACGGCCGATCTGCTGACGCCAACGGTGGCGAAACGTTCTGGAGCCGAGCACCAAGAGATCGGATCAGGCTACCTGGCGGTGGCCGCCGCTCGGCGGATCATGGCTACGAACTCCTCTGACTGAATGCTCGCCCAGCCAACGAGGCAACCGTCGCAACCAGCGAGCTCGACGCACGAGGCCACATTGCTGGCGTCGACGCTCCCGCCGTAGAGCACACGCAAATTAGCCGCCGCCTGGTCGCCCAGGATTTCCCCAACCACCCGACTCTCACCTGCCGCCAACGTTCCTCACGGTCGCCGACGCAGACAATCACGTTGAGCCCAGCATCGCGGTTGACACCTCGCCGGTGAAGGCACCCACCACCGCCCAGTAGCAGTCCTCGGCACCGAGGCCCACGACCGTCTCCTGGACTACTGCCGCGACCTCACGCAACCACGGAAGGGTGGAAAAAGTACCACTTCAACTCGCGATGCTACCGCCGAGGCCGCTTCCAGCGAGCCACGGGCCAGCTGGGTAGCCTCTATGGCGGTGACCCGGTTCTCTCATGCTGCGGCGATCCGACCGGGGAACGTCTTTTGGCTTTGATCGCATCCAGGAGCATTTTATGGAGCACCACCGCCTCGTTGTGTTCCTGGTCGCGGGCGCCATAGAGGAGGGTGACCGGCCCACGGCGCGCAAGCTGCACCAATTCCTTGACCGCGGCGACTTGAGGGGGGGACTTGCGGAGCTCTGCTCGGTAACGGCGGCGAAACGCACTCCACCGCTTGGGGTCGTGCCCAAACCACTTCCGAAGCTGGTCAGACGGACCAATGTCACGAAGCCAAAGATCCAGGTGGAGGGATAGCTTACTCAGCCCTCGCGGCGACAGGCGGTCAACGAGCACACGCTTCCCCCGGGTGCGGCTCGAATCGTAAGCCCGCTGCAGCAAGATCGTCACGATCGAGCTCGTCTGCTGCCGATCGGCTGCACCAAGCGGCCTCGCGGCATGCCTTCGGCCAGAAGGTCGGTCTGGGCCCAAGCTCGACCGCACTCGAGACAGGCGAGGGCAGCGCCGCGCACCCGTGATTGCAGAATGTGCCCGCCGAAGAGGCACGGCAGTTGTCGCCAGCGTGGCTAGGCCGACCACCGACTCGATCGGCCCGAAACCCCGAAGATCACGCATCGAGAGTAGATCCCGATGCTTGAGGCTCGCAGTACGGTTTCTAACAGCATCGAGTCGATGGCGGCCCGAGGAACGGAAGGACTTGCCCGGTTATTGATCACCCTGGGCCGCACGCTCGGTGCACGTGGAGGACGTGGACCTCCGAATGCCACATTCGTGCAAACTCGATCCCCGGTCGACAGCGCGGCGTGAATGCTCGGAGCCATCGATCGGCAGCAGGATCTTCGCGTACATGCGCCTCGCCTAACTTGTAATCGTTCGACGCGGCTGACGATGTGCGATTCCTAACAGCGCCGCTCGGCATCGCAGCGTAGCGTGGGTAGTGAACGAACGCCAGGGCCACCGCGGGTGGGTCCGGCTTGGCAATACAGGCGTTGCGGCGCGGGGAGGACGACATCATGTTTCACCGGATCGTGGTCGCTGTTGACGGCTCGGCCCATGCCGCAGCCGCGCTCAAGCAGGCGATCGATATCGCATGGGCCCAGCAGGCCAGCCTCACGCTCATCACCGCGTGGCAGCCCTTCAACTACGCGTATGCCGGGGCAGGCATGGGCCTCGCGCCACCTATCGAGGATGGCCAAGCAGTGACCGCCGGTATCAAGGCCGATGCGCGTCTAGTGCTGGATGCAGCGGCAAAAACTGTCCCCGCTGAAATCTCAGTGGAGGCCCACCTTCTCGAGGGACACCCTACCGAAGTCATCCTGGAGGCTGTCCATAATGGCGCTCATGATCTGATCGCCATCGGCTCCCGAGGCAGGGGCGGCATCAGTACTTTGCTCCTCGGAAGCGTGAGCCACAGCCTCATCCAGCACAGCGCGGTGCCGGTCCTAGTCGTCCACCTGCCCTCCGCGAGCCGGGCTTCCGCACCCGGCCGGGACGAGTCGACCGCCGCCACGAGGAAACCGGTGATTGCAAGCCATAAGAAGGCCAAGTGAGCACGCACGCACCAGCCAAAACGGTGACGCCAGTCGCGTGGCCAGTCTTCATGGCGAAGCTCAATGGGCGCGAGGAGGTGGCCGAAGGAACCATGGCTTTTCACTTTGAAAAGCCTCCTGGTTGGACGTTCCGGGCCGGTCAGTTTATTGATATGGACCTGATCGACCCGCCTGAAACGGACGCTGAGGGCAACACCCG
>JBDTEO010000041.1:0-24029 GCA_039922495.1 Candidatus Dormiibacter sp.
ATCGCCGAAATCGTGGCCGCTTGCAGCCAGACGACGCGGCTGATGTCGCTGTTGCTGGCGGCGGTGGCGACGATCTCTTTGATCGTCGGCGGCATCGGAATCATGAACATCATGCTGGTCACCGTCACCGAACGGACTCGAGAGATCGGCATCCGCAAAGCGATCGGGGCGCGCCGTCGGGACATCCTGCTGCAGTTCTTGATCGAGTCGATGTTCCTCTCAGGCGTGGGCGGCGCGCTGGGGATCCTGGTCGGCGTTTTGCTCGCCGCGGTCCTCCCGCGTTTCGTGGCCAGCCTTCCCGCGCCGATCATCTCCACGCCTTCCGTCATCGCCGCCTTCGGTATCTCGGTCGCCATCGGTCTCTTCTTTGGCCTCTATCCGGCAAACCGGGCCGCCCGGCTCCGCCCGATCGAGGCGTTGCGCTACGAATAATTCGAAATTTTCTGGAGGTCTATCCATGATCAAGCTTCCGATCGCAGCGCTCGTGATGGTCGTCGTCCTGCTGGGCGGCTTCTACGGCGGCTACAAGGTCGGCGGTGGTGGCCAGGCAGCCGCCGCGGCGAGCGGAACCAATGCGGCTGCCGGCGCCGGATTTGCCGGTCGCGGCGTGGCTGCAGCCTGTCCCAGCCCGAATGCCTCGCCGACGCCCGCCCCGTCCGGACGCGTTGCCGGCCGCGGGACCAGTGGCACCATCACCAACCTGACCTCGACCAGCCTCACCGTCCACGATGCCCGCTGCAACGTCGACGTCAAGGTGACATTCAGCCCAACCGTGATCGTTCGCAAGACGGCGCTCGGGCAGGTTTCCGATCTCCAGGAAAGTGAGACCGTGACCGTGGTCGGGACGCGCCAGGCGGACGGCACCGTCAAGGCGAACTCGATCCAGATCGTGCCGGCCGGCACCGGGGCCGGCGGCTTCGGTGGAGGCGCAGCGAACGGCGGCTAGCTCAAGCTAGACTCGGACGGGCGATGAACGCGAAGCTCCGTCAGGGAGTCCTGTTCGGCGCGATCGCCGGCGTCACGACGCTGGTGCTGAACGTCGCCAACGGCGCCCTTATGAGTGGCAGCGTCTGCCACCGGCAGGGGACGCCGCTCCCGGTGCTGGGGTTCATCGTCTTTACCCTGCTCGCCGGCGCAGCCGGCCGGCAGGCATCCCAACGCGGTGGTTCGGCCGCGATCGCCGGACTACTGACCGGCGCCATCTCCGGCATCGCGATCCTGCTTCTCGTCGCCGTGTCGCTGGGCGGCGCCGCGCAGGCCGCCAGCCAGTGCCTCCAGGGGACCAACACCCAGGGAATCAACGTTGGCGCCGTTGCCTCGGGCTTTGGTCTGATCCTGGCAGTGCTTGTCTACCTGGTCGGCCTGGGGATCGGTGCCGCTGCCGGCGCGCTCGGTGCGGCGATCGGCGGACGCCCGGCCGCTTCCGCTCAGGCCCGGCACGTAAAATAGCCGCACACTAACGCACCTCGGTGGCTTGGGGTGCTTGGGATCGACCGCACTCAGGAGGGATGTGCATGAAGCTTTCGCGAGTATTTGGGCTGCTCGGAATCGTCGGCATCGGCGTGCTGACGCCAGCCGTTGGAACGGTGGCAAGCACGCCGCCCGGAACCGACACCGGTGGCGTCACGCCGGTTCAACATCTGGTCGTGCTCTACCAGGAGAATGTCTCCTTCGACCATTACTTCGCGACCTATCCGCACGCCACCAATCCGCCACGTGAGCCAGCCTTTGAGCCGTCATTGGAAACACCTTCGATCGACGGCCTCAACGACCCGCTAACGGCGCCCAACAATCCCAATAGCGTGCAGCCGTTCCGCCTCGACCGGTCGCAATTCGAGACCGCCGACCAGGACCACAACTACACCGATGAGCAAAAGGCCTTCGATGCCGGCCTGATGGACATGTTCGTCGAGAAGGTCGGGAGGGGAGTCGGTGGTCCCAACGGGACTGCCGGCGGCCAGGTGATGGGCTACTACGACGGAAACACGGTCACCGCGCTCTGGAATTACGCCCAGCAATTTGCGATGAGCGACAACTCGTACAGTACGACGTTCGGCCCCTCATCGCCCGGCGCAATCAACCTCCGTCTCGGGTCAGACCCACGGATTTACGCCGGACACGACGTCCTTCGGCATCGCCGTCACCCCCAACACCACGATGATCGGCGATCCACAGCCGGCTGGCGATATCTGCGACACCCGTGATGTGACAACCTCGATCGATCAGAACAACCGAAACGTCGGGAATCTGCTGAACGAGAAGGGCGTGACGTGGGGCTGGTTCCAGGGAGGCTTCCGAAACTGCGCCCAGAGCCACGCGAATATGGCGAGCGTGGTGAGCAAGGATTACATCCCGCATCACGAGCCGTTCCAGTACTACGCCTCCACCGCGAATCCCGACCACCTTCCACCGACGTCTCCCGACGCCATCGGCAAGCAGGACCAGGCGAACCATCAATATGACCTGACGGACTTCTGGACGGCGGTCGATACGCACAACATGCCGGCGGTCAGCTTCCTCAAGGCTCCGGCTTACCAGGATGGCCATGCCGGTTACTCTGATCCGCTCGATGAGCAGCAGTACATCGTCTCGACGATCAACCGGCTGGAGAAGACCCCATACTGGACCTCGACCGCGGTGGTCATCGCCTACGACGACTCGGACGGGTGGTACGACCACGCGATGAGTCCGATCGTCAACCAGTCAAGTGATCCGACGGTCGATGCCCTGGACGGCACGACGTGCGGCAAGAAGACCGACAACGTGATGGGTGGCTACCAGGATCGCTGCGGCTATGGGCCGCGGCAGCCCCTGCTCGTGATCTCGCCCTACGCGAAGTCCAACTTCGTCGACCACAGCACCACGGACCAGACCTCGATCCTGCGCTTCATCGAGGACAACTGGCAGACCGGCCGGATCGGCAACTTCTCCTTCGATACGAAGGCGGGCTCCCTCCTTAATATGTTCACGTTCCCACCGAATGGCCCGGTCGGTGGGCCAAACAAGCTCTTCCTTGACCCGAAGACCGGCACGAATAGCTAACCAGCGTGTTGCGGGCCGGTCGATGTCGACCGGCCCGTCACCGAGAGGTGGGCAACGGCCCTTTCATTGACAGGTCCAGGAATGACGTCGAGACGGTACCCAAGTCCCCGCAGTGTTGTGACGCGAAGGCCGCTCCCCTCGAGCTTCTGGCGGAGCCAGGCGACGTGAACATCGACGGTCTTCGGTTCGCCGACAAAACGAGGACCCCAGGCTGCGGCCAGGATGCGATCCCGGCTGAGGGCTTTGCCTGCGTTTTCGGCCATCACCCGGAGGAGTTCGTACTCCCTCGGCGCCAGGTCGAGCTCTCTGCCATGAAGGGTCACCCGGCGTTCCGCCATATCGATCACAACGTTTCCGGCGGCGATCAGCGCGGTCGATGCCGGGCGGTCGCGGCGCGCCAGCATCAATCGGCTCAGCTGCGCGGCAATCACACTGGTCGATGTGGCAACCGGCAGCCACACGTCTGCTCCAAGATTCAGGCAGGTGACAGCCTGGATCTCATCACCACCTAAGACTAGCAGCGGACTCGCCGTCACGCGCCGGACGAGCGCTGTCATATCGACGAGGTCGTGGCCGCACGCGACCACGACGTCAATCATTCGCTCGTTCGAGATACCGCTCGCATCACGGTGCCAGACCAGGTCGATTTCGGAAGATGCCACCGCCTGCCTCAGATTGGTCACGAGATCCACTCGGTCGGTAAGGATTGCGATACGGTGCACGCTGTGTCAGTACTTGGAGACGTTCAGCTCTTCGACGTGGCCGGTCACCAGAAAGACGACACGCTCGCAAATGTTGGTGGCGCGGTCGGCAATGCGTTCCAGGTTGTGGGTCACCCATAGCAGGTACGTCGCTTCGGATACGACATTGCGATCACCGGCCATCGCCATCAGGAGTTCGCCATATACCCGATCGTAGAGGGCGTCAATCTCGTCGTCCTCTTCACACAGTCGGCGAGCGCCGGCGACATCCTGTTGAGCGAGGATTGACAGGGTCCGTCGCACCATGTCTTGAACCTGTTGGCTCATCACCCCGATCACCGCCGGAATCTGGAGGGAGGGTGACTGGCCCAACATAAGCGCGACCTTGGCAATGCCCTCGGCATGGTCGCCAATCCGCTCGAGGTCCGCCAGAACGTACAGGGTTGCAACGAGCCGACGAACTTCAATCGGATCCGCCGTCGCGGTCAGGGCCTCACTAGTTTTTTCCTCAAGGGTGTATCGAAGTTGATTAACGGCAAGGTCCGCGCGGACAACGTGGTCGGCAAGGGAGAGATCCCCGCGCATCAACGCCACCACGGCGTCAGCTAGCGCTGCCTGGACGCGCTCGCCGAGAGCCTGGAGGCCGGGATCCACAGACTCAATCTTAAAAGCTTGGCCTTAACGACGCCTTAACCCGGGGCTGCTTATGCTGGTTTTGGAGGTGATTGACCAATGAGGCTCAGCATCGTGCCCGCGGAGCGACGGTTTTATGCCCTGTTCTCAAAGCAGGGCGACTTGGTCAGCGAAGCACTGGCTCAGCTGCGAAACGGGCTCCTGGAGGGACAGACGCGTCATCCAAGGCTCCGCGAGATCGAACATGAGTGCGACGACGTGACCCATGACATCTACAACCTGATCAACGCTACCTTTGTCACCCCCTTCGAGCGCGAGGACATCTACGATCTAGCCTCATCGCTCGACGAGGTCGTCGACCTGGCCGAGGAGGTCTCGGACAAGATCGACCTCTACCGGGTCAAGGAGATCTCACCCTCCGCCCGACGGATGGGCGAAGCCCTGGCAAAGGCCGGCAAAGAGGTTGCCGAGGCGGTCAATGGGCTCGAGGGATTCAAGGAACTCGGGCGTCACCGGGTCGAGATCCATCGGCTCGAGAACGAGGGGGACCAGATCACCCGGGAGGCGCTGGCTCAGCTCTTCACCGATGGGGCGCAGGTGAATGAAATTGTCAAGTGGAAGGACATCTACGACCTGCTCGAACAGACGATGGACCAGTGCGAACACGTGGCCAACGTCCTTGAAGCGACCTCGATCAAAAATGCCTGAGACCCTCCTGCTGATCACGATCCTGATCGCGCTCGGCTTCGATTTCACCAATGGATTCCATGACACCGCCAATGCCATCGCCACTTCGGTGTCAACCCGCGCGCTCTCGCCCAGGCTAGCCGTCGCACTGGCAGCGGTGCTCAACCTGGTCGGCGCGGTCGTGACGGTCGTCTTTTTTCAGGCAAAGGTCTCCAACACGATTGGAAAGCTGGTCGCATTCCGAGCCGGACTTGTCGTCATCATTGCGGCGCTGCTCGGCGCGATCCTGTGGAACCTCATCACCTGGTACCTCGGCTTGCCGAGCAGCTCAACCCATGCCCTGGTGGGGGGCCTGGCCGGCGCCGCCATCGCCGCCGCGCATGGACTGGGCGGCGTGAATGGCGTGGAATTCTGGAAAACCGTCTCCTCGCTCGTCATCTCGCCGCCGGCGGGATTCCTGGTGGCTGGCGTCTTCATGACGTTGCTCCTGCTCGCGGTGCGGCGGCAGCGCCCCGCCCCACTCAATCGCGCCTTCCGCAGCCTTCAAGTGCTGACGGCGGCCCTCGTCTCCTATTCACACGGCGCGAATGACGCCCAGAAGACCATGGCGGCGATTACCCTGGCGCTGGTCGCGACCGGCCATCTGGACAAGTTCAAAGTGCCGGTGTGGGTCGTGCTGCTCTCGGCCACCGCGATCGCGTTCGGGACCTACGCTGGTGGCTGGCGGATCATCCGGACGCTCGGCTGGCGGATCTACAAGCTCGAACCGGCGACCGGAATGGCCGCCCAGTTGGCCGGGGCGGCCGTGATTCAGTTGGCGACGCAGTTCGGGTTACCGGTCAGCACCACCCACGTGGTCACCGGATCCGTCATGGGAGCCGGCGCGGCGCAGCGAATGTCAGCGCTCCGTTGGGGCGTCGGCGCCAACATCGCCGTGGCCTGGGTGATCACGATCCCTGCCGCCGGCGTGAGCGCGTGGATCGCGTACGCGATCCTCCACACGGCCGGCCTGAACGGCTGACTTACGGGGGCGGGAGGTAGCGCGCCTTGACGATCCGTCCGCCCTCTTCGTCGACAACCCAGGTCGATCCCTTTTCGAGCCTGGCCCGGGCCCCTGGCACCACGCCCTGCCGGATCAGGTGTTCGAGGAATTCTTCGAGGACATCGCCATGCGTGCACAGGACGGCGTTTCGCCCAGAGAGCCGCCGGATGAGTTGGATCAAGGTGTCCCCGCCGGCGCCTTCCGCGAGACTCCCCTCCGGCTCCACGGAAAGGCCGAATTGTCGCGCGACCGGCTCCACCGTCTGGATGCACCGACGATAGGGGCTGGAGAGCACGGCCTGGATGCCGGCATCCTTGAGGAGATCGACGAGGGCGAGAGCCTGGCGCTCGCCGGCTGGCGATAGAGGACGCAGCCGGTCGTCGCCCTCCCAGTCGGATCGATCACCCGCCTTGGCATGCCGCACCAGGTAGGAGGTCACGGCGACGGCCTGGTCAGCCGGTCGCCGCCAGGTCGAGCGAGCGCAAGAGGGTGCGGTCCCGACGATAGCTCAGGATCTCGTGGGCCTCGTCGAACGTGGCCCAGCGAATCTCGTCGACCTCGTCACCCGCCCGGAAACGACCGCCGATGACCTCCATGATCCAGTAGCACGCGACCTTATCGCGGCCGCGCCGATCGGCATAGGCGGTGCAGCCGAGTGGGCGAACCAGCCGGCAGCGGTATCCGGTCTCTTCTTCGACCTCGCGCAGCGCGGTCTCTTCCAGGCTCTCGCCGCTGTCGACCTTCCCTTTGGGAAACGTCCAGTCATCGTAGGCCGGCCGGTGAATCAGCGCCACCTTGGTGCCGCCCCGCGAGTTACTGCGGCAAATGATGCCGCCGGCGGACCGAACCAGTTTGGCCTCATCAACATTCAAGATCTTTGCTGCCATGGACACCCCTTGCGATGTTTGTTGCTGGGACGACGCCTTGATGGATGACGCGTGCCCTATATCATCCACCTTCTGAGGCGTTTTCGCGCGACTTGTTTCCAGATTTTTGGCCAGCGTGACCGGTCGGCGGCCGCCGCCTCGTGTTCGAGGGCTGATAATTCCCCGGCGACGAAGGCCGATGGTCCCTCCGCCGCCAGCCGTAACCACTGCTGGGCGGTGACACTGTCCTGGTGGTCGCCGAGCACATCCTGCAGGGCTGTCACGGCCTCCGCGAATCGCGCCGCGGGCTTTCCGAGGACCGGCTCGGCCGCTTCGGCCGCGTACCGGGTCCGCTTGGCAAGGATGCGCACATGGTGAAGGTCAGCGTCGGGCGGATCGTCGCCGAGGGCAGCGACTCCTTTTCGCAACTGTTTCCAGTCGCGCGCCGCAAGCCCGGTCACCGTGTCGGTCGCGGGTTGGTCCGCCGCCGCGGCCAGGGAGGGGTTGCGTGAGGCATCCACCAGGCGCTCGAGGAGCGCGATGTAACGGTCCGAGCGCATGTCGAGGACAAGGCGGCCTCGTGCCTCCTCGCTCTCGACCTCGAGCTGCGTCGCGAGCTCGACCACGGCGGCGGCATCCCCTTCGGGAAGCGCTGTGGTGCGGCCGCGCAGACGTTCCGCGAGCACCTGCTTGTCGCGGACCTCACCAAGGCCATCCGCGAGCCAACGCAGATCCTCTCGGAGTGCGCTCGCCCAGTCGGGGTCGAGCACGCGGCGGAACGTTCGCAGCTGGGAGCGGAGTCGGCGGGTCGCCACGCGCGCCCGATGGATGTCCTCCGGGTCGTCACCAAGCCGCACGCCCGGATCGTGACGGAGCAGGGCCGCAACCGAGGTCGCGATCGCATGGCGAACCAGGTCGCCAGCCGTCGAGCGAAGGGTGAGATCGGCAGGCGCCACCTCCGGCGGCGCCAACGCGCGCGGACCGAGGGCGCGGACCAGCTTGGGCGAATTATCACCATCGGCAGCCCCAGCGGCGCGGAGCCTCGCCAGCACGGGCTCCAGCAAATGGTCACCGGCGGCATCCCGCAACTCGACCTCGACCTCGCGGAACCTGCTGGCGACCCGCAAGCCCTGGATGACGGAGACATCGTCATCGACGATCTCGGCCAGGACGGGGCCTCCGTTCTGCGCTAGCTGAACCCGGCGGCGGACGGTCGACAGGCTGGCAACCGGCACCAGCGATGATCGGCGTACGTAGGCCATCACCAGGGTCGCGGCGGCCTCCGGCGGCCGGCGCCCATCACCGGGAAACTCGAGCTCGCGCCGGACCAGCGCTGGGCCCGGGGAAGCGCTGGGCAGCTTCAGCGTCCAGCCCTCGCCCTGCCGCAGGCGCAGGCTGCAACCCCAGCGGGCCAGGCGGAGGTCGGGAGTGTCGTAGTAGACCGTTTCCAGCCGGCGCTCGTCGGGTTGGGTGGCCTGGACCGCCTGGTCGACCTCACCAAGGTCGGGGAGGGTGAAGTCGGGGGTAGCGGCGAGCTTGACCTCGCGCTCAAGCATGCTGGTCGGACTCGGGGGAGTGGGCGCGTGCGATCGCGAGCTCCTGGAAGACTCGCTGCGCATTGACACCCGTGCGCAGGGACACTTTGGTCCAGGTTCCATCGGGATGCAGCTCCCAGGCGAGCACGTCATCTTGCAACTCGGTGCTGAGAATCTGGGCAAGCTGCTTTTGCAGCGAGAGCTCGTCGACGGGCACCATCGCCTCCACGCGGCGGTCGAGGTTCCTTGGCATCAGGTCGGCCGAGCCGATGAAATACTGCACGTCGCGGCCGTCCGGGCCGAAGCGGAAGATTCGCGAATGTTCGAGAAAGCGTCCAACCAGCGATCGCACGCGGATACGCTCGGAGAGGCCCGGCACGCCCGGTCGAAGACTGCATGGACCGCGCACAATCAGATCGATATCGACCCCGGACCCGGACGCTTCGTACAGGGCGTCGACCACCTCGGTATCGACCAGGCTGTTGACCTTCAAGATGATCCGGCCCCCGCCGGGGCGAGCCGCCTCGCGACGTATCAGGCGAATCATGCCCGACCGCAGGCCGACCGGGGCCACCATCAGCCGACCGAAGCGGCGCTGTCGGCTGTATCCCGTCAGGTAGTTGAAGAGTTCGGAGACGTCCTCGCCCAGGGTTTCATCCGCGGAAAGCAGGCCGACATCCTCATAGATCTGAGCCGTCTTCGGGTTGTAGTTTCCGGTCCCGACGTGGACGTAGCGTCGAATGCCGGTGGGATCGTTGCGAACCACGAGCGTGACCTTGGCGTGCGTTTTCAGGCCGACAACGCCGTAGACGACGTGCACCCCGACCTGCTCGAGCGCCTGGGCCCAGGCAATGTTTGCCTGCTCATCGCCCCGCGCCTTAAGCTCGACCAGCGCGACGACCTGTTTGCCGCTCTCCGCCGCGCGGATCAACGCCCGGACGATCGGGCTGACCGGTCCCGACGTGCGATACAGGGTCTGCTTGATGGCCAGGACCTCGGGATCCTGGGCCGCCTGGTCGATGAAGGCTTCCGCCGAGGTCGAGAAGGAGTCGTAGGGATGATGGACGAGGACGTCACCCTCGGTCAGGATCTGGAAGAAATCCGGTGGATGGTTGTCGGTCCCCCGCAGCCGTCGCTGCGTGACCGGTGTCCAGGCCTCCAGTTTGAGATCCGGCCGATCGAGCGCATACATCGACCAGAGGTCACTGAGGTCGAGGAGACCATCGACCCGGTACACATCCCCCGGACCAATGTCGAGCTCGCGCAGCAGTAAGCCTAAGACCTCCTCCGACATCGAGACGTCGACCTCGAGCCGGACGACGCTGGCTTTGCGCTGCTGGCGGCGGAGCTCATTTTGGATGGCGGCAAGCAGGTCCGAGGCTTCATCATCGACCAGGTCGAGGTCGGCATCGCGGGTCACCCGGAACGGGTGATGGCTTACAACCTGCATCCCCGGAAAGAGGGCGTCCAGATGGAGCGCGATGACCTGTTCGAGCGGGATGAATCGGCTCGTGCCCGGCAGCGCGACGAACCGCGGCAGGAGCGGCGGCACCTTGACGCGGGCGAAGCGCAGCTGGTTCTGAGTCGGGTCGCTCACCATCACCGCGAGGTTCAGTGACAGATGCGAGATGTACGGGAACGGATGGGCGGGGTCCACGGCGAGCGGCGTCAGAACGGGATAGATTCGTTCCCGAAATTCCTCAGCGAGGTGGACCCTATCACGGTCGTCGAGGCCGGCGGGGTCGATGAGGCAGATTCCAGCCCGTTCGAGGGCCGGCGCGATCTCGTGCTCGAACACGGTGGTGGCCCAGCCCACCAGGGTTTCCACCCCGGCATGGATGGCACGGAGCTGCTCGCCGGTGGTCATGCCATCGGGAGACGTCTGGGCAACCGGCACGAGGAGCTGCTCCTTCAAGCCGGCGACTCGGACCTGGAAGAACTGATCGAGGTTCTCGCCCAGAATGGCCAGGAAGCGCACGCGCTCGAGCAGCGGAAGGGCACGATCCTGTGCCATGGCGAGCACGCGATGATCGAAGTCGAGCTGGGAAAGCTCCCGGTTCAGGTATCGGCCCTGAAGGGCCAGGCTGGCAGGGAGGGCCGGTTCGACCTGGAGCTGGACGTCCCCCACCGAGATAAGTATATGAGTACCAGAAATTAAGACCAGGTTAAGAAACGACGGCGCCTCCGGGGGGAGGTGGAGCGGGTGATGAGATTCGAACTCACGACTTCAACCTTGGGAAGGTTGCACTCTGACCAGCTGAGTTACACCCGCGCGGCACTGGATTTTAGCACTGCCATTCCCCGCCCGCGCTGCCTCAGGGGCTCGCCGCCGGCGCCGTGGCGCCGCCGTCGGCGACCGCCGACTTGATCAGGGCGCTGTATCGATCGGCGAGGGCCTTCGCCTGGCCGACATCGTCCAGGCTGACAATAATGTGGTACGTCGGCATATCGGGATCCGGCAGGACCAGCACCCATCCACCGTCGACAAACACCTTGATCCCGTCGGCCAGGTCGACCGAGGCATCACGGTGCATCTCCACCATCGTGCGCATCACCCGCCCCTTCGCGTCCCACGGCACCGACTCAGCCCGCCGCTCGTACGCCGCGCGCGGGATCTCCTCGCGGACGGCCGAGACCGCCCGGCCGTCCTGCGCCAGCAGCTCGAGCAGCTTGACCAGGGTGAAGATCCCATCGAAGGCGAGGTGATGCTCCGGGAAGACATACCCGCCGTTGCCGTCGGACGCGAGTCGCGCCTGGTGCTGCTGCGCCGCGCGTAGCAGCGCCGCCGGCTCCGCCTTCCCCGGGATAAAGTCCGCGCCCGGGATCGCGCGCACCAGCCGGGCGATCGTCTGCGGCACTGTCGCCGGCGCCACCAGCACGCCAGGCTTGGCCCGCAGCGCCAGGAACGCCAGCACCCCGAGCGCCTCGTGATGATCGAGCAGCTCGCCGCGCTCGTCAATCAGGAAAATCCGCTCCGAGCCGTAATCGATGTACGCCCCGAGCTTGCACCCCAGCGTGCGTGTGATCAGCGCCGACTGCCGGCGCGCTTCCGCAAAGGCCTCCTGTGTCTTTGACTGGTAAATCTCGTCGAAGCCGGCATTCAGCGGGATGGCTTCGATGTTGAGCTCCTTGAAGAGCCGCGGCAGCACGATCGACCCACTCCCGTGATCGAAGTCGACCAGGACCCGCAGGTGGGCGCGGCGCAGGGTTTCGACATCGATCAGCTGAAGCAGGCCATCGACGTAGGAATCCACCGCATCGGTGGGATAGGTGATATCCCCCATCTCGTAGAAATGCACCCGCCGGATGTCTTCACGAAAGAACACATTTTCGACCTTGCGCTCCGTCTTCTTGTCCAGGATCACCCCTTTGCCGTCGAACATCCGGATGTCGGCCGAGCGGCTGTCGAGCGGAGACATCTGGATGTGGACCGCCCCGGCGATTGGATGCTCTCGCGCGTAGTACTGCACTACCGGGATCGGCAACTCGCTCAGGTCGATGATGTTGGCGCCGCCCGACATCATGCCGGCGATCATCGCCCGCTTGATCATGCGTGAGGGCCGCTGTCCATCACGGGCCGCGCCAACCGCCGAGCCCTTTGGAAACAACGCCGCGAAGGCGGCCCCGAGCCGCGCGCAGTATTCCGGCGTCAGCTCGATATTGACCAGGCCCACCAGCCCGTAGGAGGTGAACAGTCCGCGCTTCCAGTGCCCGGCCCAGATGATGCTCTCGTGGACCGTCGACCCGGGTTCGATCTGCTTGTCCGGCCAGATCTTCACCCCGGCATCGATCGTACTGCCCTCGCCCACCACCACCTCGTCACCGATCACCGCGCCCTCTTCGAGCAGGCAGTTGTTCTTGATCGTTGCGTGACGGCAGACGATCGCCTGCCGCAGGCGTGAGTTCTCGCCGATGTACGAATAGCTCCAGATGATCGAGTTGCTGATCTTGGTGTTCTCGTCGACCACGGAGAAGTTGCCCACGCAGACGGGCCCATTGATGAAGACGCCCTGCTTGATCTTGCACTCCTGGCCGATGTAGGCGGGCCCCTCGAGCCGGACGTCGTGGCCGAGCTCCACATCCTCGCCGATCCAGATGTTGCCCTCGCGCCGCTCGCCCGCGATCTCGACCTCGACCCGGCCTTCCAGGGCATCCCAGTTCGCCTGGTAGTAGGTCTGGATGTTGCCGATGTCGCACCAGTAACCGGGCGCCAGGTAGCCGTAGAGCGGCATCTTCCCCCGGAGCATCTTGGGGAAGACATCGCTACTCCAATCGACCACGGCGGCGGGCGGCAACAGGTCGAGCACCTGTGGCTCGAGGATATAGATGCCGGTGTTGACCTGGTCCGAGAAGACCTCGCCCCAGGATGGCTTCTCCAGGAACCGGTTGATAGAGCCGTCGGGCTTCGTGATCACCACCCCGAACTCGAGCGGGTTGGCGACCGAGGTCAGGACGATGGTGGCCGACGCCTTCCGCTCGCGATGAAATTCGATGGCCCGCCCGAGGTCGATATCGGTCAGGGCGTCGCCGCTGATCACGACGAACGGTTCATCCAGGTACCGCTGCGCGTTTTTGACGCTGCCCGCCGTTCCGAGCGGCGCGTCCTCGACCACATAGGTGATGTCCATGTCGAAGTCCGAGCCGTCGCCGAAATAGTCGCGGATCGCCGAGCCGAGGTACTGCAGGGTGACTACGACGGAGGTGATGCCGTGCTTGTGCAGCAGCCGCAGGATGTGCTCCATGACGGGCTTGCCGACCACGGGCACCAGCGGTTTGGGCAACCCGCTGGTCAACGGCCGCAGCCGCGAACCTTCGCCTCCGGCCATGACGACGGCTTTCACGGGGTCAGGACCCCTTCCTTGGCATTGACGATAGGAATTTCATTATGCCGCAAGCTCACCGACAGTGGCCCCGTCCAGACCTTCTCGATCGTGGCCGCGGACCCGTCGGCGGAGAACGACCAGCAGGGCCGACGTTACGTCCGCGAGCTCGTCAACCGGCGGTCAGTGCTCGGGTAGGCGTGCCGCCTGGCGGTGCTGGGCCCCCAACTCGCCGGCAAAATGACAGGCCGCCACCTGGTCGGCGCGGCCATGGGGTTCGAGCGGCGGCTCGACCTCGGAACAGACGCCCGGCACGCGCGCGATCGGGCAGCGCGTGTGGAAGCGGCAGCCACTTGGCGGGTTCACCGGCGATGGGATCTCGCCCTTCAGCGGGATCGGCACGCGGTCCGCCTCGAGCCGCGGATCCGGCACCGGGATCGAGCTCAGCAGGGCGCTGGTATAGGGATGCTGCGGAAAGTCATAGATATCAGCGCGGTCGGCAATCTCGACGATCTTGCCGAGGTACATCACCGCGATCCGCTTGGAAAGGTGGCGGACGACTGCAAGGTCATGGGCAATGAACAGGTAGGTGAGGTTGAACTCCTGCTGCAGGTCCTGCAGCAGGTTGATGATCTGCGCCTGGATCGAGACATCCAGGGCCGAAACCGCTTCGTCGCAGATGATCAAGGATGGATTCAGCGCCAGCGCCTTGGCGATCCCGATGCGCTGCCGCTGGCCGCCCGAGAACTCATGCGGATAGCGGTTGGTGAAGTTCGGATTCAGGCCGACCACCCGGAGCAACTCCTGCACCCGCAGCTGCCGCTGCTTGCCCCGGGCGACCCCGAAGTTGTCGAGGGGCTCGGCGATGATCTCGCCGACGGTCATGCGGGGGTCGAGCGAGGCGAACGGGTCCTGGAAGATGATCTGCAGCTGGCGACGCATCTGGCGCAGCTTGTTGCCTTTCAGCTTGGTCAGGTCCTGGCCTTCGAAGATCACGCTGCCGGAGGTTGCCGGGTGCAGCGCCGTGAGGACACGGCCTAAGGTCGACTTTCCACTTCCGGACTCGCCGACCAGCCCCAAGGTCTCACCACGCCGGATCTCGAAGCTGACGCCGTCGACCGCCCGAACCACGTCACCGCCGACGCCGCCGATCGGAAAGTGCTTGACGACATCCTTGACCCGCAGGATGACCGGGTCGATCCGGGCATCGACCCCGGGTTGAGCCTCAACGGCTTTTACCACGCGATCAAGCCTTGTCCACCTGTTTCAGCTCCGCCGCGGCCTCGGTGGAGATCTCGGCGGCTTTCGTCTCCTCCCGCTTCTCCTCGGGCACGTTGCGCATCAGCACCCAGCAGCGCGCATGCTGATCGGCGGCGACCTCGTCAAGCGGCGGCTCCTCGCGCTCGCAGCGCTCCACCTTGAAGCGGCAGCGGGGATGGAACTTGCAACCGGGAGGGAGCCGCATCAAGTCGGGCGGCAGGCCCTTGATGCTGACCAGCCGCTCGGCCCGGGCGACGTCGATCCGGGGCACCGAGCGCAGCAGCGACCAGGTGTAGGGATGCTGCGGGCTCTCGAAGATTTGCTCGACCGGCCCTTCCTCGACGATCCGGCCGCCGTACATGACGACCACCCGCTGGCACATGCTGGCGACGAGCGCCATGTTGTGCGTGATCAGGATGATGGCGGCGCCGACCTCGCGGTTGAGCGTCTTCAGTAGCTGAATGATCTGCGCCTGGACGGTCACGTCGAGCGCCGTGGTGGGCTCGTCCGCGATCAGCAGCTCCGGCTCGTTGGACAGGCCCATGGCGATCATGGCGCGCTGGCGCATGCCGCCCGAAAACTGATGCGGGTAGTCCTTGACCCGCTGCTCCGCCGCTGGGATGCGGACCTGCTTGAGCAACGGAATGACGCGGCCCGCCGCCTCCTTGACGGAGAAGCGCTCGTGCGCGGTCATCGCCTCCTCGATCTGGGCGCCGACTTTGGTCACCGGGTTCATGGAGGTCATCGGGTCCTGGAAGATCATCGCGACATCGTTCCCGCGGTACTCCCGGACTTCTTCGTCGTCCATGGTCACCACGTCGCGGTCCTTGAACATGATCTTCCCGGAGACGATCCGACCGGGGTCCGGGACCAGCCGGAGGATCGAGAAGGCGGTTATGGTCTTGCCCGATCCGGACTCGCCGACGATGGCAACCGTCTCCCCACGGTTGACATGGAAGCTGACCCCGTCCACCGCCCGGACGATCCCGCGCGACGTGAAGAACTGGGTTCTTAGGTCCTCTACTCGGAGAAGAGGAGGGGCCACGCCCTTATTTTCGCATTTGTGGCGCTGGGGGCACTAGCGGCGCATCCGTGGGTCCAGCGCGTCGCGCAGGCCGTCACCGATGAAGCTGAACGACAACATGGTGATGGCGATGGCGACCGCCGGGATGAAGACCTGGTGCGGGTAGGAGAAGATCGCCTGGTAGCCATCCTGCAGCATGACGCCCCAGCTGGGCGTTGGCGGGCGGATCCCGACGCCCAGGTAGCTCAAGACTGCCTCGAGGAAGATGACCCGGGGGATGCCAAACGTCAGGCTGACGATGATCGGGCCCAGCGTGTTCGGGAGGAGGTGCTTGAGGATGATCTTCAGCGGTGAGCTGCCAGCCGCCCTGGCCCCCTCGACGTACTCCTTCTCCTTGATGGACAGCGTCTGACCCCGGATCAGGCGAGCCAGGTCAACCCAGCCGACGATGCCCAGCGCCAGGAACAGGGTGAGCAGGCTGGGCGGCAGGACCGAGACCACGACCAGGAGGAAGAGCAGGTCGGGGAATGCGTACCAGACGTCGACGAACCGCATCAGCAGGTTGTCGATCTGGCCGCCGAAGTATCCGGCGACCAGGCCGAACGCCCCGCCGATCACCAGGTAGACCAGCTGGACCAGGATGCCGAGCGAGAGTGAGATCCGCGCGCCATACATCACCCGGCTCAGCAGATCGCGACCGAGATAATCGGTCCCCAGCGGATCCTTGAGACTGAAGCTGGCATAGGAGTTTACGACGTCTTGCTCGAGCGGATCCTTGATGACGTGCAGACCGACCAGGAGGGGCGCGATCAGCGCCATCAGGACGAGCAGCGCGATGATGATCAGCCCCAGGACCGCGATTGGATTGCGACGGAACCGCTGCCAGGCGTCCTTCCAGAGCCCGACCTGTTCGGGGTTTTCCCAATCGATCTGTTCGAGCGCGACGGCTGGAGCAGCCATTAACTCAACCTCACCCGTGGGTCGATGACGACATAGAGGAGATCAACGATTAGGTTCGCGATGGCGATGACGAGCGCGAAGAGGATGGTGCTCGCCAGGATCAGTGGGTAATCCCTGGATTGGACCGCCACCACCACGGTGCGGCCGACCCCGGGGATGGCGAAGACCGACTCCACGATGACCGACCCGGTCACAAGGTAAGCAAAGGTGGGGCCGAGCGCGCTGACCACGGGGATCAGCGAGTTTTTCAGGACGTGCTTCATCACGACCAGCCGTTCCTTGAGCCCCTTGGCCCAGGCGGTGCGGACATAATCTTGCCTCAGCACCTCGAGCGTGCTCGAACGGGTCAACCTGGCGATGAAGGCGATCGGCAGAATGGCGAGCGTGATCACCGGCAGGATCAGGTGGTCGTCGAGGCCAAACCCCCCGGTCGGGAGGAAAACGTTCCCGCCAGTAACACGGTAGGCGCCTACCGAGAACACGATGATCAGGAGGATCCCAATGATCAGGTTCGGCACCGACGCGCCGAAGGTGCTGAAGCCGACCGCCAGGAAATCAACCCAGGTGTTCTGACGCAGGGCAGCCACGATCCCGATCCCGATCCCGAACGGCACGATCAAGAGGAAAGCCAGGGCGCCATTGATCGCCGTGATCGGCCAGCTCTCCAGGATGATGCTCATCACCGTATGGTTTTGATACTGGTAGGAGAGGCCGAAGTCCATGTGCGTCACGTTGAGCAGGTACTTGATGTACTGGACGGCCAGCGGCTGGTCGAGCCCGTACTTGCTGTTCAGGTTGGCGACCACGGGGGCGGATAGCTGCCGGCCGCCGGCCTTATCCCAGGGGCTGCCCGGCGCCAGGTGGGCAAGGAAAAAGGTGATGGTGATGACGAACAGCAGCACCGGGATCAGCCAGAGGATCCGCCGCGCGATGTAGAAGCCGAGGCTTGCGCCCCGGCCCCTGGGGATCTTGATGGACAGCAGGGCGCCCCTTTTGGGGGCGCCCTTTGCTACTGCCATGTCAGGTCAGCCTAGTGGTTGGCGATGTAGACCGTGTTGAGGAAAAAGTCGCCAGGAACATAGAGACTGTCATCCATCGGCGTGTTCTTGATGCCCTGAACGTAGGGCTTGATCAACACCCAGGATGTGCGCTGGTAGAGGAACGTCACCCAGAACTGGTTGGTCATCAGCGTGCCAGCCTGGTTGTACTTGGCGATGCGGTCGGAATCCTTGGTGGACTGGTCTGCCTCCTGGACGAGCTTGTCGTAGTTCGGGTCATTCGGGCAGCCCCAGTTGAGGCCATGGCATGCGTTGGTCGTGTTGATGTCATACCAGTCCTGCGGGTCGGGGTAGTCGGCGCCCCAGCCGTCCGGACCGTAGATGTCGAACTGCGCCTTCCTGATCCTCGAGGTGACGGTCTTGCTGTCGATCACGTCGATGGTCCAGTTGAGGCCCAGGTTGGTCTTGATCTGCCCGGTGATGTACTCGGCCAGCTGCTTGTTGGTGGTCGTGTTGCGGGCGAGGTAGTGGACGCCGTTGGCCACGGCCGCGCTGACGCCGGACGCCTGCAGGGCGGCCTTGGCGGCCGCCGGGTCGTACTTCTGGACGTCGGCCAGGCCAGGCTGGTAGCCATTCATCCCCTTGGGAATGAAGGTGGTCACGGGAGCGTACTGGTTCTTGGCGACGTTGGTGGCCAATGACTGGCGGTCGATCGCGTGCGAGACCGCCTCGCGGAACTTGAGATTGTCGAACGGTGCCTTGTGCAGGTTCGGTGTCAGCCAGAAGGTGTTGAGCGAGGGGTTCTTGTGCAGCTCCTTGCTCAGCTTCGGATCGTTCTGCACCAGGTCGGCGTTGGCCAGCGGCACGCTCTGCGCGTCCAGCTCGCCGGTCTGGTACTTGCTGAATGCCTGGTTGGCGTCCTCGATGAAGTAGACGATGACCTTTTGCAGGTGAGGCTGGTCTCCCCAATAGTTGGTATTTGGGACCAGCGTGATGTGGTCCTTCGGCACCTGCTCCGAGATCTTGAACATGCCGTTGCCGATCACCTGCGAGGGGACGGTTGCCCACTTGTCCGAACCGTACTTGTCGACGATGTCCTTGCGGATGGGCGCGCCGACCCAGAGGGTGGCAATCCACTTGAAGTAGCCGGCCGGCTGCTGCAGCTTGACGACAAATGTGTGATCGTCCGGCGCGGAAAGCCCGAGCTGCTGGACGAATGCGGTCGAGGCCGCGTCATTCTTGGGGTCGATCTTGCTGTAGTCCTGGCCTCCGGCCACGGTGCCGTCGAAGAACGGGTCGACGTATCCGGCAGCAAGCCGCGGATCGAGGATACGCTGCCAGCCGTAGACGAAGTCCTGGGCCTTCAGGGCCACCCCATCGCTCCATTTCGCGTTCTGGCGAATATGGAAGGTGTAGGTCAACCCATCCGATGACACGTCGTACGAGGACGCGGCGGCGGGCTGAACGTCGCTCAGGTCCTGCTTCGGCCTGAGCAGCGATTCGAACACGTTCCGGCCGATGATCCCCTCGTAGTCGTAGCTCTGCTGCCCAGGGTCAAGGCTGTTCGGCTCCGTGCCGCTGTTGACCCGGTAGATTTGCTTGTCGGACGAGGCCATGTTGGTGTTGCCGTTGTTGGTGGTCGCGGTGCCGCAAGCGGCCGCCACCAGGGCAACGCCAGCCATCACGGTGGCCAGCCGTGACCACTTCAACTTACCGGTAGATCCATCCATAGATGTGAATTACCTCCCTTCACAGTCGATGATGAGTCGGGGTCCAGGCGAGCGTCGGTCGCATCGAATTGACGTAATCATGCGGCACCGGATAGCGGTTCGTAAAGCAAAAGCGCCGATTATTAACCTCTATTAGACGGATTAGGCTGGATTTCAGGTCGCGCTACCACCGGTGGGGGCTTCCGGCGGGACCCGCGTAGGCCGTGGCCTCGGTATGCTGCGCAATCGCAGCCCGGTACAGATCGACGTATTGCTGGGCCGATGCCGCCCAGCTGACATCGGTGCCCATCGCATTCGCCTGCAGCTGCCGCCAGAGCGCCGGCTGCCGAAACGTTTCCAGGGCGCGGACCACCTGGGCGTAGAGATCCCAGTGGTCGTAGGCCGTGAAGGTGAAGCCGTTCCCGGTGCAGGCGACCGGATCCCAGTCGTCGACGGTATCGGCGAGGCCGCCGGTGGCACGCACCACCGGAATCGTGCCGTACCGCAGGCTGATCAGCTGCCCAAGGCCGCACGGCTCGAAGCGTGACGGCATCAGGAAGAGGTCGGCGCCGGCGTAAATCCGCTGGGCGAGTACCGGCCGGAATCCGATCGTGGTCGAGGCTTTCCCCGGGTTGTCCCGGGCGAGCGCTCGAAACAGCTCTTCGTAGCGACCATCGCCGGTCCCGAGGACCACGAACTGCAACGGCAGGCGCATCAGGCCCCAGAGGATGTTGGCGATCAGGTCGAGGCCCTTCTGGTCGTACAGCCGCGAGATCAGCGCGACCACGGGCTTGGAGGGGTCCTCGGGCAGGCCGAGCTCGCGCTGCAGCGCCAGCTTGTTGTCCACCTTGCGCTCGATGCCGTCCAGGTCATAGCGCGCCTGGATCACAGGGTCCGTTTTTGGATCGAAGACCTCGACGTCAATCCCGTTGCGAATGCCGCGCAGCTTGCCCATAAAGTGCCGCAGCAACGGGTCCATGCCTTCGCCGAATTCTGGCGTCAGGATTTCCTGCGCGTACCGCTGGCTCACGGTATTGACGGCGTCGCTGAAGTGCACGCCCCGCCCGAGAAGATTGACGACGTCATCGAGGCCCGGCGCGCCGGCCTTGATCAATCCCCACTGGTCCAGGCCGGCGAGGTGCAGGGTGCCGTAGCCGGATGTTCCCTGGAAGGCCAGGTTGTGGATGGTCAGGGCGGTCGCGACCGACGCATAGAACGGGTCCTCGGCGTAGAGGCGAGCCAGTATGTTGGGGATGACCGCCGTGTGCCAGTCGTTGACGTGGATCACATCCGGTTTGAAGTCGAGGGGACGCAACAGCTCGAGCGCCGCGCGGCTAAAGTAGACGAACCGGGCATCGTCGTCCCAGAACCCGTACATCCCTTCCCGCCCGAAGAACTGCGGGTTGTCGACCAGGTACAGCGGGATGTCGGCGCCGATCCGGCCCTCGTAGATGTTGGCCGGCACCGGTTGATGCGCCAGGGGAACCGGCAGGCCGGTCACGACCTTGCGCAGCCCGAATTTCTCGATATCGATCGTCCCGTAGCGCGGCATCGCCACCCGCACGTCGTGGCCGAGGGCGCGCAACGCCTTGGGCAGCGCCCCGGCGACATCGGCTAGGCCGCCCACTTTCGCGAACGGCGCGACTTCAGCGGAGACCAGCAGGATCTTGAGCGGGCCGGATCGGACGGTGGCGTCCAGCTCCGGGGTCACCATGATCGAGCCGCTCGGCGGCAGGTGCTCGACCGGACGTCCCTGCGCGTCGCACACCAGCGCCACCATGTGCAGGCTCGCGCGCCGGCTGGCCTGCAGCGCGTCCAGCGGGACGGCGAACGCCAGGCGACGGCCCGCTTGCGCCGCAGCGGGCCAGCTGCCGACCGCCTGGGTCGGGGCGTCTGTCTGGACCAGGTCGAGCACAAGGGTCGAACCGGAGCGGCGCGCCTGCAGGACGCGGGAGGGGTGGAATCCGTTGCCCGCCGATCCACCGGCATTCGCGAACAGCAGGCGGAGCGCCAGGTCACCGTCCTCGGTCAGGTCGAAGCGTAAATAGAGGTTGGCGTCGTCGTGACCGAACCAGATCCGGCGAACGGCGCCCCGGGGAGGATGCATCGCCCCGAAGAGGGCGGTCACGTCGACATAGCCCCCGGCGTCCCACTCGTTGTCCTCCCGGACGCCGGTAAGTCGAGGCGTGATCTTCCGCTCCGGCCGCTTCCACGCCGCGCCCTGGCCCTCCCGCAGGATGGGATGGAACAGCGCAGCCGGTGGGCTCTGCCCCAGGGCCACATAGATGTTGCGCAGGTGTAAACGGAAGAGGTTGTCCCAGATCAGGTCCATGCCCGAGTCGTGTGATCGGCCGAACCACCAGAACCAATCGCTCCCCTCGGCGATCAGGACTTCGCGCCGCGCCCGCTCGATGTCGACCTCCGGGCCCGGGGTCCGCTCCGCGTCGGCGACGGCGAGCCGGGCGGCCGCCAGGAGATCCCAGGCCGCGTTGTGCTCCGGGTCCCCGACCCAGGTCGCCAGCGCGCCGTCGATCCACGATCCCGCCTGCATGCCACGCACCGAGGATCGGGTCGAAAAGCTGTCGAGAAATTCGGACACGGTAGTGGTCTTCAGCTCGGGCTCCGTGCTCAGCCGCCCGTAGAGGGCGGACAGGAACGGGTTGCCATTCGCCTCATAGGAATCCCAGCAGTTCTCGCCGTCCAGGGCGATCACCACCAGCAACGGGGAGTCGCCATCCTGCCGCCGGCCGATAGCGCGGAGCCGCTCGATGAGATCCGAGGCGGCCTCCGCTGCGGTCTGGTTCTGGTAGTCGAATCCGATCAGGTTGGAGAGCCGGGCATCGCGGAAGACCAGGTCGAGCGAGGTCTGGCCACGCGACAGCCGGTACGGTCGGTAAAGCATCTCGGGATGCATCACCGTCCCCTCGCCATCGCGATGGATGGAGCCAAGCGCTCGACTGAGGAGTCCCTCATCGGACACGGCCCACTCGAGTCCGGCATCACCGATCAGGGAAAGAGCCGCGTCGCTGATCGCCGCCTCAGGCGGCCAGACGCCGCGCGGCCGCCGGCCGAATCGACGGGTGTGCGACGCAACGCCGAGCCGGAGCTGCTCCGCCGCATCCCCGGGATAGGCGAAGCCCCGATCCGGCAGCGGCATCTCTGGCACCGCCGCCCGGGCACTCGCGACATCGACCAGGAGTGGCAGGATCGGATGGTAGAAGGGCGTCGTGATCAGCTCAGCCTGGCCGCGGTCCGCAACCTCCTGGTACTTGGGCAGGACCCGCTGCAGCAGGTCCATCTGGGCGGCGATCACCGCGGCCTTGTCCTCCTCCGCGAAAAGGCGGCCCTTGACGACCAATTCCTTGATCTCGGGCCGGGCGTCGATCACCTCGGGGCCGAGCCAGGCCAGGTTGAACCAGGCCTGGAGGTCACGCAGCTCCGCATCGGAAAAGAGGTGCGCGAGCTCACCCGGGTCGCGGCTGAACGACTGCTCGCGCTTGCGCACCAGCTCCAGGTAGCGTGGGTACTGCCGGACGCGCCGGATCTGGCTCGACTCCGTCATCCAGCGTGTGACGAAGGCGCGCTCCTCGCCGGTCAGCTCGGTGACCGGCCGTTGCGACAGCTCCAGGTAGACGTCATTCACCGGTCCATCGACGTAGTCCTGGATCTGCTCCACCAGCGACGGCACCAGGTTAAAGGTCAGCTTGATCTCGGGGTATTGGTCCAGCAGGGCCGGCATCTTGTAGTAGTCCTTGGCGCAGCGGAGCCGAACCCAGGGCAAGAGGAAGGTGTTGGTGAGGTCGTCCTTGTAATAGGGCTGGTGCATGTGCCACACTAGGGCGACATGCAGGGGGGGCGCCACGGGCCGAAATTCTACAAGGCGCTCGGCTAGCCGGCCAGGCGGGCACGTTCCGGCGTCGAGGCACCGTAGACGTAGCGCAGGCGAGGCGAGTACTCGACCGTGATCCGGTCTCCCGGGCTGAGACGATCGAAGGTGTTGCGGCTTACCCGGAAGGATTCGGCCCAGAGGCCTTTCGCCATGCCGCCGCGGTCGCCGGCCTGCAGCGCGATGCGATAGCTGCGTCCAAAGAGCCCAATGTCGCGACGCATCCCGACCACCATGCCGACCATCGATGACCGGCGGGCCGTCAGGTCGAGGCCGGCGCGAGCCAGCACCGTGAGCCCCAGGGGCAGCATGATGCTCGAGACGGCCATGGTGAAGATCATCAGGGAGGTGAGGGGCGAGCTCACCGGTTGGGTGACGCTGGCCGCCAGCCGGGGGGCGACCGCCGCGATCGCGGCCGCGCTGAGGGCCATCGACGCAACGCCGCCCAGCGCCGCGAGGCGCGGCGACTCACCGCGGCTGATTGACCACAGATGCCACTTCACGCGGGGTCGCATCGGCCGGCCATCGGGGCCAACCGCGATCAGCAGGTGACCCCAGGGAAACGAGCCCCCGGCAAGCCGCAACAGGAGTAGCGATCCCAGCGCCACGGCCACCAGGGATAGGTCGATGACGGCAGGCATAGGAGGCACCCCAGGTGTATAACCGGAGTCGCCGGGTGACCTTGCAGGCGCCGAATACGGATCGTATTCGGATCGATGACGAAACGGGTACTACCGGAGCGGCTAGGTGAAGTTCCCGGATAGATATGGCACAGCCGGCAGTACGGTGTCGGCATGCCAGAGCCAGCCGCTCGCCATGACGAACACGAATCGGACCCACGCCGGTGGGTTCGCCGGCATCATTAC
>JBDTEO010000042.1:0-8835 GCA_039922495.1 Candidatus Dormiibacter sp.
GCCGACGCCCACCCCCAAACCCACGCCTACCCCAACGCCTACCCCCAAACCCACGCCGACTCCAACGCCGTCAACGTTTGCTATCGCCACGGCAGCAGAGTCGGTGACGTGGCAGGTGAACAATTCCAACAAATGCAAGCTGGACACGATTACCGCGACCGGCACCTTCCGGATGCAGGCGGGGGGCCGTGCCGGCACGGTCAGCTACATCTGGATTCGTGATAACGGCGCGTACGTGAGCCCGGTCTACACGATCGCGGTGGCCGCCGGGGATACCTCAGCGCACGCGGTGGTCACGGACAGCTGGAAGCCGAGCGCGAACGGCAACGAGCAACTCGTATTCAAGACGCCGGGCTTCTCGGTCGCGCCGCAGTCCTTCACCTGCCGCTAGGCCGCGGACGAGATCTCGTAGCGCATCAGTTGGTCGCCACCCTTCCGCTTGGCCGCATAGAGGGCCTCGTCCGCATGGGTCACGAGAGCGTCAGCCGTGGTCCCGTCCTCTGGGAACACGGCCAGGCCGATGCTGAAAGTGATCCGCAAATCCGTCCCCGACAGGGTCCGCCCCATCGAGGCGTACATCTCGCGAATTCGGGTTGCCACCACGGCCGCCCCCGCCGCATCGGCGTCAGAAAGGAGGACGACGAACTCATCGCCCCCAAATCGAAATGGCTCATCACCGACTCGAACCGAAAAGCGCAGCAGGCTCGCCACTTCCTTGAGCAGGTCGTTTCCCCGAGCGTGACCGAGACGGTCGTTCACGGCTTTGAACCTATCGACGTCGATCATCAGGATCGCCATCGAACGCCGGGCGCGCGCCGCGGGGCCCAGCCAGACCGGGAGCTGCTCGCGGAGCGCGCGCAGGTTATGCAGCCCGGTCAACTCGTCGATCCGGCTCATCGTGATCAGGCGTCGCCGCTCGTGTTCCCAGTTACTGGTGAGCAGCGCCGCGTATCCGTAGATCATGAAATGGGTCATGACATTCAGGGCCAGGACCGGGCCCTGTTCGCCGCTGATCCCACCGCCCACGACCGCCACCCCGGCCGCGATCGCCAGGCCGATCGTCCGGGGAAGGAGGACCGCGCCGCTGAGCGCGATCAGGAAGTAGACGAGCTGGACGTCGATGCTGCCCGCCATCGACTTCTCGAGGTAGGCGACCGCTGCCACAGCTGCCAGGAGAATGGCGAGAGCCAGGACGCGCTTGATCCCAACCGGGCGGGGACGCATGTTGGACGTAGAACGAGCCTGCGCCGGCTTCGTTGCGCCTCAGGAGGCGGGTCGGGTTCGTCCACGGCCCAGCACCCCCACCACCCAGAGCAGCATGAGCAATCCGAAGCCGACCACCAACGAGGCCACCGGATGCGCGCACCCGACGACCAGCCATGGGAGGGCCGCGGCCAGGCCGCTGAGCGCTTCGCGAATCGGGACGCCCCGGCCGATCGGCATGTCACAGGCGACGCATCGACCCCGCTGAGTTAGGTAACTGATCACGGGAATCAGTTCGTCGACCGTCAGTCGGTGGTGGCAGACGCGACAATGAGACGGCGGCCACAGTAGTGACTCCCCTCGGGGCAACCGATCGGCCGCCAACTCGAAAAAGCTGCCCAGGGCCATCCCGAGCGGAAGCAAGAAGGCCGCGCCTAGCAGGTTGCACAGGATGTCAAGCAATCAATGTCACCGTCCGGCCAATCCTCCCCTGAGACCGCCCGTGCGATCGACGCCTACCTCCAGGTCCTGCTTGACCAGGGGGCGTCGGACCTCATCCTGACCGCCGGGGCGGCCCCGACCATGCGCAAGGACGGCGACCTGGTGGCCATCGCCCCGGAGCCCCTTAAGCCCGACCAGATCGAGCAGATCGGCCACGAGGTGCTGTCCAGCGACCGTTGGGATCGCTTTATCGAAGAGGGGGACCTCGACTTCTCCTTCAACTGGCTGGGCAAGGCGCGGTTTCGCATCAACGCCTTCAAACAACGCGGGTCGGTCGGTCTCGCGCTGCGGCTCATTCCCTACCGGATCCCCAGCTTCGATGAGCTTAACGTTCCGTCGGTCATCCGCGGGCTGACGCATCTCAACCAGGGGTTGATCCTCGTGACCGGCCCGACCGGCTCGGGCAAGTCCTCGACGCTCGCCGCCATGGTCAACGACATCGTCGCCACCCGGCCGTGCCACGTGATCACCATCGAAGACCCGATCGAGTACGTCTATCGCCATCAGGCAGGTATTGTCGAACAGCGGGAGGTTGGCGCCGACGTCCGGTCGTTCGCCGAAGCGCTCAGGGCCTCCTTACGCCAGACGCCGGACGTCCTGCTGATCGGGGAGATGCGCGATCTCGAAACGATCGCCGCCGCCATTACGATCGCCGAAACCGGCCACCTCGTCCTCGCCACGCTGCATACGAACGATACGACGCAGGCGGTCGATCGCATCGTGGACGTGTTTCCCGCCGAGCAACAGCAGCAGGTCCGGGTGCAGTTATCGAATACGCTGGCGGCCGTAATCTACCAGCAATTGCTGCCCCGGCGGGACGGTCCCGGCCGCGTCGCCGCATTCGAGGTCCTGCTGAACAACCTTGCGGTCCAAAACCTCATCAAAGAAGGCAAAACGCGCCAGTTACGCAACGTGCTCGAAACCAGCTCGAAAGAGGGGATGAACACCATGGAGCGCAGCCTTGGTGATCTGATCAAGGCCGGACTCATCGACTACACCAGGGCGGTCGCGCGCGCCACGCACCCCGAAGAGCTTCGCCGCTTCGCTGCCTGAGGCGAACATTTACCGCGGTCTCCCGCTCGCATGATTGCGCCAGTTGACACGTTTGAACCACTCACACGATGAAAGCCGCGTTCTCCACGAGCGAAGCGGCCGACTGGCTTGGAATCAGCAAGTCGACGCTGATCCGCGCCGTCAACCGCGGTGACATCGCGCCAGCGTTTCGCACGCCCGGCCGTCACCTGCGGTTCACCCTGGACGAACTGGAAGCCATCAGGCGACGCCTGACGTCGCCGGCGGGGAGGCTCCCGTGAGCGCAGTCGAACGGGAGATTCCTCTGCCGGGACTCGGCCCGCGACAGGGGAAGCGCCTCGGCGAGCTGCTGGTCGAAAACGGACTCCTCACGGCCACCCAGCTGGACAGCGCGCTCGCGGAGCAGAAGCGGACGCGACTTCCCCTCGGCCAGGTCCTCCTGGCGGCAGGGGTTGTCGATGAAAAGGCCCTTGCCGGCGTGTTGAGCGTCCACTTCAACGTTCCCTTGGTCGACTTTGCCCGCGCCCGCGTCGAAAAGGAGGCCCTGGCGCTCATTCCCGAGTCATACGCGCGCGAGCACGCCATTCTTCCGATCCGTGTGCAGAAGGACGAGCTGGAGGTTGCGACGATTGACCCGGGGGATCTCGCCCTCCTTGCCGAGCTCAAGGTCCTGACGCGCAAGCGGATCCGGCCCCTGATTGGCGTCCGATCCGAGATCGACCGCGCCATCGGACAGTTCTACAAGCTCCAGGGGGGCGTCGATCGCCACGTCCGATCGTTTGAGGAAAATCGGAAGCCGGGCAGCGCTGCCCGGCGTCTCGCCGAGGTCAAGCAGGATGCGCCGGTGGTGCAGATTGTGGACCTGATCATCCAGCAGGGGGCCGAAGAGCGCGCCTCGGACATCCACATCGAACCTCAGAGTGATCATCTCCGCATCCGTTTCCGGGTCGACGGTGTCCTGCACGACGCCACCCAGCTTCCGGCGACGCTGGCCGCGCCCATCGCCTCGCGGGTCAAGTTGCTGGCCAATCTGGACATCGTCGACCGGCATCACAGCCAGGATGGGCAGATTCAAACGACCGTGGAGGGACGCCCACTCGATATTCGCGTCGGCACCATCGAGACCATTTGGGGCGAAAAGCTCGTGCTGCGGCTCCTCGAGCGGTCCCGCTCGATCCTCGGCGTCAATACCCTGGGCTTCTCGGCCGGCTCGCTCAAGACCTTCATGGAAATGATCCGTTCGCCCTACGGCATGATCCTGGTCACCGGGCCGACCGGCAGTGGCAAGACGACCACGCTCTACGCGGCGCTGAGCGAGCTTGATCGCACGCGGCAGAACGTCATGACCATCGAAGACCCGGTCGAGTACACCTTCGAGAACGTCAACCAGATCCAGATCAACCGGCTGGCCGGCATCACCTTCGCGAATGGCCTGCGCGCCATCCTGCGCCAGGACCCCGACGCCATCCTGGTCGGCGAGATCCGCGACAAGGAGACCGCCGAGATTTCGGTTCAATCGGCCATGACCGGCCATCTCGTGCTGTCGTCGCTGCATGCCACCGACGCCGTCGGCGCCATCTACCGATTCCTGGAGATGGGCATCGAGCCCTTCATGGTGACCTCGGCCGTTATCGGCGTGCAGGCGCAACGACTGGTGCGCCGGATCTGCGACCAGTGCATCACGACCTATACGCCATCGGTGGAGGAGTTGGCCTTTTATCGCGCCATCGGCGGCTCGGGCACCAGTTTCAGCCATGGCACGGGCTGTTCGAACTGTTCCCATACCGGCTATCACGGCCGGATCGGCATCTTCGAAGTGCTGAAGATCACCGACGCCATCAAACGGCTCCTCCTTCGGGATGCGTCGCCGGAGTTGCTCCGGCAGCAGGCGATCGATGAGGGCATGACGACCCTGCGCGAATCCGGCCTGGCCAAGATCGACCAGGGGCTGACCACCATCGCCGAAGTCGTCCGATCCGTCCACGTCAGCGAGGCGCTGAGTGCCTAACTACGCCTACCGCGCCTACGACGAGGCCGGCAAACGCCGCGATGGCCAGCTCGAGGCGGGCGGGACGTCGGCTGCCGAGCAGGCCCTCTGGCTCCAGGGCCTCAAGATCGTGCAGCTCCGGCCCGTCCCCCCGAAGAAGACGATGGCGGACCATTTCCCGTCCCTCTACAAGATTTCCCCGGCCGACATCATCCTGTTCACCCGGCAACTCGCCACCTTCGTGAAGGCGGGCGTGCCGATGAGCCGCGCCCTGGCAACCATCGCCGAAGAAACGGGCTCGCCCCTATTCAAACGGGTAATCCTGGCGGTCCTCGATGACCTCGAACGCGGCCAGAATCTGTCCGAAGCGCTGGCCAAGCACTCGACGGTCTTCCCCACGCTCTATATCGACCTGGTCCGGGTGGCCGAACTCACCGGGAACCTCGAGGCCACCCTCAAAGAGCTCGCGGCCTACCTCCGCCGCGACTTGAACACGGTCCGCCGGGTACGGACCGCGATGATCTATCCGGCCGTCATCCTCGTGGTTGCCGGCGTCGTGGTGACCATCCTGGTGTTCTTCGCGTTACCCGCCTTCGTGAAGATCTTCGCCGAGTTCAAGGTCCAGCTGCCGCTGTCGACCCGGATTCTGATCGCGATGGTGAACTTCGTGCAGCGATGGGTCTTTATGATCGCCGGCTCCGCGGTGGCCGTCGCCGCCGCCATCTTCTTTTCGCTTCGGACGCAACGCGGCCTTTACGCCAAAGACGTGATCGGGCTCAGGGTGCCGATCATCGGCCCGATCGTGCTCTCCGCCATTCTGAATCGGTTCGCGCGCACGCTCTCCATGGTCCTCAAGGCAGGGGTCCCGCTGGGGCAGACCTTCGACGCCGTCATCGCCGCGACGGCGAACCGGGTCTTCCAACGGGGCCTGACCACCGTCAAGGAGCAGATGACCGGCGGCGAGGGATTCGCGGGCCCACTGGTCCGGATCCATTTGTTTCCGCCGATGATGACGCAGATGGTCCGGATCGGCGAGGAAACCGGAACGCTGGACATCTACCTCGAACAGGCAGCGGAGTTCTATGAAGAGGATCTCGAGTACCGGATCCGGGCGATGACGTCGCTGATCGAACCGGTCATGACGGTCACGGTTGGCGTCGTGGTCGGCTTCATCGCCGTGTCCCTGATTTCCGCCATGTATGGACTGGTCGGGGCGCTCAAATGAAGAAGCAGGCAGGCGTCAGCCTGATCGAGAGCACGGTGGCGGTCGCGCTGCTCGGCGTGATCGTCGTCTCCATCCTGAGCGCGTTTTCCGCCGTGACCATCGCCGCGATGCGCCACCAGCAGCAGACGACACTCGACCGGCTGACGCGGTCCGATGCGGAATTCATCAAGAGCCAGACCTATGCGGCGGGCGCAACCCCCTACACGAACCTGGCGGCGGCAGGCTACGGCTTCTCCTACCAGACGCTCTATTTCGACCCGGCGGCGAACCCAACCTTTGCGACCGGTAATGCCGACCAAGGCCTGCAGGAGCTGGTCCTGACCGTGACCGGACCGAACAGCACCAGCGAGCGCCTTGTCTTCCTGAAGGTGAAGCCGTGAGCCGGCGGAAGGCCGCCCAGCGCGGCTTCACCCTTGTCGAGATGATGGTCGGGATGGCGCTCCTCAGCGTGATCACCTTCGCCATGGTCGGCACGTTCCTCGTTGGAACGCGGAGCCTGACCAACGAGGCGCGCCTGATCGCCGCCGATACGGCGGTCAGCCACGCCAGCTTCACCTTGACTCGAGACCTGGCAAGTGCCACGACCGTGCCCACCGGGACGATCGCCGCGGGCAGCACGGTCACGCTGACCTACGGAACGCCCGCGGTCACGGTCGTCTACAGCGTCAACACGAACAACGACCTGATTCGGACCGCCGGCGGCTCGGCGAGTGTGGCAGCGCGAGGGATCACCAGCGTCGTCATCACTGCGACCGGCTGCTACGAGACGGCCACCATCCAGCCGTCGGCGACCGGGGCAACGAGCGTTGTGCTGAACGTCAGCAACCGCCCGGCAGGGTGCTTCTGATGTCAAGGCGCAGAAAGGGCCAACAGGGTCAGGCTTTGCTGCTCATCCTGGTGTTCATCGCCGCGTTCCTCCTGATCGTTTGGGCCGGCCTCACCCTGGCCAGCGCCGGCTTTCTGGCACTCGAAGGCGTGAAGTCCGACACCCGCAACACCTACGCGCTGGATGCCGGTTTGGAATACGCGATCCAACTCGAGGATTTTTCCACCGTCCCGGGGGGCTGCACGGTTCTCCTCGGACAGCCGCTTACGCTCAATTACCCTTCCGGGAACATCACGCTCAACATCGACATCACGCCGGGCGCGACCTGCAAGAAGCCAAAACCCGACTACACAGTCGTGGTGACCAATGCGGCGGGCGGGCGACGGCTGACGGCCGCGATCGCCTCATCCAATGCCGGCAAGAAAGCGACCTGGGCCGTGACCTGGGAGCAGTACCAGTGACGCCGCGGCTCGGGATCGACCTTGGGGTACGTGAACTTAAGATCGTGCAGGGTGATGGCCGGCGGCTGACCCGGCATGCCGAGATTCCGCTGCCAGATGGCGCAATTGAGGACGGCGTTCCGACGCCCCTGCTGACCGCCGCCCTCCGAAGCGCGATCGAAGAGTGGGACGGCAAGGCGACGGTGGCCCGGGTCGCCATCGCGGATGACGGCGTGGCCTTTCGCGATTTCTCACTGCCGCGGATGGCGGACGGTGAGCTCGCCGCCGCCGTCGCCTACGAGGGTCGACGGCTGGTGCCGATCGACGCCAACGAGCTCTACTACGCCTGGCACGCGCAGCGGGTGCCCACCGGCTATGCCATCTACCTCGTGGCTGCCCGGCGCGACATGATCGATGCCGTCCAGAACGCCGTGTCCGCCGCCGGATTCCAGGTCGAGCGGATCGACCTCAAGCCGCTGGCCATGAGCCGCGGGATGGGGGCGAGCGATGGGCTGGTCCTGGAGTGGGGCGCCTCGGAGGCCACCCTGGTCTTGATGGTCGGCGGGCGGCCCCGGTTCTTTCGAACCTTCCTGTTGGACGCGCCGCCGGAGGAGATCGACGCCCAGCTCGACGAGCTGGCCTTCTCGCTCAATGCGCTGATCCGATTCATGCGCACGGTTGCCCCGGACGCCGCCATTGGCCCGACCACGCCCCTGTACGTGGCGGGTCGGGTCGCCTTCATCCAGGACGGCCTGGCTCGGCTTCGGCGTCGTCTCGACTTCGCCGTGCGGCTTCCGCTCTCGCGCGTGCGCTGTCCTTCGGGCTTTCCGTGGCAGGCGCACCTGGCCGGCATCGGGATGCTCCAACAGACCAGTTGGCGGGCGCGCCTGATCCCGTCACATGGAGGTGACGTCCGTGTCGCGGCCTGATCACACGCCCCGGGTCGCCGTGGATTTCGCCGCGCCATCGCGCGCGCCGCGGAAAGCCCGGCGGGCCCTGGTCTTCATTGTTGTGGTCGCTCTAACAACGGGCGCCCTTTTCCTGGCCGTTACGCAGCTGCTACTCCACTGAGCGCATCGCCACAAAATCCGCAAGGTTACGGCCTCAGAGTCGACTTGACTAAGGAGGTACTCAAAAACCCATGATCATGCAACGACTCATTGAAGCGCGGAAGCGCAAGCAGGGTGGCTTCACCCTCGTCGAGCTTCTCGTCGTCATCGCCATCCTCGGCATTCTCGCCGCCATTGTCCTCTTCAACATCTCGGGCGTGAATGCCAGCGCGGCCTGCAACGCCATGAAGACGGACGGCGCGACGATCCAGTCGGCCGCCGATCTCTACTACAACACCAACCTCTTGTACCCCGTGACCGGTGGCGACAAGGCCACCCCGCTCGCGACCGACACGGTCAACATCCCGGAACTGCTCACCTCGAACCTGCTCCACCAGGCGCCGCCAGCCAGCGAGAGCTTCGCCTACGGCACCTTCGGAACGCCCGCCAACTACAGCCGGGGCACCGTCCGCGGCACGACAACCGCCAGCGCGGCCTGTATCTACAACCCGTAACCGCTCGACTCGAACGATTAAAACGGGCGGCCCTCTCGGGCCGGCCGATTTGTTTTG
>JBDTEO010000043.1:0-87339 GCA_039922495.1 Candidatus Dormiibacter sp.
TTGGATATTCGGCGGCAAGGAAGTGAAGATGTCCGGCTTGAGCGCCTTGACCGCGGAGCGCACGAACCACACGAACGGACCGCAGCAAAAGCCGATGAGCACGCCCAGCAGCCCCCCCGTGGCCGAAAGGACGACCGTCTCGCTGAGGAACTGCTGGATGATGTCGCTCTGCTTGGCCCCCAACGCGCGCCGAATGCCGATCTCCCGCGTGCGCTCGGTGACGGTGGCCAGCATGATGTTCATGATTCCGATGCCGCCGACGACGAGCGAGATCCCGGCGATCGCGCCCAGCATCAGGGTCAGGACCCCCGTGGACTGCGTCGCGCTGCTCAGGACGTCCTGCTGGCTCAGGATCTGGAAGTCGGCCTGGGTCGGATCCGAGATGTGGTGGCGGTCGAGGAGCACCTGGGTGACCTCGGCGGTCGCCGCGCTGTTGGCCTGGGCGCTCGCGGCTTCGACATAGATTTGCTGGACGTTTCTGCCGCGCCCGCCAAGCAGGTAATCCCAGGCGGCGGTGATGGGCGTGACCACCAGGTCATCCTGGTTGTTGAGTCCCGAGGCGCCCTTGGGCGCGAGCACCCCGATGACGCGGAAGCTGACTCGGTTGATCTTGATCACCTGGCCGATCGGGTCGCTGCCCGCAAACAGATTGTCGACCACGGTTTGGCCGAGGACGGCGACCTTATTGGCGCCATCGACGTCGGCCGAGGTGAAGAACGCGCCGCTGCTCAGCTGGTAATTGCGCACCGAAGGGAAGTCCTGGGTGGTGCCGGTCAGGCTCGAATTCCAGTTTTGATTGGCGTAGGTGAGTTGGGCCCGGCCGCTGGCATTCGGGATCGCGGCGACCACGTCCGGGGACGTCTGCGGGTTATTGATTGCCTTGACGTCATCCATCGTCAGCGTCGAGCCGGTCCCAAACCCCTGCTGCACCCCGCCGGCGCTCCGGGTATTGGAGGGAAAGACACTGAGCAAGTTCGAGCCGAGTGATTGGATCTGCTGCTGGACCGCGACGGTGGCGCCGTTGCCCACCCCGACCAGCAGAATTACAGCGGCGACGCCGATCAGGATGCCGAGCATGGTCAGGCTGGATCGCAGTCGGTTGGCGGTGAGTCCGTTGGCGGCGAGCCGGAGCCCTTCGAGAAAGCTCACGGCACCACCTCGTTGAGCGCGAGCGGTCGGCGTTCGTCGCTCAATACCACCCCGTCGCGCAGCCGGACGACGCGCTGCGCGAAGGCGGCGATATCGGGCTCGTGGGTAATCAAGACGATGGTGCGCCCTTCCTGGTTCAGATCGCGCAGCAACCGCATGATCTCGAGACTGGACTCGCTATCGAGGTTGCCGGTTGGTTCGTCGGCGAGCAGAATGGCGGGGTTCGTGACCAGTGCGCGCGCCACGGCCACACGCTGCTGCTGCCCGCCGGAGAGCTCGCTCGGGAGGTGGTTGGCGCGATTCCCCAGGCCAACCGAGGCCAGGGCCGCGAGGGACCGTTGCCGGCGATCACGGGCGTCGCCCGCGTAGATCAACGGCATCTCGACGTTGTGCAGGGCCTTGACCCGTGGGATCAGGTTGAAGGACTGGAAGACGAATCCGATCTTCCGGTTGCGAATCCAGGCTAGCTGGTCCTCGGTCAGGTTTGAGACGTCATAGCCGTCGAGGATGTACCGGCCTTCGGTGGGCTGGTCGAGGCAGCCGATCAGGTTCATCAGCGTGCTCTTGCCCGAGCCCGAGGCGCCCATGATGGCGACGAACTGGCCCTCCGGGATATGCAGCGAGATCCCGCGGAGCGCGGCGACCTCGATCTCTCCCGTTTGGTACACCTTGGTGACCCCCTCGAGGGTGATCACCCTCCGCCTCCTCGGACTGCGCCTCCTCCACCGCCGAGGCCACCGCCCCGCAAGAGGTTTGTGCCGCCCGTTCCCGTGGTCCCGGTCCCGGTTCGCAATGCAGGGAGGACCACCTGATCGCCTTCGTTCAGGCCGGCCTTGATCTCCGTGCTGGTGTCGCCGACGATCCCGACGACGACCTCGGTGGCCACCTGTTCGCCCTTGGCGTAAACCGTGACCATCGGAGTGCCGCCGGTGGTGTGCACGGCGGCATTGGGGACGCGTACCGCGTTGTCGGCCTGGGCCACGATGACCGACGCGTTGGCCGTCATGCCGGTCCGCAACCGCGGGTCGGTGCGGTTCAGGACGAAGGTGCCGTAATAGTCGACAACGTTGGAAACCACAGTGGCGCTCGGGCTAACGCTGACCAGGTGGCCGGAGATCGTGAGTCCCGAGATGGCGTCAAAGGTCAGGGACGCCGTCTGGTTGGGCTGCAGCCGGGCGGTATCGGTCTCCGCGAAGGGCATGACCGCCACGAAGCTGCTGGTGTCGTCGATGGACATGAAGGCAGACGAGCCTGCTGTCGACGTGCCGCTGGCCGGTGCGGGTGCGAGCGACCCAGGCGCCTGTGCCGTGGTCCCGCCGCCGGCGCCAACCATCTCACCCGCCACGCCGTTGATGCTGGTGACGACGCCGGAAGTCGGCGAGGAGAGGGTGGCCTGATTGACGGCCAGCTGCGCGGCCTGGACCTGGGCGGATGCCGAGGCGACCTGCGCCTGCGCCGAGGCGATGGCATTGGGCTTCACCTGTTCCTGGACGGTGAGGTTGTCCCGTGACGACGTGATCTGCTGCGCCGCCTGGTTGATCCGAATCTGCCCGCTGACGCGGTCGGAGTTCTGCTTGGTCTTGTCGCTGTTGCAGTTGGGTGACGATGGGCAGTCGGCCGCGACGGCGGCGGCGTCCGCGTTGTTCTGCTGGTTGACCGAGGTCACGGTGTCGTTGTAGTTCTGCTGCGCGTTGGACAGCTGATGCTGAAGCTGGGCGATCTGGGCGCTGGTCAGCGGTGTGCGAACGGCGACCAGGTTGGCCTGGGCCGCGGCGAGCGAGGCCTGGGCCTGGCTCAGGTTCGCCTGTTGGACGGATGGGTCGATTCGTGCCAGCACCTGCCCCGTGGTCACCTTGTCGCCGACCTTGACGTCGACCTCGGTCAGCTGGCCGGCCACGCGGAAGTTCACGTTCATCCGGCCCGCCGGTTCGAGCGAACCGGTCGCGCTCACCACCGACGTCACGGTGCCACGGGTTGCCGTGGCGAGGCGAAGGGGGGCTGCCGCGGGCTTGGCGAGGAAGGTGTCTCGCGCGATAAGCCCCACCAGGACCAGGCCCACCACGCCGAGGCCGACGATCCACAGGTGCGTGCCACTCAACCAACTGCGTCCGGGCAGCGGTAGCGGCTTGAGAACGGGGGCCTGCATTCACTGGCCATCTTCCAGTGGTTGCTTGAAAGCACGATGAGGGTGCGTTAATAATTCGCTAAGAGGCGCCGAGGTCGGTCAGCCTAGGGTGTGGCCGACGGCTGCGCGGTGAAGTTTCCTAACGTCACTGTCACCGAGATGTGTTGCCCGCCACGGGTAATGCTCAGCTTTACCTTGTCGCCTACGCTCTTGGTATCGAGGTATTGGGTCAGGGACTCGATGGTGGGGGTCGCCTGGCCGTCGATCGCCGTGATGATGTCATCGTTGGTCGACGGCGTCCCATCGGCCTTGAGGCCGGCCTTACTTGCCGGCGCACCGGGAACGACGCTGACGACGAGCACCCCGGACTTCTCGCTGAGTCCGAGCTGGTCGGCGGTGCCGGTCGTGATCGTCTGGCCGCTGATCCCGAGCCACGGATGCTGGATCGCCACGCCCGTCTCGAGGGAGGGCAGGAGTTTCTGGGCACGGTTGATCGGAATGGCGAAGCCGATGCCGACATTACCCTCGACCGGGCTCTGGATCGAGTCGTTGATGCCGATCAGGCGGCCTTTGCCGTCGAGCAAGGCGCCCCCGGAGTTGCCCGGATTGATCGGGGCGTCCGTCTGGATCATGCCCGTGAGCGCCCGACCATTGGGCGCCGTCGTGCTCCGGTTGAGGCCGGAGATGATGCCGGCGGTGAAGGAATCAGCGAGTCCGAACGGCGTGCCAATCGCCAGCGCGGTCTCGCCGACCTGGAGTGTGTCGGAGTTCCCAACCGTCAGGGGGTGGAGCTGATCGCCCGGCACCGACACCTTGACCACCGCCAGGTCGTCGCTCTGGCTCACGCCTTTCACGGTGCCGACCGCCGTCTTGCCATCGCTAAAGGTCACCTGGATCTGGGTGGCGTTGGCGACCACGTGCGCATTGGTGAGAATGTCCCCTTGCTTGTCGACCACCAGTCCGGAACCTTCAGCCTGCCCGAAGGAGCTCGCACGGGTTCCGGTCTCGGTCGAGATGGTGACGACGCCGGGCGCGGCGGCCTGGTAGATGGCGGCAAAGGAACCGGCCGCGGGAGCTGGGGCGGCGTTGCTGCTGGCTGCGGCGAAGGTGGTCGGGGTGAAGGCGGCCGAGGGGCTGTGGCGAGAGGCCAGCGTGGCGCCAATGGCGCCGCCGCCGACGCTGCCAATGACCAGCCCGGCGGCAAGCATGGCCGTAGCCATGCTGCGCGCCGGACGGTGGGGAAAGGAGGGAGCCGTCGTCGATGAGACGTGCGGAGGCAGGGGCGAGACCGGCTCATGAACAGCCGGGGCTGCAGCGACCTCGGGGGTCTCAGGGTCCGGAATCATCGCTTCATCCATGCTGCGCTAAACCAATGAGTTCCGTGTGAAAGTCTACTAAGAGTTCACTAAGACTTTTGTCGCAGGGAGTTGCACCGTGAAGATCGCGCCACCGCCGGGGTTGTTGCCGGCGAAGACCCGGCCCCCGTGCTCCTCCGCGATCCAGCGCGCGATCGCCAGTCCGAGGCCGGTGCCCTCGCCGGAGCGGGCGGCGTCAGCCTGGTAGAAGCGCTCGAAGATCCGCTCCAGGTCGTCGCTGGGAATGCCGGGACCGTCATCGGCGACGGCCAGCTCGGCGGTCATGCCCGAGCTTCCCAGCCGCATCCGGATGCGGCCGCCCTCCGGCGTGTGCTTCATCGCGTTGTCGACCAGGATCCAGAGCAGCTGCGTCAGCGCATCGGCATTGCCCTCCACCATCGTCGGCACGCCGTTCTGCAGCTCGACGCGGCGGGACGGCTGCAACGTTTGCGCCTGGCGGGAGACGTCCTGGATGATCGGTTCAAGGTCGACCGGGGATTTCTCCAGGTGATACCCCGCGTCGGCGCGGGCGAGGGTCAACAGGTCCTGCACCATCCGGCTCATCCGTTCACTCTCGCCCGCGATGTCGTGGAGCGCCGCGACTCGGTCGTCCGAGGTGATGTCCGTCCGCTTGAGGAGCAGGCCAACGTTGCCGCGGATCGTCGTCAACGGGCTGCGAAGCTCATGCGAGGCATCGGCGACGAATCGGCGCTGGGCGACCAGCGCTGACTGCAGCCGCAGGTAGGCATCTTCGAGCTGGCGGAGCATCTGGTTGAAGCTCCGCTGCAGCCGGCCGATCTCATCATCGACCGAGCCTTCCGGCAGGCGACGGCTGAGGTCCTGCGTCTGCCCGATTTCTTCAGCGGTGGTGGCCATCGCATCGAGTGGCTTAAGCGCGCGGCCGGCGACCAACCAGCTCACGACCGCCGCCCCTAACAAGCTCAGAAACGCCGCGGCGATGAGGAACAGGCGCAGGCTGGTGAGCAGCCGCTCGATCCCGAACAATGGCTGACCGACCAGGACATAGCCGCTGGCATTTGCCGCGGGGATATTCCACGCGCGGACGTAGACCCGTAAGAGCGGCCCGTTCGCCGCCTGGACCGTGCGCGGGACCCCGTGATCGAGCGGGACGTTTTGCCAGGTACTGTCAGGAAGGACCGGCACGGTGTCATTGACCGTGCCTGAGGATCCAGTCTGTCCGTTCACCTGGACAATCTCGACAAACGGGGCGGAGCTCGAGTTGAGGTCCGATGCGGGGAAAATCGCACCGAGACGCAGGGGTCGGCCGGACTCGATGAGCTTCCAGACGTAGGTGCTCTGCTGCTGCAGCGTGTCGTCTTGCTGGGAGACCAGGCTACGGTCCACGATGACGTAGACCAACAGGCCGAACACGATCACGGTCAGGGCGACGACGGCCGCGCCAAAGAGCGCGATCCGCTCGCGGATCGGGATTCGATGGCGAAGGGCGAGATATCGGGCCAGATCCAGCCGCTCAGCGAACGGCAGCCTGTTCATTCCTCTTTAAGGATGTACCCTACGCCGCGCACGGTCTGCAGCAACCGGGGCCGGCTACCCTGTTCGAGCTTCTGTCGAAGGTAGCCGACGTAGACATCGACGACGTTACTGCTCGCCCCGAAATCGAAGCCCCAGACCGCGTCCAGCAACTGCTCGCGGCGCAAGACCTGGCCCGGATTCCGGAGAAAGTGCTGCAGGAGGTCGAACTCCTTGGCGGTGGTCGTGATCAGCTGGTCCGCCCGCCGGACCTCGCGCGTGCCGACATCCATCAAGACGTCCGAATAGCGGAGGGTCCGGCGCGCCCGCGGCGCGCGCCGGCGAAGCAGGGCTCGGACCCGTGCCAGCAACTCCTCGTACGCGAAGGGCTTCACCAGGTAGTCGTCGGCGCCGCTGTCGAGCCCGCGGACCCGGTCCGCCGTACCGTCCTTGGCGGTCAGCATCAGGATCGGTAAGTCCCCTTCTGCCCGCAAGCGGCGGGTGACCTCGAGTCCATCCATACCCGGCATCATGACGTCGAGGATGGCGAGGTCGGGCATCCGTTCGCGCGCCCGGGCGAGCGCGATGATCCCGTCAGGCGCGACCTCGACCTGGTAGCCCTCGTAGATCAGGGCGCGCCTTAGCGCCGCGGCAATCTTGGCGTCGTCATCGACCACGAGGACATGGGGCTGATCGGCCACGCCTCCATGAAAGCATGCCTGAATGAGATTTGTCTAAGGAAATTAGCCCTTTGATGAACATCGTCACAAACATGCCGATAGCGGCCAGGGTCATGAAGGCGGTCGCCACGCCGGTCAGGCCGAGGCTGAGCTTGCCGCTGACGTACTGCTTCATCACGGTCCGGTCCGCCCCGAGCAGGATGATCAAGAGCAGCAGGGGCGCCGCGATCACCCCGTTGATCACCGCGGCGACAAATAGCGCCCGCATCGGGTCCAGATGGAGGAAGTTGAGGACCACACCGAGGATGGTGGCGAGCGCCAGCATGCCATAGAAGGTTGGCCGGTACCTCGGTTTGCTCAGCAGGTCGCCACGCAGACCGAGGAACTCCTTCAGCGCGTAGGAAGCCGAACCCGACAGGATCGGAATGGCGAGCAACCCGGCGCCGATCATGCCCACCGCGAACACGTGAAGGCGAAGGGGCCGGCCAGCGGCGCCAGGGCGGCGGCGGCCTGCTCCGCCGTTTGAATCCCGGTCTTGCCGTGGGCATGTAGCACCGCGGCGGACGTCAAAATGATGAAGTACATCACCAGGTTCGAAAAGGCCATCCCGATCATGATGTCCGCGCGCGCCGCCTTGAGTTCCGAGTTCCGCAGCCCGCTCCGGCTTTTTACCGGTTTGGTGTCGCCGGCGGCAATCAGTTCGTCAACCTCCGAAGATGCCTGCCAGAAGAAGAGATAGGGGGAGATGGTCGTGCCCAGGACGGCGACCAGTGCCATCAGGAAGTCCTTCGAGAGTTCGACATGCGGAATCAGGGTGGACTTCACCACCTCGAACAGGGGAGGGTGGGCAAAGAAGGCGGTGATGACATAGGCAAAGAGCGCCTGCGTCAGCCACTTGAAGATCTTGAAAATGGTGGCATAGCTGACGAACAGCTGCATGGCGATGATCAGCAGGGCCACCGGGACCACCAGCCAGAGGGCCGGCAGGATGCCCTTGGAAAGCAGCTGGCCGCCAGCCGCCACCGCCCCAAGGTCCGCCCCGATATTGAAGGTATTCGCGATCAGGAGTCCCAGGATGGCGATGCCCACCAGCCAGGTAGGGAACTTCCGCCGGAGACTGACCCCGAGCCCGACGCCGGTCTGCAGGGCGATGCGAGCGCAAAGCTCCTGCACTGCCGACATCAGTGGGAAGGTGAAGAGGGCGGTCCAGAGGAGGCCAAAGCCGAACTGGCTGCCAACCTGCGAGTAGGTGCCGATGCCGCTCGGGTCGTCGTCGCTGGCGCCGGTGATGAGCCCGGGCCCAAGCAGCTGCAGCCATCCGACGGGACCATGCCGCTTCGCCTCTTCAATGCTGGTGCGGCCGGCCGATGGGCTACCGCCGGCGGCCAGATCCCGTGCCGGCTTCCCGCCCTTGATCAGCTCCTCTTCGACCGGCTCGGGCGCGAGGTTGACAACGGCGAGGATCGGGTCCTTGATCGGCGGGTCCGGGTTACGTCGCGCCACGGCACCTCCAAGCGAGCTTCGTTACGCGCCGAACACCCACATATTATGATAATACAATTGTCAGTATGCCCCCTGCAACGAGGCGCTGATCCCGCATACTTTGCGGCATAACCGATCCCCGGCTTGCCTCGTTGTAACAACTGGCCGCAGGCTCTGGTCAGTTGATACCGTCATTGATAGGATGAGACCGAAATGTCACAAGGAGTGATAAAAGTCGCGCTGGCGATGGCGTTTGCCGCCATCCTGCCATCGTGCTTTGGCGCCCAGGTCAGTTCGGGTCGGGTGGGCGGACCGGTCGCGCTGGCGTTCGACTTCAACCGCGTCGCGGAGGCCCCCGAGGGTCGCCTTCCGCACACGCCGGTTCCGACGCCGACGCCGGTGGTCGACCAGGGCGCGGTCGCGGTTCGCGGGTTCCACGAGCCTGGCGACTATGCTCACCGCAACTACTGCGGTGCCGGCGCCACCCAGGTCTTGCTCTCCGCCTGGATGGCCAACGTGCCCGATATCGAGACGGTGGCCAAGCGGTCACACCTGAACCCGAATCGCGGCGAGTTTGGCGCCGACGCCCTTCAGGCGATCAATGCCTACCTCGAGCCGATCGTCGGCCCGGTCCTCAACCACCCCCGCTACCAGGCGGAGCATGTGACGACCCTCGAGGGCGTAACGGCACGGATTCAGCGTGATATCACCGACCCGGTGGCGATGCTGGACTTCGGCCACGGGGTGCCGGTCATGGTGCAGACCATGACAAAAACGATGCCCGGCTGGAACCGCTGGAACGCGACCCACATGATCACGATCTTCGCCTTCAACTTCAGCCATAACGACCCCGCGCTGGACACGGTGACCTATGCCGAGACCCCGTCACCGATCGCCGGCTACCGCGGCCCCGACTTCCAGACGATCTCGGTGAAGGCGCTCTGGGTCGCCATGCAGGCCTACAATCGTGAATTTCCTGCCGATCCGATGAACGTCCTGAGCTAGCCCATCGACGCTCTGCTTCCATAATGGCCTGATGGCGCAGCCGTCGAATGCCCCTGGCGAGGCAATCACCATGGAAGCGCTGGTGCGCCATCAGCTGGTTCTGCTCGGGGAGGACCCGTCGCGTGAGGGATTGCGCGAGACGCCGGAGCGCGTCAAGGCCAGTCTCGAATTTCTGACGCGGGGCTACCGGATGACGACCGACGACGTCTTCGGCGATGCCACCTTTACCGAGAGCTACAAGGACATGATCGTGGTCAAGGACATCGAGATGTACTCGCTGTGCGAGCATCACCTCCTGCCCTTCTTCGGTCGCGTCCACATCGGCTACATTCCTCGCGGCCGGTTGATCGGGCTCAGCAAGTTGCCGCGTCTGGTCGAGCTCTACAGCCGCCGTTTCCAGGTCCAGGAACGGCTGACCCGGCAGATCGCCGAGTGCCTGCAGCAGCACCTGGAACCGATCGGCGTCGGCGTGGTGGTCGAGGCGGCCCACCTGTGCATGCAGATGCGCGGCGTCGAGAAACAAAACAGCCGGGCGATCACCAGTTCCGTCCTCGGCAGTTTTAAAAGCGACCCGCGAACCCGCGCGGAGTTCATGGGCCTGGTTCGGGGTACCGCGACGCTATAGGCGCGCTCTACGTCGGCACCTCCGGTTTTTCGTACGCTGCCTGGCGGGGACCGTTTTACCCGCGGCGGCTGAAGTCCAAGGAGATGCTGGCCTACTATGGCGAGCGCCTCAACAGCGTCGAGGTCAACACCACCTTCTATCGCACCCTCACGCCGGAGACGGTCGCCAGCTGGGTCAGCGCCGTTCCCCCCGCCTTCCGCTTCTCGGTGAAAGCCCACCGGCGGATCACCCACAACCGCCGCATGCCCAACCTGGAAGGCGCGGTGGCGGCGATGGCTGAGGTCATCGACGGCTTCGGCGAGCGGCTGGGTCCCGTGCTCTTCCAGTTTCCGCCGACCGCGCCCTACGACGAGGGCCGGATCGAGCGAATCGCCGCCGTGGTTCCCGCGCACTGGTGGCTCGCCTTCCAGTTTCGCCATCGATCCTGGCACACCACTGCCGTCGCCGAGCGGGTCGAAGGGCTCGGCGCAGCCTTCTGCCATGGTGATGGCGAACCCGAGCCGGGACCCGTCGGGCGCGGATCGTTTATCTATCTGCGACTCCGCCGGGAGGCCTACTCGCCGCAACGGCTATCCGCCTGGACGCGGCGGCTCCGCGCCTACCGGACGGAGGGCCGGGACGTCTTTACCTACTTCAAACACGAGTCCGCCGCCCCCGCGTACGCCCAGCAGTTGCGAGCCCGGCTCCAAACATCCGCTCGCTAACGGAATTCAGCGGCGCTATAATCCGGGCAACTCCCAAGGAAGGAGGCCACCAATGGCCCGGTCGATGTGGCGCGGCGCGATCAGTTTCGGCATGGTGGCGATCCCCGTGCGCATGTATCTCGCCACCGAGGCGCATAGCGCGGTGTCGTTTCGCCAGCTCTGTCCGCACTGTCAGCAGCCGATCAAGCAACTCCGGCACTGCCCCCAGGACGACCACGTCGTCCCCTTCAACGAGGCGCTCAAAGGCTACGAGGTGGCCAAGAACCAGTTCGTCATCATCGACGAGTCCGACCTGGACAAGCTGCCGCTGAAGACCACCAAGACAATCGATATCGTCGAGTTCGTCGACCGCGGCGAGGTGCCACTCGGTCTCTACGTCAAGTCGGCCTACTACCTCGAGCCGGAAGACGTGGGCGCCAAGCCCTTTGCGCTCCTGAGCCGGGCGCTGGCTGAGACGAACAAGGTGGCGGTCGCGAAGATCGCCCTTCGAGATCGGGAACATCTCGCCCTGATCCAGGTCGAGGGCAACGCGCTGCTCGTCAACACGCTGAACTGGCCGGACGAGATCCGGTCGACCGAGGAACTCAAGCTGCCCACCAATGTCAAGATCAGCGACAAAGAGGTCCAGATGGCGACCTCATTGATCGAGAACCTGAGCGATAGTTTCAAGCCGGAGCGGTACACAGACGACTACAAGGCGGCCTTTCAGCAAATCGTCGATCAAAAGATGAAGGGCGAGAAGGTCATGGTCGCCACGCCGACGCAGGAGGCGCCGGTCATGGATCTGATGGCGGCGTTGAAGGCCTCGGTGGAGGCGACCCGGCAGGGCAAAAAGCCGGTGGCCGCCAAGCCGGCGTCCCGATCAGCGAAGGTCAAGGTCGCGGCCAAAGCCTCCGCGGTGCGCCCGGCGGCACGACGGCGCACGGCGTAGCGTCACGGCCTCCTACTGCGTAGTACATTGCGGCTGATGCCGGCTCGGACCCAAACCGTCGAGCTCGACCTTCCTTTTGATCGCACCCTCCCAGACCGGCTCCGGCCGATGCTGCCGATGCCGGCCTCGACCCCGTTCGACTCCGCCGACTATGCCTTCGAGGTCGCCTGGGGCGGGGTCCGGGCGCTCGCCTCGTTCGACGGCAGCCGCGTCGCGCTCTGGGGACGCGACCTGGTGGACCTGACCGGCCGCTACCCCGAGGTGCAGAGCCTCAAAGAGATGACCCCGGTCGACTCGATCGTCGACGGCGAGTTGATCGTCACGGACGTGGACGGCCGCCCCGATCCGGCCGCACTGCAGGAGCGGGTGCACGCCACTGCCGCCGGCCGCGCCGCCAGCGACCGCCCCGTCACCTACGTCGTCTACGACCTCTTGTATGCGCGCGGTCGCTCGCTGATGCGTGAGCCCCTCCATCGTCGCCAGGCTCGGCTCCGAGAGAGTGTCCGATCGGCAAGCCGGATTTACGTCGCCGACCCGGTCGTGGGCGACGGCATCGCCTTCTTCGACGCGACCGAGGAGAAGGGCCTGGCCGGGGTCATCGCCAAACGGCTGGACAGTCCGTACCGGGCAGGGCACCGTCATCCCGACTGGCTCGATGTCCGGGCCGCCCGCCAGCAGGACGCCGTCGTGCTCGGCTTCATCCCTGGTGCCGGGGCCCACCGCATCGAGGGCCTGATCGTCGGCATCGAGGAGGGAGGGCGGTTCCTGCCGGTGGGGATGATCGTGGGCGGCTTTGATCCGCTCGCCGAGGCGCGCCTCCGCGCCGCGCTCGAACCCCTGCCAAACCTCGAGTCGCCTGCCGGTTCACCCTGGGTTGACGAGCGGATCTGCTGGGTCGATCCGCGGCTGGTGATTGCGGTCAAGTTCAGTGAGTGGATCGCAACCGGTCTGCTTCGGTTCCCGATCTTCAATGGGATTCGGCCCGACGTTTCCCCGCGGGAGTGCGTGCGGGCATCGGTGATCGACTCACCGGTCTCCCATCGGCCGCGGCCTTCCGACGTCCAGCTGCCGCGCCTGCCTCTCTAGCAGCCTCGTTACAGTTAGCAGGATGCCGACAAAGTTGCCGGTGCGCCTCCAGGTCAACGGCGAGGCGGCCGATCTGATGGTGCCGCCTTACAAGACCTTGCTCGAAGTCCTACGGGAAGACCTTGGTCTCACCGGCACCAAGCATGGATGCGAGCTGGGCGAATGCTCCACCTGCGGCGTGCTGGTCGATGGGAAACCCTTTCTGTCCTGTCTCGCGATGCCCCTCGACCTTGAGGGGCGGCAGATCACTACCGTGGAAGGCCTGGCGTCCGGCAGCCGTCCGCATCCGCTGCAGGTCGCCTTCGCCGAGCTCGGCGCGGCGCAGTGCGGATACTGCACGCCGGCCATGCTGCTGACCGCGAAAGCGCTTCTCGACCACGACCCTGAGCCCTCACGGGACGCGATCAAGCAGGCGCTCTCTGGTGTGCTTTGCCGCTGCACCGGCTATGCAAAGATCTTCGAGGCGGTGGAGCTCGCCGCCTCTCGCAAGGAGGACCCCGTTGGCTGACGAGCTGGCCGTGGTCGGGCACTCCCTGACCAAGCCCGACGCGTTTGCCAAGGTCAGCGGCCTAACGAAATTCGCAGACGACCTGGCCCTGCCGCGAATGCTCTTTGGCCGTATCCTGCGGAGCCCGTTGCCGCATGCCCGCATCCTCAGCGTCGACACGACCCGGGCACAGGCGCTGCCGGGCGTGCTCGCGGTGCTGACGGGCGAAGACCTGCCAATCAAGTTCGGCATCCTCCCGGTCAGCCAGGACGAGGAAGCCCTCGCCGGCGAAAAGGTGCGCTACGTCGGAGACCCCGTCGCCGCTGTCGCGGCAACGGATGAGTGGATCGCCGACGAGGCCCTGGACCTGATCGACGTCCAGTTCAAAGAGCTGCCGCGCTATATGAGCATCGAGGAAGCGATCGCCGGCGGCGAGGAGCCGATTCATGGCAAGAGCAATGTCCACAAGGCGGTGGCGCTGGAATTCAACGACACCGAGGACGCCATGGCCGCTGCCTATCACGTCCGCGAGGACGTGGTCTTCTTCGAAGGCAACACCCATCTCCCGATGGAGCAGCACGCGGCGCTTGCCCAGTACTCGCAGGACGGCAAGCTGACCCTCTGGACCTCGAGCCAGACGCCGCATTACGTCCATCGGGCGCTGGGTAAGGTGCTCGAGCTGCCGATGAGCCGGATCCGGGTGATCGCGACGCCCAACGGGGGCGGCTTCGGCGGCAAGAGCGACATCTTCGCCCACGAGCTGGTGGCAGCGAAGCTGGCCGTCCGAACCGGGCGACCGGTCAAGATCACCCTGACCCGGGAGGAGGTTTTTTACGCGCACCGCGGGCGTCACCCCGTCCTGATGAAGGTCAAGTCAGGCTACCGTCGGGACGGAACCATCACGGCGATGCAATTTCAGAGCTTCCTCGACGGTGGCGCCTATGGCAGCTACGGCGTCGCCAGCACCTATTACACCGGCGCGCTTCAGACCGCCACCTACGCCATTCCCCGGTACAAATTCGAAGGCGTCAGGCTCTTCACCAACAAACCCCCATGCGGGCCGAAGCGAGGGCATGGCACGCCGCAGCCGCGCTTTGCCCTCGAGATCCACCTCGACAAGGTGGCCGAGGAGCTTGGCATCGACCCTGTCGACTTGCGGCTGCGGAATCTGTCCAGTGAGAACAGTCGCACCGTGAACTGGCTTCGCATCACGAGCTGCGGGCTCAAAGCGTGCATCGAGAAGGTGGTGGAGCAGTCGAGATTCCGGGAGCGGCGAACGGCGTTGCCGCCAGGGCGAGGCCTCGGCTTCGCCGTCAGCTCCTACCTGACCGGAGCCGGCACCGCGATCTACTGGAACGACATGCCCCACTCCGAGGTGCAACTGAAGCTCGACCGAAACGGCGGGGTGGCCCTGCTCTGTGGCGCGATCGACATCGGCCAGGGCTCGGACCACATCCTCGCCGCGATCGTCGCCGAGGTCCTGGGGGTGCGGCTCGAGGACATTCAGCTGACTACCGCCGACACCGATCTGACGCCCATCGACCTGGGCAGCTACTCCTCGCGCGTGACCTTTATGGCCGGGAACGCCGCGAAAGCCGCGGCGGAAAAGGCTCGCGCACGGCTCTTTGCTGTGGCTGCGGTCGCCTTGCAATGCGACGTCGACGACCTCGATGCGCGCGACCGGCAGATCTTCCGTCGCGATCGGCCGGCAGAGGCCGTTCCGTTTATGCAGGCGGTTCGGCTCGCCGAGGCCGAGAACGGGGTGGTGGCGGCCAGCGGGAGCTACACGCCACCGAAGCTAGCCGGCCCCTATAAAGGCTCGGGCGTGGGACCAAGTCCCGCCTACTCCTTCTCTGCCGCCGTCGTCGAGGTGGACGTCGACGTGAAGACGGGCGAGGTCCGCGTGCCGGAGGTCTGGGTGGCTCACGACATCGGCCGGGCGATCAACCCGGTGCTGGTGGTCGGCCAGGTCGAGGGCAGCGTGTACATGGCGCTGGGCGAGGCGCTGATGGAAGAGCAAACCTTCCGGCTCGGCCTGCACAAGTGCCCGTCGCTGCTGGATTACAAGAGCCCGACCGCGCTCGAGACGCCGATCATGCACACGTATCTGGTCGAAACTATCGACCCGGAGGGCCCCTTCGGCGCTAAGGAAGCCGGCCAGGGACCGTTGCTGCCGGTGATCCCGGCCGTGGCGAATGCCGTCTACAACGCGGTTGGCGTTCGCATCGACGAGGTGCCGATCACGCCCGAGAAGGTGCTCAAGGCGATGAGTGAGAAATCGAAGCGGGTCGGCCCAAGGAGCGTCCCGGCCTTTGCCTTTCCCGCCGCTATCAACGCTGACGTTCCCGATGAATGGAAGGGGCGGTAGGTGCTGCGACTTCCCCGGCTCGAGTATTTGCGCCCGAAGACGGTGGAGGAGGCGGCGCACGCGATGGCCGCCAGTGGCGGTCGGGCGATGTTCATTGCCGGCGGGACCGACCTCGTACCTAACCTCAAGCGGCGCCAGTTTGATGTCTCGACGCTGATCAGCCTTAACAGCATCGAGCGTGGGCCTGAGGTAGAAGGCGATGCGCGCACGGGGATGACGATCCAGGCGAGCGAAACATTGGACGAGATCGCCAACCATCGAATGGTGCTCGCTGGGTACCGGGCGCTGGCCCAAGCTTGTGGGGCGGTGTCGACGCCGCAGATCCGCCACATGGGCACGCTTGGCGGCAACCTGCTGGTTGATCCGCGCTGCAACTACTACAACCAGACTTACGCCTGGCGCAAGGCGGTCGGCTTTTGCATGAAAAAAGACGGCGACATCTGCCTGGTGGCACGCAGCTCGCCTCGCTGCTGGGCGGTGTCATCGTCCGACAGCGCGCCGGTGGCGCTGGCGCTGAAGGCGGAGGTCACCTTACGGGGCACGGATGGGACGCGCCGCATCCCTGCCGACGACCTATACCGCGACGACGGGATCAACTACCTGACCAAGGGGCCCGATGAGATCGTCATCGCGCTGCACCTTCCCCCGACCAAGCTGCGGATGACAAGCGCCTACTGGAAACTACGCCGGCGTCCCGCCTTTGACTTTCCCATCCTCGGGGTGGCGGTGGCGCTGAACTGGGACGCCGGCGTCGTCACCGAGGCCCGCGGCGCGCTTGGCGCGGTCGGCTCGCACCCGGTCGACATCACGCTGTCGCTTCAGCCCCTGGTTGGCCAGCGACCGGATGAGAACCTCGTTGCCGAGCTGGCGCAGGCATCCGACAAGCGGTCTCGCCCGCTCGACAACACCGACCTCGACCACTACTGGCGGAAGCGGATGACCAAGGTCTACGTCGAGCGCGCCCTGCGCGATGCCTGCGGCTTCGAACCGCTCGGCGGCCGACTCTCCGCGCATCTCAAGCAGTCGGCATCGGCCTAGGCATTTAACGGAGCGTCCAAACCGTCGGGGCATGGGTGTCCGGTGCGTTATAAGGGGCTATGAAGGTTTTTCCAGTCCTCCTCATCGCGATGGGGCTCGCAGTTACAGCGTGCAGCGGTGCCGTGACCGTCTCCGGGTCGAATGTCAATTCTGCTGCTACGAAGGTGGTTCGGCCATACCTGGTTCCGAATGCCGATCAGGACATCTCGGACCTCGGCAACCGTCCGAATCCGCCAATCCACAAATCCGGCGGGCTGGTGCCGACCCGGGTGCAACCACCGCCGGCGCCCGCGACCAGGACTCCTGTGACCTTGCGCGATCGCTGCATAAATGAAACCGGGCGACTCGGTAAGCCGCGGCCGATGTGCCTTCCGGCCTAATCGCCCAGACAAACAAAAAGAGGGCGCCCTCAGGGCGCCCTCTTTCTTTTTCCGCCTGGCCGCTACCTCGACGATACTGGTACGTTCGCGGTGAAGATGTCCTGGTCGTTCGCCACCGTCGCGTTGCTAGCGGAGCCGGTGCACACGGCCGGGGTCGCAGAGACGGAACTTGGGCAGGCGAATACATCCGGATCCCGAGTGTCTGACCAGACCGGATGCGCTTCGTTGATCGCAGCCAGGGCGTTGTAGTCGCCCAGGAAGGTGCCGCTGAACTGGGTCGGGGGCGGGTTCGATGACGAGGTCACTCGAAACACCCCGTAGTTGACGAGGTCTCCGGAACCCGAGAGGCTGACGTCGGAGAATCCGGTGGACTCGTCCGCCCCGTACTGACGGTCGTAGTAGGAGACGGCGAGCTTTCCGTTCTTTGTCATCGCGGCCCACTGCCAGAACTGGTCCGTCGTGGCCTGACCTGGATCAGTATTGACGGTTGGTTCCGTCCGCGGATCCGCGGCAGTTCCGGTGAACGTCGCGCCGCTATCGTTCGAGATGCTGACGAGAATCTTGTTGTTGCAGGCGCCCGCAACCTTGGATCCCGTGTAGGTTGGATTGCCAAACAGCGAGAAGAAGGTCGGGACGCAGCCGTTCGCTTCATTGGAGAACTTGTTGATGTATGAGCCGAACGTCACGATGACCTGCTGCGGATTGATTGGATTGACGACGCCCGACGGATAGTTGGTGGCCCGGAAGTACGAATTGCGGCTCGCACCCTTCTCCGGAACGCACGACCGCCCGGGATCCTTCCCCTGGGTTGCAAGGCAGTCAGGCAGGTCATAGTAGTCGGACACCTTTACCGGTCCAGAGAAAGTGTTGCCGCCGTCAACAGACTTCGAGAGGAAGATCTGGTAGCGGTTGTCGGTTCCGCTCACCGGCTGGTTGTTGAAGTTCTGGTAGGTGATATAGAGGTTGCCATCCGATCCGGTGAAAGGTTCGGCAAATTGGTTCTCGTTGCAGTTGCCCTCGGGCGTGCCGGCGCCGAAGGTGTTTGTGCAGAAAAGACTCGTTGCGCTCACCAGGTGCCTCGTGCTGAAGTGCTCACCGAAGTCGCTTGAGAAGGCCTCCCAGATATAGGCGCTGCCGTCGGCCGCGAACTCAGTCCAGGCAACGTAGACTCGATCCTGGAATGGGCTGCCGACGTGGTTGTCGACGGTAATCAGTTGCTTGTCCTCGAGGACGTTCCCGGTGCCGCCGACATCGTTGAACTCGGTCACCGGCCGCCCGGGGAAATTCCATGAAGCCCCGTGGTTCTGCGTTGACCGGAAGACATAGAAGGCGCTCGACTGATCCTTGTTTGGACTTACCCCTTCGCCTCGGTTGAAGACCTGGCAACTCAGATAGGCGTTACCCTTCGTATCCCAGGCCACAGAGGTATCGCCGCCTGCTTGCCAGTACTCGCGAGCCGCACCACCAAAGGCGTTGCCCCGAGTGAAGGACATCGGGATGGTTGAATCGTTCCAATTCCGGCCATTGTCCGTGCTGTACTCGCTGTAGCAATTGCCATCGCCCCGGCGATAGTCGTTCTGGCTGGCGATAATCTGGTTCGTATCCGTTGGATTGATAGCAACCGAGGTTTCGTTCTGAGCCTGGGACCGGCCCTGAAGGTCCGGATCGGACACGTTCAGGCAGTTCTGGTTGGCCTTAATGTTCGAGCTCAGGTTGACCGAGCAGTCGCCGCTGCCGCGGGGAAAGTAGTTATTCGGCGGCGAGGTTTTGTTCCCCGAGTCCGAGGGGTTGAGCTCCATCGACGCGAACCCTGAAAGGATGCGTTTCTGGATGGCGTTGAGACTGGAGTAGTTCAAAGCGTGGGCCGTAATCGCCGGTGCGGTTGGCTGGAACGTCACGAGCAGGCCGGCAATCGGTAGGGCGGTAAAGGCGCGAAGAAGCCGCTGTTTCATCCTTCCTCCTGGTGTGGCTGAGAGACGGCAGCACTGAACGCCTGGCCAGGGCCCTTGGCTTTCCCTCCCCTAAAAGGGAAAACGGCGATCGGTTAACCCTGAAAACGGAACTGCTCAATAGTGAACTTCTGATGCACGGAGTGTCAAGGCCTTGCGCCTGTCAGGTTGGCGCTTTTCAGGGCTGGAGCTTCCAGTCCTTCAGCGTTTCGATGGCGTTGTACGCGGTCAGGTCATAGCGGATCGGCGTAATCGAGACGTAGCCCTTGCTCACCACCGCGGCGTCCGCCTGGTCGTCGAGCTCCTGGAGCCTGAAGGTGCCGTCGAGCCAGTAGTACGTCTGGTTTCGTGGGTCGGTGCGCTTCTCGAACCGCTCCTCGACCCGCGAGTCACCCTGCCGCGTGATCGCGACGCCCTTGATCTGGTCTTCTGGGAGGTTCGGCACGTTGACGTTGAGCAGGGTCTTATCCGGAAGGCCTTTGGCAAGGACCGCGACGGCGAGCTTGCGGGTGAAGCGGGCCGCATAGGTGAAATCCGGATGGGTGAAGGTCGACAGCGACATGGCGATCGAGGGGATGCCCAGGATCCGGGCCTCGGTGGCCGCGCTGACGGTCCCGGAATAGATGACGTTCGTCCCGGTGTTCGAGCCCAGGTTGATGCCTGAGACAACCAGGTCCGGCGCTCGGGGAAGGATCGCCCGAACCGCGATCTTGACGCAATCGGCGGGCATCCCGTTGACGGCGTAGCCAAAGCGGACGTTGCGGCGCACGACCTCTTTGGTACGCAGCGGAAGCAGGAGGGTGATCGCATGGCCGACGGCACTGCGCTCCGCATCCGGTGCCACCACCTCGACGTCGGCGATCTTGCGCAGTTCTTGCCAGGCGGCCAGAATCCCCTGGGCATAGATCCCGTCATCGTTGGTCAGCAAGATCAGGGGTCGCGCCATCTCCGCCCCTCAATCATGCGCCGAGCCGAGCTTATACTTGAGATCGAGATGTCCGGCTACCCGCCGTGCGGAGGACTTTGAACGTGGACGACCCGATCCTCGACTTTCTCCGTTCTCAGGCCAAGAATTACCGCTGCCGGGTCTGTGGCAGCAATCATAAGGGCTCGCAACTGCGCAAGATCGGCAACCACAACAACAAGCTGATTGTGCAGGTCACGTGTGGCCGCTGCCGGGATTCCTTCTTTTTGCACGTCGAGTTCGCCGGCAATATGGTCAATGCCGTCGAGGAGGTGACCCGGGTGGCAGCCCCCTCGCCGCGGGATAGCGACGAGCTCGAGGGCGAGCCACTGACCCACGACGAGGTGCTCGATGCCCACCAGCGCCTGGTGGCGTTCAAGGGCAAGCTGACCGACCTGCTCGACGAGTAGAACCCGGTCAGCCGGAGAGGCGACGATAGCCGCCCCGGTAGAAGATCAGGGGATTGTCCTCGGTCACGACTTCCAGGTTGATCACCTCGCCGACGACCACGGTATGGTCACCGGCTTCATGCTGGCCGTGAATCCGGGCCTCCAGATACGCCGTGGCCTCGAGCAGGATGGGCGAACCGGTGCCGCCGAGCCGGTAGCTGCCCTCTCGGAACTCCGGCCCTTCTAGGCGGGCGTTGTCGGCAAAGAACCGGGAAGTCGCCTCGGCACGCTCGCTCAGGATGTTGATCGCAAACGCCGCTTGCTCTGAGAGCCGCCGGTGCATCAGGGTCGAGTGTTCGACGCAGACCAGGATCAGGAGGGGATCCAGCGACACCGAGGTAAAGGCGCTGACGGTCATGCCATGCAGACGGCCGGGGGGCCCGACGGTCATCACCGTGACCCCGGAGGCGAAATGGCCCATCGCGTAGCGGAAGGAGGCCTTCTCCACCGGGACGTTCACCTCGAAAGATTACGAGAACCCCCTTTGGCCCCCGATCGGGCTATACTGGGGATGTCCGACTAAACCGGTCGGAGATCTATGAGATTTTCAACCCGTTCCGAATATGGCATCCGCATCATGGTGCGCCTCGGGCGCTCCTATGGCGCTGGGCCGGTTCCGCTCGCCGACCTGGCTCGTCAGGAGGACCTCCCCCTGCCCTACCTGGAGCAGATCGCCGGCCAGCTGCGGCGGTCCGGCCTCGTCTCCAGTCGGATGGGGGTAAAGGGGGGCTACAGCCTGGCACGGCAGCCGCAGACGGTTTCGATGGCGGATATCGTCCGGAGCCTGGAGGGCTCGCTCGCGCCGGTCAGCTGCCTGGCGGAAGGTGGCGGCCCGGGCGAGTGTACGCATGCCGACACGCCGTGTTCGGCCCACGCCTTCTGGGAGCGGCTGCAGGGCACCATCACCGACACGCTCCAGTCGGTGACGGTTGCCGACCTGATGAAGGAGGGGCAACCGGCATGATCGAGACCCGATCCCTCGACGTGGAGACGGTGCGAGGCGATTTTCCAATCCTCACGCGCCAGGTCAACGGCAAGCCACTGATCTACCTCGACAGCGCCGCCACCTCGCAAAAGCCGAGCGCGGTCATCGACGCCATGGACGACTATTACCGCCGCTACAACGCCAACCCGCACCGGGGTGTCTACGTGCTCAGCGAGGAGGCGACCGCGGGGTACGAGGGCGCGCGGGCGCGGGTCGCGACCTTCATCAATGCCGCAAGTCCTAAAGAAGTCATCTTCACCCGAAATACGACCGAGGCGATCAACCTGGTCCGCTATAGCTGGGGTCGCGCCAACGTGCGGCAGGGCGACCGAATCCTCCTGACCGAGATGGAGCACCACAGCAACCTGGTGCCCTGGCAGTTGCTCGCCAGCGAGGTGGGCGCGCAGCTGGAATTCCTCTGCATCGACGACACTGGCTTGCTCCTGCTCGATCAGCTGGAGCGCAAGCTCGCGGGCGTTCGCCTGCTTGGCATCACGCATCAATCCAACACGCTCGGCACCATCAATCCGATCAAGGCGATCGCCGCCGCCGCCCACCGCGCCGGCGCGCTGGTGCTCGTCGACGGCGCCCAGGCGGTGCCCCACATGCCGGTCGACGTCCGGGATCTCGGCGTCGACTTCTACGCCTTTAGTGGGCACAAGATGTGCGGACCGAGCGGTATCGGCGTCCTCTGGGCGCGCCGCGCCTTGCTGGAGGCGATGCCGCCGTTTCTGGGTGGTGGCGACATGATCCGACGGGTCAAGCTCACCGAGGCGACCTGGAACGATCTCCCGTGGAAGTTCGAGGCGGGTACGCCCAGCGTCGCCGAAGGGATCGGGCTGGGCGCCGCGGTCGATTATCTCGGTCAACTCGGGATGGAACGGGTTCGGGCGCACGAACGGACCCTGGTCGACTACGCCTTGGAAAAGTTTCAAGAGATCCCGGGGATCACGATCTACGGGCCCGCTGACTCGGAGATCCACGGCGGGGCCATCTCCTTCACGTTGACCGGGGTCCACCCGCACGATCTGGCGACGCTGGTGGACCGGGAAGGGATCGCCGTCCGCGCCGGCCACCACTGCACGCAGCCCCTGATGGATCGCCTCGGCGTGGCCGCGACCACCCGGGCCAGCTTTTATGTCTACAACCGCCCCGACGAGGTCGACCACCTGGTCGATGCAATACAGAAAGCGCAGAAGGTGTTCAGCTAAAGATATGGATGACCTGTACCGCGAGCAGATCCTCGAGCACTACAAGAACCCGCATCACTTCGGGGAATTGACCAACGCGGACATTACGCAGGAGGGAGACAACCCGCTTTGCGGCGATGTCATCACCCTCTACCTGAAGCTCGATGACGGTCGGGTTGGCGACGTGCGATTCCGGGGACGCGGATGCGCTATCAGCCAGGCCTCGGCATCGATGCTGACCGACATGATCGTCGGCAAGCCGGTCCTGGATCTGAAGACCTTTCCGACCAAGGAGCTGCTCGAGGAGCTGGGCATCCAGATCAGCCCGGCGCGGATGAAGTGCGCGACCCTCTCGGTGAACACGCTGCGAGTCGCGCTGGACGGCGAGTCAGGTGACGATGACTGAACTGGATTTGAATTCAAAGGGCACGGGTAACATGAACGATGGGATGGCAGATTTCGAGATCAAGGATCTCCGCGTCAGCGTGGAAGGGCGCGAGATCCTCAAAGGTGTCTCGCTGAAGGTGAACAAAGGCGAAGTGCATGCCGTGATGGGGCCCAATGGCTCCGGCAAGAGCACGCTCTCGTACACCCTGATGGGCCATCCGAACTACAAGGTCACCGGCGGCGAAGTGCGGTTCAAGGGACAAAACGTGCTCACCCTCCAGCCAGAGGAACGGGCCAAGCTCGGTATGTTCCTCGCGCTGCAGTATCCCATCGTGGTGCCGGGCATCACGATGTCGAATTTTCTTCGGACCGCCATCAATGCCAAGCGCGGCTACGACGGCAAGGACAAGTCCAAGGCGATCAACGTCAAGGAGTTCCGGGCGATGCTGAAGAACGAGATGGGCGTGCTCCGCATGGACGACTCGTTCCTGGGCCGCTACGTCAACGAGGGGTTTTCGGGAGGCGAGAAGAAGCGCGCCGAGATCCTGCAGATGGCCGTGCTGAAGCCCGAGATCGCGATCCTCGACGAGACCGACTCCGGGCTGGACATCGACTCGATCAAGTTCGTCAGCGATGCGGTCAACCGCATGCGCGGCCCGGAGCTCGGCGTCATGATCATCACCCACTACACGCGGATCTTGAAGTTCGTCAAACCCGACTACGTGCACGTCCTCGTGCATGGCGAATTCGTGCGTTCGGGCGGACCCGAGTTGGCGGACTGGCTGGAGGCAAAAGGCTATTCGGAATGGGTCAAGGAGCCGGCTAAGGAACCTGCGACCCTGGAGGCTAAATAGATGGCAACGGTAATTCCGAAGATCGACGTCGGCGATAACTACAAGGAGAAGTACGGGTTCTTCGATAAGGAGAACTACGTCTTCAAGGCCAAGCGCGGACTGTCCGCCGACGTCGTCAAAGAAATCTCCTGGATGAAGAGCGAGCCGGAGTGGATGACGAAGTTCCGCCTGCGCGCGCTTCAGATCTGGGAAAAGAAAGAGATGCCCACCTGGGGCGCCGACCTGTCGACGATCGACTTCCAGAACATTTACTACTACCTGAAGTCGACCGAGAAGCAGGGCAAGACCTGGGACGACGTGCCGGCCGATATCAAGAACACCTTTGACCGCCTCGGCGTGCCGCAAGCGGAGCGCAAATTCCTCGCCGGTGTGGCGGCCCAGTACGAGTCGGAGGTCGTCTATCACTCACTCCACAAGGAGCTGGCATCGAAGGGCGTCATCTTCACCGACACGGACAGCGCGCTCCGGGATCACCCCGACCTCTTCAAGGAGTATTTCGGGACGATCATCCCGCCTGGTGACAACAAGCTCGCCGCGCTCAATAGCGCCGTTTGGTCGGGTGGGTCCTTCATCTACGTGCCGAAGGGCGTCAAGGTCGAGATTCCGCTGCAGGCCTATTTCCGCATCAACGCCGAGAACATGGGCCAGTTCGAGCGGACCCTGATCATCTGTGACGAGGACAGCTTCGTCCACTACATCGAGGGCTGCACCGCGCCGATCTACAGCACCGACTCGCTGCACTCGGCCGTGGTCGAGATCATCGTCAAGCGCGGCGCGCGGTGCCGCTACACGACGGTGCAGAACTGGTCGACCAACGTCTACAACCTCGTGACCAAGCGGGCCGTCGCCTACGGCGACGCGACCATGGAATGGGTCGATGGCAACCTCGGATCGCAGATCACCATGAAGTACCCGTCGATCTACCTAATGGAGCCGGGTGCCAAAGGCGACGTCCTGAGCGTGGCGTTTGCCGGCAAGGGCCAGCACCAGGATGCCGGCGGCAAGGCGGTGCACGTCGCGCCTAACACCAGCTCGAACATCGTCTCCAAGTCGATTTCGAAGAATGGCGGTCGGACCTCGTACCGCGGCCTGGTCAAGGTCTACCCCGGTGCGAAGAACTCCAAGTCGTTCGTCCGCTGCGACGCCCTGCTGCTCGACGATCAGTCGCGGTCGGATACCTACCCGACTACCGAGGTGGACGAGGAGCAGGTCAAGATCGGACACGAGGCCACCGTCAGTAAGGTCTCGGATGAGCAACTCTTCTATCTCCAGAGCCGCGGCATCACCAAGGCCGAGGCGGAGACCATGATCGTCAACGGATTCATCGAGCCGTTCACCAAGGAGCTTCCGATCGAGTATGCCGTCGAGCTGAATCGATTGATCCAGCTCGAGATGACGGGCTCGATTGGCTAGTGAGCTTTAACCGGGCCGCGGTCGAGCAGTTCAGCGCCCTGCAGGGGGAGCCGGACTGGCTGCGCGCCCGGCGGCTCTCGGCCTTTGATGTCTACGACGGCATGGCCATGCCCGACACCAAACGGCACGAGGACTGGCGACAGGCCGATCTCAAGGGCCTCGACCTGGAGAGCTACGCGCCCTTTCAGCAGCGCAATGGGGCTGCGCCGGCCAGCGTCGTCGGCGATGCCGCGGGCGTGCTGCGGCAGCGCGGCACCTCGCCGGCCAGGGTCGAGCTCGGGCCGGAGTTGACCGGTAAGGGGGTCGTCTTCCTCCCACTCGGGGAGGCGGCGCGGACGCACCCACGGCTCGTGGAGGAGTACCTCTTCAGCGCGCTGAAGCCGGAGCGCGACAAGTTCGCTGCCCTCCATGGTGCCCTCTTCAGCGGAGGGACCTTTCTCTATGTCCCCGAGGGAGTGGTCATCAGCCGCCCCCTGGTGAGCCAGTTCTGGTCAGCCGGATCGGGCGCCGCCGTCTTGCCGCATTCGCTGGTCATCGCTGGCAAAGGCTCCTCGTTTCGATATGTCGACGAGTTTCTGAGTGGTGACCGGCAGGAGACCGCCATCGCCAGCGGGTCGGCGGAGGTCTTCCTTAAGGAGGGCGCCAACCTTGGCTATGTCGCGCTGCAGCGCTGGAGCGTTAACACATGGCAGTTCGCGAACCAGCGCTTCCACCTCGGCCGCGATGCCCACCTCAAGATGGTCGATGTCGCGCTCGGCGGCCGTTTCGCCCGGCTTCGTGTCGATGCCATGATGAACGGAGCGGGCTCGAGCGCGGAACTCAAGGGTCTGTTCTTCGGCACCGGCGACCAGGTCTTCGATTTCCGGACGATGCAGGACCACATCGCCGCCCACACCAGCTCCGACCTGCTCTTCAAGGGCGCCTTACGGGACCGCGCTCGAAGCGTCTACGTGGGAGTCGTCCGGGTGGAGACCACCGCACCGGGCACCTCGGCCAACCAGGCCAATCGCAACCTCCTCCTCTCGGAGAAGGCCCGCGCCACCTCGGAGCCGATCCTCGAGATTCTCAACAACGACATCCAGCGCTGCAGTCACGGAGCGACGGTCGGGCCCGTCGATCCCGAGCACCTCTTTTACCTTGTTAGCCGAGGCATCCCGCGCCTGCAGGCCGAGCGCATGCTGGTGGAGGGGTTCCTCGGTGAGATCATCGACCGGATCCCGGTGGAGCACGCCCGGGAGATCGTCGAGCAGGAGCTGGCTGCCCGGATTGACTAGGCGACGGGTCGCGGCCACGGCAGACCTGCCGCTCGAGTCGCTGACGCAGGTGGAGGTCGACGGCGTCCCGATTTGCCTCGTCCATGCCGAGGACGACCGCTTCTACGCGATCGGTGATACCTGCACCCACGAGGACTACTCGCTCAGCGAGGGCGATTTCTGGGAGATGTCGGTTGAGTGTCCCCGGCATGGATCCCGCTTCGACGTCCGGACCGGGAAGGTTACCGGACTGCCGGCGGTGATCCCGGCGAAGACCTACCCGGTAACGATCGAGAACGATGAGATCTTCGTGGAGGTGGCGGACTAGACTGTGGATATGAACGAAACGACGTCGACGGCCGAGGCCCCCACGGCTGATCTACGGGCACAAATCGTCGGCCAGCTGGAGACCTGCAAGGACCCGGAGATCGGACTGGACATCATGAGCCTGGGGCTGGTCTACGAGCTCAACATCGACCAGGGCAACGTCCTGGTTAAGATGACGCTGACGGCGATCGGGTGCCCATGGGCCCAGGAGCTCTTCGACGAGGTCAAGCGGAAGGTCGAAGAGGTCCCGGGCGTCACGGCCTGCACGGTCGAGCTTGTCTACTCCCCACCCTGGAGCGCCGACATGATGAGCGACGACGCCAAGATGGAGCTTGGGTTTCTGTAGCTAGAAGAGGAAGGACGCGGTAAAAAAGGCCAGGCCTGCGCCTAGGAGTCCGAACGGGGACCGGAACTTCATCCGGCTTCCGAGGGCCTCAAGGATAAAACAGATGAGCGCGACGATCAGGAACAGCTTTGAGAGTGACATGGACACCTCCGAAAAATTTGGCGCCATCGTACCCTGAATTGAGGCGGCGTAGCTAAAGTTCGCTGACAGTCACCTGACCGGCGATGCCCGTCGCAGCCGTGCCATGGGGCTGTTACCGGCGCGCAGCCCGGGTCGTAATGGAGCCTGCGTAGCATTCGGCTAGCTCGAACATTACGACGGAAGTGGGGGTAAGGCGTGTCGCTGCTCGACCGGATTCAGAAATCGCAGGGTGATTCAAACTCGCCCGCTCCCCAACCAAAAGCTCCCGTTCCTCCGAGCCAACCTGCCGCGCCACGTTCAAACGCGCCAGCCGGCCATCCCGCGCACGCCCCGGCTCAGCCGGTCGCCGCACCCGCCCCAAGGCCGGTCGCCGCTCCCGCCCCAAGGCCGGTCGCCGCTCCCGCCCCCCGGCCGATCGCTCCGCCTCGGCCACCCCTGGCGTCCACCCCGGCACGGCCACTTTCCGAGCCGGAACCGGTGCCCAGCCCCAGGCCTGTGGCCGCCATCATTCCATCCAATCCGAACGCGAACCTCAACGATATTCCGGAAGCCGAACGCTTCCATCGCATCAAGGCGGCGGTGCACGACCGGATCATCGGCGAGCTCGGCGAACGCGCCAACGACCTCGACCGCGAAGCCATCGAGCAGCGGGCTGAGGAAGTCCTCGACATCTACCTGAGCGCGCGACGCGTCAACCTCGATACCGCCGCCAGGGAGCGGCTGCTGGCCATGCTCCTCGCGGATATCCTGGGATTCGGTCCGCTCGACATCCTGCTCGCGGATGACGCCATCTCCGACATCATGGTCAACGGCCCGAACAAGGTCTTCATCGAGCGCAACAACAAGATGCAGCGGGCCGCGATCAAGTTCGATAGCGATCAGCACCTGATGCAGGTCATTCAGCGCATCGTCACCGGCGTTGGCCGCCGCGTCGACGAGAGCTCGCCCATGGTCGATGCCCGCCTCCCTGACGGGGCCCGTGTCAACGTGATCATCGCGCCACTGGCCGTGCGCGGCGCCTCAATCACCATCCGCAAGATGCGCCGGGATCCGTTGCAGATCGAAGACCTGATCCGGAACGGAAGCCTGACCGAGGAGATGGCCACGTTCCTCAAGGCCTGTGTCGACGCCCGAATGAACATCGTGGTCGCCGGCGGTGGTGGTTCGGGAAAGACCACAACGCTGAATATCCTCTCCGCGTTCATTCCCGCGGACGAACGCATCATCACGGTCGAGGACGCCGCCGAGCTCCAGCTCCGACAGATCCACGTCATCCGGCTCGAGACCCGGCCGGCGAACGTCGAAGGTAAGGGTGGCGTGTCGATTCGGGATCTCGTCATCAACACCCTCCGAATGCGGCCCGACCGGATCGTCATCGGAGAAGTGCGAAGTGGCGAGGCGCTCGACATGCTCCAGGCCATGAACACCGGTCACGATGGGTCGCTGACCACCCTGCACGCCAACACGCCACGGGACTCGATCTCCCGCCTCGAAACGCTGGTGCTCATGGCAGGCATGGAGTTGCCGTCCCGAGCCATCCGCGAGCAGATCGCGTCGGCGATCAACATCATCATCCAGCAGAACCGGATGCGTGACGGCAGCCGCAAGATCACCTACATCTCGGAGCTCACCGGCATCGAGGGCGACCAGATCTCGCTGCAGGACATCTTCGTCTACAAGCAGTCCGGCTTTGAGGACGGAAAGATCACCGGCATGCACACTGCGACCGGCGCGCTCCCCAAGGTCTTGCAGCAGCTCGAGGAGACCGGCAACATGGTGCCGCTCGAATACTTCGATCCGGAACCGGGTAGCGGCTACGTCAAGCCGAAGCGGCTGGCTGTCGTCAAGAACGCGGCCTGACCGACGGTTCCTCTAGCGCTGAACCCGCGACTATATTGCTGAGATGCCCGCCAAAGAGGCGACCCCCTTCGCCATGGAGCTCGACCGCCGGGTCACCGAAGGGGCGCTGGGCAGCCTTTATCAGCAGCTCGAGCAAAACCAGGTTCGTTGCGTCGCCTGTGCTCATCGATGCCTGATTAAGGACGGGCTTCGTGGCATCTGCAAGGTCCGCTACAACCGGGGCGGGGTCCTCATGGTGCCGTGTGGCTATGTCGGCGCCCTGCAATGTGACCCAATCGAGAAGAAACCCTTTTTCCATGCCTACCCGGGCTCCGACGCGTTGACCTTCGGCATGCTCGGATGCGATTTGCACTGCGGCTACTGCCAGAACCATCTGACGTCACAGGCGCTCCGCGATCGGGATGCGCTGGCGGAGCCGATGGACTGCACCCCCGTGCAGCTGGTCGATGCCGCCGCGCGCCAAGACGCCCGGGTGGTCGGGACCTCCTACAACGAACCGCTGATCACCTCGGAGTGGGCGGTCGAGGTTTTCACCGAAGCCCGATCGCGCGGATTCGCCACCGCCTACATTTCGAACGGCAACGCCACGCGCGAGGTGCTCGACTACATCCGGCCCTGGACCGACCTGTACAAGATCGACCTCAAGTCGATGCAGGATAAAAATTACCGCTCGCTGGGCGGGAAGCTCGACAACATCCTCAATGGCATCCGGATGGTCCATGCGATGGGCTTCTGGCTGGAGATTGTGACCCTGCTCATTCCCGGGTTCAACGACAGCGATGAGGAGCTCCGCGAGATGGCCGGCTTCCTCGCCGAGCTCTCGCCCAGCATCCCGTGGCACATCACCGCGTTCCACAAGGATTACAAGATGCGCGACCCGGAGAATACGCAACCCGCAACCCTGCTTCGCGCGGCGGCAATCGGGGAGGCCGCCGGCCTGGAATTTATCTACGCGGGAAACATTCCGGGCCACGTCGGCAAGTACGAGGACACCCGCTGCCCCGCCTGCCAGGCCACCCTCATCCGCCGGGTCGGCTACCGAATCCTCGAGGACCATCTCTCCGGCAGCGGTCGCTGCCGTCGATGCCAACGGCCTATCCCCGGGGTCTGGGGTCGGGACTAGAATTAAGTCTGGTCGTGCCAACTGAACTGAGCCGCCGGGAACTCTCCTGGGTGATCGGGGGTCCCCAGGGCGGCGGCATCAATGCCTCAGCCGAGATCTACGCCAAGGCGCTGCTGCGCGGCGGTCTGCACGTGTTCGCCAACATCGAGTTTCACTCGAACATCATGGGCAAGCACAGCTATTACCGCGTCACCACCGCGCCGGTACCGGTGCGCTCGCACATCGACGCCATTCACATGCTGGTGGCGCTCGACCAGGAAACGCTCTTCGGTGATGCCTCGGAGCGCAAGCACTATCCGAGCCACACCGGCCATGTGCACCGGGTCTCGCCCGGCGGCGGCATCGTCTACGACGCCGATCTCAAAATCGATAACGCGAGATTCGGTCGCGATGACATTCACCTCTACCAGATCCCCTATTTCGAGGTGCTCGAAGAGGCGCTTGACCAGGTCGGCAAGGGCGGGCAATCGCGGAAATATATCGTGATGCGCAACACGGTCGCCCTTGGCGCCTCCATCGGGATTGCCGGCTACGACGAAGAATTGCTGTTCGAGGCCATCCGCGACGAGTTCAAGGGCCGCAAGGCGGAGGCGGCCGAGATGAATATCGCGGCCGTCCGGGTGGCTGCCGCCTACGCGCGCAACCATTTCCCCCAGCGCCCCGATCGCCAGCTGGCGCCACTGCCCGCGGCGCAGCGCCGGCCGCGGCTATTGATCAAGGGCTTCCAGGCCGTCGGCATCGCCAAGCTGAAGGCTGGCCTGGGGATGCAGACCTATTACCCGATCAGCCCGGCGACCGACGAGAGCGTCTACCTCGAGCAGAAAGGACCGCAGTACCAGCTCACCGTTGTCCAGTGCGAGGACGAAATCGCGAGCATCAACATGGCGATCGGGGCGGCGCACATGGGCGTTCGAGCGGCGACCTCGACCGCCGGCCCAGGCTTCGCCTTGATGTCGGAGGGCTTCGGGTTTGCCGCCATCACGGAGGCGCCCGGCCCGGTAGTCTTCCTCTGGCAACGTGGCGGTCCGAGCACGGGGTTGCCGACCCGGACGGAGCAGGCCGACCTCCAGTTCGCGCTCCATCCCGCGCACGGCGACTTCCCGCACATTGTGATCGCCTCCGGGGACATCGAAGAGGCGTTCTTCGACAGTTTCGAGAGCTTCAACTGGGCCGACCGATACCAGCTCCCGGTGGTGGTCCTCCTGGAGAAGTTCCTGGCCTCCTCGCTGTTCACCAGCGAGCGCCTGGACACGAGCCGGCTGCGCATCGACCGCGGGCCGGTCTATCGACCGGCCAGCCCCGAGCAAAACGGATACCGGCGCCATGTCATTACGGCGGACGGGGTCAGCCCGCGATCGGTCCCGGGGACGGCGGGTGGCATCTTCTCGACGACCAGCGATGAGCACGACCCTCAGGGCCATATCACGGAAGGCATCGAGAACCGGATTGCGATGATGCGCAAACGGATGGAGAAGCTGGAAACGGCCGCCCGCGAGATCCCGGATGCCTTCAAATGGAAGCTGCACGGTCCGGCGCAGGCGGACCTGACCCTGGTTGGTTGGGGCTCGACCAAGGGCGCGATCCTCGACGCCATGGGGGAGCTGGAAGCCGAGGGCCGGAGCGTCAACTTTCTTCAGCTCCGCCTGATGCGGCCTTTCCCGGCCGACGCCGTTAGCCGGATTCTGGCTGACGCGAAAACCACGATCCTGGTCGAGGCCAACTACACGGGCCAACTTGGCGCCCTGATCCGGGAGCAGACCGGCGTTGTCATGCGACATCGCGTCCTCAAGTACGACGGCCGGCCGTTCTCCCGGAACGAGGTCGTGGAAGGGGTGAGCGCCGCACTGGCCGATCATAAGACGGAGGTGATGGTCTCCCATGCCTGAGACGGCGAGCGCGCCACGCAAGTTCACGCTGCAGGAGTACAAGACCGACGTCCACGTCGATTGGTGTCCGGGATGCGGAGACTTCGGAATCCTCAGCTCCATCCAGCAGGCCTTCGTTCAGCTGCAAATTCCGCCGCACCGCATCGCCATGATCTCCGGCATCGGCTGTTCGGGAAAGACGCCGCATTACATCGATACGTACGGCCTCCACACGCTGCATGGCCGGGCCCTGCCGGTCGCGACCGGCGCTAAGCTGGCTAACCACGAGCTGACGGTGGTGGCGGTCGGTGGTGACGGCGACGGCTATGGCATCGGCGCCGGGTACTTCGTCAACAGCGGCCGTCGCAACGTGGACATGACCTACATCGTCTTCAACAATGGCGTCTACGGCTTGACCAAGGGCCAGGCTTCACCGACGCTGGGCAAGGGCCTCAAAACCAAGTCGATGCCCGAAGCCTCGATCCAGGAAGGCGTGAACCCGCTGGCGGTCGCGCTGGGTGCCGGCTACACCTGGATCGGGCGCGGCTACGCGCTCGACGTCAAGCACCTCGTTCCCCTGATCGTCCAGGCGATCAGCCACAAGGGCACGGCCTTTCTCGACGTCTTCCAGACCTGCCCCGTCTATAACGATCTGCGGACCAAGGATTGGTATGCGGGCGAAGATATCGGGCGGCCGCGGCTCCGCCGGCTCGATGCCGATCCGGAATGGAACCCGGTGGTCAACGATTCCGGCAACATCGCGGAGATCGTGGAAAAGAAGACCCGCGCGCTTACGGCGTCCTATGAGACCAGCGATAGCCTGGCGGTCGGGCTCTTCTACAAGGTGACGCTCCCCACCTACGACGATCAGCTGGCGATCAAGGTGCCCGCCCTTCGCGACCATCCCCTGGTGGACCTGCCGCTCGATCAGCGAAACGTCGAGCCGCTCTTCGAGGAGTTGGCGTAGCCGGCTCACCCTCCCCGCACCGCTTGGTACGACTGCTGGCGGTCAGTGATGAAGTTGAGCCTCAATTGCTGGATGAGCGTACGGTGGCGAGCCGGGGACGGATCGACCTGGTCATCGGCTGTGGCGACCTACCGGCGGAGTATCTCGATTCCCTCGCCACGCTCTACGGGGCGCCCCTGCTGTTCGTTCGCGGGAACCACGATCCGCCCGGCCGTCGGGGTGTTTACCCGGCTGGCGCCGAGATCGACGGGCGGGTGGTCATCGAGCAGGGGTTCGTCATCGGCGGGCTCGAGGGCTGCATACGGTACAACGACGGCCCGCATCAATACGGCGAGCGCCAGATGATGGCAAAGGTGCTGGCGCTGCGCCTCAGGCTGGGCCTCAGGCGCCGCCTGGACGTGCTGATCACGCACGGTCCCCCCGCGGGCGTCAACGAGGGGTCGGATCCCGCCCACCGCGGGCTTGGCGCCGTTCGCCGAGCGGTCGAGTGGATGAAGCCCCAGCTTCTGCTGCACGGGCACGTTCATCCCCACGGACGCGACATCGTGCGCGAGTCGAGGCTGGGCGACACGACGGTGATCAACGTCGTCGGGCACCGCCTGGTCGAGCTGCCAACATGAAACAGCTGCGGGCCCGAGCGGACTTTGAAGGCGTTCGACTGCAGGCCTTTCTGCGAGAGGCCGGCTCGGTCCTTCACCGTGAGGCCCGGCCGCTGCTCTCCTTCGATGAAGTCCGTCGCGCCGCGCGCTTCGAAGGCCAGGCGGATCTCGGGCGTAAGGAGATCCCGATTGACACGATTCGTGGCTCGGTGGATCGTCCGAACGACTTCGATGCGTCGTTCCTTCCGGTCAAGCCATACCTGCGCCAACGGTGGGCGGAGCTGGACGCGGTGATGCGCCGTGGTGAGGGGGTGCCGCCGATCGAGGTCTACCACCTCGGGGGCGTGTACTTCGTCAAGGACGGTCATCACCGAGTCTCCGTTGCCGCCAGTTGGGCTGGAAGGCGATCGACGCCCGGGTCATTGAGGTCCGCACACGGGCGCCGCTGACGGACCAGATGGACGCCGCCGCCCTGCTCCAGGCGAGGGAGTATGTGGAGTTTCTCGAGCGCACCCGGCTCGACCGGGTCCGGCCGAACGCCACCATCGAGGTGAGCCGGCTCGGACGCTACGACCGCATCTACGAGCACATCCTGGGTCACCGGTACTTCCTTGGACTTCAACAAAACCGCGAGGTCGATGTTGCCGACGCCGCGGCCAGCTGGTTCGAGAGTGTCTACCAGCCGATCGTGCGACTGATCCGTGAGTACGGGATCCTCGACCATTTCCCGGGGACGACGGAAGCCGACCTGTACCTGTGGATCACGGCCCGCTGGCTGGAGCTGAGTCGAAGCGAGCAGCCGGCGGGACCGGCGGAGGCCATCGCGGACATCCTGTTCGAGAACGAGGGCATCCCCGCCCCGCCGCCGCCCCTGCTGACGATGCTGCAGAAGTGGCTCGGTCCGCGCCGGCGTGCAATCGAGCTGCCGGCCTCGCTCGTCCGTCGCGCGAAAACGTCGGTCGGGGGCCAGAAAAAGCCTCTGGCCTGAGGCTCAGACCTCGGTCTTCCGTTTCTCCGGATAGGCGCTGTTGATCTCGGCGCGGACGCGCGCCTTGTCGGCATCGCTCTTGAAGTAGTCGAAATTCCAGGCGATGAATTTCTTCATCTCGCCGGGGACCTCGTCCTCGGGATAGATGGCCGCGACCGGGCACGGATCCACGCACGCGCCGCAGTCGATGCACTCATCCGGATTGATGTACAGCATCCGGTCCTCGGTTCCGCCGTCGATGATGCAGTCGACCGGACAGACGTCGACACAGGACTTGTCCTTCAGGTCGACGCAGGTTTCGGTGATGATGTACGCCACGGTTTCTACCCGAAAATCACTCTAGCACAGGGTCTTCGCGCGATCGCTTTCGGAGCGCAAGCGGGCGGCCTTACGGGGAGTGGAGCTCCGGCACAGGACTGTCACCGATCAGTGTGCGGACGGCCCGAACTTGCGGCAAGAGGAGGTTGCCCGCCCGCGTTACCCTCTTCGTGGCCCTGCCCAGAACCGACCAGCGCCGCGTGTTCAGGCCGGCCCGGCGAGTGTCCTGGGGAACCAGGATTTTTGCGGCGCTCGTCTTCTTTTTGGCAGTCGGCGCCCTCGCCGCCTTCGTCGTGTTGGTTCTGCCGGCGCAGATCGCCACCTTGAGCCAATCCGAGGGTAAGGAGCTCGCCACCGCCCGCATGGGGGCATTGGATGCCGCCACGTCAGCCGACGCGCTCTGGACCGCGATCGGGAAGACCGGGAGTCTGAGCCTGTCTGACGACCAGCGCCAGCAGGAGATCTCGAGGGCGCAGGCAACCGAGAAGGCCGCGTCAGACGCCCTGGGTCACGTGCAACTGGCTGAGGGCTACCTGGCGCAGATCGATGGAATTCCCTTCCAGCCGCACGCGAGCGCTGTCGTCGCGACCGACCGCCCCGCCCTGCTTCACCTGGAGAAGGCCCTTGGCACGGTTATCAAGCTGGCGCACGGCGCGACGCTCCAGCTGAGCATCGCCCGTCATGTCAACCAGGACGCGCTAACGATCGCGGGTCCCTTAAACCAGAGCCTGGCCGCCCGCGACTGGACGACGGCGTCCCGTACCGCGGCCACCATCCAGCAGGATCTGAAGTCGCAGGAGACCCCGGCCGGCGACCCCGAGGCGCTCTTCGATCCGCTGTGGACCAGTTGGATGGACGCCATGGTCGGGTATGCCACTACCGCGCAGCAGTTCAGCCTGAGCTCGGCAGCCGGCCAGACCCAAACCGCCCAACAGCTGGCGCGCAGCATGGCCGCGGCCACCGACCAGGGTAATGCCGCCTTTCGGGCAGCCCAGGCCAATGCGGCGGCCTGGCAACAGAAGACCGTCCAGCCGCTCCGCGACAGCGTTCAGAAAGAGCTCGCCGCCGCCGGCTGATCGCGTTCGGGTCAGCTAGGCCCGGACGAGCAGGTCCTCGCTGAGCTCGCTCAGGCTCTTGACGCCGAGCAGGCTCATCGACACCGTGATCTCCTGACGCAGGAGGTCAAGCGCATTGGTCACACCGGCCTCGCCGCCGCAGGCCAGCGCCCAGAGGTAGGGGCGTCCGATCATGACGCTCCGGGCGCCCAGCGCGAGCGCCTTGAGCACGTCCGTGCCGCGTCGCACGCCGCCGTCAACCAGGACCGGCACCTCGGCGGCGACCGCCTCGGCGATCGCGGGCAATGCGTCCAGGGTGGCGATCGAGTAGTCGAGCTGCCGGCCACCATGATTGGAGACGATCACCGCCCGGACGCCCGACTCGACAGCGCGCCGGGCGTCATCGGCGCGAACGATCCCCTTGGTCATGACCGGGAGGCGGCTCTGGCCTACCAGCCAATCCAGGTCCTTCCAGGTGAGCCATGAGTCGAGCTGGTCGGTGAAATACTGGGACAGCGCCGATTGGCCCGCCTCAGCTCCGCCGGTGACGGTCAAGGCTCCCCGCAGGTTCTCGTAGCGCAGCCCGGGCGCAAGGTCGAAGGCGTTGCGGAAATCGCGTTCCCGCCGGCCCAGTCGTGGGGTATCGACGGTCAGCATCACGGCGGTGTAGCCGCTGTTGGCCGCCCGCTCGATCAGGTCGGTGGTGACGCCGCGATCGCGGTACATGTAGAGCTGGAACCAGCGGGTTCCCTGGCTCGCGGCCGCGACGTCCTCGATCGACACCGTCGAAAGCGTGCTGAGGCAGAACGCGACCCCCGCGCGTGCGGCGGCCCGGGCGGCGGCCGCCTCTCCGTCGGGATGAGCCAGCTTTTGCGTCGCCGTCGGCGCCAGCTGCACCGGCATCGTGAACCGTTCGCCCAGCACCTCGCAGCCCAGGTCGGGCTCGGGGGTGGCGGCCAGCACCTTGAACCGGAAGCGGTAGCGGGCAAAGGCCGCCCGGTTTCCGGCGACCGCCGCCTCATCCTCAGCGCCTCCGGCGAAATAGTCGTAGGTCGAGGGAGGTAGCAACGCCCGGGCCCGAGGCTCGAAATCCTCGAGCCGAAGCGGCGGAGCCGGTGCCGCGCTGATCACGCCTTCGCTGGCCGCCATACCCCGCAATTGTGGCGCTTGAGGCTGGTCTATGTCACTCTAGAGGTGCCGTTCGTTCCGGGGAGAAAAAGGAGGGTCCGATCCATGGTTGGGGCGATCATTTTCCTAGCATTCCGCCACAGCTATCAGCCGATCGCCGGCAGCATCGTGCTTTCAGCTATCGTCGCGGGAATTCCGCTGTACGCCCTCTTTTTCATGCTGGCGGTGCTACGCCTGCCGGCCTGGATCGCGGCGCTGACCGCCATGCTCTCGGCGGCGGTACTGGCGGCCCTGGTCTGGGGCATGCCGCTCGGGCTCGATGTCTCGGCGACCACCGAAGGCATGGCCAACGGGCTGTGGCCGATCAGCTGGATCGTGCTCAACGCGGTCTTCTTCCACAACCTCACGATCGCCAGCGGTGACTTTGATGTTATCCGGCGCTCGCTGACCCGGCTGACCGAAGACCGGCGGGTCCAGGCGCTCCTCGTAGCGTTCTGCTTCGGCGCGCTGATGGAAGGCATCGCCGGCTTCGGGGCGCCGGTGGCGATCTCCGCGGCGATCCTCGCCAGCCTTGGATTCGAACCGATCAGTGCCGCGGTGCTCGCGCTGCTCGCTAATACCGCGCCGGTGGCTTTCGGCTCGATCGGCATCCCGGTGGTCACCCTGGGGCTGCTGACCGCGCCCATCATCGGGCACAGCGCGGCCGATCAAACGCCGGTCACCCTGGCGCTGTCGGCGATGATTGGCCGCCAGCTTCCGATCTTTTCCGTCATCATTCCGGCCTTCCTGATCGTCGTGCTGGCGGGCTGGAAGCGAATGGTCGAAGTCCTGCCGGCTGTCCTCACCGCCGGCATCGTCTTCGCCGTCGTCCAGTTCCTGGTCTCGAACTTTATTGGCCCGGAACTGACGGACGTGCTCGCGGCGCTGGTCTCGATGGCCGCGGTCGCGCTCTTGCTGCGAGTCTGGAAGCCCCGCACGCTCTGGGGCTTCGCGGGGGATCGCGTGGGAACGCCGCAGGGCGCCTCTCCCGGTTTGCGAAGCCTTGGCGCGGCCGTCGCACAGGTGGTCGACTCTCCGGCCCGGATCGCGCGCGCCTACTTGATGTACGTGATCCTGGTGGCGGTAATCCTGATCGGCCAGATGGGCAACCTGCCATTCTTTTCCGGTAGCCCCGCTGGCAATGTCAAGAATGCGCTGCACACGCCGGCCAACATCACCGCTGACCTCAAGTGCGGCCAGCCGGCGTTCAAGCTCTGTCCGAAGCCTTGGGTTGGTCCCCTGCCCACGGTGGATGCCGGCGCCTTCAAGTTCCCCTTCTGGCGCTTCCAGTGGCCAGGCAGCTACACCGGGACCTCGGCCAAGCCCAAGCCCCAGATCTTCCAGGAGCCGCCGATCGTGGCCAAGTCCACGCCGTATCCCGTCACCTTCACCTGGGACTTCCTGGCGGCCGCCGGCAGCCTGGTCCTGTACGCATGCATCCTCGCCTTCATCGTGATGGCGGTCCGAGGTGCGCCGATCCGGATCTTCTTTACGACCTACGGACGGACGCTACGGCAACTGGCCCTGCCCATCATGACCATCGCCTTCATCCTCGGCATCGCCGCGGTCATGAACTTCTCCGGCATGACATCCACATTGGCGTTGCTGATGGCCAAAACCGGCGCGGTTTTCCCATTCTTTTCCGCCGTCATTGGTGCCCTGGGCGTCTTTTTGACCGGGAGCGACACCGCGTCCAACACCCTGTTCGGTCCGATGCAGGCGTTCACGGCGAAGCAAATCGTGATTGGCGGCCACCACCTGAGCCCGATCCTGACTGCCGGAACGAATTCCTCCGGTGGCGTGATGGGCAAGATGATCAGTCCGCAAAACCTTTCGGTCGGCGCGGCAGGGGTCAACCGCGTCGGCGCCGAGGGCGACATTTTCCGCCGCACTATCGGCTACAGCTTGATCCTCACCGCCGCCGTCGGCATGGTCGCCATGATCGAGGTCTACCTGATTCCGGGTATCATCCCCACGCTCCCGTAGTCGCGGCCGGGTCCGATCGGCGCGTAGGCTAGGCGCATGGACCGCGACTTCCGCGAGCGGCTCGTCCGGCGGCTCCGCGAGGTCGTCGGGGAGCGCCATGCCTTCGACGATCCCTACGAGATGCGCCTCTACCAGTACGATGCCAGTCCCGAGACCGCCCTGCCCGACGTGGTAGTGATTCCGGGGATGGCGGACGAGGTCGCGCAGGTGGTCAAGATCTGCGCCGAGGAGGACGTCCCGATTGTCGCCCGCTCGGCCGCCAGCAGCCTGGCGGGTGGGACGGTGCCGGTCAACCACGGTGTCGTCATCACCTTCCCCCGCATGAATCACATCCTGGAGGTCGATACCGACAACCTTCGGGCGGTGGTCGAGCCCGGGGTCGTCAACCTCGCGCTGAGCCAGGCGCTCCTGCCGTTCGGCTACTACTACGTCCCCGATCCGTCGAGCCAGGGGGCCTGCACCATCGGGGGCAACGTGGCAACCAATGCTGGCGGCCCGCACACGCTGCTCTATGGCGTGACGGTCAACCACGTGACGGGCCTGGAGGTGGCGCTGGCGACCGGCGAGCTGGTCCGCGTTGGCGCCGGTGCGGCGGCGGAAACGCCTGGCTATGATCTGACCGGCCTGCTGGTCGGCTCGGAGGGGACGATGGCGATCGTCACCAAAATCTGGGTGAAGATCACGCCGGTTCCACCAATGCAGAAGACGTTGCTCGCCATTTACCCGGACATCGAGACCGCCAGTAACGGTGTCTCGGCCATCGTGGGGCAGGGCATCCTTCCGGCAGCGATCGAGATGCTCGACAAGATCTCGATCCAGGCGATCGAGGCCGCCTCCCATGCGGGGTATCCGCTCGACGCCGGCGCCGTGCTGCTGCTCGAAGTCGACGGCGTCCAGGCCGTCGTCGAAGACCTGGCCGAGCGCATGGACCGGATCTGCCGCGAGCAGGGCGCGACCGAAGTCCGGGTGGCGCGGACGGAAGCCGAGCGGCAGGCGCTCTGGAAGGGCCGCAAGGGCGCGTTTTCGGCGATGGGCCGCCTCTCCCCCGATTTCTACGTCATGGATGGGGTGGTGCCGCGCACCAAATTGCCGGAGACCCTGCGGAAAATCGACGCCATCAGCGAGCGCACCGGCTACAAGATCTGTAACGTCTTCCACGCCGGCGACGGCAACCTGCATCCACTGGTTCTCTTCGACTCGTTCATCCCCGGCCAGTACGACGCGGTCCGGCGGATCGGAGACGAGATCCTCAAGCTGTGTGCCGATGCGGGCGGCTCGGTGACCGGCGAGCATGGCATCGGCCTGGAGAAACGCGAGAACATCCGCTACATCTTTTCCGACGATGACCTCGAGGTCATGGATCGGGTCCGCCAGGTCTTCGACCCGCGTGGCCTGATGAATCCGGGGAAGGTGTTTCCAGCCAAGGGCACGACGCCGGCGCGGTCGCACCCGAACGGTGCCGGGCATCGGCGAGCGGCGACGGCCGGGGCGGCGGGCGAGGAGATGTGGGTGTGAGAGCCGGGGCGCCGCCGCTCCCGGGTCACCAGATCAGCGTCGAGCAACAACGGGGGCTGAGCGTTGATGGACTCCTGCCGGGGAAGATGATGCACCCGAGCGACTCGGACGATGCGGCCCGTGGGCTCCGCCTTTGCGATGAGGCCGGCGCCGCCACGATCGTGTGGGGTGGGGGAACCCAGATGCCGCTGGGGTCGGTCCCGAGCCGCTACGACATTGCGCTCTCGACGGAACGGATGACGCGGCTGCTCGAATACGAGCCCGGCGATCTCACCTGCCGCGTGGAGGCGGGGATGCGCGTGGCCGACCTGCAGGTGACGCTGACCGCAAAGGGTCAGCGCCTTCCACTCGACCCGCCCCATCCGGCCCGCGCGACGGTCGGCGGCATGGTGGCCGCCAATAGCAATGGGCTCAGCCGGTCCCGTCATGGCACGGTGCGCGACTGGGTGATCGGCCTGGCAGTCGCCTACCCTTCCGGCAAGGTCGCCCGCGCCGGTGGCAAGGTGGTGAAAAACGTGGCGGGCTATGACCTGATGAAGCTGCACACCGGTGCCCTGGGCACGTTGGGAGTTATCACCGAGGTCAACCTCAAAGTGCAGACCCGCCCCGAAGCAGAAGTCACCTTGCTCGGGCATTTTCAGGACCCGGTGGCCGGGCTCAACGCTGGGATCGATCTGGCGCACCAGTACCTAACTCCTGCCGCCATGATCCTGCTGGACCGCACCGCCCTCTGGCAATGCGGCTTGACGGCCGACTGGCGCTGGACACTTGCCATGAAGCTGGAGGGCTACGCCCGAGAGATCGAGCCCCTGAAGGAGGTGGCGGCCAAAATCGTCAAAGCGGCGGGAGGGCGGCTCGAGGGCCAGGCCGCGCCGGAGGCTTTCTGGAACGAGGCTCGCGACTGGTCGGCCCCGCTGGATCCTGCCGACGTCATCCTCTATGGGATGACGTCCCTCACCGGACTGAAGAAGATGCTGCCGGAGCTTGCCGGGCAGGGATCGCTTGTGGCGCACCCGGCGGGTGGGGTCTTTTACTTGCGGCTCCCCGCGGAGGCGGTCAGGCCGGCACTCGACCGGCTGCGCCTGGCGGCCGGGGCCCACGGGCAGGTGATTGTGGCCCGGGCCCCGGCGGCGATGAAAAAGGATCTCGATGTCTGGGGGCCGCCGCCGGCGGCGTTTGCGCTGATGCGATCCCTCAAGCAGGCGCTGGACCCGAACGCGACGCTGAGTCCCGGGCGGTTCGTGGGCGGGCTCTAATGGCCAGGCTCCCGACGCTCGATTTCAAGCGCGAGGTGGATGAGCATGGCGTACCGGCGCCGGCCGCAGGCATGGATATCGACCTGGTGCGCGATTGCATCCATTGCGGGCTCTGCTTGCCCAAGTGCCCCACCTTCCGAATCCTCAATCATGAAGGCGATAGCCCGCGGGGCCGGATGTGGCAGATCAAAGAGGCGACCCTTGGTCTCGTGGAGTTCGACGATCCTCGGTTCCAGGCGCACATCTATCAATGCTTCAACTGCCGGGCCTGCGAAACGGCCTGCCCATCCGGCGTCCAGTTCGGCGCCGTGATGGAAATGGCCCGGGCGAAGACGCCACCTCCGAACCGCCGCGACCGGCTGGTGCGCGCCCTGCTGCTCAACGGCCTGCTCCCGCATCCGGCCCGGCTTCGGCTCGCCGGCCGTGTCTACCGCGCGGTTCAGCGCATGCGCATTCCCGCGCTGTTGCGACACACCGCCGCCTGGCGAATCCTGCCGCTGGGAAAGTTTGCCGCCTTTCCACCCTTTGCCGACCGGGCGGTTGGTCGCCGGACACTTCCGGCCGTCACGCCGGCGATCGGGAAAGCCCGCGGGCGGGTCGGTCTGCTGACCGGCTGCATCCAGGACGAGATGTTCCAGGGAACCAACCGACGCACGGCGCTGTCGCTCTCGGTCAACGGGTACGAGGTGGTCCTGACAGAGCAGCGCGTTTGTTGCGGGGCGCTGCCCTCCCACGCCGGCGAAGCTGGGACGGCGCACCGCCTGGCCGCGGCGACCGTGGCGGCGTTTAACCAGCTCGACGTCGAAGCGGTGGTGGTCAATGCCGCCGGCTGCGGATCCAACATGAAGGAATACGCCGTGCAGCTGCGCGGCAATCCGGCCGAGGCGGAAATGGGCGCGGCCTTTTCGCGAAAGGTCAAGGATGCCTCCGAGTTGCTGATCGCCCAGGGCCTGCGGCCGCCGACTCGACGGATCGAACTCAAAGTCGCCTACCAGGATCCATGCCACCTGCTGCATGGGCAGCGGATTCAGCAGCAGCCGCGCCAAATCCTGCGCATGATCCCCGGCATCGAACTGGTCGAGTTGCACGAGGGAGACTGGTGCTGCGGCTCGGCGGGGATCTATAACCTGACCCATCCCGAGATCGCCGACCAGGCGTTGAGTTGGAAAGTCAGGAGCATCGTCGAGTCTGGTGCGCAGGTGGTGGCCTCCGCCAATCCGGGCTGCATCCTGCAAATCGCCATGGGGCTGCAGCGCGCTGGTCACGATATTCCCGTGGTGCACGTCATGGACCTGCTCGGCTGGGCCTACGGGGATCAGGGGGAGGCGCCGCCGGTCATTCGCCGGGTTCTCCGCTGATGGCCGTCGCCCGCCCCCGTCCGCTGGGCGATCCGTGGTTGGACCGGCTGGCCACCTCGATCTGGGCCAAGCCGGAGTTCTCCATGGTGCCGATCGACTACGAAGAGGTCCCGGCGCGGCCGTACGCCGGCCTGCGGGACCCGAGCATCGGCCCTCGGGTGGTCTATGTGGGGATCCCCTCCGATTACGGCACCGCCTTCCTGCTCCATCTGATCGAGCGAGGCACGAACCTCGTGGCGGTGGTCTGCAGCACCCGCTGGCAACGGACGCACCCCAAGGCGGACGTGATCGCGCGGATCGCGGGCCACCTCGGCAGGCCGGTGGAGGTCACCGCGAACGCCAATGCGGAGCCCTTCGTCCGGAGCCTGCGCGCTTACGAGCCGGACGTGGTCGTGATGGCCAGCTTCGACCAGATCCTGGCGCCTGAGCCACTCAGTGTTCCCAGCCGCGGCTGGCTGAATATCCATCCGTCGTTGCTGCCACGCCACCGGGGTCCGGAGCCGATCTACTGGACGATCGTGAAGGGCGACCGCGAGGCGGGGATCAGCATCCACCTGACGGTACCGCGGATCGATGCCGGGCCGATCCTTGCCCAGCGGCGGGTGCCCGTCGATCGGCGCGATACCTCGGGGACGCTCTGCAAGCGGCTGGTGGCGGAGGGGCTGGACGCCCTCGACGAGACCCTGGCCGGGCTCGCCACGGGTGCGGCGCAGGCGGTGGCACCGGACGTGTCGAAGGGAAGCTATGAGCCGCCGGTCCGCCAGACCCCGCTCGATTGGGACCAGCCCTACGTCCAGCTCGACCGCCTGGTCCGTGCCGGGGATCCGGATCAGCCACCGCATGTCGATGTCGCCGGCGAGCGACGCTTCGTCCTTGCCCTGCGGAGGGTCGGCCCACGGGCCGGAGAGCCTCTGGGCGTCCTGAAGGCCCTCCCCCCGGACGAGCTGCTGGCGGTGGCTCGGGACGCCATCGTGGCGGTCCGCTGGCGGCGTTTCGGGCACACCCACGCCGTCCGTCCGCTGCGGCGCCAGCAATTCCCGTAACGCAGCTGTGACACGGACTGGCCCTATAATGGACGAGTAATGGCTCAAGAAATGATCGATACCGATCTGATCAGCATCTCCGACTCCGCCCTCACCCAGCTGCGCGACCTGCTGGGGAAGCAGGGGAAGGCCGAGATGGGTCTTCGCGTCTTCGTCCAGCCGGGCGGTTGCTCCGGGATGTCCTATGGCATGGGCTTCGAGGACCATGCGGAGGATGGCGATGCGATCACCGAGGTCGGCGGCGTACGCCTCTTCGTTGATTCGGTGAGCGTCCAGTACATCAAGGGCGCGGAGATTGACTTCGTCGACAGCCTGATGGGCGGCGGCTTCACGGTGCACAACCCGAACGCCGTCTCGAGCTGCTCCTGCGGCAGCTCCTTCGACACCGGCGCGGATGCCGGCACCGCCCGCGGCTGCAGCCACTAGTCCGCTAGTCGGCTAGCGCCCCTTTTCGACAGTCGCCAGGCGCCCGTCGCCGCTGCGGTCTGCGCCCCTACCGCTCCCCGGGAGCTGACCTTCACCTGCGATTGACATATGCCGATATAGGTATATAATGCGTTCGTGGCACGGGCGGCGACCACGGCAGACGCGTTTAATGCGATAGCGGAACCGCGGCGTCGCGAGATCCTGGACCTCCTGGCCCACGGCGAGCGCCCGGTGAACGAGCTGGTGGAAATGCTCGGGCTATCGCAGCCACAGATCTCGAAACACCTGCGGGTCCTGCGAGAAGTTGGAGCGGTTGATGTCCGGGTGGACGGCCGCCAGCGGGTGTACGCGCTGAATGGGCCGGCGCTGAAGCCGATCCATGACTGGGTGAAGAACTACGAGCGTTCGTGGTCGGAACGGTTCGATGAGTTGGATGTCGTGTTGAAAGATCTCAAGTCAGAGGAGGAAGCAAATGACCGTGGCAAGTAGCAAGCAGGCGACCGTGACACTTCCGACGGATACGCAAATTCTCATCACACGCGAATTCAATGCGCCGAAGCACCTCGTGTACAAGGCGTGGACCACGCCTGAGCTGGTAGCCCGGTGGTGGAGTGGCCAGCGGGGAACGACGACCAGTGCGGAAATCGATCTGCGGGTCGGCGGCAAGTGGCGCTACGTGATGACGGCCAACGGTGGGTTCGAGGTCGGCTTCCACGGCGAGTACCGCGAGATCGTTCCGAACGAGCGTATCGTCTCGACCGAGGTTTACGAGGGCGCGCCGGATGGCCAAGCTGTCAACACCCTGACGCTGACGGAGAACAACGGGCGAACAACACTGGCCCTGTTGATGCAGCTCGACAGCAAGGAAGTCCGCGACATGATCACCGCCACGGGCATGGAAGGCGGCATGCAAGAGTCCTTCGCCCTCCTCGAAGAGGTCGCGATCTCGTTGCGCTAAATCAAAAACGCCGGGAATTCGAAGTGCGAATGTTCGGAACTGGGGCGATAACCCAGGAAGGGCCTAGGGTTCCAGGATGTGGACCGCGGGGAGGTTACGGTACAGCTCGTCGTAGTCCAGGCCGTAGCCGACGACGAACTCGTTGGGGATGTCGAAGCCCTTATAGGTGATCGGGACCGGTTTCTCGCGTCGCTCTTCTTTGTTCAGGAGCACGCAGAGCTTGAGCGAGGCTGGCTTGTGGCGCTGGACGTGCTCGAACAAAAATGCGGTCGTGAGTCCGGTGTCGATGATGTCCTCGATCATCAGCACGTCTCGGTCGGCGACGTCCATGCTCAGGTCTTTTAGCAGCTGCACATGCCCTGAGGAGACCGTCGCCTGCCCGTAGCTGCTGACCGCCACGTAGTCGAAGTTGACCGGGACCGTCAGGTGGCGGCTCAGGTCGGTGGCAAAGCAGACGGAGCCCTTGAGCACCGAGAGCAGGATCAGCGGCCGCCCGGTGCCCGCGTAGTCGCGCGAAACCTCGGCGGCCATCTCGCGAACGCGTCGCTGGATATCGGCCGCGCCCAGCAGCTCCCGGCCGAGCTTCACGTGAGGGTGAAAATGCTAGAGATAGGCCACCGCAGAACCCGGCTATTTTACCGCGGGGTGAAACCGTGGCCGAGCCGTGACCTCCTGGGTGGGGGCGATCAGGAAGATCCAGATGTCCCAGGCGACATGGCTGACGATCAAGGGGGCCATTCGCTGCTCGGCGGCGTAAAGCATTCCCCAGAAGAGGCCCGCCGTGGCGGCGGCCCCCGTCAACGTGAGGTTTTTGGAGACCAGGTGAATCCCGCCGTAGACGGAGGATGCCAGCAGCGCGGCCCCGACCCGCCCGAAACGCGGCTGCAGGCTGCGCTGCACCAGGCCCCGCCAGAACAGTTCCTCGCCGGGCCCGATGGCGATGGCGAGAGCGGTGCCGATGGCGGCTTTGGGCGCCTGCGTGCGGAGTTCGTAGATCTGCCCGATCTCGCGATCGCCGGCCGGCATGATCCGGCGTGCCAGTCGATCGCCGACCTGGAAGACACCATACAGGCCCGCCGCCGAGCCGAGGCCTGTGGCCAGGTCGCGCCATCGGGGCCGTTCCTGCCGCAGTCCCCGGTCGGTAGCCAGGGCAAAGAGACCAAGGCTGCCCACGCCCAGCGTCATCCGTGGCCAGAATTGCTGCCGCGGACCGCGGAAGGCGGCGGTCCAGACCACGCCGGCCAGGCCGAGTCCGACGAGCAGGCGCCTCACCGGGCCGAGCTGCCGACGACCAGGCCGACCAGGAGCAGCACGCCGAAGGCGGCGTGCAGGCGCGCCGTCATCAGGTCGATCATGGCGATCGCGCGCAGGTGACCCTCGGCGCCGCGTTCCGCCGCGCGCAAGATCCAGGCCATCAGCGGCAGGCTCAACAGGGTCAACAAGGCTAGCCGCGGCAGCGCGCCGACCATGACACCGAGCCCGACGGCGACGTAGGCACCGAGCACCAGCATCACGTAGATCCAATGCGCGGCGTCGCGGCCGACCTGCGCCGACAGCGTGGTGAACCCGTGTCGCGTGTCCTCCGCAACATCCCGCCACTCGTTGCCATGCAGGATGGCCGTGACCAGCAGGCCGACCGGAAGCGCCACGATCAGCAGCCCGCTGTCGAATTGCCCGGTGACGGCGTAATAGGAACCGAGCACCATCAGGGGCCCCATCAGGGCAAAGACGAGCGGCAGGCCAAGGGCGCGGTACTTGTACTGGAAGGGCGGCGCCGTGTAGAAGTATCCGCCGATGAAGCCGATCAAACCGAGCGCCACGATCGGCCAACCGCGACTGACGATCAGGTACAGGCCCACCAACAGGGCCAGAAGAAATCCGGCCCAGGCGACGGCAAAGGCGCCTCGCTCGCTGACCCGGCCTTTGAGGATCGCCATCGACATCCGAGGCGATGTGATTGAGTCGATCCCGTGGCGGACGTCGTAAATCTCGTTGATGACATTCGTTCCGATATGCAGCCCAAGCCCGCCGAGCAGGGCGGCGATGAACAACGACCAGTGCATCTGACCGCGCTGCAGCGCAATCGCCCCTCCAACCGCGACCGGGAGCAGCGAGGCGGTGAAGCTGAATGGTCGAACCAGTTCCCAGACCCCCTGCGCGCGACGGGCGACGCTGGTGGTTGCGCGATCGCGCCGCGACTCGTCTGCAGGGCGCATGGCATCGGCGGTGGCGACGCTTCCGCGGCTGCCGTACTCAAGGGCGGCCTGCATGACGGCCTTGATCTGTGCCTCCTCCTGCAGGATCGGCTGTAGCAGCGGCACCGTCATGCCGGCCTCGTGGTACGCCGCCGCGCGCGCGGCGACATCTGAGGCGGTACCGCAGAGGATGAAGGCGTCGAGGAGCTCATCGGGTATAAGGCCACCGGCCAGGTGGTAATCCTCCGCCCGCCAGGCCGCCGCGATCTTGGTGCGCAGCTCCGGATCGAAGCCGGCCCGCTTGAGGGAAATGTCGCTGAGCACGGAGATCATGTAGATGACGAAGGGCTCCCGCTTGGCGCGGTTGAGCGCTTCCCGATGGCTGCTGTCGATCAGCGAGAGTAGATAACCACGGAACTCGATGTCGCCGGGGGCCCGCCCGTCCGCCGCGGCGGCCTCCAGAACGCGATCGCGCATCTTGCCGAACGCGGGTAGCGACTCTGCCGGTCTGGCTAGGTAGCCGTCGGCCTTGCGCCCGCAGAGGTCGAGGAAGGGCGTGCGGTAGGCGGCGATGTAAATCGGGATCCGGTGCGGGGGCTGGAACATCGGCTGCAGGGGCGGGACCTTGTCATTCAAGACGAGGCGCTCGCCCCGCCAGAGCGTGCGCACCTGGTCGATCGCCTCGGAGACCCGGCCAACGGTGTCGTCGTAGGGAATCGCCATCTGGGAAAGGCGGAGCGGCAATCCGCTGCCCAGGGCCAGCGTGCAGCGCCGGGGTGCGAGATCGTCGAGCGCGGACATCGTCATCGCCAGCACGACCGGGTGCCTCGTATAGGGATTCAGCGCGCCGGCGCCAAGCCCGATCTGGCGCGTCTCCAGGCCGATGGCGCTAAGGTAGGTGATCGGATCGCGCTCGAAATAGCTGTCATGGATCCAGATGGATTCCACGCCCAGCTCCTCGGCCTGCTGCGCCCAGCGCACCACCTCGCGGACATCGCCGCGGGCCGCCAGGCCAAGTCCGATCCGGTTTGCCAGCTCTGCCATGAGATCACGATAATCCAGGCATGAGCCAGCAGGCCCGGGCGGAGCGCATTCGGCAGATGTTCGACCAGATTGCCGACGGCTACGACCGCCGAAACCGGCTCTTCAGTTTCGACCGCGACGCCGGTTGGCGCCGAACCGCGGCCAGGCTCGCCAACCTCCGTCCCGGGGATTTGGCTCTCGATCTCTGTTGCGGGACCGGCAAGCTGGCGCATGAACTGCTGCCCTACGTGCGTCCCGGTGGTCGGGTGATCGGCGTCGACTTCTCGCAGGCCATGCTGGACATCGGCAAACGGCTCGAGCCTGACGTCGAATTCGTCCTCAGCGACGCCAGCGCACTGCCCTATCCGGTCGCCAGCGCCGCCGCCGTCACCATTGGCTTCGGCCTCCGAAACCTGGTCGATCGCGACGGGGCATTGCGCGAGATGCGGCGCGTGCTGCGCCCAGGGGGTCGCCTGGTCGTGCTCGAGCTGCCTCCTCCGCCGCGCGGCGTCCTCAAGGCTCCCTACAGCTTTTACTTGACGCGCGTGATGCCCGCGATCGCGGGCGCGCTCAAGCGGGGCGAGGAAAAGGCCTACCAGTACCTCGCGACCAGCGTCCAGGGATTCCCACGTCCGGCCGAGCTTGCCGAGCAAATGCGGGCCATTGGATTCGAACCGGTCCTGATCAAGCGCCTCACTTTTGGCATCGCGGTCGTCCACGTGGGAACCAAACCGGCGGCCTGATCAGCCCTACACTGTGGGGCATGCCCTCGCTTTGGGCTGCGCCCAATCTGCTCAGCTTCTCCCGGATCGTTGCGGCGCCCGTCCTGTACGCGCTCGTGGTGTCGACCGCGCGCTACGCCATGGTCGCCGCCGTCATCCTCTTCATCGCGGCCTCCTTCACCGACACTATTGATGGCCAGATCGCACGACGCCGTCGCCTGGTCTCGGCGCTCGGCATCTACCTCGACACGACGTCGGACAAGATTCTGATTGCCGTGCTCCTCGTCGGCCTGGCGGTTGTCCACCTGGCCCCCGGCTGGATGGTGGCGGTCATCATCGCGCGCGAATTCCTCGTGACCGGGCTGCGCAGTTACGCCGCCGCCTTGGGCGTGGTCATCCCGGCGGGTGGCTGGGGCAAAGCCAAGACGCTCATCACCATCGTGGCCCTGATTCTCGTGTTGCTCGCGGGTGACGCGCTGCATGGCGGGGTGCTCGTGGCCGGCGCGGCGCCTGGCCGCTGGCTGGTAACAGGGCTCGGCCCCTTCACGCTTCCAGTCTGGGCGCTCTTGATTGCCGTGATCTGGACAATTGGCTCGGGGTTGGAGTACATTCGCGGCGCCATTCCTCTGCTGACCCGCACGATTCCGCCGGTGCCGCGCACGGTGGCCGGCTCGGCCCCGGATCCGTAGCGCCCCGTCTACAGGCGAATCGCGGTCCGGAGCAGCTGCTTGAGCCGCTCCGGCTGGCGCCGGTACCGCTCCCACTCCGCCGGTGATTTCGTCACCTTCTCGAGGAGCGCCCAGAGCACCGAGTTGACCGGCGTCGGCACATCGTGCTGGCGACCGGCATCGACCACCGCCCCGTTCAGATAGGCGGCTTCCGTCCGTCCCTTCCCGCGGCTCAAATCCCACCACAGCGACGGCATCTTGTTGCCGCGTGCCCCGCCGATACGTGGCTCGAGAATCATCTGGGCCAGCAGGGGTGGCAGGTTCAGCGCCCGGCGAAGGCTCGGCACCGGAAACCCCGGCAGGGCGACGACCGGCAGCCGCATCCGGTCCATCACCGCCACCGCCTCGATGAAGGCGGAGCGTTCGTATCGGAACAGCTCACTGTCGGCAAAGACGTGGCTGGGCGGCAGGTCCAGGATGGCGCTCTGCGCGTTTCCCAGGATATTGAGCAGCAGCTTCGACCATTTCATCGATCGGAAGTCCGTGTAGCGGCGTGCCTTCAACCCGGCGTCCGTCAACTTCCGCACCAGCGGCCCGACGTTGACCTCGGGAGAGACCGGCGCCAGCGCCACCCCGCCGCGGCGGGAGTGCTGGTGGACCAGGCCAGGCTCATCGAGACTGACCGGAAGCGTGAAGCTGCCCGCCAGGAGCGCCTGGTCGGGCATCGCGGCGGCGATGGTTTCCTCGTTTCCGACGCCATTCTGAAAACTGCCCAGGATCGTGCCCGCCTTCAATATGGGGGCCAGTTGGTCGATCGCATCCATGGTGTCGTAGCCCTTGACGGTGAGAAAGACGAAGTCGAAGGGACCGCCGGCTTCCGCCACCGTCTGGCGAGCGGCTCGGATGGCCTGATTGCTGACCTTGCCCGCTACCATGGTGCGCAGACCGTCGCGGGTCACCGCCTCGACGTGGGGCGGCCGTCCAACCAGCGTCACCTCACTGCCGGTCGCCGCCAGCTTGGCGCCGAGCAACGAGCCGACCGCGCCAGCCCCGAAGAGGAGGAAGCGGGGTTGACGTTCGGTGGCAGGACGCTCGGACACTAGTGGGTGGTGATCTTGAGTTCGCGGCCGGACGCGAGCCGTCCGATGTTGCTGCGGTGCCGGTAGAAGACCAGGGCGGCAAGGGCGATGCCGAGGAGGATGACGGACCAGCCGACCGGCCGCCAGGCCTGCCAGCCAACCAGGTGGAGGGCGACCAGGCTCACAAACGCCACCGAAACCGCCACCAGCGACGCCAGGGAGGCGAGCTTGGTGAACTTGATGACAAAGAACCAGGCCAGTGCGCTGAGGACCAGCGCGACGGGCGCCAGGACCAGCATCACGCCGCCCGAGGTCGCCACGCCCTTTCCGCCCCGGAATCCCAGGTAGATCGACCAGGTGTGGCCCATCACCGCGGCGAGCCCGATCAAGGGAAGGGTGATCTCGGGCATGCTAACCCCGATGAGAATGCCGGCCAGGACTGGGATAACGCCTTTGAGCCCGTCGGCGATCAGCGTGAAGGCAAAGGCTCCCGGCCCTCCGGCTCGGTAGACATTGGCAGCGCCGATGTTGCCGCTGCCCAGCCGGCGCACGTCCTGGTTGCGGTAGACCTTCATCACCAGCCACCCAGAGGGAACCGATCCGAGCAGATAGCCGAAGGCCAACAGCGCGAGCACTTTCAGCATGGGGCGTCCAGACGGACGCCCCTCACTATAGCGCCAGTTTCTGAATTTTCAGCGGTTCGGCGCGGATGTCCTCGAGGCGGGCAATTCAAAGCTGAATTCGCTTCCCGAGCCGGCCTGGCTCTTGACGCTGATTCGGCCTTGATGCGCCCGCGCCACCTCGCGGACCATATAGAGCCCGATCCCCATCCCGACCAGGTGCTGACTTCCGTCGGTTTCGATCCGGGAGAAGCGCTCGAAGAGCCGGCCCTGGTCGGCCATCGCGATGCCGAAGCCGTCGTCCGCCACGCGGATCAACCAGGCACGCGCCGTCCGGGTGATGCTGGTGTCGATCCGGCCGCCCGGGCCCGGTCGAAAGCGGACCGCGTTGTCGAGCAATTCCCGCAAGGCCAGGCGAAGCCAGTACGCGTTGCCCACGACGGTGGCCGTCGGCTGGACGAACTGGAAATCGATGGCGAGGTCGGGAAAACGGCGCTGGAGTTCCTCGACCACCGGCTCGAGCAGCTTAACCAGGTCCAGTTGATCCGTGTGCAGCGCTGGTCCCAGCTCGTCGAGCCGGGCGACGAGCGACAGGTCCGTGATCAGGCGGCTGAGCTGCTTCGCCTTCTCGTAGATCCGCACGCCGGCGAGGTGTTGGTGCTCAGTGCTCAGCCCGCCCTGGGCCAGGAGGGATGCATACCCGTGAATCACCCCCAGCGGCGTCCGAAGCTCGTGCGCGGCCAGGTTGAGAAATTCGCTCTTGACCGCATTGACCTCGAGCAGCCGTTCCAGGTCCGAATCGGATTGCGCGTCTGTTTTGGCGATCAAGCCAACCAGCAGGTGGTCGACCGAATGATCGACGCCCTTCAGTGGCTGAATGAACCACTGCCACGGCTGACGTCCGAGGACCAGGCTCGATTCATAGGGCCGTCCCGTCCCCGCCACGCTGCGATAGGGCCCTGGGTCTGACAGGGGATGCGCACTCGGGGTCAGCTCGACGATCGGGCGGCCCACGGCTTCGGCGGCAGGCCGGTTGAAGAGCTTCGCCATTCGGTCATTCAGGCTGAAAACGCGCAGATCGCCAGCGAGCACGATCGCCACCGGAATCGGGATCGCCTGGATGACTTCCGTGACAGGCGCCAGGAAGCGCTCAGAGAGGGCCGTTTCGAGCAGTTGCGCGATCGCCTCGGCGCGACGGTCCATTCGGAAAACTTCTCCCAATTCGGCTGATAGACTGGTCAACGCTCGTGCCAGACCGCGACCGACTCAATGATGAAAGCACATATCAGCGCTGCTTTGCCTGCGGTCATCGGAATGAGAGCGGTCTCAAGATGGTCTTCCGGCGAGAAGGCGAGCGGGTAGTGGCCGACTACACGCCCTCGGAGAACCAGCAGGGCTTTCCCGGTGTTCTCCACGGCGGCATCATCGCCACCCTCCTGGACGAGACGATGGGCCGGACCGGTGCGCTCCGGCAGGAGTGGCTGATGACGGGCAAGCTGGATATTCGTTACAAACAACCCGCGCCAATTGACCAGCCGATGCGGGTCTGGGCCGAGATCGCGCGCGAACGCGCCGGCGCCATCGACGCGGTCGGCGCCGTGGAACTTCTCGACGGCACGGTGGTAGCCGAGGCTCGCGGCCTGTTTCTGCGTCTCCCTGATGAGGTTCGCGCTAAGACGCTGGCGCAGTATCCCGAATTCGTGAACTACTGGCAACCCTAGGAGTGCGCCGCTCGCACCTCTTCAGTTCTGAGCACGACGAGTTTCGGAATACCGTCCGCCGCTACATCCAGAAGGAGATCCGTCCGCAGGTGGACGCCTGGGAGGAGGCGCAGCAATTTCCGCGGGAGTTGTTCACGCGCTTCGGCGAACTTGAGCTGCTAGGCCTGAAATATCCGGTGGCGTATGGCGGCACGGACGCGGGCGTGATCTACGAAGCCATTCTGTTCGAGGAACTGGGGCGTTGCGGCTCCGGGGGCGTGGCCGCCGGTATCGGGGCGCACGTGGCGATCGCGACGCCGCCAATCTTCAATTTCGGCAGTGAAGAGCAGCGCCAGCGCTGGATCCCGCCGGCGATCAGCGGCAAGGTGGTCGCCGCCCTCGGGGTCACCGAGCCGAGCGGCGGCTCCGACATCGCCCACGTGGAGACCACCGCGAGGCGGGTTGGCGATGCGTATGTCGTCAACGGGACCAAGACGTTCATCACTAATGGGGCCGAGGCCGACCTGGTGGTCTTGCTGGTTCGCACGACACCGGAAGGCGGCCACCACGGACTCTCGATGCTGGTGGTCGAGCGGGGGACGCCCGGCTTCTCGGTTGGTCGCAAGCTGAACAAGCTGGGCTGGCGGGCGTCCGACACGGCCGAGCTCGTCTTCCAGGACTGCCGGATCCCGGTCGCGAACCGGCTTGGCGAGGAAAATCGCGGCTTCTTGATGGCGGTCCAGAACTTCGAATGGGAGCGACTTTGGATTGCGATCGGCGCCGTCGAAGAGGCCCAGCGGAGCATGGAGCTCGCCATCGAGTATGCGGGGAACCGCGTCCAGTTTGGCAAGCCCCTGAGCGCCATGCAGGTGACCCGCCACAAGATTGCCGATATGGCCCTGCTGATCGAGCAGGCCCGCCAGCTGACCTATCACGCACTCTGGCTGCACTCGCAGAAATTGCCCTGCATCAGGGAGGTTTCGCTGGCGAAGATCGCCGCCACGGAGGCCAACGTCAAGGTCGCCGACCAGGCGCTCCAGATCCACGGCGGCTACGGGTACATGATGGAATATCCGATCCAGCGGGCCTGGCGCGACGCGCGGCTCGGCCCGATCGGGGCCGGCACGAACGAGATCATGCGCGAGATCGTAGCCAAGGAGCTCGATCTATGAAAAGCAACTGCCTCATCGGGGGTAAACCTCTCAAACCCTCGCATCGCACTAAAGCGCGGCTCACGAGGGGCGAGGCCCCGGCCAAGGAACTGGATCTGTAATCGTCACCGTCGAGCGCGACATCGTTATCCAGGCGCCGGCGGAGGACATCTTCGAGGCTCTGGCCAACTTCGGCGAGGGTTCGCGCTGGTACACCGGCGTGGCCGAAGCGGAGTACGAGCCACCCCAGCCGATTGTCGCGGGCACGCGAATCACGCAGGTCCGCGTCCAGGGTACGCGCCGGGAGTTGACCCGATACGTGGTCAAAGCCTACGATTCCGGTCGGGGGCTGACGCTCGAGTCAGTGGGGGCCATGCCCCCGTCGACGATCCGCTACAGCCTGGCTGACGCGTCTCCGGGGGTGAGGCTTAGCTGTTCGATCGAGGTGAAGACGGGCGGTCTGCTGTTCCGCCTTGTCGAGTCACGCCTCCGGCGTGACCTGGACACGAAGTTGGGCGAGACGCTGGATGCCTTTTGCCAGGCGATGGAACGGGCCTAGCGGGGCTCGACGAGCTGGCGGCCCACCGCGTTTGTTGAAACGGAGGGCTGGCTAGACTCAAGATGATGCCCTTCGAATCGACGCTCCCATTCAGTTCCCTGGTGGGCCAGGAGACGATGAAGCGCGCGCTGTTGCTCAACGCCATCGACCCGGCGATCGGCGGCGTGCTGATCCGCGGCGATCGCGGGACGGCGAAGTCCTCGGCGGTCCGCGCGCTCGCCCGGCTGCTCCCGGACTACGAGGCTGTCGAGGGCTGTCCCTATCGCTGCGATCCGGCGGTCCCGGCCCGGTACTGCGACGACTGCCGCCGCCGGTCCTCCGCCGGGCCGCTACCGGTGAGCCGCCAATCGATGCGAATCGTCGACTTGCCGATCAACGCGTCGGAAGACCGGTTGGTGGGTTCGATCGACATCGAAGCCGCCATGCGCGCCGGCGCCCGTCGCTTTCAGCCCGGCGTGCTGGCCGAGGCCAATCGAAACATTCTGTACGTCGACGAGGTGAACCTGCTCGACGATCACCTGGTCGACGTCCTCCTCGATGCCGCCGCGATGGGCGTGAACGTGGTCGAGCGCGAGGGGATCTCGGTGGTCCACCCAGCGCATTTCATCCTGGTCGGCACCATGAACCCGGAAGAAGGCGAGCTGCGCCCGCAGTTGCTCGATCGGTTCGGGCTCTGCGTCGACGTCCATACGCTGACCGACATCGATGCGCGACTTCGAGTGATCCAGCTGGAGCGTGACTTCCTCGAGGATGCCGGCCAGGTCGTCGCCCAGGCAGCACAGCCCGAGCAGGATCTGCGCGCCTCGCTTGCCGCCGCCCACGATCACCTGGTCTCGGTCGAGCTTCCCGACGCGATCCGGTCGCTGATCGCCCAACTGTGCCTCGATGGATCGGTCGCCGGACACCGCGCGGACCTGGTCGTGGCTCGGACCGCCCGGGCCCTCTGCGCGCTCAGGGGTGGTGACACGGTCAACCTTGATGACGTGATCCAGGCGCTGGAACTGGGCCTGGCGCACCGCCGGCGCGAGCTGGGGGGAGAGAAGCAGGTCCATACTCAGGATCTCGCCGTGCGGGCCGCAGAGCAACTGTCCCAGATCCAGGCGGCGGCTCCGACCGAGAACGGCCAGCAGGTCCAGGGTGAGGCGACGCAGACCGAAGGGGCGTCCGGTGGAGATGCCACCGAAGGCTGGACCACGGCGCACTCCCAGGAATCGCAGGCGAGCGAGGCCGCGGGCGCCGAGCCGGAGACCGTGATCCAACTCCCGACCTTCAGTGTCAAGAAGCTGGACCTCCCTCGCGAGCGCCGGGCGCGCCGCGCGGCTGGGAAACGAACCAGCACCAAGAGCGAGACTAAGCGTGGCCGCTACGTGCGGAGCGCCCAGGCTGAGAAGGTGACCGATGTCGCGTTCGATGCCACCGTGCGCGCCGCTGCGCCGTACCAGGTAGGCCGTCGGCAGGCGGCGGTTGCCGGCGGTCCCGCCCTACAGCTCGAGCGCCAGGACCTTCGGCAGAAGGTCCGCGAGCGGAAGACGGGCAACCTGATCGTCTTCGTCGTCGACGCCAGCGCCTCGATGGATGCGGAGCAGCGGATGCTCGCCACCAAAGGCGCCATTCTGTCGCTCCTGCGTCATGCCTACGTGCGGCGAGACAAGGTTTCGCTGGTCGCCTTCAGCGGCCGCAACGCCCGGGTCGTGCTGCGCCCCACCTCCAGCGTCGACCTGGCCGAGCGCCGCCTCGAGCGACTCAACATCGGCGGGACGACCCCGCTGACGCACGGCCTCATGACCGCCCTCAAGTTGATCAAGACCGAGCGGCTTCGCGACCCGAGGGTGTACCCGCTGATCGTGCTGATCAGCGATGGTCGTGGCAACATCAGCCTCTTCGGCGAGGAGCCCCTGCTCGAGGCGCAGCGAACCGCGGCGCAGATCAACCAGGAGGGGATCCGGGCGATGGTCATCGACTCAACCCGGGATTTCAGCGGCCAGCCCGGCCACCCGCGCAGCCGGGTGACGAGCCTCTACGGCGCCTACGCCTTCAACGTCTGCGCCGACCTCGCCGAACGGCTCGGTGGCCGCTACTACGGACTCTTCGACCTGTCGCAAGCATCCATCGTCGACACGGTGCAGCGTGAGATGCTTAGGAGTTGACGATGGAACGGTTCACCTATCCCTTCAGCGGGATCGTCGGCCAGGACAAAATGAAACTGGCCCTGATCTTGAACGCCATCCATCCAGCCATCGGCGGCGTGCTAATCCGTGGCGAAAAGGGAACCGGGAAGTCGACCGCGGTGCGCGCGCTCGCCCGGCTCCTGCCCGAGCTCACCGTGGTCGCGGATTGCGTCTACCGCTGCGATCCGGATGCCAAGGAAGCGCTGTGTCCCGATTGCCGCGAGCGGGTCGTTAGAGGCGAAACGTTGCCGCGGGCGCGCCGACGGATGCGCGTCGTCGAGCTGCCCATCAACGCCTCCGAAGATCGGGTGGTTGGCGCGATCGACATCGAAGCTGCCATCAAGAGTGGCGAGCGTCGCTTCGAGCCCGGTGTGCTTGCCGAGGCGAACCGGAACATCCTGTACGTCGACGAGGTCAACCTGCTCGACGACCACCTGGTCGACGTCTTGCTCGACGCCGCGGCGATGGGGGTGAACGTTGTCGAGCGCGAGGGGATTTCCATCTGGCACCCGGCGCGCTTCATCCTGGTCGGCACCATGAACCCCGAAGAGGGCGACCTGCGGCCGCAATTGCTCGACCGGTTCGGCCTGGCGGTCGATGTCGAGGGGATCAAGGATATTGGCCAGCGCGTCCAGATCGTCGAGCGGCGCGAAGAGTGGGAGTCCGATCCAGCCGGCTTCAGCCAGCGATTCGCCGACGAAGATTCGGAGATCGGCGAGCGGATCGCCGCGGCGATCGTCCGATTCCCGTCGGTGAGGATGCCGGTGGCGATTCTCCGCGGTCTTGCCGAGCTCAACGTGAGCCTCCAGGTTGACGGCCACCGCGCCGACCTGGTGGGTCGCAAGGCGTCCCAGGCGCTCGCCGCCTACCGGTCCGTGGGCGAGGTCGGCGTCAACGAGGTCAACGAGGTCGCCGACATGGTGCTGGCGCACCGGGTCAAGGCGGGTGGCCGCCGGGAGCTCGGCGCCATCGGCCAGAGCGTATCCGGTGCGACCCGAGCGTCCAGGAGTTAGAGGGAGGGTCATCATGGCCGTTGTCGATGCGGGCACGTGTCTCGGTTGTAAGAGTCCTCTGCAGTCCCTTGGGGTCGAACATCTGCGAGTCGGCGGCGTGAGCGGTGGCTGGCGGATGTTGATGGGCGACTGGGCAGAGGTCGGCGAAGGGATCCTCGATGTCGAGCTGCTTGCCTGCCGGAACTGCCGCCGCATCGAGCTGCGCGTGCCCGAGCGCCGTTAGCTTCAGGCCGTCGAGCCACCGTTTCTGAAGGCGGATTAGCAGCTTGTAAGTTCACCCGCACTTTCAGCCCAGCAAGTCCCATATTTCGGATAGGCAGATAAACTCCCTTCGTGTCCACGCCAACTCACTTGATTCGCGCCATCTCCGTGATCGCGCACGTCGATCACGGCAAGACGACGCTATCGGACCGGCTGCTCGAGTTCACGGGGACGGTGGCCCCGCGGGACATGGTGGAACAGGTCCTTGATCAACTCGACCTCGAACGGGAGCGCGGTATCACGATCAAGGCCCAGGCGGTCCGGATGCAATACCAGGCGGACGACGGCAATACCTACCAGATCAACCTGATCGATACCCCTGGTCACGTTGACTTCTCCTACGAGGTATCGCGCGCGCTGGCTGCCTGCGACGGCGCCATCCTGGTCGTCGACGCCTCGCAGGGCATCGAGGCCCAGACCCTCGCCAACGTGCACCAGGCGCTCGACCACAACCTGACGATCGTGCCGGTCGTCAACAAGATCGACCTGCCGCATGCAACCCCCGAGGTCGTTCGGGAGGAGATCCAGAAAGTCATTGGGCTCCCCGCGGAGTCGGTGATCTTTGCCAGTGCCCGGCAGGGGATCGGAACCAAGGAAATCCTCGAGGCCGTCGTCCAGAGAGTTCCTGCCCCGACCGGTGACCGCAACGCGCCGCTGCAGGCGCTCATCTTCGACGCAAAATTCGACGCCTACCGCGGCGTCGTGACCTACGTTCGCGTGCTACAGGGCACACTCCGGCCGAAGATGCGCATCCAGATGATGCAGACGGGCAACAGCTTCGAGGTCGACGAGGTTGGGGTCTTCCGGCCCGACCGGGCGGAGGTGGAGGACCTCTCAGCCGGTGAGGTCGGCTACCTGATCGCCAACATCCGCAACGTGCGGGACTCGCGAGTCGGCGACACGGTGACGGAGGAAGCTCGCCGCGCCGCGGCCCCCTTGCCGGGATACCGGCACGTGACGCCGATGGTCTACGCTGGGCTGTTCCCGACCGACACCGAGCAGTACCAGCAATTGAAAGAGGCTTTGGAGCGGCTCCAGCTCAACGATGCCTCGCTGGTCTATGAACCCGAGTCTTCCGCCGCGCTCGGGTTTGGCTTCCGCTGCGGCTTCCTCGGCTTGCTCCACATGGACATCGTCCAGGAACGGCTCGAGCGCGAGTTCAACCTGACGCTGCTTGCCACCGCGCCGACGGTCGAGTACCGGGTCAGGCTCCGAAACGGCGAGGAGGTTCCGGTTGACAACCCGGACAAATTGCCCGATCCGGCCGAGATCGAAGCCATCAGCGAACCGGTGGTCCTCGCGACTGTCGTGGTGCCAAGCACCTACGTGGGCAACATGATGGAGCTGAGCCAGGAGCGTCGCGGGGTTTTCCTCAACATGGAATACCAACCCGGCGACCGGGTCGTCATCACGTACCGCATGCCCCTCGCCGAGATCATTCACGACTACAACGATCAGCTCAAGTCGCGCAGCAAGGGTTACGCCTCGCTGGATTACGAGCTGGTCGGCTTCGAGGAGGCGAACCTCGTCAAGCTCGACATCCTGGTGGCCGGCTCGCCGGTGGACGCGCTGTCGATGATCGTGGAGCGCAGCAAGGCGCACCAGCAGGGTCGCCGCTTGAGCGAGAAGTTGAAAACGCTCATCCCGCGCCAGCTTTTCGAGGTTCCCATCCAGGCGGCCATCGGCGGCAAGATCGTGGCCCGGGAGACGGTGCCCGCGTTGCGAAAAGACGTCATCGCCAAGTGTTACGGCGGCGACGTGACGCGAAAGCGGAAGCTGCTCGAAAAACAGAAAGAAGGCAAGAAACGCATGAAGCGGGTGGGCAATGTCGAGATCCCCCAGGAGGCCTTCATGGCGGTTTTGAGCCTGGATTGATGGAACGCATCAAGAGCCTTTACCTGCACGTGCCCTTCTGCACCTGGCTGTGCAAGTACTGCGATTTCAACGCCTACGCCGTCCTCGAGGGCCTGATCCCGGCTTACGTCCAGGCGCTTGGGAGGGAGATCGAGGTCCAGGCCGCTGAGCTGCCGATCGGCCCGCTCGACACGGTCTTCATCGGCGGCGGCACGCCGAGCCTGCTTTCGGTCGAGCAGGTCAAGTCTTTGATGGACCGGGTTCGGGACGTCGGCCTTGCGGACGGTGCCGAGGTCACGCTGGAAGCGAATCCCAGCAACGTCACCGGCGAGAAGGTTGAGGCCTGGCTGTCCGCCGGCGTGACCCGGCTCAGCATCGGGATCCAGAGCCTGCAGCCGGGCGCGCTGCGCTTCCTGGAGCGGCTGCATTCCGGGGAAGAGGCCCTGGATGCGGTTCGCCTCGCCCGGACGGGTGGCTTCACCAACGTTAGTGCCGATCTCCTCTACGGCGTCCCAGGTGTCGATCTGCCTGGTTGGATGGAAACGCTCCACGCAGTCGTGGCCAAGGGCGTGCAGCATCTGTCCGCTTACGAGCTCACGGTCGAATCGGGCACCCGCCTGGGCCAGGAGGTCCGAACGCAGCTGGTGACGATGCCGGAAGCGGACGCCCAGCTCGAACAATACTGGGCGGCGGTCGACCGCCTGGACCAGGCCGGCTTCATGCACTACGAGATCTCCAACTGGGCGCGCCCGGGTTTTGCCTCCCGCCACAATCTGTCGGGCTGGAAGTACCTGCCCTATTTGGGGTGCGGCGCCGGCGCGCACAGCTTCTTCCGGCTCGACGACGGCAGCAGCGAACGGCGCTGGAACGTCCGGGGCCCGCACGCATACGTCCGTAAGGCAACGGCGAACGGGAAGGCCGTCGACGGCAGTGATCAGCTTTCGCCTGAGCGGGCGAGGGGAGAAGCGGCCATGATTGGCGTTCGCCTCCTGCAGGGAACCTCGGCTACTGGCCCGTTCCCGGTGGAGCGAAGGCGGCTCGCGGGACTCGGGCTCCTGACCGAACAGGGCGACGAGGTGCGGCTGACCCGACGCGGCATCGAGCTTGCCAACCAGGTCGGGGCCGCCTTTCTCGCTTAGCCTGGCGTGCCCTGGGCGCGCCGAGCAACGTCCAGGCGCTCCATGACCTGTTCGAAAACCTCGTAGGGCTGGGCGCCCATCACCAGGTACCGATCGGCAACGATGTGGGCGGGGATGCCGTTGATCATCAGCTCCAATGCCTCTGCACGGCGGGCGTCGAGGTACGCGCCGTAGGTATCCGCTCGGATGGCGGTCTCCATCGCCTCGACGTCGAGGCCAACCCTGACCCCGATTTCGCGTAAGACCGCCAGATCCGAGATGTCCGGGCCCTCCAGCCAGTAGGCGTTGAAGAGCGCTTGATGCATCGGCTGGAACAGGCCCGCGGCGCGCGCAAACTCGGCGGCTTGCAGGGCCGGTCGCGAGTTGATCAGTCGGTCATGGTGCTTCAGCTCAAGCCCGACCTGCGCCGAAAGCCGGGTTAGGCCGGCTTCGACCTGGGCCCGATAGGCGGCAGACATGGCCTCCTCCCGCGACCGCCCCTCCGGCGGGATCTCCGGGTGCAGTTCGTATGGCACCCAATCGATCTCGACGTCGTATTCCCGTTCGAGCTGCTCGACCCGGACCAGGTCGACAAAACAGAAGGGTCAGACGTAGTCCGAGTAGATCCGGATCGGGGTGGCCACCACCCGAAGGATAGCCCGTACAATGGGCTTTAGCACTCTGCACGGGAGACTGCCAGAACCATGCTAGAACCGACGCAGCTGGACGAACGCAAGCAACGGATCCTGAAGGCGGTGGTCTCGGACTACACGCTCACCGGGATCCCGGTCGGTTCGCAGGTACTCGCCGCCAAGTACTTCCTGGCGCTCTCGTCCGCGACCATCCGCAACGAGCTCGCCGACCTGGTCGGGACGGGATACCTGCAGCAACCCCACACGTCCGCGGGCCGGATCCCGACCGATCGCGGATACCGCTACTTCGTCGACTTCCTGATGCAGCCGGAGGCGGCGCCGCCGGCGATCCGCCGCACGGTCAAGCAGGAGTTCGATACCGCCCCACATCAGCTGGAAGGCATCCTGGAAAAAGCGGCCATGGTCCTGGCCCAGATCACCGAGAACGTGTCGCTCGTGACCGCGCCGCAGGTCAGCGAGGCTCGGATCAAGCACATTGACCTCGTCTCGCTGGAAGCCCAATCGGCGCTCATCATCCTGGTCCTCGAGGGGAATCTGATCAAACAGCAGATCGTCAACCTCGAACGCGCGATTTCACAGGAAGATCTGAGCCGGATGGCTGCGATGTTGAACCGGAAACTTCGCGGCCAGAGCGCGGAAGAGCTTTCGGCACGCATCGGCCAGCTTGGCACGGATCGCGGAGAACAGCGCCGGATCCTGGAGCGCCTGATCGAGTCGATCAAGAATCACCAGGCGCAAGGGCAGACCGTGGTGCTGCACGATGGCATGCGCAATCTGCTCCGCCACCCTGAGTTTGTCGAGGTCAACCGCCTGGAAGAACTACTCGAGCTCATCGAACAGGGCGCCCAGCTGGCCGGCATCCTGCAGCAGGTTGCCTTCGAAAAGGACGTCGAGATCATCATCGGGCGGGAGAATACCAGCAGCGGCCTGCGCGAGTGCAGCCTGGTTCTGACCACCTACAAAATGGCCGACCGCGTCCGCGGGACGGTCGGGGTGGTCGGGCCTACCCGGATGCGCTACGGGCAGATCGTGGCCCGGGTTCGGCTGGTCAGCCAGATGACCTCGGACGCCCTGGCCAACCTTGGGAACTGATTTGGGCGGCTCGATGAGGGGTAAGAAACAGGGCATGCCAGGCACGCAAGAACCATCGGACCCCAACGGCCCAGAGCTGGGGCAGCGACCGGGCGAGCCGATCGACCAGCGGGCCAGCGCCGCCGGGCCGAGCACAGCCGTGCCGGATTCCGGCGCTCAGGCTGCGCGCGAGGAGGCCGAGGCCAACTTTGCACGGTATCAGCGGCTGGCAGCCGACTTCGAGAACTACAAGCGACGTACCAGGCAGGATCTCGCCGACCGAACGCAGTACGCCAACGAGGAGCTGCTGCGGAAGCTCCTGCCGATCCTGGACAACTTTCGCCGCGCGCTGGATCACACCCCGGCCAACGTCGACCCCAACTGGCTCGAGGGAATCAAGCTGGTCGCCCGGCAGTTCGAGGCGGTCCTCGCCGCGCAGGGCTTAGCCCCGATCGCCGCGCTGGGTGAAAAATTCGACCCGTCCCAGCACGAGGCGATCGCCCGCCAGGAGACTGACGAGCACGAGGAGGGCACGATCGTCGAAGAGATGCAGCCCGGCTACCGGCTGCACGACCGGGTGTTGCGCCCGACCCTGGTCAAGGTTGCGCACCCCCCCGCGTTAAATTCGTAGCGTGGCGATCAAGCGGGACTACTACGAAGTCCTCGGCGTGGGCAGGAGTGCCAGTCCGGAGGAGCTCAAACGCGCCTATCGGAAACTGGCGCTGCAATTCCACCCGGACCGAAACCCCGATGATCCGCAGGCCGAGGCGCGCTTCAAAGAAGTCAACGAGGCCTACGAGGTCCTGAGTGACCAGGGCAAACGTCAGCGCTACGACACCTTCGGCCACGCCGGGACCCAGGGCCAGCCTGGCTTCGACTTTGGGGGTGCCGGCTTTGGCGGCAGCGTCAACGATATCTTCGACATGTTCTTCGGGGCGGCGGCTGGCCAGCGTGCCCGGACGGGTCCTCGCCGCGGGGCCGACCTGCGACTCGATCTGCGGATCAACTTCGAGGATGCGGTCTTTGGTGTCGAGCGCGAGCTCACGATCCCGCGGGCCGAGCCCTGCGCCGACTGCAAGGGGACCGGAGCGGAGCAAGGGACGTCGGCCCAGACATGTCCCCAATGTCGTGGCAGCGGGCAGGTGCGACGGGCCAGCCAGTCGATCTTCGGCCAGATTGTCAACGTGACGGCCTGTCCGCGTTGCAATGGTGAGGGTCGCGTGATCGAGAAACCGTGCCGAAAGTGCGCCGGCAGCGGCCATGTTCCCGGCGAGAAAAAGATTCGTGTCAGCATCCCCGCCGGCGTCGATTCTGGCTCCCAGATTCGCCTCTCGGGTGAAGGGGAACTCGGGCCGCGGAACGGCCAGCCCGGTGACCTGTACGTCGTCATCCAGGTGCGTCCGCATACGGTGCTGCGGCGCAACGGAACGGATGTCGTCTATGAACTGCCGCTCAGCGTCGCCCAGGCGGCCCTCGGTGACTCGGTCGAGATTCCGACCGTCGACGGGCCTGAGTCGCTGGAGATTCCCGCCGGCACACAGTATGGGAAAACCTTTCGAATCCACGGGCGTGGCGTGCCCCATCTCCGCTCGGGTCGCCGCGGGGACCAGATCATCTATGTCCGCGTCGTGATCCCGACGAACCTCACCGAGGAGCAGAAAGCCGCGCTGCGCCAGCTCGGCGGGGTTAGTGGCAAGCCCCAGCACATCGAAAAGGGTTTCTTCGATAAGTTCAAGCACGCCATCGGCCTCGAATAGCAGACGCCACCTAGACTAACCGCGTGTTCACCGCCGTCCGGCTTCTCGTTGGCGTCGGAGTGGCCGCCGCGATCCTGGTCATCATCCTCGGACCTACCTGGCGGGGCAGTTTTTACCGGAGCTGGGTGCGGCCGCGGCTGGTCGCGTTCGGCATCATCATCGTGCTGATGGCCACCGCTTCTTACGTCTATCGGGTCGTCACGGCCCTGCGCGTCCACGGATGAGCCGGCGATTTCGCGTTACCTTCCTCCGGAGTGGGACGACATTGGAGGTATCCGAGGACGAGGGCGTACTGAGTGCCGGCCTTCGGGCCGGCCTGGAGCTCGCCTCCGACTGTCGGAAGGGGCGCTGTAAGACCTGCATGGTGAAGGTCGACGGCATCATCGACCAGTCGGGCGCCTGGCTCATCAGCGCCAGCGAACTGGCCGAGGGGTACGCGCTGATCTGCGTTGGGAAACCGCGGAGCGACCTGAAGGTCCACGCGTGAGGCCCTAAGCGTGCGTTTCACGCTGATCGACCTCGTCATCCTCGTCGCCCTGCTCTTTGCCATCGGCAGCGGCTACCGGCGCGGTTTCTGGCTCTCGCTGGCCCAGTACATCGGTCTCCTCGGCGGCGTCGTCGCCGGGGCTGCCCTGGTGCCCGTGGTCATGGATGGACTCCACATCACCGGGCCGACCGCGCGGTCCGTCGGCGGGATCCTCGTGCTGGTGATCGTTGGGGCGATCGGCAGCAGCCTCGGCTACGGATTAGGAGAACCCATCCGGCTCCGCCTGCTTGCTCGCCCCGACCGCGGACGTGCCGATAGCCTGTTGGGCGCCGGCTTCTCGGCGATCGCCCTCCTCTCCGTTTCGTGGTTCCTCGGCCTCAGCCTGGCTCGAGGGCCGAGCCCCCAGCTGGGCGAGGTGATCCAGCGATCCGTAATTCTGCGAAATCTGGATGCGGCAGCGCCCCGCCCTCCCGGTTTCCTCGGCCGCGTCGAGGCGATTCTGTCCGGGGTCCGCTTTCCCTCCGCCTTTTCGGGATTCGAGCCGCTCGTGCCGTCGGCGCAACCCGTTCCACCGTCCGCCGACACCCCCGGCATCCGGTCGGCGGCGGCCGCCACCTTCAAGATCGTCGGCTATGGCTGCGGTGGCATCGTCTTCGGGAGCGGCTTTCCAGTCGCATCCGGACTGGTGTTGACCAACGCCCACGTGGTGGCCGGCACCCAGGGGACAACCGTCAGAATGCCCGATGGCCGCGCGCTGAACGCTCGCGTCGTGCTCTTTGACCCGAATCGTGACGTGGCGATCCTCTCCGTCCCCCGGCTTGGCGTCGCTCCCCTGCGTGAGGCGGCGGCCCAGCGAGGGACCACCGGGGCGGCGATCGGCTACCCGGGCGGGGGAGACGAGAAGATCCTGCCGGCTGTGGTGGATGGCGAGGTCCAGGCGGAAGGTCGCGATATCTACGGCCAAAATCTGGTTATCCGGCACATCTGGATCACCGAGGCCGACGTGAAACCCGGGAACTCCGGTGGGCCGCTGGTGGACCAGGCCGGGAACGTGCTCGGCGTCATCTTTGCCGCCTCGACCAGCCAGCCCGGACAGTCCTATGCCCTCACCGACGCTGAGGTGCAGCCGGATATCAACGCCGCCGCGGGGCGAACCCAGGGGGTAAATGTGGGTCCCTGCGCGCTCGGCTGATCCCGGGGCGGGCTTAACATCTGCCCTAGTGAAAGAGCCAGTGCCTGACCGAGATCGCGACAGCGGCCGCCAGGCACCGCATTGGGGTGAGTTGCTACGCCCGGCTGAGATTCTCCTGTATCTCCTGATTGCCGTGGCAGTCGTCGAGCTGTATACGCGCGCCTCCTTCCTGGTTTCCCATGTGTTCAGCGTCCTGCTGCTCTTCGTCTTCGGCGGCATCATCGCCTTGCTCCTGACCCCGGTGGTCGACGGCATGGAGACGGTTGCCATCTTCCGGAAGCGGCGTGGCCTCGCGGCGATCGCCCTGCTGGTTGTCCTCCTCGCCCTGGTCGCGGCGGTCGTCGCGCTGGTGACGCCATCCCTTGTTGCTCAGGCCAAGGCGTTACCGACCCTGCTCGCGAAAGGCCAGGCCTTCCTAGCCGATGTGCAGGCTCAGCTGAACAGTCATGGCATTCCACTGCAGGTTCAGCTTCCCACTCAGGGTCCCTCCAACGGCACGGTGATCGGCTCGGCCATCGGCATCCTTGGCGGGACGCTGAGCACGGTGATCGACATCCTTCTCGTCACCGTCATCTCGATTTACTTCCTCGTCCAGGGTCGCGAGTTGATCGCGGCGGGTCGGAAGCTCTTTCCCGGACACCAGGCCGTCTTTGATTTCATCATGCTGGCTATCGGGAGCACGATGGCGGGCTACGCCCGTGGCCAGCTGATCATGTCGGTCGGCATGGGTCTCTACACGGGCATTGGCATGAGCGTGGTCGGTGTCCATTACGCCATCGTGCTCGGTATCCTCACCTTTTTTCTCGAGTTCATTCCTCTGGTGGGCGCCCCCCTCGGCATGGCGACCGCCGTCGTCGTCGCCCTGTTCCAGAGTCCCGTCACGGCGCTGCTCGCGGCAGTGGTCGGCGTCGGTGGCCACGCATTGGAGGCCTACATCGTCGGGCCCCGGGTCAGTGGCCATGCCACCCGGCTGCACCCCCTGGCTGCCATGGGGGCGCTGCTGATCGGCGCCGAGCTCGGTGGCGTCCTTGGCGCGCTCTTCGCGGTCCCTGTGGCCGCCATCGCCAACGTCTTCCTCGGGGCGATCTACCGGGCCGGGCGCGGCCAGGAGGCCCTCACTACCAGCGAGGACGGCGTCGTCAAGCCGGTCGCGCTCCCCCGTCTGGGCGAGGAAATCGGCGAGGTGAAAGACGAGGGCCCCCTCGAGGGGAAACCCCCCCATACCGCGGGCGAGACTTAGACGCGCCGGGGGGCCGTCCAGCGGCCCATCGCCGGTTACGGGCTGCTTTGCGGCGTTGGTGAGGGGGGTGGTTGAGAAATGTTCTGCTGGCCCTGGATCTGCATCTGGCCGGCGATCAGATCGGGGGCGCGGCCGTTTTCGCGGATGTAGGCCATGGTCACGATCATCGCCATGGTGAGGACGGTGAGCACCATCAGGAGCCGCTGCTCGCCGCGACCGGCGGTCCCCCAGATCACGCCCGGCAGGCCCCGCAGGTACCAGACGACGGCCGCGATCGCGATCAGCGTGTAGGCCATCAGGGCGAGGACCTTCCAGGGGATCATGGCCCCGAGGGGATTGATCAGGCCGCCATCCCAGAAGGGGCGGTTCAGCCCGGCGGTGAGCACCTGGTCATAGGTGAACGCCAGCTGGTACGGCATCGCCGCCAGCAGCGTCGTCAGCACCATGACGACCGACATCGCCTTCAGCAGGCCGGCGCCACGTGCCTCATCGGTGCGAAGGCGCCGCGCGAAATAGATGGTGGCGACCAGGAACATCAGGCCGAGCAGGGTCATCTGCCAGAGGAAGACGGTACTCAATGTCCCCCGCATCATCTTGTACCAGCTGCCGTAGGCGTGGAGCTGGATCTCCTTCGCGTAGGAATAGCCGATCACGGGCTGCAACAGCGTCATGGCGACGCCCCAGAGCAGGCCAAAGCTTCCTGCCCAATCGAAAAACGCCTTATCCTCGGCTGTCTTCGCCCGCAGGAACTTGATGGCGCAGAAGCCGCCGAAGGCGAAGCCGATATAAGCCAGGTTGCCGACCGTCCGGTGAACGGTCAGCGGATATGACGTGGGGTTGAGGGCGAGACGGATCGGGTTCGTCGGGTTGGTCGGCGTGAGCATGTAGCTCGCCACGATGTCGATCGTGTAGACCTGGATGAACGATGCGATGGCAAGCAGCCCGCCGATCGCCATGTGGACGCTCTTGAACGACCGCAGCGGGTCCCAGGTGTAGTACCAGAGGTAGGCGAGGCTGACCTGCAGGACGAACGACCAGGCCTCAATAAAGAGAGGCCACCAGGCGATCGTGACCATCGTGGTCCAAAAATGGCCCCACAACCCGACCAGCAGCACGGTGATGAGCAGGATGGCGATGAAGGAGCTGAAGCTGAAGTAGACGGTGATGAACCGGCCCAGGCCATGCGCCAGCCGGTCGTAGCGTGGACGCTGCCGCATGTAGCCGAGCCACTCGATCGCAGGGCCGAGCTCTCCGGCACCGCTGATCAGTCCGGCGATCAGGATGTGGATCGAGAAGAGGCCGCCGATCGCAGCCCGTGCCGCCACGCTGTTGCTGCCCTGCGGGGCGGTCGCGGGGAGCTCGGTGGCGAGGAGATGGAACCAGGGCCCGATGACGGCGATGACCGCGCTCACAGGTTGAACAACCTCCCGGATCCGAGCAGCGTGAGGATCACCATGAAGAGCACGGCGAAGGCACCTGGCACCATAACCGCCGGGCGCTCGAACGGATTGCGCTCGGGCCCGCGATCGATGACCGGTAGCGCCAGAAGCAGAAGCACCCCGCCGGTCGGGAGGACAAGCACCAGCGGAATCAACTGCTTGGGGACCAGGACCAGCAGCTGGTCGAGCGGGAGGTAAAACCACTGCGGCACGGGGACGTAGCTCGTGGTCGCTGGGTCGGCCGGTGCCTCGAGGGGAGCGCCGATCGCGACCGCCAGGATGAAGATGAGGACGACCAGGCCGGCGGACACGATCCCGTCCTTGAAGGTCTGGTGCGGGTAGAAGTCTTCCGTCTCCAACGGTGCAGCCCAGAGCTCGTCCGATGGCGTGGCGGGATAGGGTGGCTCAATTCGACGCTCCGGGGGGGCCGGCGGAACATCAACCCCCTCCCGGGTCCGGTATGCCCCCCGGTAGTTGACGTAGGAGCCGAACTCGCCGTGCTTGCGGAGCAGCGCCAGGTGGGCGCCGATCAGCGGGAAGAGAATCGCGGGCAGCAACCAGACGTGGATGCCGAAGGTGCGGACGAGCGTCACGGGGCCGACGGTATCGCCACCGCGCCAGAGGGCCCGAATGAAGGAGCCGATCACTGGCGTGTAGGCCGGGATGTTGGTGACGACCACCGCCGTCCAGTACGCCGCTTGATCCCAGGGGAGGAACGCCCCGGTGATGGCCATCCCCAGCACGAGGATGAGCAACCCGACGCCGGTCACCCAGTTCAGCTCGCGCGGGCGCTTGTACGATCCCGAAAAGAAGGTTCGGACCATGTGCAGGCCGATCATGAAGAGAAGGACGTAGGCCGACCAGAGATGGATTCCGCGCACGATCGAGCCAAAGGCATCGTGCTGCTGGACGAAGTAGAGGCTCTCCCACGCCTCTTTGACCGAGGGTACGTAGAGGAGTGTCAGGAAAATACCCGTGATCAGTTGCAGGATGATCAGGACCAGCGTCGCGCTTCCCAGCGTGTAGAACCAGGCGCCGCGCACCGGGACGGCCTCGTAGAGGCCCTTTCGCAGCAGACTCCGGATCGACGATCGCTCGTCCATCCAGTCGTATGCCAAGCCAAGCCAGCGGACCATGACTCAGATCTCCTCGGTGAACCGGTTTTCGACGTAGAGGGTGGTGCCGTCGATCCGGTGGACAAATTCGGGCAGCGGTTTCGGCGGCGGACCACCCACGTTCTGTCCCGTGATGTCGTAGAGGCCGCCGTGGCACGGACAGAGGAATTGCCGAAGGGTGGCTGCCCACCGCACTGGACATTCCATGTGCGAGCACACGTTCGAGAGCACCTTGGTCTGCCCGTTGACCTTGACCACATAGACCGCCAACTTGGTCTCCGGCACGGGCCAGGCATTCTGCGGAAAGGCCACCTCGAATTTGGTCGGTTCCAGTTCAGGCACGCCGCTGATGTCCCCGACCTTGCGCTCGACGTATTGCTGTCGGCGAAACAGCGGCGAGATGAGGAAGCCGATGATCGGGATGCCAAGGGCGAGGCCGACGATCGCGCCGGCGACCTGGGTGCCGAGGATGCCGAACTGCCGGCGGCTCAGCCGCCGCGGATCAGGAAGCGCCATATCGGATGAATCCATAGAGCACCCCTGCGGTGCCGAGGACAATGAACAGCAGCGTGATGGTGATGGCTCCACCGACAAGCCAGAAGGTGAGCACCGACTGGTTGTGGCCGCGCCGGAACCAGCGGCGAAGGCCGGCGACGACGATCCCGATCAGCAGTAGCGTCAGGCCGACCATGAAGGCGCTGATCAGTGCCAGGTAGAAAAACGTCTGCAAACTACCCACTCGGGCGCCTCTGCCGGCTCACGGGTAGTACCCCTTGCTGGGGGACTGGAAGATTCCATAGCTGTCGCCCTCTTTGAGCTGGCCGTAGATCGTGTAGTCGCTGCGCGCGGTGGTTCGGATCACGCCCATCAGGAGGAAGAGCAGCATGGCGCTCACACCGGTCACCGCGAGGGTGACCTGGCTGCTGCGGCGCAGGTCCTGGGTGACCGCTCGGACTCGCGGGCGCGAGACGACCCAATGCAGCAGGCTCAACAACACGGCCACGGCGAGTGCGATGTACCGGAGCCAGAAGAGTCCCTTCGGAAAGAGGGGGGCGGGTGCCATCGTGACCAGCGACAACAGCACCACGATCGTGGTCAGGGTGATCCCCGGTGCGCTCGGCCGAGCCTGCCAGAAATAGAGGTTGCTCCCGATCAGGAGGATGGAGAGAAAGGCGGCCTGTACCAGCCAGAGCCAGGCAAACGGCCCCTGCATCGAGTACTGAAACGCCCCTGGGGATGCCTGCTTGACGCTCTCAACGAACACAGCGCCCAGCACGATTTGCGGCACGAGGGTGAGGAAGCCGACCACCAGGCTGGTGCGTGCCGCCCAGTGGTGGTAAAGGCGATCGGCCGGAAGCCGGCTGGCCGCGGCATAGATAGCCGCCACCGCCGCGATGAAGAAGGCCGCCCAGGACAGGTTGCCGATAAAGCGATGGCCGAGTTCGGGCCAGTAGGAGGGATTGAAGAAGGCGCCGGATCCGCTCCCCGTTCCAGGGGTGAGGAGGAAGCTGTCGAGGGCCACGATGATGAAAAGAAAGACGTGCTCGGTGGCGGCGGTGAAGTAACCGATCCCGATGTGCAAACCCTTGCGAGCGGCGAAGCGATCCCATCGGAGGTTGTAGGTCAGCAGCCCGATCAAGGTGAGAAACCAGATGCTGAAGGCGATCACCGCCGGCCAGAAGAAGATCGTGATCAGGGTGACGAAGAACTTCGGGTAGAGGGCGGTCACCACGATCACGGCGAAGCCGCCAAGCGTCGCGCCCAGGCTGAAGATCTTGACGTTGACATTGCCCAGGGCCCTCGCATAGCGCTCGAAGCGGGGATCCTGCCGGACCACGCCGATCCACTCAAAGGTTGGGCCGAGCACCAGCGAGCCCATCGTGAACGACCCAAAGATGATGTGGATCAGGAAAAAGATGCCGACCGTCCAGCGGTTGGTGATGAAGGGAATTTGCACGCTGGGTTGGTCGATCTTGAATGACTGGGCCAGCATCGTCAGCGATACGCTCGTACTCATTCCGACTCCAGCACCCGACGGCCCAATCGGCCAATGAGGCCGGCGGCCCCGACGAGGAACCCTAAGCCGGCGAGGGCCGTCTCCCACGGAAGCAGGTTTGACTGGCCGCCGAGAGCGCCCAGGAGCGCTTCATGGAGATAGCTGAAGGGGAGGAATCGCGACACAACCAGGAGAGCGGGCTCGGTCAGGGGGGCGAACACGCCCGACAGGTAGAGGACCGGCAGGAGCGGAATGAAGATGTAGAGCATGACCTCGCCGGGCGAATCGGATAGAACGCTGGCGACGGCGCCAAGCAGGTTTCCGACCAGCAAGGCGGCCATGCTCGTCAGCAACAGGGCCGGCCACCAGGCAATGCTGTTCGGGTACCGGACCGCAACCAGCAGCAGCACGGGAATCAGCTGGAGGAAGTCGATCGCGGCGTTGACCGTGAGCCGTTCCAGGAGCAAACGACCCGGGGTCACCGGCAAGGTCCGGTAGCGCACCGTGAGGCCCACCAGCCGTTCCCGCGTCAGGACGGCGCCGGCGCCCAGGGCACCAATGATCGTGATGAGCATCGTGAGCGCCATCGCGACGTAGATGACCGGCGCGTGGGTGAAGAGGAGGGGGATGGCGATGAAGAGCGGGAAGAGCAGCTTGATCACCATGGCTCGGCGTCGCTGGTAGAACTCGAGGAGCTCGCGCTGCCAGACGGTGCCGGCCAGCATCATTCGTGGGCGGCTGGGAGGGCGACGCCCGTCAACTTCAGAAACAGATCGCCGAGGTTGGGGCGTCGAACCCGCATGGTGCTGACCAGGTCGGCGGTGCCATTGAGCACGGCGAGGACGTCGGCTGGATTGGCGCCACGTGCCAGGACGATATGGACGGTATCGCCTTCGACGTTGGCCGCCTGAACCGCCGGCAGAAGCCACAACTTCTCGAGCGAGACGGGCGAGCTCATCTGGAGCTGGACCTCCTTTGATCCGGCGAGCTCGGTCATCAACTCGGGAACCCGGCCTTCGCGGATCACCCGGCCCTGGTGCAGGAACAGGATCCGGTCGCAAAGGCGTTCGGCGAGGTGGACGTCGTTGGTCGCCAGGATGATCGCCGTGCCCGTCAGGGTGAGCAACTGCAGCCGCTCGATGAGGTCGAGCTCCGCGCGGTAGTCGAGGGCGAGCGTCGGCTCGTCGAGAAGCAAGATCGCTGGCCGGTGCACGAGGGCCTCGACCAGGTTGAGCCGGCGCTTCATCCCAAGCGAATACTCGCCAACCCGCTGGTCTCGGGCGTCCGAGATGCCCGACCAAGAAAACAACTCGTCCAGGCGGCTGCGGGCGAGATCCGGGGTGAGCCCGAACTGCCGCGCAAAGAACCACCCGTTTTGGTAGCCCGTCATCTGGTCGAAATGGGCTGCCTGGTCGAGGACAACGCCAAGCCGCCGTCGCACCGACGGATCGCGGGAGTTGCTGTTTCCGAACCAGGTCAGCCGCCCGGAGGTCGGTGTTGAGGCGGTGGCCAGCATCCGCAGCAACGTCGTTTTGCCGGAGCCGTTCGGCCCCATCAGGCCGACCACCTCTCCCGCCTTGAGCGTCAGGCTGATCCCAAAAACGCCTTTCCCGCCGCCGTAGACCCGGCTCAGGTCGCTGGCGTTGAGCAGCTCAGCCGTTGAAGCCGTATCGGCCTTCATGGAAGTCGCCTGTCTCGATCCATTTCTGGATCACTGCGTCCATTACCCGGCTAGTCACCCGCTCGTCGCCGCGTTCGCGCGCGTTCCCCTCGATCGCTTCCATCACCTGCCCTTTGACAAACGGCGGCATATTCGCCAGGCGGCCTTCAGCCTCCGGGTCCCAGGGCATCTGCGGGCCTTTCTGCTGGATCGCATCCGACACCTCGCCCCACATGTCGAACTTGACGTCCATGGCTTCCGGGGTGATGACCGGACCGAAGCCTTTCTTGGCCGCGGTCCATTCCACCCGCCAGCGGCTCAGCTCGCGGCAGTAGGAGGGAAGGTTCGCCAGCCGGGCTTCCGCCTCGGGCGACCAGGTGAATCGATGATCGAAGGTTTTTGGGCTGAGGGGATGGCCGTAGCCGATCTTGATTCCGAGCCGTTCGAGAAACGCCGCGTTGATGGCTTCAGAGGTTCGTGCCGCCCTCGACTCCGCGGCATGCTCGGCCAGCTCGCGGGCGCGAGTCGGGTCGAACTTCTCCATCGCCCGCACCTCGACCTCGTTAAGCCGGCGGACACCATCTTCGGTCCAACCCGGCGCCGCTTCGACGGCCGGCTCCGCTGCCGGTGCGCCATGTCCGTGCGCCCGCATCGCTGATTCGACGGCTTCAGGCGAGTGCGCCTTCAAGGCCTGGTCCATCATCATCCGCGCGTCCACCAGGCCACCTTCGGCCACATCGCCGGTGATGGTGTCGGCCTGGATCTTTTTCGCGAACTCCTCGACCTTGGTACGTGCCAGCATCCGCATGAAGCCGGCGGGCACGCGCTCCATCCGGGTGACGGCCTCGTCGGTCCAGATGAGCGGGGTCTCGGCCTCATTGACGGCGGCGCGGGATGGGACGCCATCCCCGACCACGTCCGCGACTGGCCCGTAGGCCTCATCCAGGTTGGCATCCGCGAAATCGCGGGTGATACTCGGCAGCTTCTGCACCCGCGCGATCTTCTCGATCCTGGCCTTGACCCGACGGCGCTCGTAGCCCTTCGGCACCCGGCTGAGAACCTCCTTGGCCTCTGCGGTCCACTTGACTTTGAAGCCGTCGAAGGCCTCCTCCTCTTCGATGCCACCTTCCGTCTTCGCCATGGCGGCAATCGACGCCTTGTCGACCGCCTGGAAGCTCATCCCTTCACAGACGGGACACGTGTCCGGCCGCTGGCCCTGCGACGGCCGGCCGCATCGGCGGCAGATCCAGGTGTCGACCGCCTCCAGGCCGTCCATGCTGGTGCGGACGTTGGCGGGCTCGACGCCCATCGCCCGAGCGGCATGCTCGGGCATGACTTCGGACACGGCCTGGTCGATGATCGAGGAGCTGATGATCGAATGCCCCCGCTCCATCGCGTAGCGGCAAATGGCGGTCCGCGTGATGGCTCGGAAGGCGGCCGGCACTTTCTCCATCCGGACCTCGGCCTCCTCGGTCCAGGCCACGCTGGCCTCGGCCTGCACATCGATCGGCGGGACGAAGCTGCGGCTGGACAGCAGGATGCTCACCGGCGCGAGCCGAAGGAGGTTATCGGTATTGCTGCCGAGGTCCATCTGGGCAGCCGAGTGCACTCCGATCCGGCCGACGACCAGGAGCCACGGCGGATCCTGCCGCACATACTGCAGTACCTTCTTGAACGCCTTCCCGTCGAACAGGGTGGTCTTGATCTCGACCCCCTCATCCCTGGCGACCGATTGCGCGACGCGCAAATGGGATTCGTAGATCTTGGCCAGGCCGGTGTCGATGATTTCCTCGTGAAGTTGTTCCTGCTCTTTGAAGCGAAAGATCTTCGAGGCTTCCGCCGAGAGGACGTCCACGATGCCGTTGAACATCGCGTAGTGCAGGTAGGGGTCGTACACGGACACGGCCTCGACGCGCTTATCGAAAACCAGGGCGAGGTCGAGCGCCGTCCTCAGCCCGGCAAACGACTGCGGGCTGCCGTCGATGGCCACCACGATCCGATCGGACGCGTCGTCGCGAAACGGGTGTGGATCGCGGATGATGAGGGAGTCGACGCGGATCCGCCGAACGACGCGGTCGGTGACGCTGCCGATCATGCTGTCTTTGACCGCGCCCATCCCGAGGGCGCCCATGATGACCAGGTCGTAGTCGGAATCCGTAATGTCCTGGACAAGGCACTCCCAGTTCTTTCCGTCGAACGACTTGTATTCCATTGGGAGGCCCGCCGTGTCGCATGCGGCTTTCATGACGTCGAGGTACGAGTCCGAAATCAGCTGCAGTCCGCGCGTGATCAGGGAGTCATGGATTTTCCGCTGCCGCTCGAGTTCCTGCTCATGCTGGTACTCCTCGGGCAGCGTGTATTCCATCTGTTTGAATCGCACATCGTGCATGCGGGCGGCGTAGATGTGGCTCCCGACCAGTTTTGCCTGCGTTACGCCCGCCAGCTTCACCGCGACGGCGATCGCCGCATTCGAGTGGTCGGAGTTGTCGAGGGGGACGTAGATTTTCTCGTACACGGACAGCTCCTTCCCTAAGCGGCGGCGGCCGCGAGCCGATTGCAACACGAGACGAAAGCCCTACCAGACCGGTGCCTCCTATGATATCCACCGGCAAGCGCGAAAAGCTAGAGTCCGGCCGGCGAAATCCCCCAGGTGGTGGTCAGCGTTTGGCCGGGTTCCAGGACGCGAAGACCGTCGCCGGACTGGAAGGCATTGGGGGCGCAGGTCATCGGTTCGATGGCGATGCTCCGCCGCCGGCGCTTCGCGTCCTCGAGCGCGTCGCCGGTAAACACCATCAGGTAGGCGTACGGCGGTTCCATCCACACGGTCACCTGGCGCCCGCCCTCCGGCGCCTGCAACACGGAGCGGATTCGACCATCGGCGTCCGGGACGACGCTGGCAAAGGCCGTGTCCAATTGCAGATCCCCAACCGGCCGGAGTTCGAGGAAGTCATAGGCGGTCTGCTTGACCGGAATCAGGCGTCCCGTCGGGATCAGGCGGTGGTCCGCCTCGAGCCGCATCAGGGCGGGGACCCGGAGCCACGCCTCATCGAGGTGCGGGGTGCCAACCGTGAGATAGGGATGGTGCCCCGTCCCGTATGGCAGGCGCGTCGTCCCCACGTTCGTCCCGGTCGTTTCGATCGTCAGGCCCTCGGCATCGAGCCGGTACGCGACCTCGAGGGCCAGCGTAAACGGATACCCGTCCTGCGGATGCAGGAGCAGGCTCAGCCTCACCGAATCAGCACGCTGGTTGCGCACAGTCCAGGGACTCCACCGGGTCAGGCCGTGAATCGCATTCTGTCGCGAGGGTTCGGTGAGGGCAGTCTGGTGGCGCCGGCCGCCGAACTCGTAGACCCCACCCGCGATCCGGTTGGGCCAGGGCAGAAGCAGGGCGCCGCGGCAGACATCGCACATTTCCTGCTCGCCGTAGCCGTCGATGACCTCCTGGCCGCCAACCGTAAAGGTGCGCAGCCCGGCGCCGACTTCGGTGACCGTTGCCTGCTGACGGCCCGACTCGAGCACGAACTGCCTGCCAGAGGGATTTACTGGGGCCACTCGCCTTTGGATAATAGGATGATGGCGACCCTGACGCTCGCCTTGTTTGGCACTCCTCGCGACGAGCTCGCGGAGACCGTCGACGCCGACGTCCCTGAATGGATCGAACGCCTCTATCAGAGTTATGGGACGACGGCCGAGTCCGCGCCCGCCAGCGCTTCCGTCCTGGCGCTCGGGGAATCGCTAGGCCATCGCCTCCGGAAGCTCTCTCTTTTGCTCAGCAAGATGGAGTCGCTCGGCTGGGTGATCTCGCCGCGGCACTGGACCCTGGTCGCGACCACGCCGCTGGACGAATTCGAGGCCGAGGCGCAGTTGGAGCGGGCCGGTGTCCGGGTGATCGTGCGCCAGCATGCGCCTCGCGACAAAGCCGGCAACGTCCGCTGGTCGCGGAGGCTCTTTCCATAGCTCATCGCGCGGACATCCTGTCGGAGACGTCCATCGACCCTGATCCCGTCGCGCAATTCGGCCGATGGTTCGACGACGCCCGGGCGGCTGGAGAAACGCTTCCCGAGGCGATGACCCTGGCCACCGCCACAGCGCGGGGCGAGCCGTCGGCCCGGATGGTCTTGCTACGGGGCTTCGACGAACGCGGCTTCGGCTTTTTCACCAATTACGAAAGTCAAAAAGGGCGGGAGCTCACGGCGAACCCTGCCGCGGCGCTGGTCCTTTACTGGCCAAGCCTCGGGCGCCAGGTTCGAATCACCGGCCCCGTCGTCAAGCAAACGAGGGAGGAATCGGTCGCCTATTTCCACGGCCGTCCACTCCCAAGCCAGCTCAGCGCATTGGCCTCCCGCCAGAGCGAAGTGGTCGCGAGTCGCGCGGTCCTGGAGGACGAGGTCGCGGCACTGGCGCAACGTTATGAAGGCCAGGAGGTGCCATTGCCGCCGAGCTGGGGTGGCTACCGCGTGATCCCCGACGTCATCGAATTTTGGCTTCATCGGGACAGCCGGCTTCATGACCGGATTCGCTACACGCGCCGGGATCAGCGAACCTGGGTCATCGACCGACTGAGCCCCTAGCAACGGACAGAGCCTCGGTTCTGAAACCGAGGCTCTGCCATGAGCGATGTCTTACTTAGTGCGGTAGGTGACGACGGCGGCGTCGAAGTTGTGGCTGGCGTCGTAAGTACCGGCTGCCCCGAGCCGCATACCGGCGTGGATATCCTTCAGTGCGCCGGCCTGGCGCTGCTTCTTCCCGGTGACTTCGAAATACTTCGTGCCCGCATTGACGGTCAGCTTGACGTCCTCCCCGTCGCGCGTCCGGATGGTGATGCTATTGCCGCTCACGCTTTCAACCTTGCCGGCGAGGCGCGCCGGGCCGATGTGAACGAGCTTCGCGTACAGTTTGCCGTCACGGGTCTCGTAGCGGACGCGGACATGGCTGTTGATCTCGATCTCCGACCAGCTCGACTTGTCGTTGCGGCCCTTGACCACGATGGTGCTGTCGGTGCGAAGGAAGGTCTTGCTGCCCGCCTTCTGGTTCTTGATCGTCACCTGGGTCCCGCTGATGGCGGTCACGGTTCCAGTAAAGACGTCCTTTGGCGCCTGGCGAAGCTTGGCCGACGGGCTGGTGGATGGGGTCGCCGCCGGGGCAGCCACCGCGCCGGTCGTCAAGACCGCCGCCAGCACCCCCGCCGCCGCGATTCCTGCGAACACTTTCCCGAACATGGTTTTTACCTCCTGGTTTTTCGACGATCGCGCTGGCACTCAGTCTGGGGATGGTGGCTGAGACTGTCCGGTCGACAGCCTTAGAGGCGGTTGAGAACCGACCGCTCCCTGGGACGCTCGGTCTTTACGAGTCTTTCCCACTCCGAAGCGCCGTTTTCGCATCCGTTACCGTTGCCCACAACACTCCGGTTAAGCCGTGCGAAAGGGCTTACAGCGTTAGGCCCGCCGTAGCCTTCCAGCCGTATCGTCGCCTGCGTGGCACCTATCGCGACCCTCCATTTGGCTGAGGCCGATCTTGCGGCCGAGCCGCACCGCCTGGACGGCCACCATTACGGTCCCCTGACCGCCCTTCTGCATGACGACTCGATCGGCGAGGTCATGGTGAACGGCCCCGACCAGGTCTACATCGAACGCAACGGCCAGCTGTCGCTGTCCGATGTCACCTTCTCCAGCGAACAGGAATTGATCGATCTCATCCGCCAGATCGCCGCCTTTGTCGGCCGCCGGATCGACGACGACTCCCCGATGGTCGACTGCCGGCTGCCCGACGGCTCGCGCGTCAACGCCGTCATCCCGCCGCTGGCCCTGGACGGGTCCTCGCTGACCATCCGGAAATTCGCCAAGGACCCCTACACCGTTCAGGATCTGATCGGGTTTGGCACGCTCAGCGCCGAGGCGGCCGCCTTTCTCGAGGCCTGCGTCAAGGCGCACTTCAACATCCTCGTCGCGGGCGGGACCGGGTCCGGCAAGACCACGACCCTGAATGTGCTGTCATCGTTCATCCCCGACACGGAGCGCGTGGTGACCATCGAGGACGCTGCCGAGCTCCAGCTTCGCCAGCCGCACAAGGTCCGGCTCGAGTCCAGGCCTGCCCGGATCGACGGAACCGGCCGCGTCAGCATCCGCGATCTCGTGGTCAACTCACTGCGCATGCGGCCGGACCGGATCGTGATTGGAGAGTGCCGGAGCGGTGAGGCCCTGGACATGCTCCAGGCCATGAACACCGGCCACGACGGGTCGCTCACCACCATCCACGCCAATACGCCCCGTGACACCCTTTCCCGGCTGGAAACGCTGGTATTGATGTCCGGGGTCGACCTGCCGCAGCGCGCGATTCGCGAACAGATCGCCTCGGCTATCCATCTGATCGTGCAGCAGTCCCGGCTTCGGGACGGCTCCAGGCGCATCACCAACATCACCGAGGTGCTCGGTCGCGAAGGTGACACGATCACGCTCCAGGACGTCTTCCTCTTCGAGGAGACCGGCGTGGACGGCAATGGGAAGGTCCTGGGGAAACTGAATCCGACCGGCATCCGGCCGAACGCGATGGCCAAGATCTACTCGAGACGGGTGACCATTACGCCGGCACTGGCCGCCCTCTACCCGGATCGCAAAGCGCCTGATTTCACTGTGGGGGTACGCCGATGAACAGCGATGAGATCGAGCGACTCGATGCCGAGATCCTCCTGGATGTGGCGGCGGACATGCGCGGAGAGCTGGACCGGGTCGAGGAGCAGATCGCTGAACTTAACTGCCAGAATCAGCGAGCGCTGGTCTACAAGGCGATCTACCGGACCGACCCGCTCACGCGCGAACGGTTCAACCTCCTCCACGACCACGTGGACCAGTACGCGGGCAAGATGGCCGAGCTCCGTGAGGAACAACGCCTGCTGACTCGCTGGCTTGACCGCTGCGGAGAGCTGCTCCGGACCACGCGCCGGGCCGCCTGACCTCGCGTTTTCGTTAAATCTCGACGGCCCGAACGATGAAGTCGCGTGTGCCGTCCCAGGTCCAGCAGGTCTGCAGGGTCAGCGTGGCGCCCGACGTTGCCCCCAGTGGCCACATCTGCGTATTGCTGACGATGGTCGTCGAACTGACCCGGTAGGTGTGGAGGCGGCCGGAGGGGTCGCCATACTTGACGATATCGCCGGCATGCAGGCCCAGGATCGGGGTGAAGGTGCCGGGGTTGTGCGCCATGATGTAGGTGTTATTCGCGCCGGCGCAGCTCCAGCGCCAGGCGCCGTAGTGAGGGACGACGGCGCGACCGAGGCAGTCGCCATACCAGCCAACCGCCAGGTTGACGCCGAGGCGTGGGATCACGATGCGGTTGGCGCCGATCGCCACCGGCGCTGCCGGGCGAACCGGAGCTGCCGCACGGACCGGGGCGGTCGCGACCAGGGGTCGTGCGGTTGCGGCTGCGGCGGCAGCCACGGGGACCGCCTCGCTGGTCGGAATCGGCATCCGGGCGGCGCCGAGCTCGCGGAGCAGCTGAAGGTCGCCGACCTCCGTTTTGTCGGGAACGTGGGCGGCCGCTGCGACCGCTCGCGGGGTTATGGTCGGATGCGATGTCAGCAGCGGAAAGCTGAGAACCCAGATACCGACGCCGGTGAGGAGCGGTGTGCGCCACCGCCGAAGGAACTGTTTCATTGGTCGAGAAACGACCGGGCGGCGACAAGGTTTGCGCGATTTACGCCATCGTCACGCGATGTAACAGCTGCACCCAGCGCGGCCACGGAGCCGATGCAACAACCGCGCTTTACGGCTTCTTGACAGCGATCAACTCATTTGATTGCGGTTGTTGAACCGCAGTCCATCGGCGCTCAGTCCTGGGGAGGGAAGATGCTGAGAAGCCGGATGTGGGAAGCGGCCCGGTGAAAGCTCGGCCGATTTTCTTTTCTAGGCGGTCTTGGCGAGGGGCTCGGCGGGGCCGACGTAGCGCTGGACGACCGCCAGCAGATCCGCAATCTCGTAGGGCTTGGTCAGGCATTCGGCGCAGCCGGCCGCGATGGCCGCCTCACGATCGCCGACCATGGCGTGGGCCGTGACCGCGATCACAGGGATCGCGGCCAGCTCTCGATCGGCCTTGATCGCTCGGGTGGCCTCCCAACCGTTCATCTCGGGCAGCGACAGGTCCATCAGCACCAAACCCGGTTTGAGCCGGCCCGCCATCGCAACCGCCTCGAGGCCGGTGGGCGCGAGCTCGCAAACGTAGCCGTGTGAGCGCAGCACCTTCAGCGCCATCCGCTGCATCATGGCGTCGTCCTCTACCAGCAGGATGAGCTGGCTCATGCGGCCTCCCCATGGGTGCGGGCCTGGCCGAGGACCTGGCGAACCGCGGCGGTCAGGCCGGCCGGCTCGATGGTGCCCTTGGCGATGAAGCGCTGGATGTGACCGTTGAGCGTCAGTACATCCTCGGCGGTCAGCTCCTTGGCGCTGACGATGATCACCGGGATCTGCGCCGTGGCCGGTAGGGCGCGCATCCGCGCCACGGTCTCGAAACCGCTCATCCCGGGCATCATGAGATCCAGCAGCACCAGGTCGGGCGGGGCGTCCTGGACGGAGGCCATCGCTTGATTGCCATCTGACGCAAGCTCCACCCGGGCTCCCTCCTCGCCAAGAATCTTGGCCAGCAGGGTGCGGGCCTCGGGATCATCATCCACGACCAGCACGCGTTTCCCGTTTAGCTCCGGCAACAGGTGATGAACTTTTTCGACAAGAGCGTTGCGATCGTAAGGTTTCGCCAGATAATCGGAAGCGCCGAGGGCGAAGACCAGGCGCTGGTCCTCGACAATCGTGACAACCAGCACGGGAACCCCGGCCGTGTCCGGGTCCTCGCGGAGCTTCTCCAGGACCCACCAGCCCGAGGCGTCGGGCATCATGACGTCGAGCGTCATCAGCACCGGGCGGCACTCGTGGGCCAGCTGCACGGCGTCGGCGGCGTTCGACGCCTGGACCGTCTTCCAGCCGTCCTGTTCGAGGTGCCGAGCGATCAGCTGGCGCACGCTGTCATCGTCATCGACCACGAGGATGACGTTGCCCGGCAGCGCCTGGTTGAGCCGTCTTACGGCGCGCGGCCGTGCCGGCCGGAGCGCCACCGGGGCCGCCGCGGCCCAGACCGGCAGCGTGAATATGAAGGTGCTGCCGAGGCCGGGCTCACTCACCACCGTGACGGCGCCGCCGTGCATTTCGACCAGCTTGCGCACGATGCTGAGGCCGAGCCCGGTGCCGCCATGGCGGCGGGTGCTGCTGCCGTCTCCCTGGACGAACTCTTCGAAGATGACCTTCTGCGCCTCGGTGGAGATGCCGATGCCCGTGTCCTTGACCGCGATCCGGACCATCCGGCCTGACGCCTGGGCGAAGACCTCAAGATGACCGCGATCGGTGAACTTGACCGCGTTGGAAAGGAGGTTGATCAAGATCTGCTTGAGCCGCACCGGGTCCGCTTCCACGGCCGGCAGGCTCGCTGACAGGCGGGTCTCGATTCTCAGCCCCTTTTGCTGGGCCAGCGGCCGGATGCTATCGAGCACGGAGTTCACGAGACCGGGCAGCTCCAGGCGCTCGGGGATCAATTCCATCTTGCCCGCCTCGATCTTGCTCAGGTCGAGGATCTGGTTGATCAGGTTGAGCAGCGATTGGCCGCTCCGGTTGACCTGTTGGACATCCTGCTGCTGCTCCTCGTTGATGGGCCCGTCGATGCCATCGAGCAGGATCTGGGAGAACCCGATAATCGCGGAAAGCGGTGTCCGCAACTCATGCGACACGTTGGCGAGGAACTCCGACTTGAGCTTGTTGGCGCGGGCCAGCTCCTGGTTTGCCGTTTGCAGCTCCTTGGTGCGCTGCGAGACCTTTTCCTCCAGGTTCTGGTAGGCGCTGCTCATCTGCTGGGCCATCTGGTTGAAGGTTTGCGCAAGCGTGAGCAGCTCCCTGGCGGCGAACCCTTCGCGAACGCGCACCGGCGTGACGAAGTCCCCCTGGGCAAGCCGGGCCGCCGCGCGGTTGAGCTCGCCCACCGGCCGGGTCAGCCACATGGCAGCCAGGAATCCGAGGACCAGCGCCAGCACGACCGCGACCAGCAGCCACTCGAGCGTGCTCAGAATCAGCGGCGTCAACTCGGCCCGAAGCTCGGCCACAGACTGCGACACCCAAACCTTCCAGCCGACCACCGGAACAGTGGCAAAGCCGGCCGCCCGCGGCACGTTACCGTCGAGGTCGGTGTACCAGCTGACGCCCCGATCGCTGCCCAGCGACTGCTGGAAGATGGCTTCCGAGGAGAGGTCCTTGGCCTCGAGGCGCCAGTCGTCCCGCGGGTGCGCGATCACGCGGCCGCGCCGGTCGACGACGACCGCCTGGCCGCTGGCGCCAATCCGGCTGTAAACGGACAGCCGTTGCACCTCGGAGAGACCGACGGTTCCGGCGAGGTAGCCGATCAACGCGCGTCTGCTATCCAGAATCGGCACGGCGATCACCACCGCGGCGACACTGGAGTCACCGCTTGACCGCACGACATCGGAGTACTTGGGCCCGAGGCGGCCGGGATTCAACGCCTCCTTGACGTAATTCCACTGGCTGTAATCGACGCCGGCGCCGGCCGGAGGGTCAGCGGCCACCGCGCGACCGGCCAGGTTGCCCACATACAGCTGGAGCAGCGCCGGCTCCGCGGTGTGCGCGGCCGCGAGCTCCTGGTTGAGGCGCGCCGGATCGAAGCTTCGGCCATTAATCTGTTTGAGCGCGGCCTCGTCGTTGGATTCGATCTGCGAGGCGGTGCTCTGTAAGGCGGACGTTTGCGCCAGGATGTAGCCGTAAATCGCCTGGGACAGGGTCTCCGCCATCGGCTCGTGCTTCTGCTCGATGGTGAGGTTCTGGGTGGTGAAGAGCGAGGAGATCCGCTGCGCGCCGAAAAAAATCAGCGGTCCGACGGCCACCATCAGGAATCCGACGCTCATGTACCAGCGCAGGCTGTGTGCCGATCGGGCTTGCCCCGAGGCGTCTGAACGCGACCCCACAGGGCAGTAACGTCCGAGTGATCGCAACTTTGCTCGACGCGCTGGCGACGCTTTCCGGTCCTATACCGGCTCGTTACTCTTCTACGGTGGCCGGATTGCGAGCTCGGGATCGGGCATTGCTGGCGGTGGAGCGGCTGCGGGGCATCTACCCGGCGGCCTCCGAGCTTGCCCACGCGAACGCCTTCCAGATACTGATCGCCACCATCCTCTCGGCGCAGACGACCGACCGGTCGGTGAATTCGGTCACCCCGACGCTCTTTGCCATCTTTCCCGATGCGGCGGCGTTGGCGCACGCCGATCCGGCCGCCGTGGAACGGTTGATCAAGCCCACCGGCTTCTTCCATGTGAAGGCGAAGACCGTCATCGCCTGCAGCGCCGCTCTGGTCGAGCGCTTCGGTGGCGAGGTGCCGCCGAGGATGGATGATCTCGTCACCCTGCCCGGCGTCGGCCGCAAGACGGCCAACGTCGTCCTCGGCGTCGCCTTCGACCTCCCCGGCTTTGCCGTCGACACGCACGTCACGCGGCTCACCCGGCGGCTCGGGCTGACCAAGAGTACCGACCCGGTCAAGATCGAGGCCGAGGTGACCCGCATGATTCCGCCCGAGGAGTGGACCGGCTTCAGCCTGCGGCTGATCCTGCACGGCCGGAGGGTTTGTCTCGCGCGCACGCCACGCTGCCCGGAGTGTGTCCTGAAGGACTTTTGCCCGAGCTCAACCGTTGGCCGCAAGCCGCGACGGACCGCGGCCCGAGCCGCCCGGCCCCGCGGCGTATCGTTGCCTCATGGCCGATCCCGTACGCGGTAGGTCCGGCCGACCTCGCGATGCCTCCGTCCTTGGCGGGGTCCTGATCCTGCTGGGCGTGCTCTTCCTGGTCGGCCGGCTGACGTCGATCGACCTTGGCCATTCCGGCTGGCCGCTGTTCGTGATCGTGCCGGGCGTCCTGATCCTGCTCTTCGCGTCCGGCGACCGTGGCGCGATCAGCGAGGCTCGGGCGATCGCCGGCAGCATCGTGACCGTCACCGGCCTCATCCTCCTGTACCAGAACAGCACCGACCGGTTCGAAAGCTGGGCCTATGCCTGGACCCTGATCTTCCCTGGCGCCGTGGGAGCCGGGATGATCATCTACGGCTTGCGGACCGGGCGCCCGGGCAATGTTCGGGCCGGCCTCCGCCTGCTCCAGGTCGCCCTCGTGCTCTTCGTCGTCGGCGTCATCTTCTTTGAACTGGTCCTTGGGATCGGTGGCATCAAGGTCGGCCCCAGCGGCGGAGTCATCCTGTCCATCCTTGTCATCGTCGCCGGGCTGGCGCTGCTGGTGATCAACCTGCCGGGTCGGTTTCGGCGCCTTTCTCGATAATTGACCCCGTGCGCATAGGCGTCCTGACCGGCGGCGGCGATGCTCCCGGGTTGAACGCGGCCATTCGCGGCGTGGCGCGTCGCGCCTTCGAGCGGGGCCTGCAGGTGACAGGGATCAAGAACGGTTGGGCCGGCGCGCTGCGAGCGGGTGACTTCGAGGAGCTTACCCCCGCCTCCGTCCGCGGAATTCTTCCGCTCGGGGGAACGATCCTCGGGACCTCCAGGACGAACCCGCTGAAAGAGAAGGGCGGCGTGCAGGAGTCGATCCGGCTGTTGCGCGACAACGGCATCGACGGCCTGGTCGCCATCGGTGGCGATGACACGCTCTCGGTGGCCGCGGCGATCAGCGAGGCTGGGTACCCGGTCGTCGGCGTGCCGAAGACGATCGACAACGACCTGTCGGCCACGGAGTTCTGCATCGGATTCGACACGGCGGTCGGCGTCGTCGTCGAGGCCCTGGATCGCCTGCATACCACCGCCTCGGCTCACCACCGCGTGATGGTGGTCGAGGTCATGGGTCGCGACACCGGCTGGGTGGCGGTGATGGGTGGCCTCGCCGGTGGCGCCGACCTGATCATCATCCCGGAGTTCCCCTT
>JBDTEO010000044.1:0-45776 GCA_039922495.1 Candidatus Dormiibacter sp.
AGCGGTCACGGCTCGGGCGCCGCGTCGGGCGCTAACGTCAGCAGCACCAGCGCGGCGCAGGGTAGCGGTCACGGCTCGGGCGCCGCGTCGGGCGCTAACGTCAGCAGCACCAGCGCCAACCAGGGCAGCGGTGGCTCAGGCGCCGGTTCAGTGGCCGGAGCGAGCAGCACCAGCGCGGCTCAGGGGAGCGGCAATGGCAGCACGAACGGTGCCGGGACGATGAACGAAACCACGACCTCAGTGACAGGCACCGGCACCACCGCGAATGGTGCAGGCACGGTCAACGAAACCACGACCTCGGCTGCGGGCGGTGGCGCCGCGGGCGAGACAGCGACGGAGACGGTCGGCGCTGCCGAGGTTGAGACCGCCGGCGAAGTTGGCGGAACGACCACGGGCGGTGCGGGTGGCGTCACCGGTGGGCTGACGAACACCGGTGGGGCTGCCGCGGGGGCCGCGGTCGGCACGCTGGCGAATACCGGCGGCGGCGCCGTGGCGGCCACGCAGTCGATGCCGGTCGCGGATGGTGCCCTCGTCGGCTTGCTGGCGCTCCTTGGAGCCGCATGGATCAAGCGGCGGGAGATCCTGTCCCGGTTCGTTCGATAACGTCGGATCGATTGGTAAGGGATGCCGTCGGGCTGGGCGCAGCCCGACGGCTTTCGTTTAGGCGTCCCGTAACTGAGCATGCCGTAAGCTGTCCCTGGCTCCACGATGCCCGTTAACTACTCAACCATCAAGGCGGCCTCGGAAACGGATGCCATGGCCGCCATGCTGGCCGAGCAGGTCATCGGGCCGGTACTGCCTTCGGTCCAGATCAAGAAGGTGCGCACCAGGTCCGGCCGGCGCTTCGAGGCTCCCCGGGTCTTATGGAATGTCTACGAAGCTGAATTGGAAATGCCCGGTGGCATTGAAGCCCGCCCGCTCTTTTGGACGAAGGCTTTCTTCAACGACGCGGACTGCGAAGAATACCGCGAACGCATCAGCCGCACGCTGGAGAGCCAGAACGGAAATCCGCTGGATCCACAGGGCTACGCCCGCTTCTTCCCGGACCTCAACCTTTTTATGTTCTTTTTCCCCACGGACCCGGTGTTTCCGAAGCTCGGCAAGGTTTCGACGCCCGCCTCGGTCGAGCCGCTGCTCGTTGAGCATTTCAAGAGGATGCGGCCCGAGGCCCAGATCCAGTCGATCACGAGCACTCGCGTCAAGTATCTGCCGGAGATCTCCTGCATCCTCCGGTACCAGGCTGAGATCGGGGAGGAGCGACCGCTGACCATTTACGGAAAGGTCCAGCACAGCCGGCGTGGAGCGATGACCTATGACGTCATGACTGCGCTGTGGAATCTGCCGGCTCGAGTCAACGGCGACCTGGTCCTGGCTGAGCCCCTGGCCTACTACCCGCACGATGCCCTGCTGCTACAGTCCGAGCTGCCTGGTGAGGAGGTCAAGGGCGATCGGCACTCCGACATCTTTCTCGGCCAGTGCGAGGTCGCCGGCCGAATGATCGGCCATATTCATGCCTCGGGCATCGAGGTGGGAGAGCCGCATAACGTCGACGTCGAAATCGATCGGATCTACAAGCGCCTCGAGGAGTTCAAGCTCTCGGCGCCACGGGTCTACATGCTGTTGCGGGACCTGCTCAAGCAGATCACGGCCAAAGCGCAGAAATTGCCTCCGGAAGCGCCTGTCCCTTCCCACGGCGACTACAAGTACAACCAGTTCCTTTGGGATGGCAAGGGCTACGGCATGATCGATGTCGAGTACTTCGTGCAGGCAGAGCCGAGCTTCGACCTGGGCAAATACTGCGGACATCTATGGCCCGCCCAACCCAAGGACTGGTCAGACACCGCCCAGGCCAGGGAAGCCCGACGCCTTTTTCTCGACGCGTACCTCGCCGTCCGGCCCGAGTACGACGGGCGCCGTTTTGCCATCTACGAGTCCCTCTCGCTCGCCACCCGGGCCCTGGTCGTGACCTGGTCGCAGGGCCGCAATTCTTCCTACATGGCCGAGACCCTGACCGCGCTGGGCTATGAGCAACTGAAGATGCGCTGGGGCGAATAACGCCCTCGACCTGAATTCGGCTTGCTAGCATGAATCTGGCCGAGCCCCCATCGTCTAGCGGCTAGGACGCGGCCCTTTCAAGGCTGCAACGGCGGTTCGATTCCGCCTGGGGGTACCAATCGACCGAAAACTGACAGCAGCCTGAGCTATTACACCCGATCGAGAAGCTTGCCATTGTTTGACAGGTCCGGGTCGGTGCAGGCGCTAAGGTCGAAACAGCAAGGCCGTCGCTTCCCGCTCTTCATTTTCGAAATACTTACCTCGACTCGTCGTTTTCGCGTGTCACGGTTTTTGGTTGCATTTACCCAACGAATCCATTCCCAACGGGCCATCGGCGTAATGTCTTTCCATAGGCGTTGGATCCTCTGAGGGGCAGCTTCCATGGCTGTCTCAAAATCCTGCGGCACCTTCGGTTCCGGCCAATCTTTGGTCGACTCGATTTCAAGCGTCGCCGTGTTTCCCGCGGTTATACCAGCGGTTTGTTGCATCTCTTTATCAACCCTCATCCAGTGGCCCCTTTGGCCGTCCGGTTCCAGCACCGTCCGGAACTTATGGCCATTGATCGTCCCGCGTACCGCCACCTGCCCGCGCGACGGTAGTTTTGCGCTGGCTTTCCCAGGCAACCGCAAGATAGTCCATTTGTGGACCGTGTAGAGCGTTGCGTCAAAACGAGTTTCCGGCACCACGCTGCGCTGAGTCATCGTAGTTACCTCTCTACCATAGCCACTAACTGGGTACAAACGGAAAGGACTCGGGCAGGATCTCGACGTACCCGTCCGTCCCATGCACGCGGATCCGCTGCCCATCCCGGATCAGCCGGGTGGCGTGCTGCACCCCCACGACGGCCGGCAAGCCGTACTCCCGTGCGATGACCGCGCCGTGGGTCATGAGACCTCCCACCTCCGTCACAAGGCCCTTGATCGCGATGAAAAGGGGCGTCCAGCTGGGGTCCGTGTAGACGGTGACCAGGATGTCGCCCGCTTCCAGATCGGCCTCCGCCATGTCCAGGACGACGCGAGCCGGCCCCTCGACGGTTCCGGCAGAGACTGGTAAGCCGACCAGCGCGCCGGCCGGCAAATCGTCGCGTCGGTACGCCCCGGCGATGGCCTCGCCATCCGAGGTGAGTACCCGGGGTGGCGTGAGCGTTTGATAGGACCTGAACGCGTCCTTGCGCTGGCGGATGAGCTGGTCATCCACCTGGTTTAAGCGCACGATGTCGTGGAGCTCCTGGAACGTGAGGTAGAAGATGTCGTCCTTCTCGGAAAGCACGTGCGCTTGCACGAGGCGCTCGGCTTCACCCAGCAAAGCCTGCTTGTAAACGAAGTAGCGGCTGACCATGCCGTACTTCGGATACTCCCGGTACCCGATGAAGGTGCGGACCCGGTCGATCATCCGTTTGACCTCTTCGGCCTTCCGCTCTCCGTCCGGCAGGGCCCGCAGGCGCTCCAGCAGCTCCTGTTCTTTCTTTCGCGCCTCCTCCCGCCCTTGCTCGAAGCGCCGCTCGCCGGCGCCCGGCTCGAAGTTCTTGATATTGGTGAGGATGATGGGCACAAGGGTCGTCGGGCGTTCGCTCCAGCGCGGCCTGGTGATGTCGATCTCGCCGGCGCAGCGCATGCCGTACTGGTCGAGGAACGCCCGGATGGCCACTCGCGCCTCCCGGCCGCCCGCGAGCTTGACCAGCGCGTCCAGGAACTTCTCGTCCTTGACCTGCTGCAGAAATGCCACGACATCCGGATGCGGGCGGATCACGTCCGCGACGTCCAGGAGCGCCAGCCCCATCTCCGACGTGACGTTGTTGGGGACGGACTGGGTGAGCGTGTCCGCCGCGTTCTTCTCGCCCAGCCAGGCCTGCAACTGCTCGTTGAGCCACCACGTGGCCTCCATCGCCGACATGAACACCTGATGGCTTTGCGGATCGAACAAGATCCGTCTCAGCTCCTGGATGTCGGCCAGGATAAAGTCGAACAGTGCCGATCCGGACTTTAACCGGATGTCGCGCTTCAAGGCGGCGATGGATGCCTCGCTGCGCCCGATCAGCTCGGTGACGATGGCTGGATCGGTCTCGATCGGGGCTGGCGCGCCGCCAAACAGTGGCCCGGGGGGACCCTCGTCAGGGAGCGGCCGGATGAAGCCGTCGCGCTCGAGGATGGTCTGCAGCGCGTCTCTGGTCAGTGGATCGGATCTCCCCGCGAGCTCCAGGAGGCCGGCACGGCTCGCCGGCGAGGCTAGCCTTTGGGTGACGTCGACGAACAGGCGGCCGCCGGCCTTGGCCATGGGCGCGGGGGTCGTCATCTGCCAGAAGGAGAGCCCGAGGGGCTTCATGGCGTCGGTCATCATCTGCTGATGACCGACTGAGAGGTAGACGTGGTTGGCTCGGTCGCCGACCTCCGGGATGGGGAACAGCGTGGTGATCGGCCGGCTCTGGACGATCTGGAAGCCGTCATCGACCAGGCACCATTCGATGTCCTGGGGGGAGCCGAAGTGCGCTTCGATCCGCCGGCCCAGCTGCGCGAGCTGCACGACCTGGGCGTCCGTCAGCGCCGGCTCGTTCTGTTGTGCTGGCTCGATCGGCTGTTCCCGTGTTCCGCCTCCCGGCGAGGCGAAGACGGCGCGCTGCTTGGTGGCAACCGCCTTGGCGACGATGTCGCCCTCACGCACCTTGTAGACGTCGGGGTTCACCAGGCCCGAGACCAGGGCCTCGCCGAGGCCAAAGCTGGCCTCCACGGAGGCGACCTTCCGGTTGGAGGTGACGGGGTCGGCCGTGAACAGGATGCCGGCCGCCTGTGGGAAGACCATCTGCTGCACGACCACGGCCATGGAGACCTTCCGGTGGTCGAAGCCGTTCCGCAGGCGGTAGATCACGGCCCGCTCGGTGAAGAGCGAGGCCCAGCACCGGCTGACGTGCTGGAGGATCGCCATCGGTCCCACGACGTTCAGGTACGTGTCATGATGGCCCGCGAAGGACGCCGTCGGCAAGTCCTCCGCCGTCGTGCTGGATCGGATGGCGTAAGCGGCTTGCTCGCCGAGCCGAACGAGCGCGCGGGTGATCCCCGCCGCCAGATCCTCCGGGATGGCGATCCCTTCGAGGGTCCGGCGGATCTCCGCGCTGAGCGCGCGGATCGGCTCCCGGCCATCCGGCTTCAGGCGCGACAGCCGATCGAGCCGATCGTCGACCGACGGCGCTGCAGCCATGATCAGCTGGAAGGCGTCCGTCGTCACACAAAAGCCAGCCGGCACGCGGATGCCTTCGACCCGCGACAGCTCCCCCAGGTGCGCGCCCTTGCCGCCAACGAACGGGACCTGCGTCCGGTCGATCTCCTGGAACCCTAACACGTAGCGGCCCAAGCCTCGACCGGGAGCTAAGGCATCACCGTCCGTATTCGTTACGTTTAGACTGGTCCAAAACTGGTACACTCACTGGGACCTCATATATCAGGTCGCCCGCTCTGGGTTCTCCTCCCCGTCATTGAACGGTGTCCTGCAGATCGCGGCTAACAATAAACAATAGGTAGAGGGGACCGAGGAGTACCCCTCGTGACATCGACGTTTGCCGACCTGGGCGTTAGCGCCCGCATGCTGACCGCGCTCGCGAAAAGCTCGATCGACGCCCCCGTGGCCGTTCAGGCCGAAGCCATTCCCCCCATGCTGCGTGGCAGCGACGTCGTCATCCAGGCGCCCACGGGTTCTGGAAAGACGCTTGCCTTCATGCTGCCGCTGGTTGAAAAGCTGATGGCGGTCAGCGGACCGGGCCCTCGGGCCATGGTCGTGACGCCAACCCGGGAACTGGCGATCCAGGTGGAACGGGTGTTTCGCTCCCTGTCAACCAACCTCAAATGCGGCCTGATCTACGGCGGCGTCGGCTACGCCACCCAGGAACTGGCCCTGAAGGGGGGGGTCGACGTCGTGATCGGGACCCCGGGCCGCATCCTCGACATGGTGACGCGCCGGAAGCTCTCACTCAGCCGCGTCCACCTGCTCGTCCTCGACGAGGGCGACGAAATGCTCGACGCGGGATTCGCGCCGGACGTCGAGCGGATCATCGACCTCACCTACGAGCCGCAGATTGTCCTGGCCTCGGCCACCATGCCCGAGTGGGTCAGTCGTATGATCGCGCGGCATCTCGACAATCCGGTTCGCGTTGTCGTCGTCTCGGAAGCCGAAGACCTGCTCGAGCACGGGCTGATCCGAGTCGCTCGGGCCGACAAGGTCCGGACCCTCAGCCGGCTGCTGCAATCCCACCGAGGCTCCGCCATCGTCTTTGGTCGAACCAAGCACGGCGTGCGCAAGCTCAGTCGTGATCTCCGCAACATGGGCCATGACAGCGCCGACCTGCAAGGCAATCTCTCGCAAAACGTCCGAGATCGGACGATGGACGGCTTCCGCGCCATGCGGACCAACGTCCTGGTGGCGACCAACGTGGCCGCCCGCGGCCTCGACATCAGCCACGTGGACCTCGTCATCAACTTCGATCTGCCCGATTCACCGCAATGGCTGACCCATCGGGTGGGACGGACCGCGCGGATGGGAACCAAGGGCCGGGCCCTCACCTTCCTGACGCCGGAAGACGAGCCGGCGTGGCGCCAGCTGCGGCGGCAAGGCGCGCCCGACCTGCCGGAGGTCGATCTGAGTCACCTCTTTAACGCCGGGGATTGGCGCTACGTCGCGGCGACGCTGGTGCAGGTCCAGCCCACCGCCAACGGCAACGCGCCGCGGCCGGCCCGCAACGGTCAGTCGTGGAATACGCGCCGGCGCCGCAGCCGGTCGCGCGGCCCGCGTCCGCTTGACCAGCGCCCGGCATCGACCGCCTAGCGCAACGCCAGAAGCTAAGCTGTAGGTCGCAGGATCGACCACTCGTTCGTGGGGTAAGCCAATGGCAAAAAGCTCGGTAACCGAAGCACGCTTAACGCACGACTTCGATTTCATTCGCGAGCTAGGCCAGCAACTGCGGGTGGACGGCATCCGCATGAGCACCGCGGCAGGTTCGGGGCACCCGACTTCCTCGATGTCCGCCTCCGACCTGATGGCGGTCCTGATCACCCGGCATCTGCGGTACGACTGGAACAACCCGGCGCAACCGAATAACGACCACCTGATCTTCTCCAAGGGTCATGCGTCACCGCTGCTCTATGCGATGTTCCGCGCGGTTGGGGTGATCAGCGAAGAAGAGATGATGACCTACCGCCAGTTCGGGTCGCGGCTGCAGGGGCATCCGACGCCCGTCCTCCCCTGGGTCGATGTGGCGACCGGGTCGCTCGGTCAGGGTCTTCCGATCGCGGTCGGGGTGGCACTGGCCGGCCGCAAGCTGGACAAGCTGCCCTACCATGTCTGGACGCTTTGCGGCGATAGCGAACTTGCCGAAGGCTCCATCTGGGAAGGCCTCGACAAGGCCAGTTACTACCAGCTCTCGAATTTCACCGCCATCTTCGATATCAACCGCCTCGGACAGCGCGGGCCGACCGAGTATGGCTGGGAAACCGACCATTACCGCGACCGGGTGCAGGCGTTCGGCTGTCGGGCTATCGTCATCGACGGCCACGACGTCGAGCAGATCGATCAGGCTCTTGGCCAGGCTAAAGACGCCACCGGGAAGCCGACCGTGATCATCGCTCGGACCGTCAAGGGCAAGGGCTTCAGCGAGATCGAAAACAAGGACGGCTGGCACGGCAAGGCGCTCCCGGCAGATATGGCCGAGCGCGCCATCGCAGAGCTCGGCGGGATCCGCCACCTGCGCGTCGATGGGCAGAAGCCCGAACCCGGTGAGCCGGCGATCAAGCACGCCGACGTCGCCGTCACGCTGCCGACGTACAAGAAAGGCGACAAGGTCGCGACCCGCAAGGCCTATGGCGACGCGCTCAAGGCGCTCGGGGCGCGTCCCACGGTGGTCGCGATGGACGGCGAGGTGAGCAACTCGACCTTCGCCGACGAGTTCGCGAAGGCCTACCCGGATCGATTCTTTGAGATGTTCATCGCCGAGGAGCAGTTGGTGGCGACCGCGGTTGGGATGAGTGTCCGACATTACATCCCGTTTGCGTCGACCTTTGCCGCGTTCTTTTCTCGCGCTTACGACTTCATCCGGATGGCCGCGATCTCGCAGGCCAACATTCGGCTCTCCGGTTCACACGGCGGTGTCGAAATCGGCGAGGATGGCCCCTCCCAGATGGCGCTTGAAGATTTAGCCGCCATGCGGGCGGTGAGCGGCTCGACCGTCCTCTATCCATCGGACGCCACGTCGACGGCACACCTGGTGGAGGCGATGGCGAACCGCGAGGGCATCGTCTACATCCGGACCACGCGCGGAGCCTACCCGGTGCTCTACGACGAGGGCGAACGCTTCGAAATTGGTGGGGCGAAAGTCATTCGCAGCGATCCCAACGACAAAGTCACCCTGATCGGCGCCGGGGTTACTCTCCACAACTGCTTGGCCGCCGCTGACGAGCTCGATCGGGATGGGATCAAGGTCCGGGTCATCGACCTCTACTCGGTCAAGCCACTCGACAAGAGCACACTCCGCGAGGCCGCGGGCATCACCCGGGGCAAGCTGGTCATCGTCGAGGACCACCATCCGGAAGGCGGCCTGGGCGCCGCCGTCATGGAGGCCCTGGCGGCGGACATGACGCCTCCACGGATCGTCCACCTCGCGGTCCGGCATCTTCCGGGCTCCGGGAAGCCACAAGTGCTGCTGGACAAGGCGGAAATCTCGGCGCGTCATATCGTCGCGGCGGCGCGTCGGCTCTACGAACAGTAAGGAGGACAGCCGCTGCTCCAGGGCATCTTCGGGACGGGTGAGAAGGGGCGTGTCTTCGTGCGCCCTGGCATGGAGGTCGCCCGTGGCGTGCTCGACGCTCATGCCAGGCGGCACCAGACCGTCCCTGGTGAGCATCTCGCCGGCCAGACGGCGAACTTTGTCATCTACTCCGATGGCTCGGCCGATGGTGACGCAGCTGCCCAGGCGATGCTGCGGTCGGCTGAAGACGACTTTGGCGCTATCCAGCAATGGTTTGGCGGACTGACCCCGCCGAATCTGCCCTGTAACGTCTACACCGACCCCGACGCCGGGGGCGCGTATCACATCACCTGCGCAGGAACCGATATCCACGTGCTGCCCGACCCCGTCCAGGCGCCCGGATTTCTCGCGGCGGAGATCGTCGAAGTCTTCGAGGCCGCCATCAACAACGGCTGGGATTGCGGGCGCACCAATGGGGAGTCGCTCTCGCGCGTGCTCGCCTTCGAGCGGCATCCAGAAATCGCCGCGGAGTTCAGTCAGACGGAGCAAGACTGGTGGGCGAAGGGCCACGTGGATCATGTAAACGACAACTCAGCGGGCGATACGGACCAGATCGCGTCCGGCTGCGGCGATCTCTTCCTCTACTATCTCCACAGCCAGCTAACCTTCGGATGGGACGCGATTGCCCAGGCCGGCGGGGACAGGTTGGGTGCCTGCTACCGGGCGCTCACCGGGTATGACGCCACCCAGGGGTTCACGGACTTCATCACCTCGTTGTCGACGATCGATCAGGGGGGCCGGCTTGTGCTCCCGCCATCAGGGAATCCATTTCCGCTCAACGCCTGACGCGCTCGGTCCCGCGAGGCCTGCTGGCGGGCCTGATGGCCGGAACCCTGCCGCTCCCGCCGGCGATCGTCCTGCTCCGGCGCTGGTACCCGCAGTACGACGATGATCCGCTGCAACGAATCCGCATCATCGGCGGGGTCCTGCCGGGACGGCGGTCGGACCGCGCCACGGTGCTGACCGGCGCATTCATCCACGTACTCCTTTCGGCCGCGCTGGGCGCGGTCTTCACGGTGGCCGTCGATCGGCTTGCCGGACGCCCGGTCATTCGCCGCGCCGGCCTCGGCACGGCGCAGTGGCTGCTGATGTATTACGGGTTCCTCAACTGGTACTACCCACCACAGGTTCGGGCGGATCCGCTCTGGGTGGCTGCCTTGACCCATGCCGGCTTCGGCGCCACGGTGGCCGTGATCACCTAGTACGGGAGCTCGTCCTCTTCCATGCCGAAGTGGTGGCCGATCTCATGCCGCATCGTCTCGTTGACCTCTTCGGTCAGCTCGGCTTCGTTGGCGACGACCTGTTCGTGGTTATGCCGGTAGAGCACGATCCGCTCGGGTAAGCCGCGATCCATCGCCGTCGCGCCGTCGTAAACCCCCAGCACGTCCGGGTCCTCGCCCTCGCGCACGGCTTCCAGGTCGGGGAGGTCGTCGACCACCACCAGGGTGTTGTCCATGCGGTCTCGAAACTGCGCCGGAATGGTGGCGAACGCCTCTTCGGCCAGGGTGGCAAACCGTTGCCGCGAGACCCGGTGGGGAAGAAAGAACCCGGCGGGGTCCATCAGCGCCGCCCGGCCAAAAGCGTCGGTGGCGTCAGCGCGGCCAAGCCAGGTGCGAACCCGGCCAAGCAGGTGCCAGGTCTGCGGGTCTTCGTCGAGCGCAAGGGCCCGCTCGGCGGTTTCGTGTGCCTCCAGCATGCGACCTGAGCGAAAGTCGAGCGTCGCCGCCAGCCGCAACCAGCCCACATCCACCGTCTCGCCGAGGGCGCGGAGCTCGTCGAGCGCCTCGGGAAACCGTTCCGCAATCATTTCAACCGCCGCGGTGACGTCGCCGTTACGGCTCAGGGCGAGGGCCTGGCGGACCCGCTCCGCCGCTCCGGAGCGGCGGCCCCGCAACCAATCCTTAAGCGGCATCGGCGCCGACCTCCCGATCCTGCAAGCCTGCGTAGCGGCCCCCGTTACACCCCAAGCAATGGGCCAGCAGACGACGATGAACGCCCACGACTTCGAGAATCACGTCCTCAAGCGTCTCACGGCACTACGTCCGGGGTGGACCGTCAAGAAGGGCCCGGAAGCCTTCCAGCTCACCATCCGGCGCGTGTCGGAGGGGGACCTGCGCTTCAACCTCGAGAGCTTTTACCACCAGTACCGCGAGCAGCCCCAGGCCCTTGACCGCCTGTTTGCCGCCCGGTTGCGCCGCCTCGACCAGGAGTGCGACGGCGAGGCCCAGTTCGGCGCCCCGCTGATCCTTCCCGTGCTGCGGCCCACCAGCTTCCTGGAATCCGCCGGCGGCCCGGTCGTCTACCGCCGGATGCTCGGCGATCTGGTCGTCACCTATGCGGCACATTACGCCCAGGGCATGCGCTACCTGCTGCCCCAGGACCTCACCGCCTGGAACGTCGGCCGCGACCATGTCGAGGTGCTCGCGCTCAGCAACCTGGCGCTGATGTTTCGGGCCGGCATGAAGTTCACCGGGCTCGAAACGGAGAAAACCGGCCATCCCCAGATGTTGATGCTGAGCTACGTCGATCCCCGTCCGTACGGGGCTGCCCTGATGCTCCTGCCTGAGGTCTGGGCCTGGCTCGAGGAGATGCTCGAAGATGTGCCGGTCGTCGGGATTCCGGAGCGGGGCTCCCTGATCGCCGCCGGCGAGCGCTCGGAGCTCCTCGGCCGGCTGCGTCACGACGTCCAGGAGCGTCACCGCGAGGCCGCCTTCCCGGTGTCGCAGAACATCTTCTACGTCGAAAACGGCCGCATCCGCCAGTTCAGCCGCTGACCCGGACCGTTCAGAGCGGATACCCCGGGTGCGGGTCGGCATGCCGGGTCGGTCGCAGCAGGAACGCCAGGACGAATCCCATGACGAACCCCCCCATGTGGGCGAAGAAGGCCACCCCGCCGCCCGTGACCCCGATATTGAGAAAGGCTTGCAGCGCCTGGAGCGCGATCCAGTAGCCGATGAACAGCACGGCCCGAATCGTGACCAGGAAGATGGGGGCGATGTAGGTCAGGACCCTGGCCCCCGGGAAGTAGAGAACATAGGCCGCGAGCACGCCGGAGATGGCGCCGCTGGCCCCCAGGTTCGAGATCTGCGAGGTCGGGTCGACGAAGACCTGCAGCAGGCTGCCGGCGATGCCGGAGGCGAAGTAGAGAGCGAGATACTTGATCTCGCCGAGCTGGTCCTCGACGTTGTTGCCAAAGATCCAGAGAAACAACATGTTGCCACCGACATGGAGCAGGCTGGCATGCAGGAACATCGAGGTGATCAGGGTCCCAAGGTGGCGGCCGGCCGCAATGTCGGCCGGGACGAGGGCGTATCGGGCGATCGCCGCCTGGTTCATGACCGGGTTCTGGCTGAGGTAGAAATAAACGGCGACGTTGATCAGGATCAGGCCCCAGGTCAGCAGTGGCCGTCGCCGCGAAGGGTTGAAATCGCGAAGCGGGATCACGCCGGTAGCGGGCTCGGAAAGAGGCGGGCCGCATCCAGGAGCTCGCGCAGGCGCGGCGTCTCCTCCTCGCTGAGCGGCGCCAGGGGCAACCGTGGTGGACCGTGGTCGAAACCCTGGAGGCGAAGCGCCATCTTGAGGCGCGCGATGCCGTAGGTCTTGCCGAGCGCTTCACCGACCGGGGCGATCTGGCGTTGCACCGTCCGGGCCGCGTCGGGATGGCCCGCCAGCATCTCGCGGCGGATGGTGGCGCAGGCGGCTGGTGCCAGGTTGGCGAGCGAGGCGATGGCCCCGTCGGCCCCGGCTTCGATTGCGTCGACCATCTTGTCCCCGGCGCCGGCGAGGAGGACGAAGGTTGGCCCCAGCCGTTCGCGCAAGCCCGGCAGCCTGGGCGTGCGTCCAGACGAGTCCTTGAGACCGGCAATGTTGGGGTGCCCGGCGAGCGCCGGGATCCAGCCATCGGGGATGTCCCATCCCATGTAGACCGGGACGTTGTAGAGGAGGATCGGGACCGGACTGGCGTCCGCCACCGCGTGGTAGTGGGCCCGGAGGGTTTCAAGCGTGACATCCCGCCGGTAGTAGACGGGGCCGACCACCAAGGCTACCTCGGCACCCTGGTCCGCGGCGGCCCGGGTGCGCTCGATCGTCGCCCGGGTCGACTCGGCGCCGGTGCCGGCGATCAGGTGCAGGGGGGCGGGAAGCGCTGCGCGGACCGCGCCGATCCAGCCAGTTCGTTCGCTGTCGCTGAGCTGGTTCGCTTCGCCATTGGATCCGAGCGCAACGACGCCGTCAAGGCCACCCTGGCGAAGGTGTTCCAGAAACCGCGGGAGCGGGGCCCCGAGCGCGCCGTCCGGCGTGAACGGCGTCGGAATCGGTGGAAACACCCCGCGCAGCCAGGTCGAGTCCACCCCGCGATTGTATGGATTGGCAGGCCGCGCCCACAACTGTGATCAGCCGCGTTCGTTACCGGCCTTTCACAGACCCGTGACGCGCTGCAGGCGCTTGCCGATGGGCCCGTTAACAAACCGCTGATAGCCTCGGAAAGACGTGCCGACCACGCCAGCCACTCCACCGCAGGCGTTGACGCGACGCCGATTCCTTGAGCGCGGCTTGAAGCTGACGGTTGGGCTTGGTGGCGGCGTGCTCGCCGCCTCTTTGCTGGAGAGTTGCGGGCCGGCAGCGACCAGGATCGCGCCGACGCCCCCGCCGGGGTCGACCGTGATCCGTTCGCTCCTGTTTGACCAGGTCGGCTATGACCCGACGGTTCTCCAGGAGCTGGCCAAAAAGTTTCAGGCGCTCCACAACAACAAGGTCTTCGTCTCGATCGAGACGGCCCATTACCGGGAGCTCTATGACAGCATCCTGGCCGCTGGCCTGTCGCGGCCATCGCCCTACGATGTGGTGGCGCTCGACCAGGTCTGGGTGCCCGAGTTCGCGAGTCGCAAGCAATTGCTGAGCCTCAAGGACCAGATTCCGGACGACAGCCGGTCCGACCTGATGCCGAGTCTGCTCGATGCCTTCTCCTTCCAGGGCACGACCTGGGCGATGCCCCATGTCCTCAACGTCCAGAGCCTCTACTACAACAAGGCCCAGCTCCAGACGGCCGGCTTTTCAGCCCCCCCGAAAACGCTCGAGGCTTGGTACGAGCAGATGACGGCGCTGCGCAGCCGGCAGACACCGTACACCGATTCCTGGGCCGAAGGCGAGGGGCTCGTCTCCGACTTCGTCCGCATCGCGGCCCAGTTCGGCGGCGATCTCTTCGATGCCAGCGGACGGCCACAGCTCACCTCCCAGCCGGTCCAGCGGGCCGCCGCGTTCATGCGACAGCTGATCGACGAGCACCTGGTCCGCGGCGAGATCGGCGCCAGCAATGAGCCGGACGCGATGCGGGCCTTCCTCGCCGGCGGCGTGACCTTCACCACCAACTGGAACTTTGTCTACGGTGCCATGGGTGACCCGGTCTATTCGCAGATCATCGGCCAAGCCGGCGTCGCGGCGATCCCGGCCGCCACCTCCACCGGGAAACCGGCCGCCTCGGTGAGCGGCTTCATGGGCCTTGGGGTCCTGTCCAACAGCCAGCAGCCGGAGCTCGCCACGGCCTGGCTGCGGTACGTGACGAGCCCGCAGGTCCAGGGACAGCAACCGGGCCAGCTGCCGATCTGGACGTCGCTGCAGAATTCGGCCGATGCCCGCAAGGCCAACCCGCAGATCAACGTCTTTCTGACCAACATTGCCAACGCCCGGCCCCGCCCGAAGCTCGTCCACTACGTCGAGGCGTCGGCGGTCCTACAACGGCACTTGCACGACCTGGTGCTCGGGGCTGCGGGGGCGGCGAGCGCGATGAGCGCGGCGCAATCGGAGCTGCTCGCGCTCCAGGCTCGCTACTCTTAGCATGGAGCCATGCCGGTTGAGCAAGCCGTTGGCTTCTACCGGGTCGGCCTCGTCGAGGCGCTCATCCTGCTCCTCTTCTTCCTGCTCGCCTTTGGCGCCCTGACCGTCAGCGGCCGCCCGATGTGGGCGACATTGGGCACCACCGAATCCTTACTCGCGCGCCTGGCCGCCGCCGCGGTGCTGGGATCGATCGCGGTCGGCGGGAGCAATGGGGTCATCTTCAACCTGCTGCAGCCAACCGTGTTTTCGGACGTGACCATCTCCGCCGACAACGCGCGAACCCAGGCCATCCTGGGGATCGCCCTGGCGCTCGCGATCACGATCGTGGCGGTCATTCGCATCGAACTGTATAACCGCTCGCGCGTGCGACCGCCGGCCAATCAGGAGGAGGCAGACTGGAAGGTCGAGCCCCCGGAGGTGGCCGGCCGCCGCTGACCTTGCGGCTCAGGACCCGGTGGTCGGGCTCGGGTTGACCACGATCTGCGAGGCCGGGATCTCGCCGTCGACCAGGTTCCACTTGGACAGGATCAGCCGGTACGACCCATCCTGGTAGATGGCGAGCAGGGCCTTCTGGATCGCCTGGACCAGGTCTCCGTTCTTCGGATCCACGGCAATGCCCTCTGGATTCGTCTTGAACGGACTGCCGGCAAGCTCCAGCTGGTCCGGCGTCTGCTTGACGAAGTAGGCGGCCACCGGTGAATCGTCGAGGGCAGCATCGACCTGGCCCTGCTTGAGCGTCAAGACCGCCTGCAGGTCGGTTGGATAGACGTGCACCTTGATGTGGTTGGCCTTGCAGTCGTTCCCGTTGGCCTCATCCAGGGAATTCTGCTCCGGGCTCTGCACCTGGACCGCGACGTTCTTGCCGCAGAGGTCGGCCAGCCCGGTGATCCCGGCCGGATTCCCCTTGCGGACCAGGATGGACTGGCCGGCCTGGAAGTAGGCAACGAAGGCGACCTGGCGCTGCAGGTCCGGTGTGATCGAGAGCGCAGAGATGACGGCGTCGCCCTTCTTGGCGAGCAGCGCCCCGACGATCTGCGGGGAATCCGTCTTGACTATGGTGGCCGACAACCCCATCTTCGCGGCCAGGGCGCGGGCGATGTCGATGTCGAAGCCGACCGCCTGCTGGGTGGCGGGATCGATCGACTCCTGGGGCGGATAGGTCGTATCGGAGAGGAAGGTGATCGTCCCCGGGTGTACCAGCGTGGTTGGCGGCACGATCGTGGACGGCGTCGGCGTGGCGACCGCGAAGGGGGTGGGCGAAGACGACGCACGGGTCCCCTGCGGGCCGGGCGCGGCACAGGCGCTCAGCGCAAAGGCGAGGATTGCGCCGGCAGCCAAACGATCACTGATTCCACGCTTACGCTGCCCGGCCGCTCGCCCCGGCCGGGTTATTGTCCGTGCCAAAATCAGCGACCTCATTCTACGACCGCCAGGGAATGCCCCGGCGATTTTAGGCGCCGCTTAACATGAGCTTGCGTGATCACGCTCGACGGCCAGTCGCTTCGCCCCTCCGACGTCGAGGCGGTTGCGCGCCGCGGCGAGCGGGTCGCCCTCGGCGACGAGGCCCGGTCGCGGCTTCGCCGAGCTCGCGCGGTGGTCGATCGGCTGGTGACCGAGGACCGGGCCGTCTACGGCTTGACCACCGGGGTGGGGGCCCTCAAGAACACCCGCATCGCCGCCAGGGACACCCGTCAGCTCCAGCGCAATCTGCTGATGAGCCATGCCGTCGGTGTCGGGCCGCCCCTCGCCGAGGAGCTGGTGCGGGCGGGCATGCTGGTTCGCGTCAACCAGTTCTGCCAGGGCAGCTCCGGCGTGAGCCTGACCGTCGCCGAACGGCTGCTTGATCTCCTGAACCACGACATCTGTCCCTGGGTGCCGGAGAAAGGCTCCCTTGGCGCCAGTGGCGACCTGGCTCCGTCAGCGCACGTCGGCCTGGTGCTGATCGGCGAGGGGGAGGTTTGGTCGAACGGCGCGCGGAAGCCAGGCGGCGCGGCGCTCCGGGCTGCCGGGCTCTCGCCCATCGAACTGGGCGCCAAGGACGCGCTCAGCATCCTGAACGGAACCCATTTCATGACCGGGGCCGCCAGCCTGCTGCTGCGGGATGCGCAGGGGCTCCTGCTGACCGCCGACCTGGTGGCCGCACTCAGCGTCGAGGCGCTCCGCGGATCGCGAACCGCCTTCGACCCGCGGATCCACGCCCTGCGGCCCCATCCGGGCCAACTGGCCTCGGCCGCCCGCATCTTCGCCCTGACGGAAGGCAGCGGGATCGCCGAGTCCCATCGGATCGACAATCGGGTCCAGGACGCCTATTCGCTGCGTTGCGCCGCCCAGGTCCATGGTGCCTGCGCCGACGCGATCGACTACCTGCGGCGCGTGCTCGACGTGGAGCTGAATGCCGGCACGGACAATCCGCTCGTCCTGGTCGGAGACGATGCGGTCGTCTCGGGCGGCAACTTCCACGGCGAGCCTCTCGCCCTCGCCCTCGATACGGCGACGATCGCGCTGAGCGAGCTTGGCAGTATCTCCGAACGGCGCCTCTTTCGCCTGCTGACCGCCTTTCTCTCCGAGCTGCCCCCCTTTCTCACCCGGCACTCCGGCCTCGATTCGGGCTACATGCTGCTGCAGTACACCGCGGCGGCGCTGGCGACCGACAATCAGCTGCTGGCGACCCCCGCCAGCGTCCATTCACTGCCGACCTCCGCGGACCAGGAAGATCACAACAGCATGGGATGGCACAGCGCCCAACGCGCGCGCCAGACGTCGGTCAACCTCGAGACCATGCTCGCCCTGGAGGCGCTCGGGGCGGCACAAGGGATCGACCTGCTCGCGCCCCTGCAGCCGGCGCCGATGACGGGCGAGGCGCTGCGTACCATCCGGGAAACGGTCCCGACCCTGGACCACGACCGAACCCTTTACCCGGAGATCGAGGCGATGGTGGCGCTTGTTCGAAGCGGGCGCCTGGCCGCCATCGCGGCGAGCGCCGCCAGGGCGCAACCCGGGCAGGCGCCATGAGCGCGACGACCCCGATCCGCGCGGCTCGCGGGCGCCGGCTCCGCTGCAAAGGCTGGCAGCAGGAGGCCGCGCTCCGGATGCTGTGCAACAACCTGGACCCGGAGGTGGCGGAGCGCCCGCAGGATCTCGTGGTTTACGGCGGGACGGGTAAGGCCGCCCGCGACTGGCCGTCCTTTCACGCCATCGTCGCCGCGCTCGAGCGGCTCGAGGACGATCAGACGCTGCTCGTCCAATCCGGCAAGCCCGTCGGGATCTTCCCGACGCACGAGTACGCCCCACGGGTGTTGATCGCCAACAGCCTGCTCGTGCCCCGCTGGGCCACCTGGGAGCATTTCTGGGAGCTTGAGCGCCTTGGGCTGATGATGTACGGCCAGATGACCGCCGGGAGCTGGATTTACATCGGGAGCCAGGGGATCCTCCAGGGGACGTACGAAACCTTCGGCGCGCTCGCCCACAAACGGTTTGGCGGAAGCCTGAAAGGCAAGATCGTGCTCACCAGCGGACTCGGCGGGATGGGCGGCGCCCAGCCGCTGGCGATCGTCCTGAACGAGGGGGTCGCGCTCTGCATCGACGTCGATGACAGCCGGATCCAGCGTCGGCTCCGCGGCGGGTACCTCGACAAGGCGAGCGCCCGCCTCGAGGAGGCGGTGGCCTGGGCGGAAGAGGCGCGACGCACGGGAACCCCGACCTCGATCGGCGTCGTCGGCAATGCCGCCGAGGTCTATCCGGAGCTGCTGGCGAGGGGATTCCGTCCGGACGTCGTCACCGATCAAACTTCGGCGCACGACCCGCTCCGCGGCTACGTCCCGGCGCCGCTCAGCGTCGACGAAGCGGCCGATCTGCGCGGCCGGGATCCGCAGGAGTACCTCGAGATGGTCAAGCACTCGATCCGCGAGCATGTCAACGCCATGCTTGGCTTCCAGCGGCAGGGGGCCGAGGTCTTCGATTACGGCAACAACCTCCGTGGCCAGGCGCTCGAGGGTGGCGTCACGGACGCGTTCACCATTCCTGGGTTCGTGCCCGCCTACATCCGGCCGCTTTTCTGCGAGGGGAAGGGTCCCTTTCGTTGGGTGGCGTTGAGCGGTGAGGCTGACGACATCTATCGCACCGACCGCGCCGTCATGGAGCTGCTGCCCGACAACCAGCCCTTGCAGCGATGGCTGCGCCTGGCCCGCGAGCGGGTCCAATTCCAGGGCCTGCCCGCCCGCATCTGCTGGCTCGGGTACGGCGAGCGAAGCGCGGTCGGCCTCCGGTTCAATGAGATGGTCGCCTCGGGCGAGCTGCAGGCGCCGATCGTGATCGGTCGGGACCACCTCGATGCCGGCTCGGTCGCCTCCCCCTACCGAGAGACGGAGGCGATGCGCGACGGCAGCGACGCGGTGGCCGACTGGCCGATCCTGAATGCGCTGGTGAACACCGCGGCCGGGGCCAGCTGGGTGTCGGTCCATCACGGCGGCGGGGTGGGCATGGGCAATTCGATTCACGCCGGGATGGTCGTCGTCGCCGACGGTACCCCGGCGATGGCCGACCGCCTGGAGCGGGTGCTGACGACCGACCCGGGGATGGGCGTCCTGCGCCACGCGGATGCCGGCTATGAGACCGCCGCCGACTTCGCGCGAACGCACGGCATCGATCGCGCAACGTGATCCGGGCCGACTTCGCTCTCCGCCATGCCGGCCAGCTGGCCACGATGATCGGGACGGCTGACGATCCCCTCGGACGCCTCCATGATGCGGCCCTGGCCGCCCGCGACGGGGAGGTGGTGTGGGTCGGCGAGGACCGCCGGCTGGAGACGGCCGTGAGGCTGGACGGTGATTTGCTGGACGCGCAGGGCGCTTGCGTGATCCCCGGCCTCGTCGACGCGCATACGCACCCAGTCTTTGCCGGCACGCGCGCCGATGAGTTCGCGGAGCGGGTCGCGGGCGTTCCCTACACGGCACAGCAGTCGGCGGGGCGCGGCATCCAGCGTACCGTCCGCGAAACCCGGGCGGCCGGTGAGGCCACCTTGCTGTCGCTGGCCGCTGATCGCGCCCAACGCTTCCTCGCTTACGGTACGACCACCATCGAGGCCAAGTCCGGCTACGGCCTCGACCTGGAGGCGGAACGCACCGCGCTCCAGGTGCTGCGCCGCCTTGCCGCCATCACGCCGCTCCGGATCGTCCCCACCTTTCTCGGCGCCCACGTGGTCCCCGACGGCGTTCCGCGTGAGGCCTACCTGCAGGCGCTGATCACGGAGATGCTTCCCGCCTTCACCCGGTTGGCCCGCTTCTGTGACGCCTGGTGCGACGCGCCGGCCTTCACCGCGGCGGAGACCCGCGAGCTGTTGACGCGAGCCAGGGCGCTCGGCTACGAGCTTCGCGTCCACGCCGCGCAGCTGGCACCCGGGGAGGGCCCGCAGATCGCGGCCGAGCTCGGCGCCGCCAGCGCTGATCATCTCGAGTACGCGACCTCGGGGCAGATCGAGGCGCTGTCGAGCGCGGGTACGGTCGCGGTGCTCTGTCCCGCCGCGAACTTCACCGTGCCCAACAGCGCTCGGCCACCGATCGAGGCGATGCGAGCCGCGGCGTTGCCCATGGCGATCGCCAGCGACCTTAATCCCGGCACCTCGAATTCCGAGAGCCTGACCTTTGCCATGAGCCTGGCCTGTGTCCTGTGGGGCATGACCCCGGTTGAGGTGCTGATCGGGGCGACCCGCCACGCCGCGCGGTCGCTTCGTCTGGAGGCGGCTGGCGTGCTGCGGGTCGGCGGCTTCGCCGACGCGGTCGTGGTGGAGGTCGAACGGCCGGAGGACATTCCCTACTATGTCGGGATGAATCGGGTGCGCACCACCATCGTTCGGGGTAGGGTGTGGGCCAGCTCGTAGAGTGCGTGCCGAACTTTTCCGAAGGTCGGCGGCGCGATGTCATCGACGCGATCGCTACCGCGATCCGGGATGCCGGCGCCCGCATCATCGACGTCCAGGCGGACGCCGCCCATAACCGGATGGTGGTGACGTTCGTCAGCGAGCCGGACCGGGCGGTCGATGCCGCCCTGGCCGGTGCCCGGGTCGCGACCGACCGGATCGACCTCCGCCAACATCAGGGCGAGCACCCGCGGATGGGCGCGACCGACGTCGTGCCGTTCGTCCCCTTCGCCGATCTGCCGATGGCCACCTGCGTCCAGCTGGCGCGGATCTTCGGGGCACGGCTCTGGAGCGAGCTCCGCATCCCCGTCTATTACTACGGCGAGGCGGCCAGCCAGCCGGAGCGCCGTGAGCTGGAAAAGGTCCGCCGCGGCGGATTCGAAGAGCTGGCCGCCCACATCCAGGATCCAGACCGCGTGCCGGACGAGGGGACGCCGGCCGTTCACCCAACGGCAGGAGCCACCGCGGTCGGGGCGCGGATCCCGCTGATCGCCTACAACGTCAATCTGAAGACCACGGATCTCACGGTCGCCAAGGAGATCGCCCGCCAGATTCGCGCCTCATCCGGAGGGCTAGCCAACGTGAAGGCGCTGGGATTCAATCTTGCCGAGCGCGGCCTGGTCCAGGTCTCGATGAACCTGACCGATTACCGGGTGACCAACATGTGGAAGGTCTTCACGGTCATCCGGGAGGAGGCCGGCCGTCGGGGCGTGGCGGTCGAGGAGTCGGAAATTGTTGGTACCATCCCCCTCGATGCGGCGACCCGCACCATCAAGGACGCGTTGCTCGAACCCGCATTCAAGATGGATCAGATCCTGGAAAAACGGGTCTGGGCGGCCGAATGACGACCGTCCTCCAGGGCACGGTTGAGGACTATCTGGCCAGCCTGGGATCCGGCTCGGCGGTCCCTGGCGGCGGCAGCGCGGCGGCGCTGGCGGCAGCCATGGGCGTGGCGCTCCTGAGCATGGTCGCCAAAATCAGCGCCAGGAAGGCGCTGGAGGAGCAGGATCGTGCCCGCCTGCTGGCGCTCGTCCCCGAACTCGACGCGCTCCAGCGACGCCTCGGCGAGCTCAGCCAGGAGGACATCGATGCCTATCGCGCGGTGATCGACGCCCGCAAGGCCCGGGCATCGCCGAATGACCTGGCGAACGCCGTCTTGCACGCGGCTGAGGTTCCCCTCGATAGCGCCACGCAAGCCGCGCGGGGCCTCGACCTGTTGCCGGAGATCCGCGCGCGGGTCTGGGCGATGACGCAATCGGACCTCGAGGCGGGGCGCGCGCTGCTCGAGGTCGGCCTGCGGGCGGCTTTAGCCAACGTCGCGGTCAATCTCCCCGACCTGGACGCCGACGCGCGTCGTCGCATCGAGGGTCCGTACCAACAGCTGAAGGCAAGCGTCCCCGGTTGATCTGGCGGACAGGAACCGCCGTATAAAGCATCAGAGGAGATGAGCGGGGGAGACACTCCTGATCAGGATGGTGAGAAGGCGGTGCAACTCCAGCGTGGTGAGGCCGTGGCTGTCGAGGCCCTCTACGACAAGTACGGGCGGCTGGCCTATGGCCTGGCCTACCGGATCTTGAACGACCGCACCGCTGCCGGGGACGTCGTCTCGGAGGCCTTTCTCAGTTGCTGGCGAAACGCCCGTTCCTTCGATGCCCGGCGCGGAAACGTTCGCGGCTGGTTATGGTCGATCGTTCATCACCGAGCGATCACCGGCTCCGCGGGACGACCAGAATACGCAAGGAGACGCAGATTGAAATGGCCGGACGGCGTATGGGCCTGGAAAAGATGCGCACCTTCCTGCAGGCCCGCGGGGTGACGGCGTGACCGTGCTGAGCTGCGAGCAGGTGGAGGGCTTGCTTGGTGCCTACGCGTTGGATGCCCTGACGGCGCCAGAGGCCACCGACGTCAAGGCACACCTTGCGACCTGTGCCGAACACCGGCAGGTTGCCGATGAGCTTCGCGAAACGGTGTCGTTCCTCGCCCTTGCCGCCGACGAGCGCGAACCCTCTTCGCAGCTCCGCGATCGAGTCATCGCGTCGATCCGTTCCGTCTCCTCGGAACCGGCCGTCGCGGAGCCGAAATCGGGACCTGTGGTGGTGCCCATCCGGCGAGCCCCCCGCCTGCCGCGGTGGGCACCACGACCGGCCTTTACGGCGCTGGCCGCCGGCGTCCTGCTTGCCTTCGGAATCGGGACCTATGCCGGGTACCGCCTCGGCCAGCAGAACGCCGACGCGGTGGCCTACAAGTTCACGGGCAGCGTACTGGCGCCCTCGGCGCAGGCCGACCTCATCTACCTCAAGGACAGGCACCAGACGTTGCTCGCCGTCAACGGCCTCCCCGCGCTCGCCCCCGGTCAGGTCTATGAGATGTGGCTGATCGACAAGGGGGGCCAGCCGGTTCCGGAGGGCGTCGCGACGGCGCCAGACGGCCGGATCACGGCCCAGATGGATGCCGACCTCTCCAAGTTCAAGCAGTTCGCGATCACGATCGAGCCGGGGACGCGACCGGTCCCCACGACCCGGCCCGTCCTGCAGGGGTCACTGGGCGGCGGATCGGCGTAGCGTCGGGCCGGTCGATGCGGGCTCTCCTTAATGGAAGTGATCCGTTTTGGCCGGCGCTCGTATTAGTCAGCAGAGCCCTCGCGGAGGGGAAGAACTTTATTCGGAGGTAGTTGTTATGGGTAATCGTTCGATGGTCCAAACCGTTGCGCTCGTCTTCGGCGTCGTCTATCTCGCCGTTGGTATCGTTGGGTTCCTGCCTTTCCTGGGCGGGTCCTACACGCAAACCAGCAGCAACCTGCTCGGCATCTTTCCGATCAACCTGCTGCACAATATCGTCCACGCGCTGATCGGGATCGGCGGCATCGCGGCCGCGGCCAGCCTGGCCAGCTCGCGCACCTATGAGCAGGTCGTCGGTGTCGTCCTGCTGCTACTCGGCGTCGTCGGGATCTTCGTGGCGCAGCCGCTTGGCCTGCTCAACATCGGTGGGCCCGACATCTTCCTGCACCTGGCGACCGGCGCCATCCTCGCCTACTTTGGGTTCGCCGCCGCGACGACTCCGCGCCGCGCGACCGCCTAAGCCTCGACCCTTTCGAAGGCCCCCGGTCTGCGCCGGGGGCTTTCGTATTGGCCCTAGACTGCACTCGGTGCCAGACTTTCCCTCATTTGAGAGCCGGACAGCCATCCTCGATGACGTCAGGATTCACTACCTCTGCGGTGGACAGGGACCGCCGCTCCTGCTCGTACACGGGCTGGGCAGCTCCGCCGCGGTCGAGTTCTACTACAACCTCGAGGCGTTGGCCGCCCACCACCAGGTATTGGCGGTAGATCTGCCCGGCTTCGGGCAATCCGACAAACCGCCGCTCGAGTACACCATTGACCTGTTCGTGCGTGTGCTCCGGGACTTGATGACGTCATTGAAGCTGGAGCGCTCGGCCGTGATGGGCGTCTCGATGGGTGGACGGGTGGCGCTGGGGCTGGCGCTCGACACCCCGGGGTCGGTCGACCGATTGATCCTGGTTGATGCGCTTGGTGTCGGCCAGCCGCGGCCCGTGCTCGCCTACCGGCTCCTCCTGACCAAAGGGCTGGGTGAGCTCGCGCTCAGTGGGACCGCGCGCGCCCTTCGCCAGATGGACCCGAGAACGATCCGCCGTGTCTGGGCCTGGTACCTGCGGCGGCCGGGCTCCGTGGACACCATCCTGAGTGACGATCGCATCAACAATCAGAGCCGGCTGCTGTCGACCCCTGCCTATCGGGCGGCCTATCTGTCGGCGCTGCGATCGATTGTCGGAACTCGCCGCCTGCGTGACGGGATCGTGGTCGACGACCGGCTCGAGGAGCTGGCGATGCCGACCCTGCTGGTCTGGGGCCGGCACGACCATATTTTCCCGGCCGCCCATGCCGAATCGGCAGGCCGGCGGATCAAGTCCTGCCAGGTCGAGATTTTCGACCACAGTGGCCATACCCCGCAGATGGAGGAGCCGGAACGATTCAACCGGGTGGTGCTCGCCTTTCTCAGGAGCCGGGACTGAGCGGGTGGCCGAGCCGGCCGGCGTAGTAGGCGAGCACCCATTGAAAGAGGGAAACGGCGCCGTACATTAGTAGGATGAGCCCCGCTAGGCCGACCGGGGCCGGCCAGAGGCGGCGCAGCCGGTAGCGCCCGTATTGGCGAAAAGTAGCCCAGAAGCTGTGGCTGAGCAAGCCGAACCGCCGGGCGTTACGGAGCGCCTGCCGGAGTAACAGCGCTCCGCCGAAGAGCAGCAGGACAGCGAGGATAAGCAGGTGGCTTACACTCCATATATTGGGGTCGGCGGCGTCAGGACCCCATACATTTTGTTGTAAACTAGTTGACAGGCCTAATCCTAAGTCATACGATGTGGGGCGCTTCACCCCACCCACGGAGGTCTTGATTCATGCCCCGATCCACCCCGAAGACGTCAGCCGAACGACCCAACGTGACCGCCGCCTCGCCGGCCCAGAACGGACAGAAACGCAACCGCAATGGACTGGCCTGGAAGCGGTACTTCAGCCGTCCAGGCGTGCCCTCCTTCGACGAGGTGGAGTGGGAGACGCGCTCGGCGAGCATCACCAACGAAAAAGGCGAGGTGGTCTTCGAGCAGCACGACGTCGAGATCCCGACCGGTTGGTCGCAGGTGGCGACCAACGTGGTCGTCTCCAAGTACTTCCGCGGGGTCTTGGGCACGCCCGAGCGTGAACGAAGCGTGAAGCAGTTGATCGGCCGCGTTACCCGAACCATCCACGGCTGGGCCGTCAAGCAGGGATACTTCGCGACCCCTGAAGCGGCCGAAATCTTCCGGGACGAGTTGAGCCATCTGCTGGTCCACCAGAAGGCGGCCTTCAACAGCCCGGTCTGGTTCAACGTCGGCATCGAGCCCCGTCCCCAGATGTCGGCATGCTTCATCAACAAAGTTGACGACACGATGGAATCGATCCTCACCCTGGCCAAGACCGAAGGCATGCTCTTCAAGTACGGCTCGGGCACCGGCACGAACCTGTCGCCGATCCGGTCCTCGCGTGAGTTGCTCGCCGGCGGCGGCACCGCCTCCGGCCCCGTCTCGTTCATGAAGGGCTACGACGCCTTCGCCGGCGTGATCAAGTCCGGCGGGAAGACGCGGCGGGCGGCCAAGATGGTCATCCTCAACGTCGACCATCCCGACATCGTCGAGTTCATCAACTGCAAGGTCGCCGAGGAGCGGAAGGCTTGGACGCTGATCGAGGCTGGCTACGATCCCTCCTTCAACGGTCCCGCCTATAGCTCGATCTTCTTCCAGAACTCGAACAACAGCGTGCGGGTGAAGGATGACTTCATGAAGGCGGTCGAGGAGGACCGCGAATGGCACACGATCGGCGTCAGGAGCGGCCAGATCATGGACACCTACCGCGCTCGCGACGTCGCCCGGATGATGGCCGAGGCGGCCTGGGTCTGCGGCGACCCCGGGCTGCAGTACGACACGACGGTCAACCACTGGCACACCTGCCCCAACACGGACCGGATCAACGCCTCGAACCCGTGCTCCGAGTACATGTTCCTCGACAACACCTCCTGCAACCTGGCCTCGATCAACCTGATGAAATTCCTCGACGAGCGAGGCGAGTTCGATGTCGAGGCGTATCGCGAGGCCTGCCGGATCCTGATCACGGCCCAGGAGATCCTGGTGGACAACGCCAGCTATCCGACCGACGCGATCTTGAAGAACAGCCAGGACTTCCGGCCGCTCGGCCTCGGCTATGCCAACCTCGGGGCCCTGCTGATGGCGTCCGGTCTGCCCTACGACAGTGATGCCGGCCGCGACGTGGCGGCGGCGCTGACCGCGGTCATGACGGGCGAGGCGTACGCGCAGTCGGCCCGCATCGCGCAGAAAAAGGGTCCCTTCAATGGCTATGCCGCCAACCGCGAGCCGATGCTTCGCGTCATGGACCAGCACCGAGTCTCGGTCGACCACATCAACCCGGCGCATGTACCACTGCCGCTCCTGACGGCGGCCCGGGATGCGTGGGGCAAGGCCTGCGAGCTGGGCGCGGCTTACGGGTACCGCAACGCCCAGGCGACGGTGATCGCGCCGACCGGCACGATCGGCTTCATGATGGATTGCGACACCACCGGGATCGAGCCGGATATCGCCCTCGTCAAGTACAAGAAGCTGGTCGGCGGCGGCATGCTCAAGATGGTCAACCAGACCGTGCCGATCGCGCTGCGCCGGATCGGCTATACGGAAACCCAGGTTTCCGACATCCTTCAGTACATCGACGAAACCGATACGATCGAGGGCGCCCCGCACCTGCGGTCAGACGATCTGGCCGTCTTTGACTGCGCCTTCAAGCCGGCCAAAGGCGCCCGGACGATCCATTACATGGGTCACGTCAAGATGATGGCGGCCGCCCAGCCGTTCATTTCGGGAGCCATCTCCAAGACGGTGAACATGCCGGAGAGTGCGACGCCCGAGGACATCATGGAGGTCTATCTCGAGGGCTGGCGGATGGGGCTCAAGGCGATCGCGATCTACCGGGATGGCTCGAAGCGCTCGCAGCCGCTCAATACGGCGCTCGACGTGAAGAAGGCGGCCCCGGTTTCCGAGGTGGTCACGGCGGCGGAGCCCGCCCATGCCGTCCGCCGCAAGCTGCCCGATGAGCGGCGCGCGATCACCCACAAGTTCGACATCCAGGGCCACGAGGGTTACATTACGGTCGGGATTTACGACGACGGCCGTCCCGGTGAGATCTTCCTCGTCATGTCGAAGGAAGGCAGCACGATCTCCGGGCTGATGGATGCTTTTGCCACGAGCATCTCGCTGGCACTCCAGTACGGCGTTCCGCTGGAAGTGCTGGTGAAGAAATTCGCCCACACGCGCTTCGAGCCCTCGGGGTTCACCAAGAATCCCGAGATCCCGATCGCGAAGTCGATCACGGACTACATCTTCCGCTGGCTCGCCTCGAAGTTCCTCAGCGGCACGCAGCAGGAGATCATCGGCATCGTCCGCCGCGATCCTCCGGTTGACGCTGCGCCGGCGCCGGTACCGGCCGAGGCTGCGCCGAAGCCATCCGCCTCGGTCGAAATCAGCCAGACGAAGATCACGTTCCAGGGCCAGGAGGATTCACCCTCGTGCTCGGATTGTGGGTCGATCATGGTTCGCAACGGCACCTGCTACAAGTGCCTGAACTGCGGCAGCACGAGCGGCTGCTCGTAGGTCGAACGGAGGGAGAGGCCAGCGCGGCCTCTTCCTCACGAGTCGTCGAGCAGTCGCAACGGGTGCATGAAGGGCCGGTGTGTCCGTGTGGCGGCGCGACGGATTGGGATGGTCGTAAATTTCGCTGCCGCGGATGCGGCCTCTACTACGAGACCTGCTGCGATGGTGGCCGCTGCCGCTAACGCGGCAAACATTTTCCAGGCGATGGCCTGACGAAGCCCCCCACGTCGCCGTCCGCGAAAACAATTAGGCCGCGTGTATGCACAGAAGCGTCATTCATGCTATGGTCGGGTTTAATGAGCGCCGAGCCGCGCTCTGATCATCGCGTGGATCAGGGCGAGGAAAACGAGAAGGGCAACACTCATAAGGGGTCCAGGTCCACGTCGATGGTGTCGATGCGGGCCGGATGGGACATCGCGGTCGGTTCTTTTCTGAGCTGCGGCGATGACGTCAACGGTGGTTCCCTCTTGAGTGTTCTCGCACACGCTCGCGCTCGGCATGGCGGAGGGTTGATCGCGTCCGTTTGGCGATCCCCCCGGCCCATGCCCGTTCCTTTGCTTCCGGCATCCGGCCGCGCCGGCGCCCGCGCGTCCACGGCTCACGTGGCGCTCACGCGCGTTCGGCGGCGGCGCATTGCGTCAAGCGGCCGACCGGGAGAGTCTTGCTAGAAAGGAGGTGACCTGGAATGGCCGCAAAGAAGAAGTCCGCAGGCGGAAAGAAGAAGTCGTCCGCCAAGAAGTCGTCGAAGAAGAAGTAGTCAGTTCCTAATACTGACTTCTACGCAGCCGGCGTCAACGGGACGCCGGCTGTGCCATTCTTAGCCCATGATCGATCTCGAGCAGGCCCGGTCATTCCTGCGCGACCGCCACAACGGCATCCTGGCCACGATCAAGCGCGACGGACGCCCGCAGCTGTCCAATGTCCTTTATCTGCTGGATGACGACGGCCGGATCAAGGTCTCGGTTACCCAGACGCGGGCCAAAACGCACAACCTTCGGCGCGACCCCCGGGCGACGCTGCATGTCCAGGGCCGCGACGGCTACGAATACCTGGTGGTCGACGGCCTGGCCACCTTGATCGAGGGGCCGGGAGTCGCAGAGGCCCTCCGCGATCACTACCGAAAGATTCGGGGCGAGCACCCCGATTGGCACGAATACGACGCCGCCATGATCAAGGACCAGCGCCTGGTGCTCGCCATCACCCTCGAGCATGCCTACGGCATCCTCCGCTAGGTCGGGCTCGGCTTAGCGTACCGCCAGGCAGGTCACCGTCTTGAAGACGCCGTCGATCTTCTGGATGTTTTCCACGATCACTGAGCCGATGCCGGCGACATCCGGCGCCTCGACCTGGGCGATCACGTCGTACTCGCCGGTGATCGCGTCGGCGAGCTGAATGCCCTTCACGCCCTGAAGGGACTTGGCCACATCGATCGCCTTGCCGGCGGATGCATTGATCAAGACGTACGCGCGCATTCGGCACCTCCTCGAGACTCTGACGTTCAGAATACGGCTTTCTACCATGGGTAAGATGAATCCCATGACGTCTATGACCGCCGTGGTCAAGGCCACGGCGTCACCGGGCGCCGGTCTCCAGCAGGTCCCGATCCCGGAGCCGGGTGTCAAGGACGTCCTGATCGAAGTGGCAGCCTCCTCCATCTGCGGCACCGACGTGCACATCTACGATTGGAACGACTGGGCCAGGCAGCACATCCACCCACCGCGAGTCTTCGGTCACGAGATGTCCGGCCGGGTTGTCTCCGTAGGGGATGGCGTGACGGACATCAAGACCGGGGCATACGTCGCCGCCGAAACCCATATCGTCGACCACACGTGCCGTCAGTGCCAACGTGGCCTCTTCCACCTCTGTGAGAACGTGCGCGTCCTTGGCGTCGACCGCAACGGTTCGTTTGCGCGCTACGTCGTGCTCCCGGCCGAAAACTGCTGGCGAAACGCGCCTGGGCTGAGTGCCGAGGTGGCCGCCCTGCAGGAGCCGTTCGGCAATGCGGTGCATGCGGCGACCGCCGGGCCGCTGAAGGACAACGCGGTGGCCGTCTTCGGAGCCGGCCCGATTGGGCTCTGCGCGATCGGCATCGCGCGCGCCGAGGGAGCGGCGGCGATCTATGCGATCGAGCCCAACGCCTTTCGCCGCGAGCTCGCCGAACGGATGGGCGCGACGGCGGCGCTGGCCCCATCGACCCAGACGGTCGACGAGATCCGGCGGCGGAACGGGGGATTTGGGGTTGACGCCGTCCTCGAATTCTCCGGACACCCGATGGCGGTCGAGCAGGGTCTGCAGGTGTTGCACAGCGGTGGATGGATCAGCCTCCTCGGCATCGGCGACCGGCCGGTGACGCTCGACCTGAATGACCTGGTGGTGACGAAAGGGATCACCATCTACGGCATCTTCGGCCGGAAGATCTGGGATACCTGGGAGCGGACGTCGGCCTACCTGGCCTCCGGTCGCGTCGACGTGACCCCACTGATCACGCACCGGTATCCCCTGGAGGACTTCCAGGAGGCCATGGGGCAGATGAAGAGCGGGCAATCCGGAAAGGTCGTACTGTTGCCAGCATGATCACCCAGAGGACCCAGTTCGTCGCCGAGGAGATGGCCGCCCTCCGCCAGCAAGGCCTGTCCCGTCCGCTCCGCGTCCTGGAGACGCCGCAGGACACCGAGATCACGGTTGACGGGAAGGCCGTGCTCAACCTCTCATCCAACAATTACCTTGGGCTCACGACCCACCCACGACTCAAGGCGGCCATGATTGCGGCCACGGAACAGTGGGGCGCCGGGTCCGGGGCGGTGCGGACGATCGCGGGCACGATGGCGATTCACGAGCAGCTCGAGGCCAGGCTCGCGGACTTCAAACATACCGACGCGTCGCTGGTGTTCCAGTCCGGCTTCACCGCCAACCTGGGCGTCCTCCAGGTCCTCGCCAAAGAGGGCGACGTGATCATCAGCGACGAGTTGAACCATGCCTCGATCATCGATGGGATCCGGCTCTCCAAGGCCGAACGGTCGATCTTCAAGCACCGCGATATGGACGACCTCGAGCGTCACCTCATCAAACACAAGGACAAGCGGGTGAAGCTCGTCGTGACCGACGGCGTCTTCAGCATGGACGGTGACATCGCCCCACTGCCGGCGATCGTGGAGCGAGCGGAACGCCACGGCGCGCTGATCATGGTGGACGACGCGCATGCCAGCGGCGTCCTGGGGAAGAATGGTCGCGGAACCGTCAGTCATTTCGGGCTGGACGGACGCGTAGACCTCCAGATGGGGACGCTCTCCAAGGCCATCGGCGTGCTGGGCGGCTATGTCGCGTCGACCCAATCGGTCCGCGAGTTCCTGATCTACCGGGCGCGCCCGTTCCTGTTTAGCACCTCGCATCCGCCCGGCGTGGCCGCCGCCTGCATTGCCGCGCTCGACGTCCTGCTCGAGGAGCCACAGCGCATCGAGCGGCTCTGGAAAAACACCGGGCGGTTCAAGCAAGGCCTCAAGAGCCTCGGCTTCGAGACAGGTCCCAGCGAAACCCCGATCACGCCCGTCATCGTGGGCAAGGGCACAGTCGCGATGGAGCTGTCGGATCGGCTCTTCAAGCGGGGAGTCTTCGCGCAAGGGATCGGTTACCCGACCGTCGCCGAGGGCCGGGCACGAGTCCGGACGATTGTGACCAGCGCCCACACCGACGCGCAGCTGGATCGCGCGCTGGAGGCCTTTGAATCGGTCGGGCGCGACCTGGGCGTCATCGCGTAACTTTCGAAGGAGCCGGGGCATATATGGATAGGTCATCGACATGACCGAGCGTTCGGCGGCGGAGCTGCAGGACGAGAAACGGCTGATCGAGGCGGCCAAGCGCGATCGAAACGCGTTCACCGCGCTATACGATCGCTACTTCGATCAAATCTACTCGTATTGCTACTACCACTCCGGCCGGCGAGAGGAGGCTGAGGACCTGGCCAGCGAAACCTTCCAGCGAGCACTGGAAGGGCTGGACGATTTCGAATGGCGAGGAATTCCTTACTCAGCATGGCTTTACAAAGTGGCGTCAAACCTGATGTCCAAGCAGCGCCGGCGCCCGGCCTGGGTCGAGCTGCCCGATCCGATCGCCGGACCGCAGGAGGACAATCCCGAGCGGCTGTGGCTGCGGCGCGAGCAGGGGGACGAGTTGCATCGGGCCGTTCGGCGGCTGCCCCAGGATCAGCGGGACGCCATCCTGCTCAAGTTCGAGGCGCGGCTCAAGAACAAAGAGATCGGCGTGATTCTTGGTCGAAGTGAGGGGGCGGTGAAGCTGCTCCTGTTTCGTGCCGTCCATGGGCTGCGCCGCCGACTTGCCGACCCGGAGGCAAAGCGATGAATCCCCGGTCCGACGAGGTCGAGGCGCTCGCCCGGGCGATCGACCGGATCGTCTTTCCCGAGCGAGGCGGCCGCCGACCGGATGGCGAGGCCGCGGCGGAAACCATCGGCCTGGTCTCGTACCTCAACGACAGCTTCCCCCGGATGACGCTGGCGGCGGCTCGTCGCGACCGGGTAAACCGGCGGGTGGCGCGCGCGCTCGGTCTTCCGCGGTTGCGGGACGCCGGGCTCACCCGCTTTGAAGCAGAATTGAATCGGCGCCTCGGGAACGTCGATCGCCGCTGGGCTCCGGTATTCGGCGGGACGGCGCTCGTCCTCCTCGGAGTGGTTGGATTCGCGGTCTGGCGGCAGCGCGGATCGGGGAAACCCGCGGTCGCCGGCCTCCGCTAGCCGGGCGGGTGGACGAGGACCTGTCGCCCAAAGAGCGGGCGCGGATTCGTGCCCGCGATCGGAAGCTGCGGCCGCCCAAGATGGTGGTCGACAACGCCGGGGTCAAGCGCATCCAGATGGCGCTGCGAGACCGCAAGGACAAAAAGAAGGCCAGCGGGAGCTGACACAGGCCACCGGTGGCAGGCAGTAAAGTGATGTCGCTGTGAATCCGATCAGAAAGGCCGTCTTTCCCGCGGCCGGCCTTGGGACGCGCTTTCTTCCGGCGACCAAGGCGCAGCCTAAAGAGATGCTCCCGGTGGTCGACAAGCCGATCATCCAGTACGGGGTCGAGGAGGCGGTGGCCTCCGGGATCGACCAGATCATCGTCGTCACCGGTCGGGACAAGCGTGCCATCGTCGACCATTTCGACATCTCCTTCGAGCTGGAGCACTATCTCAAAGACCGGGGGAAGACGAAGGAGCTGCAAGTTGTTCGGAAGATCTCCGACATGGTGGACATCACCTACATCCACCAGAAGGAGCCGCTCGGCCTGGGCCACGCCGTCCTGATGGCCAAGGACGTCGTCGGCAACGAGCCCTTCGCGGTGTTTCTGGCCGACGACATCATCAGGTCAAAGACCCCGGCGATCCGGCAGATGATGGACGTCTACCAGGCCCATGAGAGCTCGGTGCTGGCGCTGCAGCGGGTCGAACCGGACCAGGTCTCCCGCTATGGCATCGTCAAGGTGTCTCGAACCGAGGGGCAGGTCCACGAGGTCGTGGACATGGTCGAAAAGCCGGAGCCCGGCAAGGCGCCCTCCAACCTGGCCATCCTCGGCCGCTACGTGCTGAAACCATCCATCTTTGCCATCCTCGAAACCACCCACGAGGGGGTGGGTGGCGAGATCCAGCTCACGGACGCGCTCCGCACCATGGCGCAACAGGAAAAGCTCCTTGGGCTGGAATTCGAAGGCACCTACTTCGACGTTGGGACGGTGTCCGGCTTCCTCAAGACCTCGATCGCCTACGCGCTCGAGCGTCCCGGCTTGCGGGAGGAGTTGCTGGCGTATATGCGAACGCTGGACGGCCTCAACCGCTAGCGCCCGGCGCCCGGCCGGCGGGTGGTGAACGCCCGAAACCGGCGCTATAATGGGCTATCCGAATCTATGGCTGTCGCTACACCAGTTTTGGGCCCAAACATGGCAGTTTCAGGAAGACGCAGATCCGACGAGGACCGGGTCGTTCGGTATTTGAATACCGAGGGCGACTTCGAGGTCGAGGTCTCGCACACCCTCAACAAGTGGTGCGTGACCGTCTTCCAGCTGCCCGCCAAACAGGTGGTCGCGCAGGACTTCTTTCCTGAGCGCTGGAAGGCGCTCGCCCGGGCCCAGGATTTCGTCCGAATCCTGAACACGCGCAATAAGCCTCAGCCGGAGACGGACGAAGAGCCCTGAGCCGTAACGCGTCCGTCCCATTCTGGCGCCAGGAGTGGGGGGCGCTTGCCTTCGGGATCACTGTCATCCTCGGGATCTTCGTGGTCCCGGCTGCCCTCCTGCTGAACGGGGGCGGAGCTGGAGGCTCGAATGTGAACCAGACGATCCTCGGGCCGGCTCCGAGCGTCGCCTTCTGCGTCAACCCAACCCCGACGGTCTCGGCCTCCCCGACCGCGACCGCGTCGCCGAAGGCCTCGCCCTCCGGCAGCGGAAGCCCGAGCGCCACCGCGGTGGCGAGCACGTCGGCCACCCCCTGCCCGTCCCCGACCCCCACGGCGTCCGCGAGCGGGTCGCCTAGCGTGAGCCCGACCGCGACGCCGTCACCGACGCACTGACGGAGCGCCCCGCTGTGGTCGGGGCCAGCGGCGGGCTGAGCAGAAAGGTGCTGCCCCGGTCCGGCTTGCTCTTGACCAGCCGCAGGGTGCGCCGTAACTGCGTGTCCAGGCTGCCCAGCGCGACGGTGGTCGCCAGCGAGAGCACGGCCGCGACATCGCAGACCGGCACGAACCAGGGCAGGACGACGCTGCCCTGGGCGAGCACCCCGTAAAGCAGCAGCGCCGCCCCGACCATGGCGGTCAGCAGGATGCCGAAGGGGATTTGGGGGCGGGATGACGCGGTCGTCTCAGCCAGCCAGGACGTCGTCGACGAGGATGATCGAGCCATTCGCGGCGATGATCTGGTTGCGCCGCAGCTCGAGCTCGGCGAGCACGGTCGAGTCGTGAATCACCACAAGCTCGATACTGTCCCGGAGGGCCAGCTCGCCGATCCGGACGCAGTCCTTGAGAAACGGAATGACGAGAGGGCGAACGAGGTTGACGATGTACCGATACTCAGCCTGCGCGTCATCGGTCGACTCGAGCAGGCTCTCGTCGCGGAAGGCGAGGATGAACAGCTCGTCGTTGAGCGGGATGAGATCTGTCCAGCTGTACGCCTCGCCCGGCGCATCGGGAATCAGCGACCGCTTTTGCCGGAAGAGCTGAAGGCGCGACTGCAGTAGCCGCATCGGCTTCGACGGGCCCTCGATGATGAACGGCACGTCCCTGAGTGGCGCCTGGGACGGCTGGGCCGGGTAGCGGGTCGAAAAGCCGACATCGGCACTCCCCGCGAACGGGGCCGGAACCTTGATCACGAGCTCCTGAAGCAACTTCCCCGGTCCTCCTTCTGCTCTTAATTATACCGACGGTATAAGTATTAACGGAAATCGGCGCTTGCTCTTGCTCCTTTGGCCCGGCAATGGGCGAGGACTCCGTCGGCGTCGCGCGTATTCAACACGAGATCCGGCGTCAGCCCCGCCCGGCGGGCGATGGCGCAGCCGAACCTGGCCGAATCGTACTCGACCGGGTAGTGCGCGTCCGTATCAATTGTGAGCAGGGCGCCGGCCTGTCGCGCCCGGCGGGCCCAGGTGTCGTTCAGATCCAGTCGCATCGGGCTGCTGTTGATCTCGAGCGCGGTGCCCGTCCGGACCGCCTCGGCAATCACGGCGTCGATGTCGAGATTGGTCTCGCCCCGCCGGTCGAGGCGGCGGCTGGTCGGATGGGCCAGGATATCGACGTGCGGCGAGCGCATGGCGTCGATCACCCGCCGGGTGATGACGTCTTTCGGCTGGTCGAGGAAGGTATGTACCGAGGCTACCACCACCTCGAGGGAGGCCAGGCACTCGTCAGGCAGATCGAGGGACCCGTTGGCAAGGATGTCGACCTCGGCGCCGCTCAGGACTCGAATCCCATCGAGCTCGGCGTTGACGCGGTCGATCTCCGCCGAGCGCGCTCGAAAGCGTTCCGGGGTCAGCCCGCCGGCGATCGTGAGCGACTGCGTATGGTCGGTCAGCGCGATGTAGGTGCGGCCCCGTTCCCGCGCCGCCCGGGCCATCACCCCGATCTCGTTGCGGCCGTCGCTCCAGTTGCTGTGGGTGTGGAGATCCCCCCGCAAATCGGCCTCGGTCACCAGCTCCGGCAGCGGGCCCCCGGCAGCCGCCTCGATCTCTCCCCATCCCTCGCGCAGTTCCGGGGGGATCCAGGCGCATCCGACGGCGGCATACACCTCTGCCTCGGTTTCACCGGCGATCCGGCGGCCATCCTCGCTGAAGACGCCATACTCATTGATCTTGAGCTTGCCGAGGCGTTCTGATCGTCCGCGAAGCTGCACGTTGTGCGCCTGGGAACCGGTGAAATACTGCCAGGCGGCGCCGAAGCTTTCCGGCTTCACCGCACGCAGGTCGACCTGCATGCCCGACCTGACCCGGATGCTCGTCTTCGTCCCGCCCTGGGCGAGAACCTCGGCGACCTGGGGCAGGCGGCCGAAGGTCCGGCACATCGCGTCTGGGTCCTGGGTTGCCACCAGCAGATCGAGGTCGCCGATCGTCTCCTGGGCGCGACGCACGCTGCCGGCCACCTCGGCCCGGATCACGCCCGCCGTCCCTCGCAGCGTGGAGAGAAAGGATTCGGCAAGCGTCCACGCCTCAGGAAAATAGATGCGGCCTTCGGTGCGCTTCAGCATCCCGATCCCCCTGAGGATGTTTTCCTCGGTTCGCGCTTTGATCCGGGGCAGGGTCTGCAAGCGGTGGTCACGGGCCGCGGCCTCCAGCGCGTCGAGGCTGAGAATGCCCAGGGCGTCATAGATGTCCTTGGCGGTCCGCGGTCCAAGACCGGGGACGCGGGTCAGCTGGAGGAGCGCGGGCGGGACCTCGGTCTCGAGCCGGGTGAGAAAGTCCAACTGGCCGGTGGTCACGAACTCGACGATCTTCTTTTCGATCGCCTCGCCGATGCCGGGGACATCGGTCAGCTTGCCGTCGTGGATCAAGGTCTCGACCTCGGTGGTCAGATTGTCCAGCTGCCGCACGGCCTCCCGGTAGGCTCGAACCTTGAAGAAATTCTCCCCCTTGATCTCCAGGAGGTCGGCGATCCGATTCAACAAGGCGGCGACCTCGGCGTTGGACATCAACTCGCAAAATAGCAGGCAATGCTGCTGAACGGCGTTCGGGTGCTCGATCTCTCGCGGCTGCTTCCCGGCGCCTATTGCACCCGCGTCCTCGCCGATGCGGGCGCCGCCGTCCTCAAGATCGAGCCGCCCGGCGGCGATCCGATCCGTCACATCCCGGGTGGCGATGCCTATTTCGAGACCCTCCATCACGGGCAGCAATGTCTCACGCTCGACTGGAAGACCGAGCCCGGGCGCGCGCGGCTGCGGCAGGAGATCGTCGTTGCCGACGTGCTGGTCCAGGGGTTTCGTCCCGGCGTCATGGAGCGGGCCGGATTCGGGAACGCGTCGCTGGCTGAGGCGAATCCGCGGCTGATTGTCTGCGCCATCACTGGCTTTGGCTCGTCCGGCCACCGCGCCGGGCGCGCCGGCCACGACCTCAATTACCTTGGCCTGAGCGGGGCCCTGGCCCTGATGCCGCGCTCGGGCGACGGGACGCCGATGATCCCCGGCCTCCAGCTGGCTGACTATGCCGGCGGGCTGCAGGCCGCCTTTCTGATCGGCGCGGCCCTCGTTTCCCGCGCGCGAACCGGGCAGGGGACGCAACTGGAGATCTCGCTAACCGAGGTGGCCAAAAGCTGGACCGATTTACCGCGAGCCGCCTCCAGGGCCGGCGTGGGTGGCCCACCCCTCACGGGCGCAGCGCCCTGCTACCACGTGTATCGGGTCGCGGATGGCTTTCTGACCGTGGCCGCGCTCGAGGCCAGGTTCTGGCTCACCTTCTGCCGGGCGATCGGCCGGGAAGACCTCGGCGGGCGGCAGTTCGATCCGGCCGCGGTCGCCGAGGTGGCCGGCGTGCTCGCGGGCCGGACGCGGGCCGCCTGGATGAACGCGTTTGCGGGGCAGGACGTCTGCGTCCAGCCCTTCCTTGAGCTCGACGACGAGCCCGACTAGAAGCGCCGAACGAGGATCAGGCCGAGCAACAGCAGCGCCATCCCCGCCAGCCGGCCCGGCGTGACGGGATGCCGGACAAACCCGGCCCAGCCAAAGTTGTCGAGGGCGATGGACGCGATCGCCTGGCCGGTGACGCCGGCGGCCACCAGCGTCGCCGCCCCCAGTTTCGGCGCGGAGACGATGGTGAAGAACACGTACATCCCGCCCAGCAGTCCTCCGATCCAGAGCCACCAGGGAATCCGCACCAGCGTCGTCAGCCCTGGTCCGGAGCCACCGCGAATCAGGGCGACGATGGCCAGCCCGAGGGCCCCGACGACAAAGGAGATCAGGGCTGCCCGAATGGCGTCCCCGGTCCGGCCCGCAAGCTGGGCGTTGACACCAGCCTGGACCGGTAAGGCGACGCCGCCAACGATGATCAGCAACAGGTAGGGCCAGCTGTCCACCCGAAACCTCCTTGGTTTACCGAATTCACGCGATTTTTGCTTTTCTCTCATGGCCTTCTCACGGACACCCGGGATCATAGACGGCATCAATGTCACTAAAGGAGTGGAAAGCCTGAGATGAAGCTCAATCGAATGATCGCGCTCCCCCTGGCGGGAGCGGCGGCCCTCGCGATCGGCATCGCCGCGGTCGAGGCGGCGCCGTCGCCATCGGCGAGCGGCTCGACGAACTACGCGCAGGTCTTTGTCAATAAGCTGGCCGGCATCTTGCATCTGACTCCGGCGCAAACGCAGGACGCCTTAAAACAGGCCCAGCTTCAGACCGTGGACCAGATGCGCAAGGACGGCAAGATTACGCAGGCGCAGGCTGATGCCATGAAGGCCCGGATCAACGCCGGCAACGGGCTGGGCGCCGTTCGCTCGTTTCCTGGTGGCCGGCTGGGCGCCGATCGGACGGTCCTGCGTGATGTCATGACGGCGGAACTGAACGCCGCGGCCGGCGCGCTGCACCTGAGCGCCTCCGACCTGCAGGCGCAGCTGAAGGCGGGCAAGACCCTGGCCGATCTCGAGGCGGCTGGCAAGGTCAGCGACACCACCGTCAAGGCGGCGATGAAGGCGGCCGCCAGGGGTGTGCTCGACAAGGCGGTCAAAGCCGGGACGATGACGCAGGCCCAGGCGGACGCGATCCTCGCCCGGTCCGACCGAGGCTTCGGCTTCCGCCGCGGTGTCCCCGGTCCAGCCAAAACGCCGGCTGGCTTCTTTAAGAGCGCCTAGCGGCGCCATCGGCGCTCTCGGCGCAAGCGGCGCGAGCGACAGCGGAGGACCGGCCTGAACCCCCCTTAGGCCGGTCCTCTCCCCCAATCACAAGCCTGCGACGACTTGCCACCGGACGCGTTGCCTCGTTCGGGTCCGTAGGGTTGGGCGCCTACCGTTGATGGCGGGAGGTGCGTGGAATGAACCTGCTGCCCATCCTGGTGGGGGCGCTCGAGCTCCCAGCGAAACCAGGCGGCCGAAACTTCTGGGGACGCCTGGTCGTGCTGCAGTTGATCTACTCGCTCGCCGGGCTGGTCCTTGGACTCAGTTGCGTCATCGGAGGAATCCTCCTCTTCTTCCACGGCGTGGCGGGCTCGACGAGCTGGGTGGGCCAGTTCATCGGCGCCCAAGGCCGACTGTCTGATGCCGCTCCCGGCACCGTCCTCTTTGTGGTGGGCCTGCTGGTCGTCTGGGTCACCAGGTTCGAGGTCCGGGTGCGGGATGACGACCGGTTCCTGGATGAGCTCCTGGAGCGCCGGCGGCGGGCTAGTTAGGGCAATAATATACTTGCCACACAAAGCTCGGGTGAACCGTTTACAATACTCATGCGGACGGCGGTCGGCCTTGCGATCCGGTCTGAACTCGGCCCAACCTGTGCGGGCCCGTAGCTCAACTGGGAGAGCAGACGCCTACGAAGCGTAAGGTTGGCAGTTCAAACCTGCTCGGGTCCACTGTTCGCCGACATAAAGCGAGAGGCCGGGCGTCCCGGCCTCTCGTTCGTCTTTTGCCCTCAACGGAAGGGCAGACGCCTGCGAAGCCCTATTAGTATGCCCGAAACGCTAGCGGACCTGCTAGAGAACGCCTGTTCGTTACAAGCCCGTTACGTCTGGGAAGCCGGTCGAGATCGCTCGCCCTTTGGACTAGCTTGCGGCGGTCAGATGGGTCTGCCGCGCCATCTTGATTAGGAGGCTGCCGTCGTACAACTTGACTGGGTGTCCCTCCTCAACCATGCCCAGGGCGAGCGTTTCTGCGGCCTTCGGGCCATCGTCTTGGATGATTTCCCAGACAAGCTCAAGAGCCTCGGGTGGAGAGGTAAATTCGCCAAGCAAGTTGCCGGTCTTCCGGTCCCAAAGCTCAAAAATCATGATCTAACTCTAACCTCAACCGGGTGAATTTGCTGAATGTAGCCGATTAGTTGCTCCCGCGTCGTTCCTTCTAGACCGACGTGTCCGCGCCCGTTGGCCTTGCGCTTGACCTCGTCCGGGACTTCTATCTCTGCTGCGTGGGAGCCAAGACCGTATTCCACGGCGTATTCCCGAGCCAGAGGCAAGGTCTCCAGCGTCGAAACCTGCTTGTACAACTCGATTTGGCTTTTACGGTGCTGGCGGGGGCGTCGCCCTTGGTCCCAATACGAGACAAAGTCGTCAGGCCCAGGGGCCTCGCCCTTCATGACGTGAAAGAGACGCACCCGCCAATCTTAGGCCGAACTTTGGTCAAACTGACCCACTACCCGCTAGCTCCTCAACTTGCTCAGGGCTTAGTCTTGCGGGGAAGCTTAGCCTTCTGAGCCCTTTTCTCCAGGTCTATGACTTCCTGCTTGGGTACCGACAGTAGACGCTTGGCGAATTTGACGAAATCCAAGCGTGTCTGTGATGCTTCGCGGTTCATTTTGAGCCACCAAATAGTTCCCCTTGGAGTGGGGCAGTCGGCGGCTCGACAATCGGGAACCCAACGTTCGCCGAAAATTTCGCCAAGCCACCATCGTAGGTATGAAAGGCCGTAACCGCCATTTGCGTTGCGCTGCTCAAATGAACGGCGTCAAGAGGCTTAAGGGCCAAGCCCTGTGACTTTGCCGTCCGTACCAGCCTGGCGGCCCCAGCGCCGATAGCAGCATGAAACTCGACCAACTTTATCGGCGGTCCCCAGAACTCGGAAATCCTCTGCTCCATTGCCGGGTCGAGTAACCCATGTTGCTCCGTGGCGCCGAAGGCAACTTCGGCGATGCTAAGGGTTGAAGTGAGAATTTCGACCTGGCCGTTCTCGGCCCTGGTCAGTAGAGCCTCGATATTGGGCGCTCTCCCAGCCTCGTTGTTGAGATAAGACAAAAAGACGCAGGCGTCCCAATAGACTCGCGGAGCACTAGGCATCCCGCAGCCGCCTGATTGCCGTCTCGGGCAGAAGCCCGTCAGGCCCCAGGGGGACTATGCCTCTAGCGTTTCTGTAGCTGCCCGTCCCCCGTTCCGGCAGTTCGGTAATCGACATGATTTGACGGACCGCCAACGGCCGGCCGGACTTGCCCTCGCGGCTTACCCAGCCTTCAACCATTACCCGCTTGCCCCATATATCCCTCAACAAGCTGTCGCCGTCGGCTGCCACGTAGCACGAAACGGCCCTGTCGTGCAGCGTGTCATACAAGGTGAAGCGAAGCGCTCCACGGCTGGTTAGGGTTTGGACGCGTCCCTCGATTGCCCCGTAGGCTTCGACGGCCAACGCCGGTTGCCATTCGCCAATACCAGGAGCCTCTCGCTTCCGAATGATGGTCTCTCTAAGAGCGCTCTGAAAGACAATGGCTTCGACGTTGCCATTGAGGATTTCCGTTAGGCCAGCGACTTCCCTAACGATCTTGGGCGAGTAACCCGTTAGATCGCCCCTTTGAAGAGTGGCCGCGAGCGAGTCGTAAGCCGTGATAACCCGCTCAACAGATTCGCGACCTTCCGGACTAGTCGCCTCGCCCCGAATAGTGGTTATGGCGCTACTCCGCGTCAAGTCTTCGACAACCCACTCAATAGGCGTCCGAGCCGCCAGTTCGGCCGAGAGCGTGTCAATCAGCCCTCGGAAATGGGCCATTGCAGTGACGTAGGCAGCAAAGGGAACTCTTTCGCCCAGTAGGGAAAGGGTCGCGCTGTCATTTGCCATGATGCGACTCCCTTAGGTCGCGAGCGCGCTTCCCGCGCCTTTGCCGAATAATACCGGCCGGTCGTCGCCATTGCCAATGAGTCGCTGATACGTGACCCGCCTGCCCCCAACGCGGCTAACGACACTGGCAAACCGCCCACCATCGCCCAGCTTCCGCGTATTGAAGCGGAACGTAGCGTCATCCAGATAGCGGTCCAGATGAACCGGCTCGACCGAATGGAACGTGCCGTAAACCGTTCGCTTGAACAAGCTCCAAAAGTTCTCGATGCCGTTGGTATGAATCTTGCCCTGAACGTAGGCTTCGGAATGGTCGATCACTTTGTGAACGTAATCGGGGTTCAGCCCGCCGTAGTGCGTAAGGCCGTCCGTGTATACGGTCGAGCCGGGGGAGACATGCTGACGGACTTGGGCATGGAGCGCCGCTCGCGTAACCCGTGGCATAACCGAGGCCCGAACCTCGCCGTGGCGTTCCAGTAGTCCCATCACGGCAGCTTTCCCCGATCCGCCAGTTCCAACGTGCTTCCGCTTACGCGCATGCTGGAACTTGGCCAGCCCGCCAACGTAGGTCTCGTCGGCTTCGACTTCGCCAGAGAGGGGAGCAGCGAACAATTGGGTCTTCATCGCCAGACGGATACGGTGTCCCATGAACCAAGCGGTCTTCTGCGTGACACCCAGGGCGCGGGCCAGATGGTAGGAGCTGACGCCTTTCTTGGACGACGAGTGCATCCACATAGCTACGAGCCAATCGCTCAGGGCTATCGGACTGTCCTCAAAGATGGTCCCGACCTTGACCGAAAACTGTCGCTTGCAGCCCTTGCAGCGCCAGATGCGACGGGTCTTGACGTAATAGGGGTTTGGAGTGCCGCAACCCTCACGCGGGCAGACAGCGCCGTTGGGCCAGCGCAGCTTGGCTAGAAACTGGTTGCTAACGTCCTCGTCCGCGAAGTAGCGAACCGCCGAAACGAGGGTCTTCGGGAACTCCATGCCCGCATCATGTCACGTATTGGCGTGTGTGTCAAGTATATTATTGCCCTAGTTAGGCGCCCGGCACCGCTGGTAGAGCGCCTTCACCTGGCGCCGCGTTCCCTCGAGCGTGCCGCTGTTGTCGATGACGTCATCGGCCATCGATTGTTTCGCATCCAGCGGCATCTGCGCGGCGATCCGACGGCGGGCCTCGGTCTCGCTCAGACCATCGCGCTCGGTGAGGCGCCGGATTTGCGTCGCGGCGTCGACCCAGACCACGATGACCCGCTCGAGAAAGCCGGGCCGAGGAGTCTCGAGGAGCAACGGAATATCGAGGATGAGCGTCCCGGATTGATCACGCCGTGCCTCCACCTCCTGGCGTATCCGCTCCCGGATTGGCGGATGGGTGATCGCGTTCAGGCGAGCCCGCGCGGCCGGATCGGCGAAGACGATCGCCGCGAGCTTGCTCCGGTCGAGTCGGCCGTCCGGCTGGATCACCTGCCCGCCGAAGGCGCGAGCGATTTCCCGCAGGGCGAGCTGGCCGGGCTCAACGACCTTGCGCGCCAGGAGGTCGGCATCGACCACGTCCGCGCCCAGCTCCCTGAACATGCGGGCGACCGTTGACTTGCCTGACCCGATCCCGCCGGTCAGGCCCAGGACTCGCATCAGCACGTACGATAGCTTGACGATGCCTCCGCTCAAGTCGATCGCCGTGCTGGTCCTGTTACTGGCCGCGATCGTCTACTTCGGTGTCAGGTCCCGCGGCCTCTATCAGATCCTTCGACTTGGTCCGCGCGAGAACCGCTTCGACCATCCTCTCGAGCGGTTGCGCGGCGTTGCGGTCTACGTCGGGGCCCATACGCGGATGTTCCGGAACCTCTACTCGGGCATCCTGCACCTGTTCATCTTCTACGGGTTCGTCGTCCTGCTGACCGCGATTGTGCAAGCCTTCGGCGAAGGGATCGTCCCCGGATTCAGCCTCGCCGCGATCGGGGGAAACACGTGGCTTGCATTCCTCCAGGATCTGTTCGGCGTCCTGGTCCTCGTCGGGGTCGCGATGGCAACCATCAACCGCGTCCTGATCCGGCCGCGCCAGTTCCGGGAGAGCAACGAGATCGATGCCGCGATCATCCTCGGCCTGATCACGGTGATCATGGTCGGGATGCTGGGCCAGAACGGCGCCCGGGTCGCCGAAGGCGGCGACCCATCGGCCGGGTGGCGCCCGGCCTCCTCGCTGATCGCCCACCTCTTTGCCGGCCTTGGCTGGCAGGGGACGGCGGCCATCCCGGCCAGCGAGGTCTTCTACTGGATCCACATCCTTGGCGTCCTGGCGTTCCTGATCTACATCCCGAGCTCGAAGCACCTCCACATCGTCGTCGCGATCCCCAACGTCTTCTTTCGAAAGCTCGGGCCGAAACCCGGGGCGGCCCTCGTCCCAATCGACCTCGAGCATGCCGATCACTACGGGGTCAGCAAGGTCACCCAGCATTCCTGGAAGAACCTGCTCGACCTCTACACCTGCACCGAGTGCGGGCGCTGCCAGGAGCAGTGCCCCGCCTTTTTGACGGGCAAGCCGTTGAACCCCAAGATGATCATCGTCGACAGTCGCGAGAACCTCTTCAAGACGGTACGCAACGCGCCCGCCGACCAGCGCCGCGCGCCGCAGGAGGCGCAGGCCTTGATCGGTGACGCGATCAAGGACGATGAGATCTGGTCGTGTGTCGCCTGCGGCGCCTGCCAGCAGGAATGCCCGGTGCTGATCGAGCATGTCCCCAAGATCATCGACATGCGCCGCAGCCTGGTCCTGGAGGAGAGTCGCTTCCCGAAGGAGGCGCAGGGCGCCCTGCGCAGCATCGAGAGCCAGGGGAACCCGTATGGGCTGCCGAAGGCGCAGCGCGCCGACTGGGCGCACGGGCTGGGGATCAAGACCGTTGCCGAACACCCGAACGCCGAGTATCTCTATTTTGTCGGCTGCGCCGCCTCCTATGACGAAGCCAACAAGGCAGTCGCTCGCGCCTTCATCCAGCTTTTGCAGAAGGCCGGCGTCGATGTCGCGATCCTGGGCGGTGCAGAAACCTGCAATGGTGATCCAGCGCGACGCATCGGCAATGAGTATCTCTACCAGACGCAGGCGCAACAGAATATCGAGGCGATGAACGCCGCGGGGGTGAAGAAGGTGATCGCCACCTGCCCCCACTGCTTCAACACCATCAAGAACGAGTTTCCCCAGTTCGGCGGCCGGTACGAGGTGATCCACCACACCGAGCTGCTGGCCCAGCTGATCGCGCAGGGGCGGCTGCGCCCGAGCAAACCGATCGAGGGCAAGTTCACCTATCACGACTCTTGCTATCTCGGGCGCTGGAACGATATCTATGACCCACCACGCGCGGTGGTCGAGGCGATCCCCGGCGCGGAGCTAGTCGAGATCGAGCGCCATCACAAGCGTGGCTTCTGCTGCGGCGCCGGCGGCGGCCGGATGTGGATGGAAGAGAAGATCGGTACCCGCATCAACCACGAGCGCGTCGAGCAGACGCTTCGCACGCAAGCGCCCCGCGTCGCGACCGCCTGCCCATTCTGTCTCACGATGTTCCGCGACGGCATCTCGGCGAAAGGCGCCGAGGGGCGCCTGCAGGTCCAGGACCTCGCCCAGTACCTTGCCGATTCTGTCGACGGGGTGTCACCGGGCTCGACGACCGCCGGCGGTGTAAACGAGTGAGGACTCTGACACCCTAGCTGCCTTCGGATTTTGTCACCGCGGTGAACTGTGGTCGCTTCCAATAGTTGCGCCATGGATGTGCCTTCGAAGGCTTGTACGGTTGTCGTGGCTTC
>JBDTEO010000045.1:0-13291 GCA_039922495.1 Candidatus Dormiibacter sp.
AGTACGCGGAGAAGGCGCGCCAGGTGGTCGCGGCCGCCGCCGCCGCGCACGACCGTCCGGACACGACGCAGGTGTGCGCGGTGGACGACGCGGGCAATGCCGTCTCGCTGACGCACACCCTCGGCTCGGCGAGCGGCGTGGTGACGCCGGGCCTTGGGTTTGGCTACAACGACTACATGAACTGCTTCGACCCGCGACCTGGCCGCCCCAACTCGCTGCAGCCGGGAAAGACCCGCGTGACCATGATGACCCCTACGTTCGTGTTCGACCACGGACGCCTCCGCGTGTGCGTGGGGGCGCCGGGCGGCACGAAGATCGTGATGGCGATCCTGCAGGTGCTGGTCAACGTGCTCGACCATGAGATGTCGCCGATCGAGGCGGTCAGCGCGCCCCGGGTCGACTTCCAGGGCGACCTGGTCCAGGCCGAGGCCAGGATCCCCCTCGTGGTCTGCCAGGGCCTCGAGAAGCATGGTTACCGGGTAAACCGGCGCACTCTCAACTACGACTCGTACTTCGCCCGGCCCCAGGTGATCGTCGCCGAACGGGACGGGTTCCTCCGCGGCGCCTCCGACCCGCGCAAGGACGGCGGCGCCGCCTTCGACACGGAGACGGCATGAGGTTCAAGGACAGGGTCGCGCTCATCACCGGAGGGGGACGAGGCATCGGCGCCGCGACCGCCGAGCTCCTGGCGCGCGACGGCGCCATGGTAGCCGTGGCCGACATGGACGTGGCCCCGGCACAGGAGGTCGTCGGCCCGCTCCACGGCATCGCCATCGCCTGCGACGTCACGGACCGCCATCAGGTCGACGCGATGGTCGAACGCACGGTGAAGGAGCTGGGCAGGCTCGACATCCTGGTCGCTTGCGCCGGTATCACGCGCGACAACCTGCTGTACAAAATGACGGACGAAGACTGGGACTCCGTGATCGACACACACTTGAAAGGCACCTTCTTATGCGCCCGGGCGGTCCAGAGGCACATGGTCGAGCAGAAGTACGGAAAGATGGTCTTCCTGTCGTCCATCTCGGCGCTGGGCAACCGCGGGCAGGCGAACTACTCGGCGGCCAAGGCGGGCCTGCAGGGCATGGCGCGAACGCTCGCCATCGAGCTGGGACCGTTCAACATCAACGTGAACGCGGTGGCGCCCGGGTTTGTCGAGACGCGCATGACGCGCGCCACAGCCGAGCGCCTGGGTATGGACTTCGAAGCATTCAAGATTGGCGCCGCCTCGCAGATCCCGCTGCGGCGCGTCGGCCAGCCGGCGGACATAGCCGGCGTCATCGCCTTTCTCTGCAGCGACGAGGCCGGATTCGTCTCGGGTCAGACGATCTTCGCCCGCGGAGGACCCTAACGATATGAGAGGAAACCCCAAAGTGGTTTCCTCTGCGCGCCAGGCGCGGGCAGGATGGGACTTATTGATTGCATCGCGCGTGCGGCTTCGCCGCAGGCGCTGCTCTCCTTCCGGTATGCGGTTGGGTCTTGTACGTGCTGGTCACTCCTGGCGACGATAGAAGCAACGGAAACAAAGTCGCGGCTGGGTGAAACCCAGCCGCCCCTGCCGCGCTAGGCGCCTAGCGCTCGAGCAGGACCTTTGCCTGGTGGGCGATGCGGCTCACGAGCTCGGCAGCGGGGACGATGTCGTGCACCAGGCCGGCCGACTCGCCTGCCAGCACAAGGTCGCCGGCGGCGAGAGCGTCTTCGAGCGAAGATCTCAGCTGGTCGGCCGCCAGCGCCCACTCCCGGGACCGGTCTGCCCACTCTTCCAGGAGCGGATGCTTGATCGTGCGCACCATGGCCCCGGGCCACACCTGGCCGAGGACGTCGTCGTAGAACTTGCTCGCCGTGGTCTGGCTCCCGAGGGCATTGAGGATCACGTCCTTCGAATGGCCTCGGCCCTTTGCCTCGGGCGTGGCGAGAAAGCGCGTGCCGATCAGCGCGCCCTGGGCGCCGAGCATGAGCGCCGCCGCGAGTCCCCTGCCGTCGGCGATCCCTCCCGCGGCGAGCACGGGGATGCTGCCGACGAGGTCGACCACCAGCGGTACGAGCGGCATGGTCGACATCGCACCCACGTGCCCGCCACCCTCGGTGCCCTGGGCGACGATGACGTCTGCGCTGTCGCTGGCCACCAGGCCGGCCTCCTCGGGGGTCGTGACCATGTGCACGACCTTGATCCCCGCCTCGTGCGCCTGGTAGGTGAGCTCGATCGCCCGGCCCCACGCCAGCGAAAGCACGGGCACGCGCTGCGCGAGGGTCATCGCGACAGAAGCCTGGTCGAGCTGGCAGACCACGTGGTTGACGCCGAACGGCCGCGATGTCAGCTCGTGGACCTTTCGGATCTCGCTGCGAAGCTCATCTGGCGTGCGGCCCAGGCCGCCGATGATCCCAAGCCCGCCGGCGTTGCTGACGGCCGCCACCAGCTCGGGCGTCGTGTACTTCGACATTCCGGCCTGAAAGATCGGAACGTCGAGTCCCAGGAGGTCGCAGACGGGCGTATGGAGTCGGCTCATTTGCGCGCGCGTCCTTAAATATCCGCCTATCGACCGAAGCGCATCTGGCGAGGCCGGTTCGGGCCCTCTATCAGCAAGGTCTGGAGCCTTCCAGCGTTGACCCGCAAATGAACCGTCTTCTCGGCCGGATCAGGCAGCGATTGAGCGGGCGAACTACTGTTCGCCGGCGGGGCCTCTGGCGGCCGAAACCGCGTATTCGAATTGAGTTCGGCGAGGGGAGGCCTCCAACGATCCTGTGGGCACCCCAACCAATCGTTAGCAGGTTGACTCACTTGCAAGGGGCCTGCTAAGGTGACGGCCGTCTCTGGGGGACCCATCCGCTTCCGGGTGAGTTCACAACTTTAGGGGTAGTAGTTGCGAATCCATCGATATCTGACCCATGCCGTCGTGCTCGCGATCGCTGTCGCGATCTCCGGCTATGCATCCGTGGATCGTCAATTTCCCGCTTATCTGACCGCCAGAATCGGCACCGTAACCGCGGAAGCGGTCACAGTGAGCGACGGCGGGACGGTCGGAGACGTCTCCCTTGGTCGCTACAGCACGATCATCAAGCCGGTTTCCATCCCGACCTCGATGCCGATCAACCGCAAGGCCTCCACGTACACGGTCGCGCCGGGCGAAGACCTGGCAGCGATCGCGGCCAGGTACGGTGTGACCGTCGCCCAGATCCGGTGGTCGAACACAAACTTGATCTCAACCGACTCGGTCGCCACCGGGGACCAGCTGATCATCCCGCCGGTTGCTGGAATCGTGGTTACGACCAAGGCGAGCGACACGTTCGACAGCCTGGGCACCAAGTACCAGGTGGACCCGCAGGTCATCATCGATTTCAACCGGCTGCGCACCGCCCAGCTGGCGCCGGGTACGACGCTGGTCATTCCGGGTGGCGTCGGAGGCGCGTTCCCGCCCCCGCCGGCCCTGTACCAGCTGCTCGCTCGGTCTGGCACCGGCGGTGCGTTCTCGGCCCACGTGGTCGGGTGCTGTCTCGGCCCATACCCGGCCACCGGCTTCCCGGTCGGCTGGTGCACCTGGTACGTGGCCACCAAGCGCAACGTGACGTGGCGCGGTGACGCCGGCTACTGGTACGCGAACGCCTCAGCCCAGGGCTACCCGGTTGGGCCGACGCCGAAGGTCGGCGCGATCATGGTCACCTGGGAAAGCTGGGCGGGCCACGTGGCTTACGTCGAGGCGGTGAATGCCGACGGCTCGTGGGTGGTCTCTGAGATGAACTGGATCGCGTTCGACGTGATCGACGAGCGGACCATCAAGCCGGGACAGCTCGGCGGCAAGCTGGTCGGGTTCATCTCCTAGGAGCTGATCGCCGGTTCGGCGGTTCGTGCCGCCCAGTCGTTCTCCATGCGCTCGACGTCGGCGCGCACTGTCCGCAGTCCGGTTGCCGCGATGACCGCGGCCAGGATCAGCAAGGTCGGCGAGGTGATCAGCAGCGCGGTCTGAAGGCTGCCGATGCGGTCGGAGATGTAGCCGACGTCGAAGGTCGAGTGGGAGTCGCCGAAAACGTGCGAGACGAACAGCAACGTGGTGACGGCGCTCGCGCGGAGGCCCGGTGACACGACGTTCTGCGCCACCGCAGTGAACGGTCCGGAGTACAGGTAGAGGCACACGACCGCGGCCATGAACGCCGGGATGAAAACCGGAACAGGGCCCACGTTCATCGGCGCTACCAGGGCGATTGAGATGAAGACCGCACCCAGCAGGAAGCCGGCGATGCCGACCTCGAGGTGCGCGGCGGGATTGTGGCGCAGGCGGCGGTCGGCGATCCACCCGCCCGCCAGGGTGCCGATGAGGCCGCCGGCCACGAGGACGACGCCGGCAAGCAGGCCTGCTTTGCCTACAGAAAGGTGAAACCGCCGGTTTAAGAGGAGCGGCAGCCAGAACGCGTTGGAGGCCAGCACGAAATAGAGGAGGGTCTGGGAAAAGATCGTCGCCCGCAGCGTCGGGATGCGCAACAGGCGGATCGCCGCCGTCCACGCGGCCTCGCCCGCCTGCTTGACCGCCTGGCCGCGCACTTCCATGCTGCCCCGAAGCGGTTCGCGCATGCCAAACGCCAGCAGAGCGCAGACGATGCCCGGCACGGCGGCGAAGTAGAACGCGGCGCGCCAGCCGAACTTCTCGGCGATGAAGCCACCGCCGGCAAAGCCGACGGCGATCCCCACCGCGCTGCCGGCGCCCCAGATCGACATCGTCCGGCCGCGCTGCTCCTTGGGGAAGTAGTCCGACAGGAGCGAGGTTCCCGCGGGGTAGTAGCCGGCCTCCCCGATGCCCAGGACGGCGCGGGTCAGGAAGAGCTGGAGGTAGCTACGGGCGAAGCCGGTGAAGAGGGTGGCGACGCTCCAGATTGCGACGCCGACACCGACTACCGTCTTGCGGACTCCGCGATCGGCCCAGTACCCGAACGGAATCGCCGCGAAGGCGTAGACGAGGAGGAAGGCCGATCCGAGGAGCCCGACGAGCGAGTCGCTGAGGTGGAACTCCTTCTGGATGAGGGGCGAGGCGGCGGAGGCGACCCACCGGTCCATGTAGTTGAGGAAGTTGATGGCCACCATGACCGCAAGCACATAGCGGGCATAACCTCGCGCCACGGGGGGAATTATGGCGTTGGGCTACGATTAGCCCTCGATCCCGCCGGTTTCGGCGGCCTGCAGTGGGTCGGCTGGGCATTGGTGAGCCTAACGGTCTGTAAAACCGCCGCGAAAGCTGTGGCAGTTCGAGTCTGCCCCGGCCCACCACCCCCGATTTCGTATTCAGAACCGCCGCAATTTGCTGTGAGTTTGCTGGGAAACGGCCCGCCCCAAAGCAATTTGACAGCCAATTTGACAGCCAAATTTGTAAACGCCGCTCTCGGCGACATGTCCTAGGTGGGACATTCACGGTTCGGGACCGTGAGGCGCTCGCGCCTGAAGTTTGCTTTTTAGCAGGAGCGAACCGGCAGCACGAATATATAACCGATTGGATATAATCACAACATGACCAAGGCAGAACTCGCACTCCTGCTTGCCCAAGCGAGATCGCGGGCGGGGATGACGCAGGCGGAGCTGGCGACGGCGATGGGCGCGGCACAGCCCGCCATTGCACGGGCAGAGTCCGGCTACCGGATGCCGACGATAGAGTTCATCGACCGATGGGCTCGCGCAACTGGCTCCCAAATCACGCTTGCGCTCGGAGGAGCGCAGCCATCTCTGCCATCCGCTTCAAGACGTCGAGCGATTGCAAGGTCGGTGCTGGGTCCTGGTCGTTTCAATCCGTGGGATCGTAAACCGTCGTCCGTGGAGGCGGCACTTCTGAGGAAGGCGGGTCTGGGCCCTAAGCATTTCGAAGAATTGAGATCTTCGCGTGGCAAGAAGCGAAAAGCCATCTCGCCAGCACGCTAGGGCCCTTTTAGCTCAGATTCCACGGACTAGGACGCTACTCCGGCAGCGCCTGCTTCTCGCTGCAGCGATGACGACCCTGATGGAACGCACGCCAATAGTCGTCGGCGGAACTGCTGAGGAGTACTGGGCCGGCGGCGAGTACCACCCCACCGATCTCGACCTGTGCCCGCGGCCGTCTCCCAAGGACTTGATCGGCTTCGCCGAGGTTGGACTCCGCAAGGTCGGCCGGCATTGGGTTCGAGATGATCTCCCGGTCGCGGTCGAGTTTCCGGGCTCTGGCGATGACATCGAACGGACGGTAGCCCTCAAAGTTGCTGGAGTCTCCGTACTGATGATCGGATGCGAAGACCTCTATCTCGACAGGATCCGCCAGGCGACGGTGAACTGGCCGAGAGAAGACATCAGTTTCGATGCGGCACTCGAGATAGCAATTACTAACTTCCCACGAATGGACTGGGAGTATGTCCGTAACCGCATCAGGGCCGCCAAAGAACGAGAGCCCAAGATTGGGAACCTAATGGCTGATGTAAGTCGGCGCGTACGGTCGAGGGCTCGGCGTAGTTTCCTGAACTGGAGCGCTGATCAATCAGCAACAATCCGACGAACCGGTCGCACGATCATCAGGGAGGATAGTCGCGCCGTGGAGATCCTGAGGCGTTTCGACCAGCGGCCTTAGGAATGCAATGTAGTCCGCGTAGTACTCCGGCGAAGTAGCGGCTCGAGCCCGCATGAATTGGCCTTCCAACGTTAGGGAGTACGGGTGCGAGGGCCTTGAGGCGACCTCGTTGGTTTGGCAAGCCGCTATGCAACGTCCACAATAGGTTCGGGCTGCCATGGAAACAGGAGTCCCTGAGCACACCGCCCTCCACCTCGGCTCGCGACTGGGACTTCGGGAGCTGGACCTCGTCGCGCTGTATCGCGGCGGCCTGATCCACGACATCGGCAAGATCGGCGTGCCGCCCGCAATCTTTCTCAAGCCCGGACCCCTGAACGCCGACGAGGAAAGGCAGATGCGTGCGCACCCCGTGATTGGCGAAGCATCGTCAAGCCATTGACCTCGGCGGGGGACGTCCTGACCATCATCCGCCACCACCACGAACGATTCGACGGCGGTGGCTATCCAGACGGCCTGTGCGGCCACAAGATTCCGCTCCTGGCGCGGATCGTCTCGGTCTGCGATGCGTACGACGCGCTGGCCAGCGACCGGCCTTATCGCGCTCGGCATAATTCAGAGGAAGTCTCAGGAGTCGATCGGAAGGCGACGACTTCGAGTGCACCGAATGACCGGACCTCGGTTGGCTCGCGCCTCAGCTTTTCGCGGCGCCGGCCGTTTCGCTGTCCTTCGACTCGACGAGCTCCCCCTCGATGTTGATCTGGATCTCGTCGCTCACGATGAACTTGCCGTCGAGCATCATGTCGAAGTTCATCTCGAAGCCTTTGCGGTTGATCTTGCCCTCGGCCGAATAGCCGTACCGGTGACCCATGTTGGGGTCGTTGAACTCTCCCAGGATGGTCGCATCAAGCGTTACCGGCTTGGTTACGCCCTTGATTGTCATGTCGCCGTGGACCCTGTACTTGTCCTTGCCGGCCGGCTCGATCTTCGTGCTCTTGAAGTGCATGGTCGGAAATTTGTCGATCTCGAGAAAGTTGGAGGATCGAAGGTCTTTGTCCCGCTGGTCATTGTGCGTACGGATGCTTTCGGTCTTGATGGTGGCCTCGAACTTTGACGCCTCGGGTTTCTCGGGGCTGATGTCTCCCGTCACTGTCACGTCGCCGAAGTGGCCACGCACGGTCATCATCCCGAGATGCTTGGCCGAGAACTCGACCTGCGTGTGGTACGGATCGAACTTCCAGGTACCCATGACAGCCTCCTATGTGACTCAAGAGTAGGTCCCAACGCTGACCTATCAAACCGGGTGGAGACTCCACTTATTTCCGGTCGGATGGAAGTCGGTCGCCGACGCCTATTCGGTCGGACCCGCCGCAAACGCCGTCCTGGCAGCGATGCCGGCGACCGTCTCGTTGATCGCCTACCGGTCGCCGGGATCGCGTTGGCCGCGGCCTTCCCACCGCAGGTCGCGCTGGCGCACGCCCAGCACGTCCAGAGGCCGACACCCACGGATATTCCAGCGCCCTGTTGACATCGAGGGCCGTTCCTGATATGTAATCAATAGGTTACATATCATGCATCGAGCCCAGGCCAACGGCGACGTCTTTCGCGCCATCGCCGACCCGACACGGCGGGCGATCCTCGATCGCCTGTCCGGCGGGCCGGCCAACGCCGGGGCTCTGGCAGCCGATTTCCAGTCCAGTCGCCCGGCCATCTCGAAGCACCTTCGGGTGCTTCGAGAGGCACGACTGGTGGTCGACACGCGTGTCGGGCGCGAGCGCCTGTATGCGTTCGATCCGGCGCCTCTCGAGAACGTGGCCGGCTGGCTCGAAGGGTACAGGTCGTTCTGGCAGGCCAGCCTCGGGCGGTTGAAGCATCACCTGGAGGAGACATGAACAGCATCAGGAACAGCACGGCGCGCGCGGTGGCGGACCTCAGCGAGGGGTTGATCCTCGCGACCGTCGAGATCGCCGTGCCGCCAGAACGTGTCTTCCGCGCCCTCGTCTCCGAAGAAATCTGCAATTGGTGGGTCAGACCTGGCGTCTTCGACACGAGAGAGTGGACGGGTGAGGTGCGCGTGGGCGGCCGCTGGCGAGCGTCGGGCGTCGGCAAGGGCGGACCTTACGCCCTCGAGGGTGAGTTTCTCGAGATCGACCCGACGCGCAAACTCGTGCACACGTGGCACACGGTCGGGACTCCGGGAGCGCCCACGGCGGTGAGCTATCTCCTGGAGGAGATCGAAGACGGAACGCGCATCACGCTGCGCCATTCCGGCTTCACGTCGCGCCCCGCGTCGATGGGCGTCGCCATCGGTTGGGAGACGAGCTTCCAACGGCTCGAGGAGATCCTGGGCGCGGAGCTGCAGTCGAGACGCGGGTAGCTCGGGTTCTAAAGATCGACAAGGCTGATGCGCACGGCCTCGATCAGGTTCAGTTTGAGACGTTCGGCAGCCTGCCCGAAGTGACCCATGGTTGCGGCGGTGACGAAGGCCCTGAGGTGACGGAGCTCCACGAGGCGCGAATCATCCCCCGAGCGGGCTCGTGCTTGCGCCATCTCATTCGGAAGCGAAGCGGAAGATATGGCTGATGAAATCTGTGGAATCTACGATCGGAGGCGCCGGACAGCGGTTCACGGCACGGCCCGCGATGCTCTTCGACCTGGACGGGACCCTGCTCGACAGCGTCTACCAGCACGTGCTGGCGTGGAGGGAGGCGCTGGAGTCGGAGGGCATCGAGCTCTCGGTGTGGCGGATCCACAGGCGGATCGGCATGAGCGGCGGCCTTTTCCTGCGGGCACTCGTAAGGGAGACCGGGCACGAGGTTCCCGACACCGAGGCCGATCGGCTGCGCGCACTGCACGCCGCCGCGTACCGGCGCCACCTCGACGAGGTCCGGCCGCTGCCCGGAGCTCAAGAGCTGCTGACCACCCTCACTAATGCGCGCGTGCCATGGGCCATCGCAACCAGCGGCAGCGAGTCCACGGCCCGGCCCTCGCTCGAGCTGCTCTCGATCCCGGCCGGAGTGCCGGTCATCACCCGGGACCAGGTGGCCTACGCAAAACCGAACCCCGACCTGTTCCTCGCGGCCGCGGAAGCGCTGGGCTGCCCGATCACAGGTTGCTTCGTGGTGGGCGACAGCGTGTGGGACCTGCTGGCGGCACAGCGCGCCCGGGCGCTGGGGATCGGGGTGCTGTCAGGCGGTTATGGACGCGATGAGCTCGAGCGCGCAGGCGCTTATCGCGTCTACGAAGATCCCCTGGATCTCCTGGCCCACCTCGACGAGCTCGGCATCCGCCCAAGCGCCTGAGCGCTGGCGGATCGACGTCATGTCGGACGAGCTGAGGGCTCAACCGCGGCAAGAAAGCCGGTTGCCGGCAGCCAGCGGGCGGCCCTGACCATGGCCGGAGCTTACGCGCGCTGAGGTGGTTCACCGAGCCGCTCTCTCGTGTTGGTGTAGGTTGAGCGCAGGTCTTTTCACGGGAGGTACTACGATGACTGACAGCGCGAACAGGAAGGTGTGGGACCGGTTTGACGCCGACGTCAAGAGCCTCGGCGACGAGCTTCGCCGGCACTATAAGGGCGCCGGCAACGCCGGAAAGTCCGCGGAGCTGAACCGCTCGCTCGATCAGCTCAAGCAGGCGGCCGATGCCGTCTTCGCCTCTTTCGAGACCGCGACGCGCGACCCCGAGGTGCGATCCCGCACGAAGCAGGCCGCGCGCTCGTTCGGCTCGGCGCTGGCGGAGACGTTTCGTGACCTGGGCGACGAGCTCGACAAGGCGCTGCGGAAGTCCGCGCCCAAGTAGGCCGGACCGGAAGGAGGGGCATGACAAGCAAGGCGGGCATCAAGCGGATCGTCGTCGGAGTCGATGGTTCCACGAACTCGTACTCGGCCCTCAAGTGGGCGATCAGGATGGCCAAAGCGCTCGGTTCCCAGATCACGGCCGTCTACGCCGTGAACATCCCGGTCTACTTCCTTGAGCCGTACAGCATCCCCGTCCAGTTCGACGACGAGTGGCGCCAGGAGATCAAGGACGAGTTCGAGAACAAGTGGTGCAAAGCGCTCAAGACCTCGGGCGTGCGCTACCGGACCGTGATGGAAGACGGAAGGCCGGCGACCGTGATAGCGGGCGTTGCGGACCGCGAGGCGGCGGACCTCATCGTCATTGCGCGGCGCGGTCGGGGCGAGGTGAGAGAGCTGCTGCTCGGCAGCGTCAGCCACGAGCTCGCGCTCCACTCGAAGCGGCCGGTGCTTCTCATCGAGCCTGAACCTGCCGGCACCGCAAGGAGACAGAGATGACTGCCTACAGCCCGCTCCAGTCGGTATTCACGCTGGCGCCAAACCTGAGGAAAGCATCGAGGCGAGTCCTGAGCGTCTACCTGCCCGCACGCGCCGAAGGCTATGACACGCGCTTCTACGACATCGAATTCGGTGATCTCCTGCACCGGTATCGAGACCGGCTCGCCGAGAAGGATCGCTCGCTGATGGAGCACGAGCTTCGCCGCCTGCGCACTCACTTGGGGTTCGTCAGGACGGCGGGCTGTCCCGCGCTTGCCGGTTTTGCCGACGAACCTGCGGGCATCCTCGAGGTGGTCAAGCTCCGGGCCACCACCGACGAGCGGCTCGAGGTCGGCGAGGTTCTCATCGCGCCAATCCTCCGGCAGCTCGAGAAGTTCCCACCCGCGCTGGTCGCGGTGGTGAACAAAGAGGAAGCCCGGACCTTTGGTTCCATCCTGGACGACGTGATCGCGCTCGAACACGTGGTCGGAGTTGATGTAAGGCACATTCGCTCAGGTGGCACGTCAGCGCCGAGCAATCAGCGCAGGGCGGACAACCGCACGAAGGCAAACTTAGAAGTCGCGATCAAGACAATCCAGCGCGAGATGGCCAGCGGGGCTTACAAGGTGCTCTTCATCGCGGGTCCGGAGGAAGCGCGTGCCGTCTTCGAAAAGCTGCTGCCCGCCCCGCTCAAAAAAGTGGTCGCGGGTCACCTGCCAGGGATCGTCATCGATTCGGCGACGTTGAAGCACGACCTGCGCGAGAAGCTCGAGGCCGCCGTTCCGACGTAGAGCCGCCGCGGTCAGCCACTCGGCGCCACGAGAGCCGGGCTACCGGAGCCGGTGACCTCCAGGTCGAGCCACATGCCGCTCGCCTCGTTGCCTCCGACCAGCGATGCAATGCGGTAGCTCCCCACCTTGGTGGGACTGAAGCTGAAGGCCGCGGACTGCCCGGGATCCAGCCCGCGTTGAGGATCTGGCGTCGACCAGTCAGGCCGTACGGGGCTCGTCGCCTTGCCGTCCGCCACCACCGAGCACGAGTTGGGGACCGTTCCGTGGTTCTCGCACTGGACGGTGACGGTCCATCCGACGGGGACTGTGAGGACGAGCGCGCCGCTGCCATAGCCGTCGTAGTTGAACTGGAAGTCGGTCGCGGGGTAGGCCGCGATCAGCGTCACGATCGCGGTTTGGTAGGCGGGCTCGACGCTGATGTAACGCTTAGGGTCTGGGGGTGTGCCTGGCCCGGTTCCCGTCACCGGGTCGCACGACGTGGCGGCGAGCACGACAGTTACAAGCGCCGCGAGGGTGATGAACACGCCCTGAGACAATGCTCGGGACGTTATGAAGCCAACTCGAAACCCACCCCCGAGGTTGCTTCGCTGGTGGGAGGCGCTCGAAACGTGGAAGCAGCTTGCGCTGTCGTTCCCGGTCTTCGCGATCCTGACCTTTGTCATCAACCTCGGAGCATTCAACCAGCCGATTCTGCGGTCTGTGTTCTATGGATTGTTCGAAGGGGCCGTCCTCGGCGGCCTGATGGCGGTGGCGACCAGGACCGAACGCGACCGCCGCTGAGTCCCAAATTCAGGTGGGCTCCGTTTGTAGCCCGCCCACATCAGCCGCCGCCTCGACTCCTCTATGTTGGAGGTGGCGTGGGGGAAAGCTTGACTCGGCGTCTGGCGGTCGACCTGGGACGTTGCTCTTCAGCGATCTGTTCGCGCTGAACACGCCGTCCACACAGCGCTTTCGGCGCGGCCGCCTGGGGACCGAGCCTTCTCGACTGATCAAATCACCAGGGGAGAACAACCTATGAGCGTCACCGAAACACTGGTGCACAACAACGAGAACTACGCCCATTCGTTCGACAAGGGGGAGCTTCCTTTGCCGCCGGCCACGCACGTCGTCGTGCTCGCGTGCATGGACGCCCGCCTTGACGTCCACAAGATCCTCGGCCTCGAACTGGGGGACGCACACGTGATCCGCAATGCCGGCGGAGTAGCGACCGATGATGCGATACGCTCGCTCGTCATCTCGCAGCGCCTCCTCGGCACCAAGGAGATCATCCTGATCCATCACACTGACTGCGGCATGCTGACCTTCAGGGACGACGACGTCAAGCGCAAGATTCACGCCGAGGTCGGCATCCGACCGGCCTTCGCCCTCGAGGCGTTTGACGATCTCGAGGCCGACGTGAAACAGTCGATCGCGCGCATCGAGGCCAGCCCGTTCATTCCGAACAAATCCAATATTCGGGGCTTCGTGTACGACGTCAAGACCGGACGCTTGAACGAGGTCCGCTCCGAGGCCGACGTCCGTTAGACAGTTTCGATCGGGTGCCCGGCGCGGCGCGCCGGGCGCCGAAGCGTCAATGATCGGTCGCCTCTGGCACTTCAGGTCAGCTCTTCGATTCGCTCGATGATCCTGGCGATTCCCTGGGACAGGTCCTCGGGTGAGCTGGCGAGACTGATGCGCACGGCGCTGTGCGCGGACTCGCCGAACGCGGTGCCCGGTGCGA
>JBDTEO010000046.1:0-20875 GCA_039922495.1 Candidatus Dormiibacter sp.
ATCCTCGCAACAAGTATCCCTGTGATCAAGTTAAGCGAAATGCCCAGGCCGCTAAAAATCATCGTACGAATACCATCCCCTCGAAACCGTAGATGTTGGGCGCCGTCTGCCGCCTCACCCGGTCGCCCGTGGTCCAATGTGCGCAGTTCAGGCACCGGTCGTGCCTACCACCAGGGCGACAGTCCGTATAAGTATCTCGATGTCCTTCCTTAGCGACCAATCCTCTATGTATCGCCGCTCAGCGACTAACTGCTCCTCAAACGTGAGCTTGTGGTGTCCGCCGATCTGCCAAGGTCCAGTGATACCTTGCGGAACACTTAGACGGAAGACGACACGCCCGGGCAAGTCAGCGACCTCGCGGGCAAGAATCGGCCGCGGCCCAACAAGACTCATTTCACCGCGGAGGACGTTGATCAATTGCGGAAGCTCATCGATGAATGTCTTACGCAAGAGCCTGCCGACGGGCGTGCATCTGGGATCCTTGCGTGCCTTGAATAACGGTCCGCTGGCAACGTTGAGATGAAAGACCTTATCCAACATTCCGTCGGCGCCGTTCACCATCGTTCGGAATTTGAGGAGCGTGAACTCATTGCCGTTCTTCATAAGGCGCTGTTGGCGGAACAGGATCGGGCCGCGACTTGTACTCCTGATGAGAATCGCGACCACCAAAAGTAGTGGGCTCAATAGCGCCAGCAGTAGCAGCGATGCAGCGATATCGAAGAGCCGTTTAACTTTGTACTGCGTCCGGCGGTGGTACCGTGCGGCGGCAACCGCTCGCCAGTAGACATGCAAGGTGGACGTTGGGGGCAGGTCGTAGAACTCGAGCTGGGTGAGGGCCGCCGGCGCTTCAGTTGTGAGCGTGCTGGCCAACGGTGCTCCTTAACTCTGGAATGGGGCTTGTTGAGTCGTCGAGCAGCAGGGAAACGCCAGTCGGTTCGAACTGGACGCCGATGCGTCGCAGGCCCGCCGATTGGAGTGACTCCGTCACACGTTCCTGGCGGTCGGGCTCGCAGTAGACGAGGAGGAAACCGGCATCGCCAAGGCCGTTCAGCTTGCCGCCGGTGGCGCCAGCGTTGATCGCCATCCCGTACCACTGGTCGACCCATGGATCGGACATCGCCGGGCCCATCCGGCGGGTCGCCTTCCAGGTGCGGTCGAGGCACGCCCCGACCTCGTCGATCTCGCCGTTCCGGAGCAGTTCGCGGAGGTCGAGGGCGGCGGCCCGGATCTCGTGCAGGGCTTCGATGACGCCGGCGCGATTCTTCTCGGCCGCCCGGCCGGCTTCGCTGATCATCTGGGTGTCGCGGCCGATGCGGCCGGTGAAAAAGAGCATCAAGCGGGCTTCGAGCGCCTCGCGGAGGTCATCCGAAACCGGGATCGGCGACGCGCAGACATCTGACTCGTGCACGTCGACGAAAGTGAGGCCGCCGAGGGCCTGGGCGTAGGCGTCCGAGACGCCGAATGGAAGGCCAAGCCGCTCCACCTCAACCAGGGAGGCTAATCGCGCGGTCTCGGTCACCGTCATCGGCTGGTTTCGGAGCTTCGCGAGGGCCCAGATCAGCGCCACGGCGCTGCCGCTGATGGCCCCGATGCCCGTGTAGGGCGGCAACTCGGCCGTCAGGAAGACGGAGACGCCGTGATCGATGCCGAATTCCTTCAGGATCGCCTCGGCTGGCCGCTGGAATGAGTCGGCGGGAGAGCTTTTCTCGGCATCGAGCAGACCGTTGTAGTCACTCGAGGCGACTTCAGCCATCCGGTTCTCCGTCTCGGAGACCATGGCGTAGGCGAAGCGGTTGATCGTCACGTTGACGGCGGCACCGCCGTAGCGACGCGCGTAGGACGGGAGGCAGGTTCCCTGTCCGGCAAGGTTCAGGCGTAGCGGGGTGCGGGCGATCAGGATGCCACCACCTCGCGGATGGCCGGGGCGGGTTCGTGATGCAAACGGCGCCAGAGGGGGATGAAGATCGCCAGCGCCCAGGTGCCCTGTACAGCGGTATTGGCGATGGCGGCGCCGATGGCACCCCAACGTGGGATCAGGATCAGGTCGAGGGCGATGCTGAGCGCCGCGGCCGCGACGCCGGTCTTGAGCAGACGGCCCTGGGATTCCATCCCGAGGAGCGCCGACCGGGACGCCTGGCCGACGACCCCGAAGAGGACCGCGACCAGCAGGATCTGCAGCACGATCGTGGCGCCACCGAAGTCCGGGCCGTAGAGCACGCGGATGATGAACGGCGCCAGCACGATGCCGACGATCGTGATCGGCAGCGTCAGGAGCGCGAGGTAGCGAAGCGCCTCACCGAAGACGGCGCTGACTCGCGAGGGATCGGGCGACGCCTGGGCGAAAGCCAGGCCTGGGAGCAGGACGCCGAGCACCGCGCCCGGGATCAGGTCGACCACCCGCTCGGTGAGCGCGAAAGGCACGGCGTAGAAGGAGACCTGCGTGGCATTGGAGAGACGGCCGAGGAAGAGCAGCTCGGAGCGCTGCCAGACGATGACGTCGAGCAGGATCAGGGCGGCGAGCGCCAGGTTGTAGCGCTGCAGCCGGATCTTGATCGACTCCGGGACCGCGCCGCTCCAGGTGATGTGAACGTCGCGCATCGCCCTGACGCCGAGGGCCCCGAGGTTGACCAGCTCGACGATGAGGGTCGCGACCAGCACGCCGGCGATCCCGGCTTTCGCGTAGAGGGCGATGGCGCAGGCCGCCAGCCAGAGCGGCGAGGTGACCAGGCTGACCCGCATCAGGTAGCGGTAGTGCTGGAGGCCGCCAAGCAGCGCCCGGAGAACACTCAGGGGCACCATCGGGATCAGCAGGACGGAGCCGATCAGGAGATAGGACCGCAGCGCGGCATGGTTGAAGAAGCTACTCAGCGGTCCAGCGAGCGCGGCCAGCAGCAGGGCGGCGGCCACGCCGGTGAGGATCGAGTTCCGCAGTCCGCGGCCGGCGACGATCCCGATCAGGTCACGCTCCCCTCGCCCATCGAACTCGGCGGCATAGCGGCGGACGGTTCCGGGGATGCCGGCGCGGGCGAAGAGATAAGCAAAAGAGACGATCGACATCACCAGCGCGTACAGGCCGAATCCATCCGGATGCAGCTGGTGGGCCAGGAGAACGGAGACGACCAGGGCAGCGGCCAGGCTGATCGCCCCCTCGCCGAAATTCAGCAGGCTGCCCTGTCGCAGGCTGGGCCTTGGCAGCTAGACCACCCTCTTGGGCGCAAGCAGGTAGTACAGACCGCGCATCGGCTGGTCGATGTCGAGCGCCCATTGCTCGGTCCGGACAGCCGGCGCGCCGGCTCGCTCACCGTCGAGCTGGAGCGGCGAGCGCCACTGGGCCTCCGAGTGGAGATAGGAGGTGCGCACCCGCCAGGCGCGCGCCGGCTTGAAGGCGCCGGTGTCGTCGCAGGCCTGGAAGGCGTGCACCAACCCGGCCAGCGCCAGGAAAAAGCGCAGCCGGAGTTCGAGCGAGTCATCGGCGAACCGCGTCCGATAGCGCCGCGCCTGATCCCGGATCAGCCTGGCGCTTGATGCGGGCGCGACCGAATCCAGCATGAACTTGAGCATCCCGAGGTCGAAGGCATAGTCGCCGTTGGCCAGGTCGGCCCAATCGAGCAGGCTGACCTGGGAGCCGCTGGCGAGGATGTTCTTGCGGTCGAGGTCGCCGTGAATCACCCGAGCGGGAACGCCGAAGGCGGCCTGGTGCTCGTCGAGAAACGCCATCATCTGCTCGAGGTGGGCGCTGATGCGACTCGACCGCATTGGCAGGTCACCCATGCGAAGCAGAAGCGTGCGCGCGAAGGCGTCGAAGTGGGCAGCGTCGTGCCCGTTGAAGACGGGGCCGCTGACCGGGACGTCGTCGCCCTCGAGGGCGTGGACCCGCGCCAGGCATTCCGCGATCCCTTCCCAGGCACCGGACGGGAAGTGGTGCCGGCTGATCTTCTCGCCGAGCTTTTCCTCGTAGACGAGGACGGCCCACTCGTGGTTTCTGGGTGCCGCCGAACTGGATCGCCAGGCGAGCGGCTTCGGGATCCGTGGGTCTTCGAGCGGCGCCAGCAGTTCGAGGTTGGCACGGAGGCGCTTGAGGTAGGCCTTGCCGTCAGCCGATGCGTGGACGATCAAGTTGCCACGGTGCCCGCGGATGCGGTAGACATCGGTGTGATTCCGATGGATGAATTCGATCCCTGCGACGGGACCGAAGGGGGCCAGCTCCTCGGCGAACATGTCGGTCAGGACCGAGCGGAAATCCAGGAAGTGCATCAGGCCGCCGCCACCCCACGCCAGTACTCGCCGTCCCAGAGCAGTGCGTAGAGCAGGTCGAGGATCGGGCGAGGGCTGAACCGCTCGCCGATCTGCGCACCGCGGGCGACGGCGCGAACGCCTAGGGTGCTGTGCTTCGTAATCGCCCGCCAGAGGGAGCCAACCTGTCGCTTGATCGGCGGCCGTCGCATCCCGATGCGCAGGCTGGAGGCGGCCTCCGGATGGACGGCGGCGAAGAGGACGTCGACCTGGCCGGAGCGGAACGCCTGCCGGCCATACTCGGCAACTTCGCGGTGGGCGTGGTGCTCGGCCCGGGCGGCCGGGACGAACTTGATCCGCCAGCCGGCCTGCAGCACCCGGAGGGCCAGCTCGGCGTCCTCGAAGAGCGCAAACCTTGGATCGAAGCCGCCCAACTCGGTCAGGGCCTGGCGATTCGCGGCGAAGTTGCCACCAAAGAAATCCGTGAACTGCCAGGCGTGCGCCCGGTCCTGGAGTGGGCGGAGCTTGGCCTCGTACCAGCCGGCGTTCCGGCGGTCGAGGTGGGTGCGGATCGCGGACGGCGCATAGGGGCAGTAGCCCATGTGGAGCACGTTCCCGGGATTGGCCTCCGCGTCGCTGGCCAGCGCCCAGAGCCACCAGGGCGCCGGGATGATGTCGTCATCGAGGAAAGCGACGAGCGGAGCGGTTGCCGCGGCCAGGCCGGCGTTCCGCGCCGAGGCGGCCCCCTTCCCTTCCAGCTCGATCACCCGGTCGGCGCCTGCTGCACGCGCGATGCGGGCCGAGTCGTCGACGCAGCCGTCGGCGACCACGATCCACTCGGTAGCCTGGCGGGGGTAGGTCTGGGCGGTAAGCGCGTTCAAGTGCTCCTTCAACAGCGGGGCTCGATTGTGGGTCGGGATGATCACTGAGATTTCTGGCATGGGTTCTGGGCAGGCTCCGCCGTTTCGAACACTTTGGTGTTCGAAAATGCGATCCCGTCTGGGAGCGAAGGCGGCTAGCCGGCCGCCTTCAGGATCGCCGGGTCGAGCTTGACCGTCATCGGGCGGCCAAGGAGATGAACCAGGACCTGCACCCGCGCCGATGCGTCAAGGTTCTTCTCGAAGATCGCGTCCACCATCCGGAGGGGGCCGCTCTGGATCACGACCGATTGGCCCTTTACGAAGGTGGGTCGGGTCTCGGTCAGCGAGCGCTCCGCCAGTCGCTGGCGGATGTGATCCACGATCGCGTCATCAACGGTGCCGGGGGCGCCGTCCTCCTGGAGCATCCGGCGCACGCCGGGCGCCCAGCGGATCAGGTCCCAGTGGGCGAAGCCGTCCTCCAGCTTGAAGAAGACATAGCCGGGAAAGACCCAGCGATGGTGCCGGTCCCGGACGCTGCCCGGCCTGGTGCGTGGCGGCGCCGGGAATTTGGGCGCGTAGGCCTCAATCCCGTGCAATCCGAGGTATTTGCAAACTTGCGGCTCACCGTTAGCCGCAGCGTGAAGAACATTCCACACCGTGAACCGACACGTTACCGGCGCCAGATGACTCGACGGTTAGGATGACGCCCTCCGGCGGTAAGGAAACGCTAACCGAGAATGTCACCTCTCAGATGCGAAAAGGCGTCTCTCTGCTCACAGGCAGTACGGAGGTGCTGAGAAACTCATGAGGCCGGTCAGCCAGTGGGCCGGATGGGCCCGAGTCGCCCGGTTATGAAACGGTAACCGGCTCCCTGGCAAACGCCGCCTGAGGCCGCGGCAGCTCAAACTTGTAGCCGAAGCCGCGCAGCGCCTGGAGATAGTCGCCGCCCTTCAGGTGCGGCTGGATCTTGATCCGGAGCTGGCGGATGTAGACGTCGACCATCTTCGGTCCACGGTTATAGCCATCCCCCCAGGCCGTCTCCATCAATTGCTCGCGGCTCAGGATCCGGCCGGCGTTCTCCATCAGGGCGTGGAGCAGGGAGAGTTCGGATTTGGTCAGGGAAACCCGCACGCCGTTGACCAGGGCCAGGCCCTGGGGCAGGTTGAGCGTGATCTCCCCGATCGACAGGTTGTCGTCACCCCAGCGCCCGGTCCGGGTCATGCTGCCTCGCCGGAGCAAGGCGCCGACCTGGGCAATCAACTGGCGGAAGGAGACCGACTTGATCACGTACACGTCCGCGGCGGCCATCAGGCCGCGGACGATCTGGTCCTCGTCCTGGCGCTCCGACAGGATCATCAGCGGCATGTAGGGATTGAGCTGGCGCATCTGCTGGCAAACCCGCAGGCCGTCGTACCGGGGCAGGACGGTCTCCAGGATGACCAGGTCGATCAGCTGCGACTGCACCAGTTCGAGCGCCTGTTCAGGCTCCGGGGTCGACAGAACCCTATGGCCCTGCGTCTGCAGCAGGTGAGTCAGGACTTCGAGATGTATCGGGTCTTTGTCGAGCAAGAGGATCGTTGCCATTGGCTTCCCCCAATTTGATCGGCCAGTGGCTATGAGATAACTGACGGTCCCGATTAGGTACTAAGGTCCCCCGAACGGAACGCCGGCCCTCCCAAGCCTTGGGGGGAATGCTACAGGAACGATCCTCGATGTCAATAAGTGAAGGCTAAATCGTATTTAGATTTGGTGAAGACCTAGAACCGGACCCTATACCTATATATATGTACGGCGCTATCAACCGGAGGACCGCGGCAGACCGGCGGTTGACTGGGCGGCCAAACCCTCCCTGGAAAGGCGATCCGATGCCTCGTAGGATGGAAGCGAGATGTCACCCAGCCCCGAGGCCGAACCCAGGCTGACCGTCACCGACGCCCGGTCGGGCCGGGAGTATGCCGTCCCGATCAAGGACGGCGTCATCCGGGCGACCGACCTTCGCCAGATCAAGGCCCCGGAGAATGGCGAGGGCCTGGTGAGCTACGACCCCGCCTTCATGAACACGGCCAGCTGCCGGAGCGCCATCACCTACATCGACGGCGACCGCGGCATCCTCCGCTACCGCGGCTACCCGATCGAGCAGCTGGCCGAGGGGTCGACCTTCCTCGAGGTCGCCTACCTGCTGCTCAACGGGGAGCTGCCGACCGCCGGCCAGCTCGGCGCCTGGACCGACGAGATCACCCATCACACCCTGATCCACGAGAACATCAAGAAGCTGATCGATGAGTTTCACCATGACGCGCACCCGATGGGCATCCTGGTGGGGACGGTCGGCGCCCTGTCGACCTTCTATCCGGACGCCAAGGCGATCTTTGAGGAGCCGTCGCGCCACAAGCAGATCGTGCGCCTGATCGCCAAGATGCCGACCCTGGCGGCGTTCGCCTACCGGCACGCCATGGGTCTCCCCTACTCCTATCCCGACAACGAACTCTCGTTTGCCGGCAACTTCCTGTCGATGATGTACAAGGCGACCGAGCAGCGCTACCAGCTCAACCCCGCGCTCGAGCACGCGCTCGACGTCCTCTTCATCCTGCACGCCGACCACGAGCAGAACTGCTCGACCAGCGTCATGCGCGCCGTCGGCAGCGCCCATTCCGACCCCTACTCCGCGACCGCCGCGGCCGCGGCCGCCCTCTACGGCCCGCTCCACGGCGGCGCCAACGAGCAGGTGCTGCGGATGCTGCAGGAAGTCGGGTCGCTCGACCGCGTTCCGGCATATGTGAAGCGGGTCAAGACGGGCGAGATCCGCTTGATGGGCTTTGGTCACCGGGTCTACAAGAGCTACGACCCGCGGGCGCGCGTGATCAAGCGGGTCGCCGAGCAGGTCTTCGAGGTCACCGGCCGCAGCAAGCTGATCGATATCGCGCTGGAGCTGGAGCGCGTCGCGCTCGAGGATGACTACTTCGTCAGCCACAAGCTCTATCCGAATGTTGACTTCTACTCGGGGATCATCTATGCCGCGATCGGCTTCCCGGTCGAGATGTTCCCGGTCCTCTTCGCCATCGGCCGGACTCCCGGCTGGCTGGCGCAATGGCAGGAGGGCCTGCTCGACCCGGAGCAGAAAATCTTCCGGCCCCGGCAGATCTACATCGGCCCGGGAGAGCGCGCCTTTACCCCGATGAACAAGCGCTGACGAAAAAGGCCGGGCAGAACGCCCGGCCTTTCCCTGCCGTGGCGACCGTGACGGCGTTGGCGCCCGTCAACCTTTCGATTCGGTGACCGTGTTCGGAGCAAGGGAACTTCGTTTCGCTCGTTACGCCGCCATGTGGTTCGAACGGTGGGTGCCGTCCTGGTTATGGCGATTGCTGAACAGGTTCGAGATGGAAATTGCCGTCGTGCTACCTTTTGTGTTCTTTTTCGGGCTGCTTGTGCCACTCGAACTGGTAGCCCGAAGCTTGGCCACTCCGTCAGGTCTGGGCACCTGGGTCTACTGGAAGTGGGCAGCCTTTGCGATCCCGACACTAGCCTTCGTGGGCGCCTACGTGATCGCCATGACGGGGCTGGTCAACCTTGTTGAGAAGGTCGGCTGGCGACGATTGCTGGACCAGCAGCGTTCCGGGGAAGACATCCGCGCTCTCCCATGGCATGAGTTCGAGCGGTTTGTCGGGGCTGCCTTTGCCGCCCACGGATGGAAGGTCGAGATTGTTGGCAAGCCTGGACCCGACGGTGGCATCGACATCCGCTTGCAACGAAAAAAAGAAAAGGCGATCGTTCAGTGCAAGCAACGTCGATGGCAGCAGGGTTTCGTCGGCGAACGCGACGTTCGCGAGTTCGTTGGCCTGATCACGGCGGAGAAGGCCAGCCGTGGCTTCTTTGTCACCTCGGGCTTCTTCAGTCCGCAGGCAGTGGAGTTTGCGGCGAAGGTGCCGAAGCTCGAGCTCGTCGCGGCCGACGACTTATTCCGGATGATGGGCCGCTGCCCGGAGTGCGGCTCCGAGATGGTCTTTAAAAACGGATCCCGGGGACCGTTCATGAGCTGCGTTCGATACCCAGAGTGCCGCGGATCGGCGGACCTCCCCTCCGCCGCCTGAAGACGCAGCCATTTCCAGCTGAGACGGACGATTGTTGCGATCCTGTCGGCGACCGCGCTGGCCCCGTCGACGCTGGCGCTTACCGGATCTGGGGCGGCTGCGTACGGCTCGGCGCGGCCGATGGCCCCGATCTGCGGGGGACCATCGGCCCTACCAACCTACCCCGAGCCGCCTCATGCTTGAGCTAACGGAGGTGATTGGGGTGACGAAATCCATCCCGAGGAACGAGCATCTGGTATTGCTGGTCGAACCAGATACCAAAGAGCGCGAGGAATTCGGGTCCTGGCTCGAGGCCGCCGGTTACGGCGTGATCAACTGCCCGGGCCCGCCGCACACCGCCATGGTCTGCCTCGGCCAGCGTGGGCACGCCTGCGGGCTCGTGGAGATCTCGGATCTCCTGGTCCTCGACTTACGCCTGGTCCAGGATGCGGCCACGACGCGAACGCCCGGTCGCCAGTTGCTTCACTACTATCTCGCCGCCGATAAGCCCGTCTTACTCGTGGGCGATCCGGGTCAATTGGGGAAGGCCCGGGGAGACGCGCGACTCGGCGTGCTGCGACGCCGGGGCAGAGTCAGCCGCCGGAGCTTCTTGAACAGGATCAAACGCCTCGAGGTGAGCCCATGAATCGCCAGGACACCGACTTGATTCGCCAGACAGGCTCGGTAAATCGGTATCGGCGCCTCCATAAAGCGGCCGACGACTGGGCAACCGGGGCGCCAGGCGTCTGCCATAGCATCGAAACCCAGGACCGAATTTTCCGGCTGGCCGAGCAGCTACGCCACCGTCTCGACGGGCGAAGTATCGGGCCCTTCTTTCCGGTCCTCAAGGCGATTGACACCGTCAGCCGCTGGGAAACCGGTCCAGCCGATGCGCCCGGTCCGACCTCGGCTGCGGCCGCCGCGCTCGTCGGCTACAACGTGCTCTTTGGCAAGCAGCCTCCGATTGGGGGCCACGCCTGGCCGGCTGACGTGGACCTGACCCACGACGCGGAGTCCGAACTTGTCACCCTCGGGCTGCGCGCCACCGGCCACGAGCCGATTGTCTTTGACGGCCAGGACCCCGCCGCGTATGTCTGGGCGCTCTTCGAAATCGACGAGCGGAACGCGGCGTGCCGCGAAGGTAACGACCGCCATCGATCTCCAGCGGGTGTGCCGCGTGGTCTGGCCGTGATCTCAACACCAGTCCAGCGCCGAGCTCCAGCCGCCCTCCCGCCGGCTCGGACTCGGGAGCTGGTCGGGGTCGGGAGTTGATGGCCGATGTGGGTACGTAGCGCAGCGACGCTGCCGTTGCCCCCCGACGCCGTGCTCGAGACCTTACGCCGCGGCGGATCGAGCGCGATTGCCGCCATTGCCCAGGACGTGTCTGGACCGGGTGAACATCTCCACGGCCAGCTGGGGTGTCCGGTCCCGCGTGATCTGAACACGACGTTTCACCTTCGATGGTGGAACGATCGCGATCGAAGCCTGACCCCGCGGGTCAACGGTGAGCTCGAAGTTCGACCCCTCGCGACGGACTCGACCCAGCTCGTTATTACGGTTGACTACCGGTGCCGGGCGCGGCTGCGCGAGCTGGCTGACTCGATGTTCATCCGGCGCACCGCGGAATCGGTCGTGAACGCGTTCCTGCATGCGCTGGTCGATTACCTCGAACGTGCGACGGAGGCCCAGATGCGACCTGATTGGTCCGCAAGGAGGAATCGGGCTCCTGCCACCTGTTGTCTTACGCAACGCTAAGGCGCTCCTCGGAACCAGGTCGCGGTTGGTCGCGATCGGCCGGCGGATAAGCCTCGTCCTGAAGCACGCGTAATGCGTTCAGGATGACCGCGACGTCGATCCCTTCCTGGAGCAAGGCGCCCGGCGCCGGCGGCAGGAATCCCGCCCCGGCAATCGCCATGGCGACGATCGAGAGGCCCATTCCGACCACGACGCTCTGCACGGCGATCCCCCGTGCACGCCGCGCGATTCCCATCGCCACGACCAGCCGATCCAGCCGGTCCACCAGGAGCACCACGTCGGCGGCTTCGGAGGATGCGGTGGCCCCGCGCGCGCCCATTGCCACCCCGACATCGGCGGCGGCCAGTGCCGGCGCATCGTTGATACCGTCGCCGACCATCGCGGTTATCCCAAGCGCTCGGGAAGCGCGTACCACCTCGATTTTGGCTGATGGCGTTTGCTCGGCGAGGACGGCGTCGACCTGGAGGGTCCGCCCTATCCGCGCGGCAACGCCGGCCTGGTCACCCGTGACCATGACAATCCGGGCCACGCCGGCATGTCGCAAGGCCTGCATGGTCGCGGGAGCATCCGGCCGGATTGGATCCGTCAGCCATACCATTCCCGCGAGCGTTCCGTCCACCGCGACAAATACGGTGGACGCCGCCTGAGCGGCAGCCTCCGCCTCAGCGACCGCTCCTACCGACGGATCATGTTCGGAGGTTACCCAGCTACGGCGGCCCACCGCGACGAGCCGTCCGTCGACGCGACCGCGAATACCGTAGCCGGCCTCCTCGCGGACATCACCCGGGGCGGTCAGCGAGAACTCCCGCTCGCGAGCCCCCTTGACCACGGCCTCAGCCAGCACATGCGAAGACGCCTGTTCGAGGGAGGCGGCCAAACGAAGGATCGTGTCGGCATCCAGGGCGCCAAATGCGACGGTGCCACGCAGGGTCGGGACGCCGGTCGTCAGCGTGCCGGTCTTGTCAAAGAAGAAGATCGTGGCGCGTGCCAGCGTCTCCAGTGCGCCACCTCCTTTGACGATCACGCCGGCCGCAGCGGCTCTCGACATGCCCGACACGATCGCCACAGGAGCGGCCAGGATGAGTGGGCACGGCGTGGCGACAACGAGGACGGCCAAGGCGCGGATGGGGTCGCCCGAAAGCACCCAGGCGAGGGCCGCCACGCCGAGCGTCAGCGGCAGGAAAAACACGGCGTAGCGATCGGCAAGTCGGACGAATGGCGCCTTCGAACTCTCGGCCTCGCGGACCAGCCGAACGATGCCGGCATACGTGCTCTCGCTGGCCGCTGCCGTGGCGCGTACGGCAAACGGCGCCCCCGCGTTGACGCTCCCGCTCAGAACCGGCTCGCCAGGCTCGTGGTCCACGAGGGCGGCCTCACCGGTGAGCGCTGACTCGTCGATGGTGGCGGGCGTCTCAAGGACGACTCCGTCAACTGGGAGCACCTCAGCTGCTGTGATGAGAAGCCGATCGCCTGGATTGATCGCCTCGACGGGGACCGTCTCGATTCCAGAACTCGCAAACCGGTGAGCCACCCGGGGAGCGCGGGCGAGCAAGGCCGTAAGCTCGGCGCGCGCTCGGGCCCCGCCATAAGCCTCGAGGGCCTGGCCCGTCGCGAACATCAGCGCGATCAGCGCACCCGCGACATACTGGTGGAACGCGAGCGCGCCCCCCAGCGCGAGGAGGGCAATCAGATCGACGCCGAGCGCGCCTCGCCGCAATCGCTGGAAAAGCGCGAGGCCGACCGGTGGCAGAGCGATGGCCGTCGTGATCGCCCAGGCCAGGTCGGCGGCCGACCGCCATCCAAATACCCAGGCGGCGCCTCCGACCACTAAGCCAGTGAGCGCCAGGGCGACCGGGATGGCTCCGGAATCGACGGCACGCCGGATCCTCATGACGTTAAGCGCTCACCGGCGAGGCTTCGCGCCCGGTCGCGCAATGAGTCGCACATCCAATCGCATATTCGGGGCAGGTTGACGTCGTTGATCCGGTAATAGATGGTCGTTCCAGCCCGGCGCCGCGCCAGCAGGCCAGCCACGGCCAGGCGGTTGAGATGCGCGGAGGCATTGAACCGAGACGTATGGACGGCCCGGGCGACCTCGCCAACCGACAGCGCGTGACTCTCCATGAGCGCGTTCATCATGCGCAGCCGGGTCGGATCGCCGAGCAAGGCAAAGCGATGGGCCGCGGCGTCGATGAGGTCGGCGCTCATCGTCATGCGGTAACGATAGCTCTGTAACTGATCAAGCACATAGGGCTCAAAGTCCCCCAGACGCCGGGACTCCTGCCGCTACGGGATCCCGCGGGGTCGAACGACACTGGTACCCGATCGCAAAGGAGATGGGCGTCAAGCTGATCCCCTGCCAGATGACGATGGATTTGCTCGGGCTCAAGCGCGATGACCTGATCGACGGGCTCGAGGAGCCGGCCGGCGCAACCACCGCGCTGCTCGCCGCGCAAGGCGCCTCAACGCTGTTTATCTGACCCATGTCCTTTAGGCGAGTGCGAACGCGGGTGGCCTACGCTAGCCGAGGTGCGTCGTGAAGCCAAGCCCGCCTTGAGGTGGCCGGGGTAACCACTCTGGCGCGGTTCGCCGCTGGGTTGGTGCTGACGGGGGGCGCCCTGCTGGCCCTAACCGTGACTGCCGACGCCCACTCGCTTGTGCGCTTTTCGGATCCACCGGACGGCGCCACGCTCGCGCACGCGCCGAAGGTCGTCATCATCACGTTTACCGAGACACCCGATCCAACCCTCTCGCGCGTCGAGATCCTCGACACCGCCGGTCACCAGGTGGCCGGAGGGCTGGTCTCGGGGGTGCGAGGCAGTCCGACCGCAGTGAGCGTTCCCGTGCCGGCCCTTTCGGATGGTGTATACACCGTCAGCTGGCGCACGGTCTCCGCCATCGACGGCCATGTCGCCACGGGGGTCTTCGCCTTCGCGATCGGCACGCAGGCCGTGCCTCCGATTCCGCTGACCGTCGCGGCTCCGGCAGCGCCGCCCTCGCCGCTCGGCGTCACGGGTCGATGGGGACTCGACGCCGGCTATGGATTGCTCCTGGGCGGCGCCTGGGTTGAGTTGCTCGCCCTTGAGGACATTTCGCTCGCCGTCTTGCTTTTGGTGGGTGTCGGCGACGCGCTCGCGCTCGCCGGCGCGCTGATGGTCGCCGAAGCGGCGCGCGAGAACGCCGGCGTCGACTGGTCCATTTTCCTCGGGACGTCGCTGGCGCATGGCATGGAACTCGTGGTCGCGCCGATCGTCGGGGCGGGCCTGGCCGTGTTCGCCGCGTGGAGGCTGCGCGGAACCGGACGTCGCGTCGCGCTTGCGCTGTGCGCCGTTCTCAGCCTGGTGGCCATGCTGGCCAACGCCCTGGCCAGCCACGCGGCCGCCAGTCCACTCGCCTGGCTCATGATCCCGGCCCATTGGTTACACGTAGCGAGCTACGCGGTCTGGATCGGCGGGCTGGCCGCGGTGCTGGTCGGGATTCGCGGCCTACCGACGATCGCGAAAGCTGAGGCGGTGGGCCGCTTCTCGCTGGTCGCGGGTATCGCCTTCGCGGCCATGATTCTGACCGGACTGGTGCGGGGAATCGACGAAGTGGGCAGCTGGTCGAATCTGTTCACCACCACGTTCGGATGGTTGCTCCTGCTCAAGACCGCGCTGTTTCTCACCATCACCCCGCTGGCGGCAACCAATCGCTGGCGATACGTGCGGATTGGAGTTGCCGGGATCAAGCGCCTTCGTTGGGTGTCTCGCGGAGAACTGATGCTGGCCGCCGGCATCATGGTCGCCGCGGCCTTCCTGACCACCCTGCCGCCGCCCAGCTTCGTTCGCCCGGTCGCGGCGCGAAACTTCCCCCACGTGGTGGTGACCGGCGTCGATTACGGCGGCGCCGTGCGGGTGACGCTTGATGTTGCTCCTGGCTACCCCGGCCTGAACCGTTTCACGGTCACGGTCCGTGACAATCGGGGGGCCCACCCGGTGGCGAACGCGACGCTGTTCCTTCTCTTCGACCTCCCCGCCCGACCGGAGATCGGCGAGTCGGAGCTCGAGTTGCGGCAAGTGACCGACGGTCTGTACACGGCCGAGTCCACGCGGCTTTCGCTGGCCGGTACCTGGACGGTGACGGTCGTGGTGGAGACGGCCATCACCTCGTACGATGCAGTCCTCTCAGTCAGGACCGCTGGCGCGCCCTAGAGCATCACCGCTTCGATCGGGCGCGTGGGACCTTGGGCCTGCCGAGTTCGGGACCCCTGGCCCCTCTGCGAGGGCCGGTGCGAGCGCAGACTCGAATCAAATCTGATCTGAGGAGCGATTTGCACAAGATGTTGAAGAGAACGTCCTGCCTTACCTTTGCTGCCCTGCTCGGCGTTGCCGGCATCCTCGCCGCATGCGGAAACGCATCCACCGGCGGAACCTCGGGTGGAACCGCTGGCCGCAATTTTCCGACCACCGCCAAGGTCACGATTCCGAAGGCCGACCGCTTCGAGCCGTTCATGCTCCAGATTGCCGCCGGAGGGAGAGTGACGTTCACCAACGGGGACGCCGACACCCACACCGTCGTCTCGATGCCGACCGACCCGGTCGACTTCACGCTTGTCGTCGCGTCGGGCAAGTCGGTCACCCAGACCTTCACGCAGCCGGGAATCTACGGCTACTACTGCGATGCCCACTCGACCTACGACCGGACCACCGGGCTGATCAGGGCCAACAAGGCGGCGGACGCCTATCCCATCTCCATGTACGGGATGATCCTGGTCGTCGGTGACACGCTGCCAGTGTTCACCGGCAAGGCGAAGATCGTGATGCCATCGGCCGATCGGTTCGATCCGCTGGCGATGGCCGTCAAGAAGGGCACCCGGGTGACCTGGACGAACCTCGACAGCGACGCCCACACCGTCCTCACGGATCCTGGCGGGAGCGTACAGTTCAAGTTCGTGGTTCCCGCGAACGGCGGTGCCTCCTACACCTTCGACACACCGGGCATCTACCCGTATTTCTGCGATGCCCATGCGTTGTGGAACAGCGAGCTCAAGCGCGTGCAAGCCAGGCCCGGCAGCTCTGAATACCCGGCAGCCATGGAAGGCGTCGTGTTCGTTCTGCCCTAAAGTCCCGCAGGCTGAGCCCTACGCGTCGCGGTGTGCTGGTGGCTCCCGGCGGCTTCACCTCGGAGAGGGCCGAGCGCCGGATCGCGGTTCTGGGGCTGCAGAGCCTATCCGGCCTGCCGTAACAGGGGTGGCTTTCTCACAACCCGCAACAATCGTTGCGGCGCCGCAATTCAATCCCTGATTAAATGCGGGAAATGATCAGAAAGGACGACAAACCCAGGGCCAAGCCCCCTCAGGTTTTGGTCATCGAAGGCAATCCATCCTATCGCTCCGTCATTAGCCACGTGGTCGAACTCGCGGGGGGCCAATGGGAGAGCGTTTCAGAGGTCAACCCGGGCAGAGCGCTGCTGGCCGGAAGCCGGAAATTTGACCTGGTCATTATCGGGGTTGACCCGAAATCCCGAATCGACGCCAAGATCCTGACCGAAATTCGCGCGATCGCCCCAATCATCATGCTTGACGAAACGTATAGCGGGGCGCTGCAGAACTTCGAGGCAGGGGCGGAACAAATTCTTCCCAAGCCCTTCGTCCCCGATGCGCTGGTGGGCGCGATCAGGGTCGAGTTTCGCGCGGCAGGCCCAAGTTCGGTAATCCCGCTTGCCACGAAGATCGAGCTCGGAGAGTTTGTGTTCGACATGAAGCGCCGCTCGGTTCTACGGGGAGCCGACGAAATCCGCTTTACGAAGCGCGAATGGGAAGTCCTGGCATTTCTCTTGGCCAGTCCCCAGTCCTATTTTTCCGCCGAGGAAATTCTCGCGCAAACCTGGGGGCCGGACGCCTCCCCAGAGCAGCTGCGGAGCTATATCACGCGAATGCGACAGAAGCTCGCGCCCTTCAAAGCCTGGTGCCAGCTGGTGAGCGAAAAGGGGCGAGGCTACAGCTTTGTTATCGGAAAAGCTCAGACAAAGGCTCTTGATCGCTAGTCGAGCTGTCCGCAATCACTCCTGCGTGCGCAGAGCCGTCCACCCGAGCACGCCGGTCACCCCTTCCAATCGATCCTTGATCGTCAAGCCATGCCTATCGATAACGAATTCGAAGACCCCTTTGTCATGGTCACTGGTACGCATCTTGATCACGTTCAGGGCCCGACGCAGTTCGGAGCCGATTTCAAGGTAGCGAAGCAGGATCACATTGTGAAAGAGGAACGACAAGCCCCCGATCGGCTCGGTCATCGGTCCCAGCGTGGTCGTTTCACTGGTGATGACCACCGAGGCGCCGGCGGCTCGGATCCATCCCACCAGGCTCCGGGAATAGGCGGGAAACCGTTCCGCCTCGCGAGCCGCGAACACGAGTTCGGCGAGGCTGTCGATGACCACGCGGCGAATCGTGCCGGCGGCAAGCTCTCGGCGCACGGCGGCCGCGATGCTATCGAGATCCATCTCCCCAACCGGAACGTGATGGAGCACCAGGTGCCCCGACTTCCGAGCGCCAGCGAGGTCCCAACCAAAGCCAGCCGCCTTCTTGAGGAGCTGCTCGGGAGTCTCCTGGAAGGAGACATAAAGGCAGCGTTCGCCGTCCTCGAGGCCCTGTGCGACGAAGCGGAGCCCGAAGATGGTCTTCCCCGCGCCAGACGGACCGAGGACGACGGTGGCCTGCCCGGCACTCATGCCTCCACCCATCAGGTCATCGAGCCGGGGGATCCCGCTGGCCACCCGGCCGTTGACCTCGGCCGTCGTCTTCGGGGTTAGCGTCTCCATTCGGGGAAACACCTCGTAGCCGGCGTGGCCGATGCGAAACGAATGCTTCCCGGCCAGGTGTTCGCCGCCACGTAGTTTCACCATGCGGAGCCAGCGCCGGTCGAGCGGCTCGTGCGCTTCGTACACCACCTGGACGATTCCATCTGCCAGGGAAAACTCCACCGAGCTCTCGATCTCCTGGGGCGTCCACTCGCCGACCAACAACAGCAGGGCGTCCGTGTGCGCGACCCGGCTCGCCAGGTCGTAGAGCGCGGTCCGGAGTGCCTGCTCATCGGCAAAGTCACGGAGCGCTTTGGCACTGTCGATCACCACCACGGACGGCTTCGTCTCAACACACTGCCGAACGACTTCGGCAACGACGGGCTCGAGGCTGTTGTGGCCTGATTCGCGCAGCAGCTCACCAAGGTGGATGAAATCCACGCGCCGGCCGAGGGCGGCCGGATCGAAGAAATCGAAGGGCTCCAGGTGTCGAACCAGCTTTGAGTGCGGCTCAGAGAGCGTCGTGTAATACAGCGCCTTGTGATCGGTGGTGGCATTGGTAAAGCAGATCTGCTGGGCCAGGATGGTCTTGCCGGTGCCCGGCGCGCCGGCCAGGATCACCATTGACCCTGGCTCAAACCCCCCACCAAGGATGAGATCGAGCTCCTGGATCCCGGTTGTGAGGCGTCTCATGTCAGTGCCGACCACCCTTCAACAATAGAGTCGCGGCGTCCAGCAGGGCCGTGGGCTCGAACGGCTTGGAAAGAACGCCATCCGCCGTGGTCGCGAGGTCGGGGTTGCCGCTGATGGCCAGGACCGGGATTTTCGCCGTACTTGGATCGGAGCGCAGCCACTCGATGAACTTCAGACCGCCCATCACGGGCATCATGACATCGGTCGTGACGAGGTCCGGGCGTGACTCGTTGACGTATTGCATGCCGACGGCGCCATTGCCCGCCTCCATTACCCGATGCCCGGCCGCCTCGAAGATCAGCCGAATCATGAAGCGAATGTCCGGTTCATCGTCGACGATCAGAATCATAGCCACTGACTGGCTCCTCTCTGATGGCTCCATCCTGGTTCAGACATGAAGACTAATCTTCCACCGTCTCCAGCCAGACGTCAGCAACATGAGGTCCAGCTGGAGGCAACAATTGTTGCGCTGCTGAGCTCGGTGTCTCGGCCCGATATCCGGCCCTCATCCGAATGACTGTCATCCGAGTGAACCAGTTGCCGGGCACATCATAATGGATTTCCCAACTCGTATGAAGATTTGGTGAAGACTTGAGAATACCTTGACACCGAGAGTCGCAAGGTGTTTAAAGGTCACCAGCGGTCGCCAGCAGGGCAGCGCGCTGGCGCCCATGGTCGGCTGCCATCGGGAAAAAGGGGGACGGTCGTGAAGAGGATCGCCGCGATTGTCAGTACTGTCCTGGTGCCTGTGGCCTTCGCCATGAGTGGAATCCCAGCCAGCGCGGCCACGCCGTCGGCGCTCGACGTCAACAACGCCGTTGAGAAGGGCGTGGCGTACCTCGATACCAAACAGAATGATGACGGCACCTTCGGCACCGACTTCAAGATCGCCGAAACGTCGCTGGCGCTGATCTCCTACGGCGTGAGCGACCGGGGCGATTTCAACAACCTGAGCGTGGCGCGCCAGGCGATCGTCAAGAAGGCGGTGACCTGGCTGCTCACGCAGCAGAATACGGACGCCGCTTCCGACACCTACGGGACCTTCGGCTCGGGCGAGGACTATCCCACGTACTTCACCGGCCTCGCCGTCTCGGCCCTCAGCTTCAGCAAGAATGCGAACACGGGCACTCCGGCGGCCATCACCGCCGGCCGCGCGGGCTTGATCGCGCTCTTCCAGGGCCCGACCCACAAGCCGACCGAGGCCTGCAACACCACCGACCAGTGGCAGTACTGCGGCGGCTTCAACTACGACTTCGGGACCAATCGATCCGACGAGTCGAACACCGGCTTTGGCCTGACCGGACTCCAGCTCAGTGGCGGCGTGCCGGCTGCGCTGGCGCTGCTCGACGCCGGCTGGCAGCACAACGTCCAGGAACTCTCGACCAACACGCACGCGACCCAGAACGATGGCGGCGGCACGTATCTACCGGGGGAGACCTATACCCCGTTCCGGTCCAATGCGAATGACACCGGCTCGATGCTCTTCGGCTATGGCTACGCCGGCGTCCCGTCGACGGATGCCGGTGTGCAGGCCGGCGTGAAGTTCGGCCAGGACGTCCTCGACGTCTACGAGTTGACCAAGGCCACCCGGACCATGGTCTATCACGTGGCCGCCAACGAGGAGGCGGCGTGCGTCCCCGGGACGGACGGGTGCCACTGGCAGTTCGCCAGCGGTGAGGGCGGCTATCACTACTCGATGTGGTCGCTGTCGAAGGGCCTCGGCGAGTACAGCGCGCCGGATCTGTCCAACCCGGCGAACTTCTACGCCAAGATCGCCGACCTGCTGGTCAGCCAGCAGGCCGACAACGGCTCCTGGCCGCAGGACGGTCGCGATGACGCCAGCGTCATCGGCGCCACCGGCTTCTCGATCTTTGCCCTCGGCCTCGCCGCGGTCCCGCCGCCGGCGGTGTCGGCATTCGGGGCCAGCTCCTTCCATTCCGGCGGCACCTGCAACGCCGTCCATCTCACCTGGCAGAACCCGAACAGTCCCAACTACGGCGGCGTCATGATCCGCCGGCGGACGGACCACGCCCCGGCGAGCCCCAGCGATGGCACCGAGGTGGTGCAGGCGAATCGCCCGACCCAGAGCTTCGACGACAAAGGCCTGGCGGTGAACACGACCTATTACTACGGCGCCTTCTCCTACGACACCACCGGCCAGCTCTTCGGCCAGGAGGCGACGGCGACCACCAACACGACAACCTGTAGCGACGGCGTCTCGCCGGTCACCCTGCCCGCGACCGGCGGTGGCCTCGCCGGGCTGCCTGCCGGAATCCTGTTGCTGGCCTCGGGGTTAGGCGTGCTCGCCTGGCGCCGCAGGACAACGACAGCCTAGGCGTCGATGCCCTTTCGGGCAGGACTTGCCGGCGGACTTGAGTTCCGCGCCGAGCGCGCCTACGATCGGGCTGCCCACAAGGTCGAACGGACAGGGAAAAAAGGTGTCGGAGCAGCACCAACGCGCAAGCCGTCAGCGGGTGGCCGAACCGAAAC